>NZ_JBSRZE010000017.1:0-76320 GCF_054057355.1 Sphingomonas sp. UYAg733
CGACATCGCCGCCGCGCCGGGGTGGGTGGCCACCCACCCCGGCGCTCAGTCGCTTCCAGCAGAAACGAGCCGTGCTCGTCTAGATACAAGGGGGTGGGCCGGCATCGTGACGCTGCTTGGCACGCCCCCTCCACCACACGCTGAAGGAGCGCGCGGTCCCCCTCCCCGTTCCGGGGAGGATTAGCTTGACCGCTTGCACCCTGTCCCGCCCCGGTTAAGTAATGCGAGCGACGCTCCCGGGGGAAAAAGCCGATCATGACCACACGTGCAAAGGGCGACCGGCCGAGCGGCCCCGAGCATTCGCTCGAACGGCTGATCTTCTTCTCCGACGCGGTGTTCGCGATCGCCATCACGCTGCTGATCATCGAAGTGCATGTCCCCGACCTGCCGTACGGCTCAACGGATCAAGCCTATCTCGAGGCGCTCTGGCATCTGATGCCGAACTTCTTCGGCTTCGTGGTCAGCTTCTTCGTGATCGGGGCCTTCTGGGCGGCGCATCATCGCATGTTCGGGCTCGCCGCGCATTATTCGGAGCGGCTGGTCGGCGCCAACCTGATGGTGTTGTGCACGATCGTCTTCATGCCGTTCGCGACCGCGTTCATGAGCGCCAATACCGGTACGCTGGTGCCCTCCGCGCTCTATGCGGCGACCTTGTTGCTGACCGGGCTGCTCAACCGGCGGTTGATGTTCATCGTGACCTCCGCGCCGGTCGTCGCGACCGATGCCTCGCCGGAGGTGATCGCTTATGTCCGGGCGCGTAGCGGGACGGTGATCTTCGGCGCGCTGTGTGCGCTGCTGATCGCGTTCATCGACCCGCGCTTCAGCCAGATGGGGTTGCTGACCATCCCGATCTGGCAGCGACTGTTCCTGCGCCGGGTCGATCGCCAGATCGCGCGCAAGGCGGCGGCGGCATGAGCCCCGCATGAGCATCATCGAAATCCTCGGCGTGGCGGCGAGCGTCAGCTTGCTCGCCGGGTGGCGGCTGTATCTGTGCGTGTTCGCGGTCGGCGTGGCGATGCGCAGTGGATGGGTCGCGCTGCCGGGTCATTTGATGCAGCTCGACGTGCTGGCAAATCCCTGGGTGCTCGGCGTCGCGGGCTTGCTGGCGGTGATCGAGTTCGCCGCCGACAAGGTGATGTGGATCGACAGCGCTTGGGACGCGGTGCACACGCTGGTGCGGCCGGTCGGCGGTGCGATGCTCGCGCTGGCGATCGTCGACCCGAGCAAGCCCGAATGGCAAGTGATTGCGGTGCTGCTAGGCGGCGGCGCGTCGCTGCTCACGCACAGCGCCAAGGCGGGCACGCGCGCGTTGGTCAACGCCAGCCCGGAACCGGTGAGCAACATCGTCGTATCGACCGGCGAGGATGTCGCAACCGGCGGGCTGCTGGTCCTCGCACTGGCCAATCCGATCGCGGCGGTGGTGATCGCGGTGGGAATATCGGGCGGCGCGGTGGCGGCGCTGGTCGTGCTCGGACGCATATTGAAGAGGGTGATGCGGCGAAGTTCTTCTTAGCCCCTCCCCTTTCAGCGCGGGGGGTTCGGGGCCGACAGCGAGCGATCCGCGATCCGCTGTCAGCGCTTGCCAAACGATCGCTCATAACCGCATTCCTGCCCTGCCCCGTCCTGCGAATATTACGGGACGGGGCGAGGGGTCAGAACGCGGCTAGTACTTTCTCAGCGGCAACGGGCGTTGCTGCCGTTCTTGTCGATCGCCTTGCCGGCGATCGCGCCGCCGATCGCGCCAAGCACGGTGCCGAGCACTTCCGAACCACCTGGCGCGATCACGTTGCCGAGCACGCCTCCGGCGACGCCGCCGACGATCAGGCCGGTCGTGCCATCGTTGCGGCGGCAATAATAACGGCCATCCTGACCGCGATAGACACGGTCGTTGCGGGTCAGGCGGCGTTCGCGATAGCGGCGATTGTCCTCGCGATAATAGCGCCCGGCGTCATAGCCGTTATAGGACGGATCGGGGCGGTTATAGTCGTACTGGCTGTAGCTGGAATAGCGGGGGTCGGCCCCGCCATCACCATAGGTTTCGCAGCCGGATACCAATGTGGCAGCCACCGCAACCAGGCCGAGGGTAAGTGCGCGCATTTCGTCTCTCCCGTTGTTATGAAGGCGTAATGCACGGAATTGGAATTCGTTGCGGGGGCGTTCATATTAGGCGCGACCGGCGGGTCGTACATGGGAAGGCGTTCCCGTCAGTTCGCCGCGCCGGTTTGCGAATTCATCCCTCCGCGGTCCTCGACCGGGCTCGGCGCGGGACGTAGCGCCTCGCGTTCGGCAGGGGACATTGGGGCGTCCATGTCGGGGCGGAAAGCGACCGGCGCGCGGTCTTCGCCATTCGGCCGGGGTCGATCGAGCGCAAGGTCGGGTGCTTCATGCTCGGCCGAGCCGGGCGCGGCCCAGGCGGCGATCTGACGCCGGGCCAGCCAGCCGGCAACCGCCGCGCCGACGGTCAGCACGGCGGCGCCGACCGACAATATCGTCGACGTATTGAGCGCCGATCCGCGCGGCGATACGGGCTTGCGCGGGGCGGGCTTGCGCGGGGCCTTTGCTGCGGCACGTGTAGGGGTGCGAGGTTTGGCGGCCATGGTCGGGCTCCGGATCGTTCGAGATTGTTGTCTCAACGGGCGGCGCGCGCGGCTGTTCCGGCAAAGTGCCAGGCTCGTCGCACCACAGGAGCGGGCGAGCCAAATCCCGCCTGACCGCCCGCCTGACCAATGGTCTGCACGACCTGGTCCTGGGCGTCCGCGATCAATGTCTGGCGGATATCCGAGCGTACCGAATCGAGGCCGGGCACGGTATAGGTGCCGGCGACGGGGCGCAGCGTCCCGCCAGTCAGGACCAGGCCGAGCTGTTGCTGCTCCGCCGTCACGGCGTTGGTCGCGCCTGTTGCTCGTCCCGCTGTAAAGGGGCAGTTATCCAGCACTGACCCGATCGGCGGAGAGAGCGGATGATTCTGTCCCTGATGGCATTGCTTGCGACGGGGCTTGCGACGGGTGCGGCGCAGGCCGCTACGACCCCAGCCGCTCCCGCCCCCGTCGCCATCCGCAAGGGGCCGTTGCGGTCGAACGACATCAGCGTCGTCGGCACGCATAACAGCTACAAGCTGGCGATGCCGGCCAGGACCATGGCGATGGTCCGCGCGGTCGATCCGGCGATCGCGGAGTCGCTCGATTACGCGCATCGCCCGCTGACCGAGCAGCTCGACGCTGGCGCGCGGCAGATCGAGATCGACGTCAATTACGATCCGAAGGGCGGCCATTACGCCAGGGGCTCGGCCGATCCCGTCTTGCGACGTCCCGGATTCAAGGTGCTGCACGTGCCCGGCATCGACAATTCGAGCAGCTGCGTGCTGCTGACCGAGTGCCTGACGATCCTTAAGCGCTGGTCGGACGCGCACCCCCGGCACGTGCCGATCCTGTTGCTGTTCAATGCCAAGGACGAACAGCTCGCGGCGCGCGGCGGGGTCGATGCGCTGCCGTTCGACGCGGCGGCGTGGGACGCGCTCGATGCCGAAATCCGCGCGGTGCTGCCGCCGGCCAAGCTGATCGTGCCCGACCAGGTGCAGGGCAGATATCCGACGCTGCGTGACGCGGTGCGCGCGAACAACTGGCCGACATTGGACAATGCGCGCGGCAAGTTCCTGTTCGCGCTGGACGAAACGCCGGCCAAGGTCGCGGCGTATCGCGGCGCGCGGAGGTCGCTCGAAGGCCGGGTGTTCTTCATCAACACCGACGAGGAATCGCCCGCCGCCGCCTATCTGACGATCAACGACTCGATCGCGGAAGGCGCACGCATCGCGCGCGACGTCGCGGCGGGTTACCTGGTGCGCACCCGCGCCGATGCCGACACCAAGGAAGCGCGCGTCAACGACACGCGGCGGCGCGAGGCAGCGCTGGCCAGCGGCGCGCAATATGTCTCGACCGATTATCTGTGGCCGGACGCGCGGTTCGCCGGAGGCTATGCGGTGCGGTTGCCGGGCGGGGTCGTAGCGCGGTGTAGTCCCGTACGGCGAAAGAACGGCTGTCCTCGCGGTGATCTGGACCGGACGCGGTAGCACATCGGCGGCCGCCAGCCGCCACCGCTCAAGATACTGGGGCCGGTAAGCAGGCGCCATTGGGATGCGCCAGGACCGGAGAGCGGCATTCACTGGCGCAACAAAGCGCGACATTTCGGGTCATTGGCAATGTCCTCAAGCACGTAGTTATTATACTGCTCGGAATATTTTTTCATATTCTCGTCCTGATCCCGGCAAACATACTCGTCCGGGCGCGCCATTTGGTAGAGTATTCCCTTCGCAGATCCGATGCCGGATATCTTGACATTGCATTGCTTCTTATATTCTTCGCTATTTCTATCGATACTCATCCACAGCTTGGAGTATTTATAATCGTGCAGTGCGTTGAATCCTTCGAGGTCGCTGGGGGTCAGGATCAACAGCCGTTTTCCGCGACGAATATGGTTTCTGGCATCTTCTTCCGCATTCCACGGCTTCCGCAAGTCCAGATATTGCTTCTCGTCAAACTGGAATAGTACCGGGCATTTTGCATTGGACTCTTCGATTTTTTGTTCGGACAATTTAGACGAATCCGCGCACGATATTAAAGACAGGGTGATTAACGCTGCACCAATGTTACATATCGTTGTTATATGCTTCATAGTATGGCCTCCATTCTTTTTCTCTCAGATATGAGGTCCTGGGAGCAACACCCAATTCGTGCCTGATGGCATTCTCTACATACCTGACGCTGTCGCCCATCGCGTTTGGAATTACGCGATCGAGAATGCCCTTCTGTGTCGACCTTGGCAATTTTCGAAAGACTTCCATATGAGGAGCGTGACGTCCTCCCATTTTTGCCGGATCCGAATATCCAAGAATGGAATGGCCCAGCTCATGTGCGAGAGCTATAGAGAAACGATAAATCGGATCTGTTCCGTCTGGTATGTCCCCAACTTCTCCAGCCTGTCGGAAGTTGAACAATATGTCGCTCCCCTGTCCAGAAATGGCCTGCGTCTCTCCAATGGTGCTCAGGATTATCTTCTGTCTCACTCCTTTATAAGCCATATTCATTATTATCCTCTTTCCGACACTGGTTCGGACAAGAAGCCTTAGGCTATCAATTAAATTCTTTTGCGCTTCCCTACGGAGTGGGTTTTCCGGGCTGAAATCGCGACCGATTACTATTTGAAAATATTTCGATATGATATCGTCCGTCTTATTATCTTTAAATAACCCTTCCAGCTCGGCCCTTCTTCGTCCGGAAGGAAGAAGGTGATTTTCGACAATGTCGTTATCGAACGGGATCAGGTTGTTTTGATAGGCCGTGTCTTTTGGCCCCAGCTTGACATCAGCAACCTCCTTTGCCGATCCCGCCAGCTGAGCATGGATACCGGCTGCATTCCCGTATCGTGAATTTCCAGGAGATTGGCCGTCGATGCCTGACTCCAGTGCACGGATCGGCGGACTGCCGAGCAGGCTGTCGGATTCAATTTGACCAACAGGCGTTCGGACATCCAGGAATGACTTGTTCAATACTGCCCGACGATCGCTCGAAAATACCGCTGCGTCACTCAACTGCGGTCGCGCGATTTCCCCATTTAGCTCATTGATCACCGGCTTGCGCCACACTGCGTCACGACGCGCCGGCTGCCACACACCCAGCGCCCGCACCGCGCGGTTCAGCGCCTCGTCGATCTCCGCGTCGGTCGCGAGGCGTTCGTCACCGGTCAGGACCTTCAGGTCGGTCATCATCCGCGAATAGAGCTGCATCGTGATGCGCCGCTGTGCCGCGCCGGCGTCGGGCGTAGCGGGCGACCTCATGGGCGGCGCGATCGCCTCGTCCGGCTGATCGGTTGATCGAGCGTCGACCGGCCCGCTGTCGACCGGCCCAATGTCGATCGGCCCGGTATCCACCGGCTCGTCGGCGACCGGGTCCTCGACCTGCGTCGGCGTGTCGGTTTGCGTTGCCGCCTGATCCGTCGGCTCGATCGGCGCGATCAAATCGGCCGGCATGTCGTGTTCGAATGGTATGCGCACCAGTGCCTCCTGCAACCCCATGCGCGAACGTGGCCGATCGGCTCATCCGGCAGGACAAGGCGCGGCTTTAGCGGCGGGGTGGAGATGTTGAATCGGCACGGAGAGCCGGGGCGGAGACCCGGGCGCGGCGGACGCGGTTGAATCGGGATGATCCGCCGCGATGCGGCAGCGCATTCGGTGGGCGTTGGCGTCGTTCGGATTCCCGTCGTTACGGGAATTTTTTCGGGAAAAGCTTTTTTGGCGGTCCTGCGGGAAACCACGGGAAAAACTGCGGGAAAAACGGTGTGACACCACGGGAAAATTACGGGCGCGCTGCGGGAATATCGGGAAGTGGCGGGGCTGATCATGATCTGCTTTATTCGGCCTGCTCGATTCAAACGGTCGGGTGGGATGCGCGGCATCGATCGCGTACGATGCGTGCTTCGCGGGTCAGGTGTGACGACGCCGGCGGGAGATTTGAATCACCGCTCCCCTAACGGCAGCGCCGACGAAACGGAGCCGCGACCTGATCTGTCGGCGTGCCGAACATCGATCGACCGGGCGTAGCCGGGCGATACGCGCCTCGCCCGAATGGCCGATTGCGGCAGAGGGCGATGCGCTTATCGTGGCCACGTCAGCCGGGGGAATATGAATGAAGAAAATGCTTGTCGTCGCGGTCGCCGCGGCCATGTGCGGCACCGCGCCAGTCCATGCGCAAGACACCAATCAGCAGATGATCGAGGCCGCGCGACAGATGCGCGACCTGGCCAATATGATGGAGGGGAGCGCCGCCGACGACATGCGCAAGACGGCGGACGATCTGGAAGCGTCGGCACGCGCCGAGATGGCGGAGGCCGCAAAGAAGCCGGCACCGGCAACCCCCGCGACGCCGGAGCCCGTTGCGATGCCGGGCAAGGGAGAGAATTGGCTTGCCGACAAGCCGTCATGCGCCGACTTCACGGTGAGCAATTACCAGACCTATCGCTTGTCCGGCCCGGGCGACGAGCAACTCCGTACGCTGTGTGCGGGCGCGTATAATTATTGGGCGATGTACGAACGTGCGCTGACCACCGGCTACACCGTCGAGACCGCGCGGCCGACATGGGAGGCCTATAACAAGGCGGCGCTGGTCGCGGATAATTTCTACGAGACGACGAAGACGCAATAGCGGTCATTCGGTGGTCGCTGGGTTCGGGGATCGACTGAGTCGATTCAGCAACGCCGAACGGGGCGGCGACAGGGCACCGACCGGCGGCATGGATGGACACCCATGCCGCCGATCCAGGCCGATCGTAACTTAGTTGGTACCCTGCAGCGAATGCTTCAGGTCGCGCATTTCGTCATGGCCCTGACGTACCGAACCATAGGCGGTGTCGATCGCCGAGCGGGTTTCCGGCGACAGGTCGTTATCGGCGCGGGCGTCCTCGAACTTGGCCTTGATATGATCCTCGCCGCGTTCGACTTCGCTGACGATCGCCTTGTCGTCATTGCCGGTGACGGCGGCCTTGAGGTTGAGGAACATGCGGTGCGCACCGGCCAGGATCGTGCCGTCATCCTCCGGGTTGCCGCCGAGCCGCGAGACTTCGCCCTGCAATGCGGTGACAACCTGACGGCGCTCGCCGGCGCGCGCGGTGAACATCTCGACATAGCGGCTATTCTCCGCGTCCTTTGCCGCCTCGGTATAGCCGTCCACGCTGTCGAGCGTGGTTGCGATCAGGCCGTTGAGGGTGCGGATGTCGTGGCTGGTATCGGTCATGGGGTACGCTCCTACATGCTGGGAGCGGGGATAACTGGCGGGCGGCGAAAAGGGTTCCGGAAGCTTTGTGATGGCTGAGATTGTGGGCTACCAACTTGGGGATTGTTGCGGGTGTCACCGTCACTCACCGTCACAATTGTGGCTGAAGTAACTGAAATCTCTCTCGCCATGAGCACGAAAGGACCAAGCAGATGATCTGTCGCACCTGGCATGGCTGGACGACGCGGGAAAACGCCGCCGCCTATGAGGATGTCGTGCGCAATATCGTCATCCCCGGGATCGAGCGGATGAAGATCAAGGGATTCCAGCACATCGACCTGATGAAGCGCGATTGCGGGGATGAGTTCGAGTTCCAGACCATCATGTGGTTCGACAGTTTGAAGTCGATCGTCGATTTTGTCGGGGAGGATCCCGAGCGGAGCCACGTTCCCGATCAGGCTCGCGCGGTGCTCTCGCGCTTCGATGCACGCGCGACGCATTACGAAGTGATCGATCGGCGCTCACAAGGTTTGGACAACGAGGACATCGAGTAAGGCGGCTCGTTAAACCGCGATATCTCCCGGGTGCGGCCGGAGTGGCGCTGACCGTGCGCCATGGGGTAATCGCCGCTCAGCCAAGCCGATCGTACCAGGCGAAGAAGAAGGCGAGCTGCGCGAGGATCGCGACATAGGCCAGGCCGATCTGGAAACGGCGCGCGGCGATCGCGGCGCCGAACGCGCAGGCGACGATCGAAAGCAGGGCGCGGGCGATATAGACCGGCCCGAGCGCGTGCGCATAGGCGGCCCCTTTGAGCAATGTATCGCCGATATCGAGCGCGAAGCTCAGCGCGACCAGCCCAAAGAACCATTTGCGCCGGGAGAGGAAATAGCCGGCATACCCGTCATAATCGTCGAGATTGCCGGGGAACAGCATCGCACAGATGAGGAAATAGCAGGACGCATAGGCGAAGATGAACAGATAGCGGCCGAAGGTCCAGTCGGTGATGTGGTTGAGGCTGAATTCCCACCACCAGTAACCGATGACCGAGAGCAGCGCCCAGATCACCCAACCGAGATGGATCGCGCTGACCCGGGGCTTGCCGGGATGCTCGATAAAACCGGCCAGACCCTGAAGCAGGCGGCCGATGCTCAGGCCGAGGATCACGCTGATGATGACGCGAACATGCAGGAAAAGGTCATTTGCCTGAGCGAGCGCCTGTGCCGTCACGATCGGATCCCCGAGTTGTTCGATGGGCCGTGAGTTGGTGATGGAGGGTGGCAGATGTGGTGGTGGCGGGCAACGGTGTGGGGCGGGGGCTGGGTTGTTGCGGGCGGCGGTGCGATTTGGGGAGGTGGCAGTTCCGTCTATTCGATCACGGAGAGGTAAAAATTGGTCGCAACCCGAGTTTAGGGGCTAAACAAGCTGCCGCAACACGTTGGCGACAGATTCAAGCGCTAATTTGGAACTGCCACACCACCCGATAGGGAATCCGCCGCGCATAACGCGCCATGTTGGGGCGCAAGGCACTTACCTCCGACCGTCATATGTTGTAGCATCTATGCCCACGGAGATGCAGAATGTCGTTGAAGATTATCCACCTCCGTAAGCTTTTAAAGATACTTTACCTTGAGCCCAACAAACGTACCTCCGCCTTGAGGAGCGAAATTCGCGAAGACGTTGCCAAAGAAGGTGGGGGTTTAGCTGGTGGAGGGGATTTTTACGGCCCCTTTTGGAAAGACGCCAAGGACCATGTTTTCGAAAAGACCGACCTGCGAGACACAACAAAGACCCGCATGGAGAGCAATGGCGGCCGGGCAAACCTTTACCCGCAGCTGAGAGATGGTTTTTTGCTCTGGTGGGAAAAACGTAGGCGCTGGACCAATGTTCCCTTCGAGCAAGCTCAAAGCATTAAGGCAAAGTTTGAGTTTCCCGGCTTGGATACGGTCGTCAAGATCGACAACGTCCTCTCGGTAAAAGACGCTCGCAACGAAGATCGTTTCATCTATCCATACTTCTCTCCTACGCCACAACTTTCTGAGGAAGCCGCTCGGTTAGGATTGTGGCTTCTTGGAAAAGCTTTGCCAAACATTCCTGCCGAGGAAATTAGAATCCTCGATGTCATCCGAGGGCGAACTTTTTCTATAGATCGCTATCCATTATCGGGAAATGAAGAACATTTATTTTACCAGAAATATGAATCAGCCCTGAAGCAATGGATCGACCTTCGCAAAGAATACTATTAAACTTGGATTCTTATCATGGTTAGTTGGGTATCTCCCGCATTCTCGAAGAATCGGGTCAATATAGCTGGGCACGCTATAAGCCAAGGGAGCCCAACCCAAGAAGATATCGAAGTGATGGAAAATTGGCGCGCTTCTCATGCATATATCTTAAACACTTTTCAGGCAAATCTACGAAACCGCTCCCGAGATACCACTGCAGCGGTAGGCACTAGACTGAAACGACGAGTCACAATAGAAAACAAGCTTGGCCGATTTCCTGATATGCAACTAGCTCGTATGCACGACATTGCAGGATGTCGAATAATATTCGAGACGATTGAGGAGCTTCTTTCATTTAGGCAGTCTTTTCATGGCGCCAGATTCAATCATAGAAGAAGAGGGGGTGACGACGACAAGCGCTGGAACTATTTAGTATACCCAAAAGGAGACGGATATCGCGGAATACATGAAGTATATGAGTATGATGTGCGATCTGAAGGTGGAAAAACGTGGAATGGCCTTCTTGTAGAGATTCAATTTAGAACTTATGCACAACACTCTTGGTCGACGGCGGTAGAAGTCGCCGGGCTACTCACGTTGAATAAACCAAAGTTTGGTCAAGGAAGCCCGGAGCTAATTGAGCAATTTAAAGCAGCGAGCGAGCTTATCGCTCGTCATTTTGAAGGAAGTAAATCCTGCCTTCCCAATCTTTCCCTTCGTGAGCTAAAAGATAAATTTCAAGCGTACGAATTGCGGACTCGCATTGTTGATCTATTTCGTAGAGTTAACACCAAAGTTGTAGACATTGATTTCCGAAAGAACAATGTTCTTGTTTTTCCTTATGTCCAGTCTGGGGATGAAAACTATAACGACCTGGAGATATACTCTTACGACAATATTTTTAGGGCGATTGATCGCTATAATGCGCTGGAAGAAAAATTTGCCAGCCAAGCTGACGTCGTACTCGTCAGAGCTGATTCTTTCGATAATATGAGAGTAACTTTCAGGAACTATTTTGCTGACACTACCGATTTTGTCGCAATGATCGATGAGGCACTAGCAGCTTAGTTACAATAGCGGCGGGCTACCCGGTCGGCTAATCTGCCAGGATGTTATCGTGGAGGTCCCACGCGTACGCACCGGCATAACGATGCCCGGAAGCTAAAGAAGCGGGTGCCTTGAAGACATCGATACCGCCATTATATCGTGAGGGCTGTCGTCTAAAGGTAGGACGCGCCGTTTGCACCGGTTCAATCTGGGTTCGATTCCGAGCAGCGCATCACCCAAATCGAGAGCGGTCGCCATAGGTACGCCGCAGCTCAAGGTGCGCGCTTCGCTCCAACTTAAGGTCATTGGACTTTTCGCCGTAATCGAAAAAGCGCTGCATAGTTAAGCCGGGAGGCGCAGGGCCCGCCTTATCAGTTTTAAAATGGTCTCGCGGATACCGGGGTGATCGGGCAGTTGGAGCACCACAGGAGTCTGTGTACTGGCCTCTGCGACAGGTTGTGGCGAAGCCGCAACAGCTGATGCCGAACCCGACAAGCGGCCCAGCCTGAGCATCGCTATGGCAATCGATAATAACAAACACACCGCATAAACGACGAGAAAACAACCTACAAAATTTGACAGCGACACAATAAATTTCGCAAGAAAAATAAAGCTCGACCTGTAGAAGCTAATAGTAGTCAAATTCCTGTATATGAAGTCTCCGCTGGTGATTATTGAGAATAGAAGTGCCAAGATTTGAAAAAATACCACATGAAAGAAAGTGACATTTACCATCTTATGCAGCGATATCCCCCGTTTTTCATTTATCGCCGAGCGTAAAGCAGTATGAAGGGTGCTGCCCATTAGCGTAAATGTAATTGTATAAGCAGCCAAGCTAAACCCCAGGATTGTCGGCAGTGATTCTCTTGCCAGAGATCTCCAATTAATGGAGATCACTTCCAGTAAATTTGCAACGCTAATTGCTAAACTAATATGAAAGAATGGCGATGAAGCCCAATCATACCAGCCGCCATACTCACGCCAGTAAGTTTTAATAGTATTATACAGGGCACGATATTGTTCCAAAAAAACTACCGCCTTCTGAATCTTTCTGCCAATTGCTCAAACATTTGGTTATCACTCATATCTTCCGGATTGAATCGATCCTGCATCACCTTGGGATACATATCAGTTGTCACGACTTCGTGACCATTAGGACCATAGCCTCTTGCGATCGTGCGGCCGTTTCGCACGCTCGTCCTGACCAAGGCACTCAAATCATCATCTCTAACAATTTGACCACCGCTCTCAGCCTTATATATGACCGTCATGCTGCGAGCGCCCTTCTCTTCTAGATGCTCCTCTGCCAATTCCTCAAATTCACCCTCCCATATATCGGCATTGGGACGTTCAATATAGACTTCAAGGCTTGTTATCCGGGGTATAGAAAACACCCGGTCCACACTCCCCCGAGATTGTAAGATTGTTACTTTTACGTCACCGAAATCTTTAATGATCTTTTTACGAGTGAACAGCTCCTTAAAAAAGATTAGTGCCGAATTATGCGTAAGCCTCTTACCATTACTGTAATTCTCAAATATGAGCTCATGATTCTGAACATCGAATCTAAAGTAGAAACTCATCATATTGGGACGTAAATTTTCCGGGATCCTCACACTTTCAACATCGTTTTCCGATGCGACCTCAAGCGTTTCTGTATTTAGCCAATTTCCATCAAGATCTATTTCAAGAAATGTAGTTATTACACCCCTTATGAAATCATCTTTAGGATTGATGCGAGATAGCGAGGTTACCATACCCGCGCGATCTCCCCTGATATTAACTATCTTCTTAAGAGCAAACGCCGTTTTGAATAACTCTCTGTATCGCTCCGGCGAATGTGGATGAATTCTAATGTTCAAACCACTCGCTTCTGACTTAACTCGTTGAACCATCAGCCCCTCCTGCTCAGTTGCAGGGACGAGGGAAAACTCGACATGTCAAGTAAGTCCAACCTATCTGGATACATCCCTCACTCCGCCGCCACCGTCTCCTCTCGCGCGCCGCCCTTCGCCAGCAACGGCGCCAGATAATGCCCTGTAAACGACCCCTTCGCCTTAGCGACCTGCTCCGGCGTGCCCTCGGCAACGATCTCGCCGCCCTTGACCCCGCCCTCGGGCCCAAGGTCGAGCACCCAGTCGGCGGTCTTGATCACGTCCAAGTTGTGCTCGATCACCACGACCGTATTGCCCTGCTCGACCAGCTGATGCAGCACCTCGAGCAGTTTGCGTACATCCTCGAAATGCAGGCCGGTGGTCGGTTCGTCGAGGATATATAAAGTCTGACCCGTCGCGCGGCGTGACAATTCCTTGGCGAGCTTGACGCGTTGCGCTTCGCCGCCGGACAGGGTCGTCGCCTGCTGGCCGACCTTGACGTAACCGAGACCAACCTCCGCCAGCATCGCCATCTTGTCGCGGATTGGCGGGACCGCCTTGAAGAATTCCACCGCGTCCTCGACATTCATGTCGAGCACGTCGGCGATCGATTTGCCCTTGAACTTCACCTCCAGCGTTTCGCGATTGTAGCGCGCGCCGTGGCACACGTCGCACGTCACATAGACGTCGGGCAGGAAGTGCATCTCGATCTTGAGCAGGCCGTCGCCCTGGCATGCCTCACACCGGCCGCCCTTGACGTTGAAGCTGAAGCGGCCGGGTTTGTAGCCGCGCGCCGCGCTTTCGGGCAGGCCGGCGAACCAGTCGCGGATCTGCGTGAAAGCGCCGGTATAGGTCGCCGGGTTGGAACGCGGGGTGCGGCCGATCGGCGACTGATCGATGTCGATCACCTTGTCGAGATATTGCAGGCCGGTGACCTTGTCGTGCTTGCCGGCGAGCATGCGTGCGCCGTTGAGGCTGCGCGCGGCGGCGGCGTAGAGCGTGTCGATGGTGAAGCTCGACTTGCCCGAGCCCGACACGCCGGTGATGCAGGTGAAGGTACCGAGCGGCAGGCTGGCCGTGACGCCGCGCAGATTGTTGGCGGTGGCGTTGTGCACGGTCAGTTTCTTGCCATTGCCCTTGCGGCGCTTGTCCGGGATCGGGACTTCGCGCGTGCCGTTGAGATAGTCGGCGGTGATGCTGCCTTTGGTCGCGAGCACCTCCGCCAGCGAGCCTTGCGCGACGACTTCGCCGCCATGCACGCCGGCGCCGGGGCCCATGTCGATGACGTAATCGGCGGTGCGGATCGCGTCCTCGTCATGTTCGACCACCAGCACGGTGTTGCCGAGATCGCGCAGGCGGCGCAGCGTCTTGAGCAGCATGTCGTTATCGCGTTGGTGCAAGCCGATGCTCGGTTCGTCGAGCACATAGAGCACGCCGGAGAGCCCTGAGCCGATCTGCGACGCGAGGCGGATGCGCTGGCTTTCGCCGCCCGACAAGGTGCCGCTGGTGCGGTTGAGGTTGAGATAGTCGAGCCCGACATTGTTGAGGAAGCCGAGCCGTTCGAGGATTTCCTTCAGGATGCGTTCGGCGATCGCGTTCTGCTGATCGGTCAGGTCGGCGGGGACATTCTGAAACCAGGTCAGCGCGTCGACCACCGACAGGCGGGTGACGCTGGAGATGTCGCGCATGCCGATCTTGACCGCCAGCGCCTCGGACTTGAGGCGCGCGCCGTGGCACACTTCGCACGCGGCGCTGCTCTGGTATTTGGACAGTTCCTCGCGCATCCACGCGCTTTCGGTCTGCAGCAGGCGGCGGTTGAGGTTGCCGATCACGCCCTCGAACGGCTTCTTGACGTCGTACGACTTGCGGCCGTCGACAAAGGTCAGCGTGACCGGACGCCCGCCGGTGCCGTGGAGGATGATCAGCTGCACCTCGCCGGGCAATTCCTCCCATGGCGTATCGAGGCTGAAGCCGAATTCGCGCGCGAGGCTGCCCAGCACCTGCATGTA
Organism: Sphingomonas sp. UYAg733; assembly: GCF_054057355.1. Classification (NCBI taxonomy): domain Bacteria; kingdom Pseudomonadati; phylum Pseudomonadota; class Alphaproteobacteria; order Sphingomonadales; family Sphingomonadaceae; genus Sphingomonas; species Sphingomonas sp. UYAg733. The sequence continues at coordinate 14,913 of NZ_JBSRZE010000017.1, forward strand.
GTAAGGCGATGGCGGATTGGACTTGGCCCAGGGCACGACCGCGCCCTTCTTGATGCTGAGCGCGTGGTTGGGGACGACGAGATCCTCGTCGAACAGCATCTTTTCACCCAGGCCGTCGCACGCCGGGCACGCGCCTTGTGGGGCATTGAAGGAGAACAGGCGCGGTTCGATCTCGGCGATGGTGAAGCCGCTGACCGGGCAGGCGAATTTTTCGCTGAACACGATGCGGTTTTCGGGGACGCCGGCGCCCTTCATCGCGCCGCCGTCGATAGCCCTCTCCCCTTGGGAGAGGGTTGGGTGAGGGTGACCGGAGGCGGCGGAGTTGGTCACCCTCACCTTCCCAGCCTGCGGCTGGGCCCCTTCCTCTCCCGAGGGGAGAGGAGACTGGCCTTCCGCGAGGAACTTCTGTGGGGCTTCCCTCACCCGGTTCGAAGACAGCTCCGCCACCGTGGTATCGACCAGATCGACATAGGCCAGCCCGTCCGCGAGCTTCAGCGCGGATTCGAAACTTTCCGCGAGGCGCGTGGCGATGCCCGTGCCGATCACCAGGCGATCGACCACGACTTCGATGTCGTGCTTGTATTTCTTATCGAGCGCGGGGGCTTCGTCGATCTCATGGATTTCGCCGTCGATGCGCACGCGGGTGAAGCCGGCCTTTTGCCATTCGGCCAGTTCCTTGCGGTATTCGCCCTTGCGGCCGCGCACCACCGGGGCGAGCAGATAGAGCCGCGTCCCCTCCGGCAGGGTCATCACGCGGTCGACCATCTGGCTGACGGTCTGCGCGGCGATCGGCAGGCCGGTGGCGGGCGAATAGGGAATGCCGACGCGCGCCCAGAGCAGGCGCATGTAATCGTAGATCTCGGTCACGGTCGCGACGGTCGAGCGCGGGTTGCGGCTGGTGGTCTTCTGCTCGATCGAAATCGCCGGCGACAGCCCTTCGATATGGTCGACGTCCGGCTTCTGCATCAGTTCGAGGAACTGGCGCGCATAGGCGCTGAGCGATTCGACGTAGCGGCGCTGACCCTCGGCATAGATGGTGTCGAAGGCGAGGCTCGATTTGCCCGATCCGGACAGGCCGGTAATCACCGTGAGCGTGTCGCGCGGGATGTCGACCGACACGTTCTTGAGGTTGTGTTCGCGCGCGCCGCGGACGCTTATGTGGGTCAGCATCGCGAACACGCGCGCTTGGGAATATGAGTCAGCATGCGGTGACGTGTTCCATATTTGTTCGGATTGGGCAAGGAGAAGCATGGCATGTGGGATGCCGGTGCGTGACTAGCAACATCGGGCGGATCACAGATGCGATCGGACGTGGAAAAGCACTTGCCCGCGATGGCCGCGGGCGCGAGACGGAGAGTCGCCGATCGAAGGAGCGCCGCATGAGCATGAGTCTGTTGACCATAATCCCATTGCTGCTTGCTGGTTCCGCTCCGACTGATTCTGCGGGGAGCGCCGCCATACAGACGGATCGGGCGGGCAACCGGATCGAGGCGTTCGCGGCGATCAAGCCGCAGCCTGGCGATAAGGTGGCGGGCAAGAAGGTGGTGGACGAGGCCAGCGCCAGTGCATCGGCGCTGCACTGTACCGCCGACCGGAAATATTGCGCGCAGTTGAGCCGCGACGTGGATGCCAATGTCTGGACGCTTCATGTGTTCGACCGCCTGCCCGCGCCGGACGGTGCGGTGCCGGTCGCAAGCTTCGCGATCCCCGACGAAAGCGGCGATGCGCGCGTCGCGATCTGGCCGCATATCGTGGTCGAGGCGTCGGCCGGGGCACGCGTGCTGATCGGTGTCGAGACGACCGCCTCGACCTCCTATTCCGGCGGCGGAGCCAGTGCGACGATGCTGCAGCTCATCGCGCTGAACTCCGCTGCCGGTATGAAGCCGGTGCTGAGCGTTCCGTCTGGCGGATGGGCGATGATCCGGGCGTGCTTCAGCGAGGCGGACATGGCGAAGCGCGCGGGCGCGTGTCATGACGAATATGCGTTCGACGGCGACCTGACGCTCGACCCGGCGGTGGCGAGCGGGCCGCCGCGTTTCCTGTTCACGACCAGCGCGAAGAGCTTCCCCGGCCGCGTGTCGCGCCAGGCGGATTCGCTGGCGGCGGCGCCCTTGCGCAAGAAGGATGTGAAATGGGCCGTCGATCCGCTGTGCAGTTACCGACGCACCCTGTCGTTCGATGCGGCGACGGGCAGCTATGCCCTCGATAACCCCCTGCCGACATGCGACGATTACCTCGTCCCATGAGTTATCCCCGCGCCGTCATGGACCTGCGGTGCGCTTTCGTGTATTAGATACGCAATACACATGGTAAGGACCGATGATGGCGAAGAAGGACAAGGCAGCAAAGGCGGCAAAGGCCGGCGGTGCGGCCAAGGCGGCGAAGCTGCCCAAGCGGATCGCCGGGATCAAGGTGCCCAGGGAATTGCGTAAATCGGGCGCGGCGCTGCTCGAAAAGGCCAACAGCCCGATCGGGCGCGAAGTGATCGCCGCCGGGATTACCGCGATCGTGGCCGCCGCCGCGCGCAGCCAGGCTGGACGCAAGGTCACAGCGAAGGCGACCGAGACGGCGAGCAACGCCGCCCAGACCGGGGTGGATGATGTCCGGCAGATCGCCGATGCGATCAGCGTCGCGGCGAGCGCGGTGATGCAGCGCCTGTTCGAGAAAAAGGCCGGTTGAGCGCAGCTTAACGGAGTCCGGGACGCCACCCAAATCCGTTCGGGCTGAGCCGGTCGAAGTCCCGGTGCCACAAGCGACGCCCGCTTATGGGCGCGCCCTTCGACAAGCTCCGGGCGAATGGTCCGTAGACGACGCCTTTAATCCCGGCCCCGCACCCAGGGCAGCATCCGCACCAGCGCGCCGTCGCGCAGCACCAAATGGTGGCGCAGCGCGCCCTTGCCGTAACGGTCGGTGCCGGCAAGGGCGCCGCGCATTCGCCTGTGTCGTCAGACCGTCAGTTGAGGGGCCGGCATCTTGCCGAGCTGTACCTGACGGGCGAAGATGTCACGCATCAGCGAGAGCGAGAAGAGGTGCGCATAAAGCAGCGGCAGCATACCGTTCTTCTGGATCTTGCGCAGTTGATCGCCGCGCATCTCGTTGAGCTTTTCCTCATTGACCATCTGGAAACCGCGATAGAGGAACGGCTGATCCGCGCCATCCGGCTGGATCGAGACTTCGCCCTCCATCAACAGGCCCAGTTCCTTCAGCTCGCGCATGAAGTTGTTGGTGCGCGCACCGGCCTGTTCGAACGATTCGTTGAACGCCAGGATGTCCTTGACGAAGGGGGTCGGCTGACCGTCCTCGAACATCGCCAGGCCGTCCTCGAAATTGCCGATCGCTTCCGACGTCGGATCGAAGCAAAGCGACAATTCCTGCGCATCGGGGCGCAACCGCGCGAGCATCCACGGGTAACGGCGGACATAGGCCGGCACGTAGAAATTATTCTCGATCAGCTTGCCTTCGTCGTCGATGAAGACGTTGACACCTTCGTTCAGGCCCATCAGCGCGATCGGGATCGAATCGTCACCGGCGGTGAACACGATCGGCATGAAGCGCTGCGCCAGCGGGAATTCGTCGACCGTGACCGGAATCGCGTGCTGGTTGATGAGGAACGGCGCGCGATCCATCTGCCGCGAATGGAACGCGGCATGGGCCTCCGACGACAGGGGCTCGAGCGCGTTGTAGAAAAGCGGCAGTTGCGATTGCTGTTGTGGCGCGCTGGCCATCGGACTCTCCATCGAAATTATCGGGCTGAATTGTACGCCCCGGACCCCCAAGGGCGATACCTTTCCCAAGACGATTCTGGGGCGCATGAAACGAATGGTTCGTGGCTCTATGATGTGGCGGGCGCGGGCGCAAGCGTCACGAGCTTTCCGGGGTTGAGCAACCCATGCGGATCGAGCGCGCGTTTGATCGCACGCAACGTCGCCATCCGCGCGGGCGAGGACAGGCGTTCGAGCTCACCCAGCTTCATCTGGCCGATGCCGTGTTCGGCCGAGATCGACCCGCCACTGGCGACGACCAGGTCGTTGACGAAACGCGTCACGCGCGGCGCGTCATCCGCATACCAGCGCGCCGCGTCGATCCCGACCGGCGCGCGGACATGGAAATGGACATTGCCGTCGCCGAGATGGCCAAAGGCGCTGGCATGGGTGCCGGGAAATGCCGCCTCGCTTTGCGCCGCGGCCTCGATCATGAAGCGCGGCATGGTCGCGACCGGCACCGATATGTCGTGCTGCACCGCGGGGCCGGCGGCGCGTTCGGCCTCCGATATCGAATCGCGGATGTGCCAGAAAGCCTCAGCCTGCGCCTCGCTCGCGGCGATCACCGCATCGGCGGCGAGCCCGTCGCCAAGCGCGGGCGCGAGCAGGCGTTCGAGCAAGGCGGCGGGCGGTTCGCCCCCCGCATCGCCCCCCGCGTCGCCACCCGTATCGGTCGTGACCGCCTCGATCAGGACGTGCCAGGGATGGTTGCCGTCGAGCGGCGCGCGCGTGCCCGGGATATGACGCAGGACCAGGCCGAGCGTATCGGCGGGAACGATCTCGAAGCTTTCGACCGCCTGCGTCGCGGACTCGAGCCGGCGGAGCAGGCGCAGCGCCACCTCCGGGCTGGCCACGCCGACCCAGGCGACGGCGCGCGCGGCGATCGCGGGCACCAGGCGCAGCGTGGCGGCGGTGATCACGCCGAGCGTCCCCTCCGCCCCGATCAGCAGCTGATCGAGGTCGTAACCGCGATTGTCCTTCTTGAGCGCGGCGAGCCCGTCATGGACCGACCCGTCGGGCAGCACCGCCTCCACCCCGGCGACCAGCGCGCGCATCGTGCCGAAGCGCAGCACCTGAGTCCCGCCGGCGTTGGTCGAGACCAGCCCGCCGATCGTCGCGCTGCCGCGTGCGCCCAGCGTCAGCGGAAAGCGCCGCCCCTGCGCCAGCGCCGCGGCATGGAGATCGGCAAGGATCACCCCCGCCTCCGCGACCACGAGATTGTCGGCCGGCGACAGGCTGCGGATCCGGTTGAGGCGGCGCAGCGACAGGATCAGCGCGGTCCCGTCCGCCGGCGGCACCGCGCCGCCGACCATCCCGGTATTGCCCCCCTGGGGCACGATCGCGACGCCATGTTCGCCGGCCAGCGCGACGATCAACGCCACGCCATCCCGGCTGTCGGGTGCGAGGATCGCCGGCGTGGTGCCGTGATAGCGCCCGCGCCAGTCGTGCAGCCAAGGTTCGATATCGGCCGCGTCGGTCAATACCGCCTTGGGGCCAAGCGCGGTGCGGACGGCGTCGATCAGCCGGGATTGTGCGGGCGTCATGGCGAAGCGCGCTATCACGTGCGGGGATGTGAGCCAAACCTGGTGTTTGGGTGGGGGTGTGGGTGGTGTGGTTTGTGGTGGCGGTGGCGTGTTCGTTTGGCGCTTGGCGAAGGCGGACTCGTTCAACGGGTCGCTCGTTTTTCCGCAACGAAGGATCGTGGTTGTTTCTCGTCATGTGAAAGAGCGGGTCGGCGGTGGTGACGTGCCGTTCATCGGTGGGGCTAACGGCAGAACTGGCGAGATTGAATCGGCGGGTTCATTCCGTTCGGCGCCCGGGTGTTCGGTGCGCGGCGATGGCCCCGAATTCCCGTGGCTACGGGAACCGCTACGGGAGAATGCATTTTCGAGCGTTCTACGGGAATTTACGGGAAATCTTACGGGAATTTTGTTGGAACGGCGCGGGAATTTTCGGGGTCCTTACTGGAATAGCGGGAGATATCGTGGGCGGTGTTCATGGGTCAGCTCGAATCCTGGTGGGCACGCCTAGGCGACCGCCCGAGAAGACATAACGAGGGCGCGATTTGAATCTTGCCGATATTCAATCAAGGCGAAAAGCGGAGCGGTGCAACGGCTGTGGCGACTGGCTCTTCGCGGCAATGCCCGACACACGGGGGTGGGCGTGACACTATATGTCTATATGCTCGGTGAAGGTGCCCCCAATGCCAAGTATAACCGCACCAGCCCCAGTATAAATGAACATCGAGCTCAGGGGCAGTTCTGCACCGAAGACCGCATTTATCACCGCCAATATCGGGAGGACGATAAGACCCGCGAAGAAACAAAGCAGTCCGCGTTTTGGGTTGAAGTCAAAGGCCTTTGCCCCCGGATCGGCCCGCTCCCGAAATGTCGACAGCGCCCAAAGCGCGGGCAACAGGAATGGAAGCCAGACATAGATCGGCCACGAACTCTCGCTGAAAACCCAAACCTTCAACAGAACAGCGACGCAAAGGGCGAAAATCGCGACATAGGCCAAAGGGTTCTTGCTTATCATAATCGACTTTCATCGATGGTTGTCCGCTTGTGTCAACCCTGAGCACGCGACGCCGGAAGGCGCTCAGCCCGGCTATTGCCCATCATTTCGCCGAGGCGCACCGGCCGTTCGGGCGCCCAGTCCCGGTTGAAGGCGATGGTGTCGCGCCCGAACAGCATCACGATCGTAGAGCCGAGAAGAAAGCGACCCATTTCCTCGCCTTTCTTCAGCACGATGTCTCCATCGACGTAGGTCCATTCCGAGACCTTGCCGGTGCGCTTCGGATTGACCACGCCGTGCCAAACGGTGGCCATGCTGCCGACGATGGTCGCGCCGACCAGCACCATCACGAACGGACCATATTCCAACGACTCAAACACGCACACCACGCGCTCGTTGCGCGCAAACAGGTTGGGCACGCCGCGCGCCGTGGTCGGGTTCACCGAGAATAGTGTGCCCGGCACATAAATCATGCGCGTCAGCTTGCCGTCGCAGGGCATGTGCAGGCGGTGATAATCCTTGGGCGACAAGTATAAATTGGCAAAGCTGCCGTGGCGAAACCGGGCTGCCAGCGCAATGTCGCCGCCGACCAGGTCGGTGGTGGTAAAGCGATGGCCCTTGGCCTGCAGCATGTGATGGTCGTCGATGGCGCCGAACTGGCTGATCGCGCCGTCTACCGGGCAGACGAAATCGGCCGCGGCCAGAGGCCGGACACCAGGTTTGAGCGGACGAGTGAAGAACTCATTGAAGCTGTTGTAGCTGGCGATGTCGGGATTTGCGGCCTCGTTCATATCGACGCCGTATTTGCGAACAAACCAGCGGATCAGCGGGAGGGTTATCGCGCTTCCCTGCGCCCCCGCGACCCGGCCGGCGAGGCTGGTCAGGTGCTGCTTGGGCAACAGATGCTGAAGCAAAATCTTGAATCGGTCGGACATGGTCAGGCTCGAATAATGGACATCACCGCACAAATGTATGGAGCGCATCGCGCGCTTTTCGAGAAGGTGCGTGCGGCTCCTTAGACACGGTTGAGGCGGCTGGACAATTGTCCGCCGGTCAGGCGGGGGGGCCATTGCCATCTGGGGGCCTTTGGCGCCGGGTGGCCCAAGCCGGGGTGCGGGCCGTGTCCGCTTCGCGCCCTAACTTCGGTCGTACACGATCAGCGCAATCGATCCCTAAGGCGGCCGTTCGTTCATCATGGCTCGGTTGTGCGGATGAATGGCCAAGTTTAGAAGCTTGGAGAGTTTCCATCAGGCATCTGGGTGTTTGGCTTCGGCCCGGGCCTAATGATAAATGGGTGCGTTACTTTTTCGAAAAATCGATTTGCAGTTTTTCACGGTAGATACCGATCCGCTTGCTCGCCCGATCGACGATATCGTTGAAGAACAATGTCTCGGCGTACAGTTCGCCGAGATTGCGGCCCGTTTCCGGATCTTGCAATGGCGTAGACCGGAAATACCCTTGGCCGGCAGCGAAACGCGTCCACCCCGCCATCCTCAGTGGCGCGATCTCGTCTCCGATCAGATAGCCGTAAAACTTCTTGAGTTTTCCGTTCGATTTTGCCGCAAGCAAATGAGCATATTCCGACAGGTCGCCTGTATGGTCGTCCAGGCTGACGCCGGGCGCTTTGAACTCGATGATGATCGCTGAACCTTCCTTGTTGAAGATCGCAATGTCCGGCCGCATCGCGCCATTCTCCTTGGCGCGGCGGCGGAGCGTCTCCGTCAACTCATCATCGATGCTCGGATCGAACAGCTTCTCGCCATCGCACCACTCGATCTGCGCGAGCGGTTTGTCCGAGGCGATATAGTCGTAATATTGATACTCTTCGCTCAGCAGCCAGATATCGTGGTCCGACGTCTCGGTGCTGTCCCTCCTCATTGGGAAGAAGATGCTGTGAATGATGCGCTCGTCTTGGCGCCGCGTACCTTCGGGGACAGCCTGGATCGCAAGCTGCCGTTGCCGTGCGAGGTTGAGGATCTCAACGATCGCCGTCCGGCGCACCACCAGCTGCGACAGGTTTACCATGTCGAACGTCTTGAGCGATGACGCGTATTTCCATGACAGCTCGTGGATCTTCTGCCGAAACTCGGCCGTGTGAGGTTCCGCATTCTCGATCCCCTCCCTCAGGTCGAAGATCTCGGCAGTGTCGGAAATGATCCGTTCCTGATACTTGCGCAGCACGCGCTCGGCGACACTCTTCGCGCTGTCGCCATATACGACCCTGGTCGTGGTGTCTTCGAGCATGCCAGCATTGAGCCCGAATTTCGCAGTGATGTCGGCAAGGACCTGATCGCGGCTCCAGCCAGACGGGGACACCATTTCGTCGATGATCGGGTCGATCTGCTCGTAGACGTCTGCATAAGATACTGTCTCATCCGCGAAGAGGTCGCCGACCGGGATTTCGTCGGGGATTCCGTCGAACCCATCACGTTGCTCGTTCACTCGCCGGTCGAGAAGCTCGCCTTCGATCAGAACAATATGATGGAACCCGTCAATCGCTCGGTTCTGCTCAGCCACGGTTCGCAAATAGCGTCGGGTGATATCCTCCACAGGTGACGATTTCGCGCAGAAAGAGATCGCGTTTCTCGGGAGGTCGAACGTCGCTGCGTCAAGCTTGTAATGCGATAGCGTTAAGCCGGCTGTCCTTCCAAGCGGATCGCCGGATCGCGGGTCTCGCTCTTCGACTTGCGCTTCTCTCACTTCGGTGACGGGCGGCAGATCGGCCGCGCTGAGGCTCGCGGTTTCGATTCGATCCTTGGGAAATTGGGTTTCGAACGCGATGGTGAATGCGCCGAGCTCGCTTTTCAGGCTGACGAGGCGCTGCAGAAAGGCGATCAGCATATAGCGGCGAATGTTTGCGGCCGAGAACACGTCGGTCAGCGGATCGGTGCGATAAAGCCGCTCCTGCGCGGCTGGAATAAGGCCAGCCAGCGTGATGGTCGTCCCGATATCCGCACCATTGCCGCTCGATGTCGTGAAGTCCGCAAGCTCGATCCTCTTGCGGCCGGCAAGCATAGGCAGCGTGCGCGTGAGCACCTCGGCCCCGTCGCGATAGGTGCTACGGATGCCGACTCGTTCGAAATGGTGGAAGAACTGAATGCGTCCGGCGCCCTTGCACTTGCCGATACCCGCGATCGACAGGTCGTCCTTATAGGACGTGTCTTTGGTGAGAAACGCTTCGGTTTGCTCGTCGCCCAGCCCGCAGCCATTGTCGGCGCAGGAAACCGACATGACGTGTCCATCACCGAGTAAACCACTCGCCACGATCTCGACGACAAGCTTGACGTCAAGGCTCCGCCTCGCCGGGTCTTGATGTTGCCGAATCAGGAAGGAGTCGATTGAATTGGAAATCAACTCTTCAAGAACGACATAGCGGTTCGAGCTGATTTTGGTGTTCTTCAGGCTTCCACGAATGTCGAGGGTCATCAGATATCCGTTGCGAAACCTGCCGTTTGGCATGTCTGGGAGGGGCGGCCCGGCGAAGTCAAGTTGGTTCGCGCGTTGGTGCTATGCCAAGCTCCGGCAAGTCGCAACATCGATCGCTCCCTCGTGCCTGGGTGAGATCAAAACCTTCGGCCTGACGCATTGCCGACAGGTTGGAAATGTGGGTCCGCATGGCATAACTGACAGGAAAGAGGCGGGTCTCTACAGGTTCAGGAGGCCGCCTCCTTCGCGGACTCGGCCGCGATCCGCCCATCCATGAATGCGCCAAATCTGGTGCGGCGTTCCGGTTCACGCGTCTCGTTAACTTGGTTGCAATGGAGGCACTTTCCCCAGTGATATCCGTCGGATGCAAGCGCATCGCAGCGGCATCCTTCCACACCGCAGACTTCCCGCAATATAGTGTGGATCTGGGTGCAGACCGCACAGAATAGCTGATCGCTGCTGCCATCGACCAGCTGCGCGAAGCGGGAGCCTGCCTCCCAATCGAGTTGGTCGCTTGAGCAGCTGAGGCACATGAATGCCCGACGTTTGCGGTCGAACCCGAAATGCCGGCGTATATGGCGCGGCTCGATTACCTTTTGCAACAAGGCGAAGTCATTGAGCAAGCCGTGCTCGACGCCGGTTCCGATCGCGATCGCGTACCCGTCGTTAAGCTCGTAATGCATCCGCGCGGTGGCCCAACGTTGACCGGGGTAGAGCGCGGCGTGAGTCTCCAGAATGAGCAGAAGGACATCGCGCGCTTCCGACACTATGCGGTGCCCGCCCAGATGTACGATCTTGTTGCGGGCCCGGCGTCCCTCCTCGAACAGCCGTGCGAAGTTCGGGTCGAGCCGCGCCGTGCAGACCGTATCATGCACGCGTAAGAGGTCCGAAGCGTCGATCGTCCGAAATTCCTCGAACGAGGTAGGCCGTCGATCGCATTTCGCAGGCCATAGTCGCGGTTCGCCGGTCAGCAGTAGATAGGGGCTGACTTCGGCGATCCGCGCCTTTAGGCCGAGCTCTTGCGCCTGATGGACCATGACCAACGCGTGGCGCAGCGCCGGCTGGCGCGATTGGTGATATTCAGCGCGGACGCTCCCGTCATCATCCCAGTTCTCGAGTTCGCTATTCTTGAGGAGGCGAAAAACGCCGAGCGCAGTCTCCCAAGCCATATTTAGCAGCGCATGGGCTGATCCGTTTATGTCTTCCACAGTCGGCAGGTCGGTGATCATCGTTATGCCCTGTCGGCGATATGGTCGCTTCTGCCGGTTTGGCGTCTTGCCCTGATGGTAGATTATGTAAGTCGTGCTGGAAATGCCCGAACTGCGGTGATAATAGCGCCGTACGAGGTCTCCCCTCGCATACGCGCTGTAGCAACTGCGGCGTAAGAGCTAATGTCTAGGCATGTCGTGCGCGCCATGATGATTGATGATTGACCGTGGCGTGATTGGAAGGGAGACCTCGTGCCTCAAGGCTGGCCAGGTTTGGGCGTCACTGTTCAGGTCCCGATCCCGCCCGAGCTGTCAAGTAAGGCCGCCTTGCTTGAATGTCTCGACGTGTCCCCGGCCGAGCTGAAGAAGATCTGGTATCACCGCGAAAAAATGTATCAGAATTTCGATGTGGCAAAGAAGAATGGCAAGCCGAGGCTGATTAACGCGCCCGACCGCCGTTTGAAGTATCTGCAGCGACGCATCGCCGAACAGCTCGACAAGCTCTACCCTGTGCGCAACCCAGTGCACGGCTACATCATCGGCCGCTCGGTGAAGTCCAATGCGACCTCGCACGTCAGGCAACGCTTCATCCTCAATCTGGATATCAAGGACTTCTTCTCCTCAATCACGGAAACACGCGTGCATGGCGTGTTACGCAGTATCGGCGTGCCGAGCGCCGTCGCGGAGACGATCGCCCGCATCTGTTGCTATGGCGGCCACTTGCCACAGGGCGGTCCGGCCAGCCCGGTGCTCTCGAACATGGTCTGCTTCCGGATGGATCGCGCTCTGTTGAAAGTCGCGAAGGACGCGAAGTGCATCTATACCCGCTATGCTGACGACATCAGCCTCTCGAGCCTGCGACCGCTTTCCCCATTGTTCGAGGGCGTCTTGCCTAGCGCCGGCCCTGTTTTACCTGAACTGCTGTCTACGAACTTGCAGGCTGCGTTTTCCGGTAACGGGTTCACTCTAAACCCCGAAAAGATCCACTACGCCGACAAGCATTCGCGGCGCGTGGTAACTGGCCTCAAGGTCAATGAAGGGCTCAACGTCGATCGCCGCTTCATCCGGAACGTCCGTGCCGCATTGTTCGAGATCGAGAAAGACGCCGCAGCGGCCCAGACCCGCTATGCTGCGGGCTTCGGCGGAAAATCGACCATCTCCGCCCATCTCAAAGGCAAAATCGCCTGGCTCGGCAACGTGAAGGGCCTTGCCGACCCAGTCTATCGCGCGCTCGCGCTGCGCTTCAACAAGGCCTTCCCGGATCAGCCGATCAAGGTCCAGCCGACGCGCGACGAGCGTATCGATCGCTCGGTGTGGGTTATTGAAATCAACCTCGACGACCTCGACCATTACCTTCAGGGCAGCGCGTTCTTCCTGGAAGGGGTCGGGCTCGTGACCGCCGCGCACTGCGTCAAGGGCGTCAAGGAAGCGACCCTTCACCACCCATCTAGACCGTCGAATACGTTCAAGGTCGAGATCGCGCATTATTCTAAACAGCGCGATGTGGCGGTCCTGTCGCACGCCATCCCGGCAACCGATTATTACGAGCTCGCGGAGAGCATCATAGCGGCCGTGACCGGCGATTCCGTGTCCGCGATCGGCTTTCCGGACTTTGGTCCTGCGGACAAGATCAATGTGCGAGGAGGGACCGTCAGTTCGACGACCAAAAAGAGCGGCATCCAGCTGTTCGAAGTGAACTTTAAGCTCGCCCAGGGCATGTCGGGCGGGCCGGTAGTCAACGATCAGGATGCGGTGGTCGGGATCACCCATAAAGGTGGGCCGCACGAACCGCGCGACTTCGCGATCGTGATCGCGGAGCTCCGAAAATGGATCGATGGCGGGTTCGGCAACGACTATTGAGGCTCGTCGCTATCCGGCACGATGAGGAGCGGCTCACATGCAAATGCCGCTCACGCTTTTAGGACGGCAGAAAGTGCTAGCACGTGGTGCCAGCAATCGCGGCGCTGCTCTCTACCTCCTTAAGTTCGCAGGCGGCGCCCATCTTGCGCCAATTGGACGTCGTGTCCTTCGGGCGGCAGTGACAAAGCTGCGGCCACTTTCCGTCCCCGCAGGCCGATCGGCAGCATCCAGACGAATGGCGGTTTCGTTGTGGAGGTTGCTGGAATCCCGACAGACTGCTTACGGCCCAAGTCCAGCCGAGCAGCGCCGGTACCAGCTATATCGACCGCCGCCTCTCGCTAAGGGCAACACCAATACCTCCCCTCCCCCAATCCCCCAACCCAACCTAGTTCATCGACTGTTCAAGCATTTGCGCTACGGCTGGTGGCAATGCCGAATCCGATCGTTCCCACCCTGATTCTGTTGCTCGCCGCGCCCGCCCCGACCGAGGAGCAGGGGCACGTCGATGGCGTCGTGCTGGCCCAGCTGACGATCCGGCAGCGGATCATCATTCGTATTCCGCGCCCGCCGGTCGGCCCGATGGCGGAACCGCGCGTGCCGATCGAACAGGATGTGCGGCGTATCGCCGAGAAGAAGGGGCCGAAATGCGTGCCGGTGCAGCGGCTCGCCGGCTCCGCGGTGGCGCGCAAGGACAGTGTCGACCTGATGATGGCCGATGGCAGCATGATGCGCGCGAAGCTCGACGATGATTGTCCCGCGCTCAATTTCTACAATGGTTTCTACATCAAGCCGACGTCCGACGGGATGCTGTGCGCGGATCGCGATGTCATTCGCGCGCGTTCCGGAAAGGCCTGTCCGATCGCTTCGTTCAAGCGGCTCGAAACGAAGCGCTGATTTCAATTACCCCATGCCGGGGCATGGGCTGACGCGTTTACCTTGACTTTTGCGCTCTTATCCGCAAGCGCAACATGGCTGGCCGGTGGCTTTTCCCGAGCCTTGTTTTTTCCGGATACCGCATGACTTTTGCCGATCTCGGCCTCTCCGACGAACTTCTCAAGGCCGTGAACGAGTCCGGCTATACCGAGCCGACTCCGATTCAGGCGAGCGCAATCCCGAGCATCCTGATGATGCGCGATATCGTCGCCATCGCACAGACCGGCACGGGCAAGACCGCCGCCTTTGTCCTGCCGATGATCGACATCCTGGGCGAGGGGCGCAGCCGCGCGCGCATGCCGCGATCGCTGATCCTGGAGCCGACGCGCGAACTCGCCGCGCAGGTCGCGGAGAATTTCGAGAAATACGGCAAGTATCACAAGCTTTCGATGGCGTTGCTGATCGGCGGCGTGTCGATGACCGACCAGCAAAAGGCGCTGGAAAAGGGCGTCGACGTGCTGATCGCGACGCCGGGCCGGCTGATGGATTTGTTCGGGCGCGGCAAGATCCTGCTCAACGGTTGTTCGCTGCTGGTGATCGACGAAGCCGACCGCATGCTCGACATGGGGTTCATCCCCGATATCGAGGAAATCTGCACCAAGCTGCCCAAGCAGCGCCAGACCCTGCTTTTCTCCGCGACGATGCCGCCGCCGATCAAGAAGCTGGCCGACAAGTTCCTCGACAATCCCAAGACGATCGAGGTCGCGCGGCCCGCCACGGCGAACATCAACATCAAGCAATGGATCGTGCCGGTCACGTCGTCCAAGAAGCGCGAGAAGCTGACCGAGCTGTTGCGTGCCGAGGATGTGCGCACCGCGATCATCTTTTCCAACCGCAAGACCACGGTGCGTGAGCTCAACAAGGCGCTGCAGCGCCAGGGTTTCCGGTCGTCGGAAATCCATGGCGACATGGAACAGTCGCAGCGCATCGCCGAACTCGACCGGTTCAAGGCGGGCGACGTCAACATCCTGGTCGCGTCCGACGTTGCCGCGCGCGGGCTCGACATCAAGGGCGTGAGCCACGTCTTCAATTTCGACGCGCCGTGGCATCCGGATGATTATGTCCACCGCATCGGCCGCACCGGCCGGGCGGGCGCGACCGGCGTCGCCTTTACGCTGGTGACGTCGGAAGACGCCGAGAATATCCAGAATATCGAAAAGCTGACGGGCCTGAAGATCGACCGTTACGAAGGCGCGACCGATATCGCCGCGGCCGACGATGATGGCGCGACGCCGCGCGGCCGATCGCGCGCCAAGCCGGCCGCCAAGGGCCGTGCGCCCAAGGCGGCACCGGCCGAGGCCGATGCGCCGGCGGATGAGGCCCCTGCCCGCACCCCACGTGCGCCGCGCGAGGCACGGCCCCCGCGCGAAGAGCGTCCGGCGCGCGAAGCCCGGCCCGCTCGCGAGGAACGGCCAACTCGTGAAGAGCGGCCTGCTCGCGAAGAGCGGCCGGCGCGTGAGGCTCGGCCGCCCCGTGAGGAACGTGCCGCACGTGAAGAACGTCCCGCGCGCGATGACCGTCCGGTGCGCGACACCCGCCGCGAGCCCGACGATGGGCCCGATGATGGCTGGAACGGCCCGATGCCGAGCTTCCTGAACGCCAAGCTCATTATCGACTGATTGGCGTGGACGGCATTTTCGAATTAATGCCCGTGGTTCGGATTGAAAGTCCGTGCATCAATATCTGCGAGATCGACGACGTGACCGGATTGTGCGCGGGATGCGCGCGGACGATCGACGAGATCGCCGGCTGGACCAGTGGATCGGCGGCGTGGCGCGATGCGGTGATGGCGGCGTTGCCGGGGCGGCGTGAAAGCTGACCCTCGCCGCTCCGCTCAAGGAGGGTGTTTCAGAGCATTTGTCTGCTGAACAGTATCACCCCTTTCCGTTCGTTTCGAGCGAAGTCGAGAAACCTTTCGCAGCGTTTATGGCCTGTTTCTCGACTTCGCTCGAAACCAACGGGGGTGGATCCAACCAGCTCGAAAACGCCCTATCCCACCGCGCCCTTGCTGCGGGCGGACAGGAAGTCGGTCAGCGCGGACAGCACCGCGGTGATCACGAAGGCGAAGTGGATGATCGTCATCCACATCAGCGATTCGCCGTCGACCGGCTTGCTGGTGATGCCCATGAAGGTCTTGAGCAGTTGAATGCCCGAGATCGCGACGATCGACGCATAGAGTTTCAGCTTCAGCCCGGCGAAGCTGGTCGTGCCCATCCAGCCCGGACGATCTTCATGACCGGCGGTGTCGATCTTCGACACGAAATTCTCGTAACCGGCGAGAATCACGATCACCACTAGGTTCGCGGCGAGCACCAGGTCGAGCAGCGACAGCACTTTGAGGATCGCCGCCTCGACCGACAGGCCCATCATATGCGGCACGGAATAGAGCAGTTCACGCGCGAACACGCCGAGCAGAATCAGCACCGCGACGATCAGCCCGACATAAAAGGGCGCGAGCAGCCAGCGCGAGGCGAACAGGCCGTTTTCGAACCAGCGTTCCAGATTAGCGAGCATCCAGGTGTTCCCGTACCATGACATCCGGTTCCTGCCGCCCGCCCCGCGGCTTGGCAAGTCACCTGGGGCGACCCGAAGTCAGCGCGCTCCGGCTTGCGCGCGCAAGCTCGCGATCAGAGTTGCCGGTGCGGCATCGACGCGGCGATAGACGCTGGGCCCGGCGGTGATGTCCCGGACGCGGCGTGGTGCGCTCCAGCTACGGCCGCCATCGCGTGTGGTATAACGATAGGACCAGCGTTGCGGCTTGCCGTCGCGCTCGATCACCGCGGTGCCGGTCAGGCTGCCGCGCCCCTTTGCGTCGAGCGCGAAATTGTCGAAGCCGAGAAATTCGCTTTCATAGGCTGGGCGGTTGAGTTCTGCGGGCCAGTCGATCGTCGTACAGCGCGGCCGCGCACCATTGGCCGGCAGCATGATCTGGGTCAGGCCCGGTCCAGCCCCTTCGACATCGATCATCGCCCATATGAACACGTTGCCGTTCCGTGGTGCGCGATAGGCGGCAACGGTGGACGCGCTGCCGAGGACCGCCCAGCCGCGCCAGCGCGGACCGCTGCGCATGAATGCGACGCTGCCGTGATGCACAGAGTCGAGATCGCCGATCAGCACTGCGCCGCCCTTTGCCATGCCCGAACCGATGAAGCGGCCGTTCGGCAATTTGCCGAGCAAGGCACGGGTGACCGGCATCGCGGTGCCGCAATCGGGCACGAGCGAGCCCCTGTCGTCCTCCGGCCGCACCAGCGCGGCGGCGAGCAGCGCCAGTGCGGTGATGATCAAGCGGCGGGCGCCGGCGCGGGCATCAAGGCGTCATCCTTGGCACCGGCGCGCTGATAGGCTTCGCGCGAGACGAGCCGCGCTACATAGGCGTCGAACGCGTCGCGTTTGGGCAAGGTGCCAAACTGCAAACCCCATGCGACCTGCGATCCGACATAGACATCAGCGGCAGTGAAACGGTCGCCGGCGATATAGGGATGCGCCGACACCGCCTGTTCGAGCACATCGACCATCAAGTCGAAATTGCCGTAACCGGCCGTGCGGCCCTGGTCGGCGGTCGGGGTAAATCCCATCGCCTTGTTGCTGACCGCCTGTTCGGTCGGACCCGCGGCGAAGAACAGCCAGCGATAATAATCCGCCCGGTCGGCGGTCGGCGGGGCAAGGCCCGCATCCGGAAACACATCGGCGAGATAGGCGCAAATCGCCGCGCCCTCAGTCACGACATGGCCGTTATGGACGATCGCCGGCACTTTCCCCATCGGATTGATCGCCAGATACGCGTCGTCCTTCATGGTCGAGGCGAAGTCGAGCACGACGGTTTCATAATCGGCGCCGGTCTCCTCCAGCATCCAGCGAATGATCCGGCCGCGCGACATCGGGTTGGTATAGAAGATCAGGCTCATCGAACTCTCCGCTTCATTGTTCTGGAACACAAGTGGAACATTTGCGCGTCAGAGTCTGTTTAAAAATGCGCTGAAGGCGCATTTCGGCGGTTCCGGCCCGCTCCCCCTCCCGACCACCCATTCAGGATACGCTGTGGGTGGTCGGGAGGGGGAGCGGACCGGAACCGCCTTCAGAACTCGCTCTCCCGCGAGTTTTCAAACAAGCTCTCAGCCGTCAAGATGGCTGTGGAAGAACGCTACCGTACGATCCCAGGCGAGCCTGGCCGCCGCCTCGTCATAGCGTTCCTTCGACGTGTCGTTGTTGAAGGCATGATCGACGCCATCATAGGTATAGGCGGTCACATCCTTGCCCGCCGCCTTGAGCGCCTCGGTCCAGGGACCACCGGTCGCGGCGACGCGGGTGTCCTTGCCGGCATAATGGAGCAGCAGCGGCGCCTGTACCTTGACCGCTTCCTCCGGCGCGGGGGCCGGCCCGTAATAGGACACGCCCGCCGACAATGCGTCGCCGGCCGTGATCGCGACGCGGTCGACCAGCGCGCCGCCCCAGCAAAAGCCGACGATCCCCGCCTCGCCATTGCCGTGCTCACGCGTCTTCAGCCGTGCGATCGTGCCGATCGCATTGGCGATTACCGCGCCGTAATCGGCCTTGCCGATCAGGTCGCGCGCGGCGTTCTCGTCGGCCGGCGTGCCACCCTGATCGGACAGGAAATCGGGTGCGACCGCGAAGTAACCGGCCAGCGCGACGCGCCGCGCGACATCCTCGATATGTGGAGTGAGGCCGCGATTTTCATGCACCACGACGACCGCGCCCGCACCCCTGGCATCGCGCGGCGCGGCGAAATACCCGGTCATGTTCCGGCCCGGACCGATATTATAAAAGTCCTTGCGCGTGACCAGACGCGGGTCGGCGGGGTCGATCATCGCGGCGGCGGCGGGCGACGCGGCAATCCCCGCGATCAGTGTCTCGGCGGCGGCGACCGATCCGGCGAGCACCGCCATCTGGCGCAACAGGGTGCGGCGATCGCGATGTTCATGAGTGAAGGCGTCGTAGATCTGAATGGCGCGGTCGCGGATGTCGGACATCGGTGGCTCCGGATACGAGTCGCCCCCCGGCGTATTCTTCATCCCTACCCCGTTCGCACCGAGCTTGTCCAAACGCCATAGTGAGCGCGGGGACAAGCACCGGCTTGAATTATATAGCACCCAGTGCTATATTTTTGAGATGCCGGTGGAGCGGACTTTCAAAACCTCATGGTTCGCAAAAGCAGCGCGCAAAGCGCGCATCGCGGATGCCGAACTTTGCGACGCCATTAGACAGGTCCGCGAGGGAAAGGCCGACGACCTTGGCGAAGGGGTGTTCAAAAAGCGCCTGAACAAAAATATGCATCGAAGGATCGTTCTTGCGAAAGGCGGCGATTATTGGATCTATGCCTATCTTTTCGCGAAAAAGGACCGGGCCAATATCGACGATGGTGAGTTGCACGCCTTTCGCGAACTCGCCGATTTATATGGCCAAAAGACGGATGCCGATATCGCAACCGACCTTCGGGCAAAAGTTATCACGGAGATTTGCCATGCCGACAAAGCGTAAGTTCAAAAGCGATGCCTGTGAGGCAATCCACAGCAATGTGTCGGACATGTATCGCGCCGGGACCGCCGACAAGGCGACGATGAGGCGTTTTGATGCCGCCTGCCTCGACGTTCCGGTCGAGATCGTTCCCGCTGACATCAAGGAGTTACGCGAAAGCCACCATGTCAGCCAACCAGTCTTCGCGCGCTACCTGAATACTAGCAGGAGTACGGTGGAAAAGTGGGAAAGCGGCGCCAAGCGACCGAGCGGCATGGCGCTGAAATTGCTGACCATCGTACAGAAACACGGTCTGGAAGTGCTGTCCTAAACGACGCGCACTGACCCGCCGCACGCCTCAGATCGCGCGATACCACCACACGCCGTCGACCACGTCCTTGACCGCCCGACCCTCTACCTCGAGCCGGCGGAGGTGCGCCTGCGCCTCTCCCGTCGCCATGCCGAGCATGTCCGGGCCGATCGCGCGGCGGAACAGGCGACCGAAGACATCGACCGCGCGGCGCGGTTCGGCGAGGAAAACTTCGAGTTCGTCGAGCCGCTCGCGATGTTCGCGGTCCATCGCATCGAGCCGCGCATGAAGGCCGGTGAACGGGTCGCCATGTCCGGGCAGCACGAGCAGATGATCGGGCAGCAGTTTGAGCTTTGCGATCGAATCGAACCATTCGCCGAGCGGGTCGGCATTGGGTTCGGTGACGCCGAGCGAGACATTGGGGCTGATCCGCGGCAGCACCTGATCGCCCGCGATCAGGATTCCGGCGGCTTCGTCGTACAGGCAGGCATGTTCGGGGCTGTGGCCGGAGCCGACCACGATCCGCCAATCGCGCCCGCCGATGGTCAGCGTGTCGCCATCCTTGATCCGCGTGAAGCTGAGCGGCATCGGCGTGACAATGCGACGGAAGCCGGCCCAGCCGCGCTCCGCCGCATGAGCGATCTGTTCATCGCTCCAGCCGGCCGCGACGCGCATCGCGGTGACCTCCGTCGGAATCGCGTCGCGCGCATCGGCGACGAGCATCTGCGCGGTCAGCCATTCGCCGCGCGTCATCACCAGCGGTGCGCCGTGATGATCGCACATCCAGCCGGCCAGGCCGATATGATCGGGATGGAAATGCGTGCCGATCATCCGCGTGACGCGCATGCCGGCAAGCGGGCCCTTGAACACCGTCTTCCACGCGGTGCGCGCATCGGTCGTATTCATGCCGGTGTCGATCAATGCGACGCCCTCCCCCGCTTCCGGAGTGGCGTCGTCGAGCAGCCAGCAATTGACGTGTTTGAGCGGCCCGGGGACCTTGAGCCGGACCCAGCGCACGCCCTCGGCGACGGTCATCACACCGCCATCGGCCGGCTCCGCGCCGCCGAACGGGTAGGTCAGCCCCTTGTGGCTGGTGGGCACGAAGCTCTCGTCGGGAACGAAGGCGGCATCGGATTGGGGCGCGGTCGACATAGGTTGCGGGTAGCAACGGAATGCGAGGTTAGTCACGCGCGAATTGTTGCCGGATCGCTCGGCACCGCATCCTGCTGTCCTCCTGGAAGGGAGGAAGCAAGATGAGCGGGAACAGCTTTAGCGCTTGAACAGCGTGTCGGCGGTCGGTTCGGCGGAGACCGGCACGTCGCCCGCCTCGACCGCCTCGGCGTCGAGCGCGGCCTGTGCACGCTGCGCGCGCAATTCGATGATCAGCGCCTCGCGGTCGCCCTCAAGCCGGGTATCGACCGGTGCTTCGAGGCCGGCCGCCTTGGCCGCCTTGCCGACCGCCGCGTCGAGTTCGCGCTGTGTCGTCAGACCCAGGGTCACCGGATCCTTCGGCGTGATATTGGCGATATTCCAGTGACTGCGGTCGCGGATCGCGGCGATCGTGGTGCGGGTCGTGCCGATCAGATTGCCGATCGCGCCATCGGTGATCTCCGGGTGGTTACGGATGATCCAGGCGATGCCGTCGGGCTTGTCCGAACGCTTCGAAACCGGCGTGTAGCGCGGCCCCTTGGTGCGGCGGACCTGCTCGGGCCCTTTGAGGATCTGCAGCGAATAATCGGGGTTGGCCTGACCCTTGTCGATTTCTTCCTGCGTCAGTTCGTGTGCGCGCACCGGGTCGCGGCCGGTAAGCTTGGTCGCGGCGGTATCGTCGGCGATCGCCTGGATTTCGAGGATGTGCAGGCCGCAGAATTCCGCGATCTGCTCGAACGAGAGCGAGGTATTGTCGACGAGCCACGACGCGGTCGCATGCGGCATGAGCGGCTGAGCCATGGGGGAACTCCTTAAAAACAGAAAGGGCCGCCCCTTTCGGAGCGGCCATGTGCTGACGCCCGACTTACTGCGGATGACGCGGGGTGGCAAGCGTAGCGCGTTCGGTCGTCTAACCGGGTTTGGGAATCGGGCGGTTTCGTGCAATCGACAAGATCGTCATGCTTCGGGTTTGCGCTGTCCGGTCCGAAAGGTTATCATCACCCCGTCGAAAAAGGCAGGGTCGGATCACGGTAAGCCCGACCCCTTCCAATCGGAAGCTCTGCTCCACGCATCCGCGTGAGAACCCACGACGCGAGCCCGGCCTGTGCCCGGGGGCTCGCGTTGGGTGTGCCGGTCGTCCCTGGTTCCAGCGCGAGCTCTTTTTTGGAGCGATACAATGCGACTGAACCATCTCGACCTTCACGTGCCCGATATCGCCGCGACCCGCGATTTCCTGATCGACCATTTCGGCTTCAGCGAAGTCGAAACGCGCGGCAATGACGGATTGGCGATCCTGACCGACGATGCCGGCCTTGAGCTGGTGATCAGCCGGCCGATCGCGAAATTCGGTGGCTCGGACCAGGTGTCGATCGGCCGTGCGACCTATCATATCGGCTTTATCCTGCCGCAGCGCGAGGCGGTGGACGCGCTCCACGCCAGGCTGGCCGCGGCGGATGCGGAGATCTGGAATACGCCCAGCGCGATCCGCGGCGGCTGGGTATTCTATTGCTTTGCCCCGGGCCGCATCCTGATCGAAGTCGGGTGGCGCCCCTGAAACCTTTTTGCCTCAGGCCGCGATCGACGCCGCGTCGAACGCGGGGACGAGCGCGCTCAGGAATTGATGCGCGCTCGCTTCCCAGGTGAAGGTCCGGCCATAGGCGGCACAGGCGGGGCGGTCGCGGGTCAGCGCGGTGGCGATCGCCATGTCGAGGTCGACGTCCATCGCGCCGGTCCCGGGCGTCAATATGTCGATCGGGCCGGTTACCGGATAACCCGCGACCGGCACGCCGCAAGCCAGCGCCTCGATCATCACCAGCCCGAACGTGTCGGTCTTGCTCGGAAACACAAACACGTCGGCGGCGGCATAACAGGCGGCGAGATCGGCGCCGAAGCGGGGCCCAAGAAATTTCGCTTCGGGATATTTCGCCTCTAGCGCCGCGCGCGCCGGGCCGTCGCCGATGATCACCCGGGTGCCGAGCTGGCTCGTCTGCAGGAACGCCTCGATATTCTTTTCGACCGCGACCCGACCGACATAGAGCTGGATCGGGCCGGGCAGCGCCATGATCTCCGGGTCGGGTACGACATGGGTGCCGAACACCGATAGATCGACCCCCCTGCCCCAATGCTTGATCCGCGTCAGGTCATGTGACTTCAGCGTCTCGACGATCGACGGGGTCGAGGCGAGGATCGATTGCGCGGGCGAATGGAACCAGCGGATGTAGCGCCAGATCCATTCGGGATTTACACCCGTGCGCGCCGCGACATAATCCGGAAATTGCGTGTGATAAGCGGTGGTGAAGGGAAATTCCCGCGCTAGGCACCAGCGTCGCGCGGCGACGCACACCGGCCCTTCGGTCGCGAGATGGATCGCGTGCGGCGCGAAATCCTCAAGCATCTTGCCCACCGCATGAGTGCTGGCAAAGGCGAGGCGGATTTCAGGATAGGTCGGGCACGGCACCGAATAGAACAGATCGGGCGAGACGATCAGCACCTCATGTCCCTGACGTTCGAGTTCGGCACGGACCATTTGCAGGGTCCGCACGACCCCGTTTACCTGGGGCGTCCACGCATCTGTGGCGATCGCGATCCGCACCTTGGTCAGGCCGCCAACATCTCGATCTCCGCGGTCGCTCGGCCCGGCGGGTCATCGGGCAGCTCGCGCCTGGCGATCTCGTCGGCCCAATGAAGCAATTCCATGCGGCCATCGAAATGCTCGACCAAAGCGGTGCAGCCCTCGACCCAGTCGCCGTCATTATAATATTCCACGCCGCCGATGTCGCGGAACTCGGCGGTGTGGATATGGCCGCACACCACGCCGTCGACGCCGCGGCTGCCCGCCGCCTGCGCCACCACTTCCTCATAATTGGAAATGAATTCGACCGCGTTCTTGACCTTGGCTTTCGCATGCTTCGACAGCGACCAGTAAGGCAGGTCGAAAAAGCGTCGATACGCGTTTACCCAGCGGTTCAGGGCCATCATGAATTCATACGCCACATCGCCGACATGCGCCAGCCAGCGGTGGGTGAGCGTGATCGCGTCGAACTCGTCGCCGTGCAGGACCAGCAGGCGGCGGCCATCGGCGGTTTCGTGGATCGCCTTGCGGCGGATCGACACGCCGCCGAAATCGAGCCCGGAGAATTGCCGGAAGACCTCGTCGTGATTGCCCGGAATATAAATCATCCGAGTGCCGCGCTTGGCGCGCTTGAACAGCCGCCAGACAATGTCGTTATGCGCCGACGGCCAGTAGAACTTCTTCTTCAACCGCCATCCGTCGATGATGTCGCCGACCAGATACATCGTCTCGCTGTCGACATGGTCGAGGAAATCGATCAGCAACGCGGCGTTGCAGCCGCGCGTGCCGAGATGCACGTCGGAGATCCAGATCGTGCGATATTGCCGCCGCTGCGTCACGATCTTCTCCGGGATCACCGGGTCGGAATTCGCGAAATCGCCGAAACTCGCAAGTGAACCATCCATCGCGATCTTGGTGACGACGTTCATGACGTATCCCCGAATAGCTGCCCCAATGGATGCCGCTATGACGAGATCGTGTTACATTTAGAATCGTGAAGCGTGACAGTTTCGTGGCATTTCAGGCATCTAGTGTGACGTGCCCAGGTGTCGCCGCGACGCGGGCGAGCCATTTGCCGAGCGCCGGATAGCGTGCGAGATCGAACCGCCCCTCGTCCGCGACATGGGTATAGGCATAAAGCGCGATATCTGCGAGCGTCAGGCGATCACCGACGAAATAATCGTGGGTCGCGAGATGTTCGTCCATCAAGGCAAGCGCCGCGTCGCCCGCCGCGCGCCTGGCCGGCAGCTGCGCCTGTCGCACCTCGTCAAGTGCATCCTCGCCGATAAAGACATACCAGAAGCGCAGGGTCGCGACATTGGGTTCGTGATTATATTGTTCCCAGAACATCCAGCGCATCATGTCGGCGCGCTCGAACCTGTCTTCGGGGATCAGCGCCGATCCTTCCGCGAGATACAGGCAGGCCGCACCACTCTCCGGCAGGAAACGGTCGCCAACCTGGAGCACCGGGATGCGGCCATTGGCATTGACCCCGCCGAGGAACGCTGGCGTACGCGTCTCGCCCGCCATGATGTCATATTCACGCCGCTCGATCGCAATGCCGAGATGCGCGGCGGTCAGGCGGATCTTGTAGCAATTTCCCGAATTGGCGAATTCGTGAAGGATCAGGCTGGACATATCGGCTCCCCGGCTGGCGTGCCTTTAATGACGTGGCGGCGTGATGCGTCAAATCAAACGAACGCGACGATCGATAAGCAGGCCTTGTCTAACATTGCCCCGAACCCTCGGGCTCCGGATCCTCAGGCCCCCAGCCCTCAGGCGACCCGGGCCCAATCCATGAACCAGTTCTCCTTCCAGCGCTTGCCGCCGTCTCGCGACATGCGCTGATACCAGCGGCACGAGGTCGGCGTGATCCGGTCCCAGATGCCGTGCACCGTCACCTGCGTATCGCCATCCATTTCCTCCGACATAAAGGTGCCGACACCATCGACGAACACGCCGGTCTGGCCAGGCACGGTGACCACGCCCGACCGGCCATCGACCCAATGATCCGACCAGATCTTTTTCTCGACGTCGAGCAGGCGCAGCCCCATGCCGGAGAAATTGCGTGCCGGAATGCGCAGTTCCTCGACGCTGCATACGCCGGCCAGGATCGGCCGGACCGTCGCCTCACCGGGGAATTCGATCCACTCGCTATCGGTGCCGGGCTTGATCATGCGGTTATGGATTCGCCATTCGCCGGTGAGGAAGTCGAAATCGCCCGGCTTGCCCAGCGGCTGGGGCGGCGGCGACGCCGCGCTTGCCGTCGTGCCGCTCAGCGCGATTTGTGCGACCATCAATCCTGCCGCACCCTGCAGAACCATCCTGCGTCCGATATTTGCCATTGCCCTGTCCTTTTGTCGTTCGATGCGAACAGCTATGGACCGTGCTACCTGACACTTTTCGTCAGTTATTATAGGGCCGTCAGCTATTATCGGGGATAGTGCAAAAATCATGCGCGCCAGCCGGCTCCTCTCGATCCTGATCCTGTTGCAGCTCCGCACGCGGCTGACCGCCAGGGCATTGGCCGAAGAATTCGAAGTATCGGAGCGGACGATCTATCGCGATGTCGATTCACTCAGTGCGGCCGGGGTGCCGGTTTATGGCGATCGTGGTCCGGGCGGCGGGTTCCAGCTGCTCGACGGGTATCGCACGCGACTGACCGGGCTCGCCAGCGACGAGGCGGAGGCGATGCTGATGATCGGCTTGCCCGGGCCGGCGGCGGCGCTCGGCCTGGGGCCGGCGGCATCGCGCGCCAGGGGCAAGCTGCTCGCGTCGCTGACCCCCGGCGCGATCGACGGCGCGGCGCGGATCGGTGCGCGTTTCCATCTCGATCCGATCGACTGGTACCGCGACGACCAGCCGGCCGAACATCTGCCGCGCCTGACACGCGCAGTGCTCGATCAGCGGGAGGTCGAAATGCGCTACGAAAGCTGGACCGCGACGCATGACTGGCGGATCGAACCGCTCGGTTTAGTGATGAAGGCCGGCGCCTGGTATTGCGTCGCCGCGGCGCGCGGCAAGACCCGCATTTTCAAGGTATCCAATATCCTGTCGGCGACGACGCTCGACACGCTATTCGAACGACCCGCGCGGTTCGAGCTTGCCGCTTTCTGGTCGGAGGCAACCGAGCGGTTCGAAAACGAGCTGCGACAGGAGCATGCGCTGCTGCGCGCGTCGCCGATCGGCTTGAAGCGGCTCACCCGGCTCGGCGGCTATGCGGTTCGCGCGGTGCAAGCCGCCGGGCCGGTGGAAAGTGATGGCTGGGTGCGGCTGAGCCTGCCGGTCGAACGGCCCGAACAAGCGGCGCTCGACCTGCTGGCGGTCGGGCCGGAAATCGAAGTGATCGACCCGCCGGAGCTGCGTGCGGCGTTGCACGAACTGGCTGAGCAGATGATCGACCGAGCCGCACCGCGCCGCGCCGAGTTCGAACAAGCCGTAGCCGCCGACCGCTGGCACGAACAGCCGGGCACCGCTCTCTGCCCAAGCGGATATGGCCCGCACGTTACCTAGATAATCCCGGATGCCTCGCGCGCCGCGCGCTCGGCGCGACGTTGCAGCAGGTACCAGCCGATCAGCGCGACTGCGAACAGCCAGCCCCAGGCATATTTCCACCACGGGAAAATATAGTTGGTGTCGAGCCGCGCGCCGGGCTCCTTCTCGAGCTCAGCGATATAATCGTCGTTGAGCGGCACCATGCGATAGCCGTCCGCCTGCTCCTGGTAGAGCGCCAGACCAAGCTCACGATAACCGATCAACGGCAGGCGCATCACGCTGATCTGACGGAACGAATAACCAAGCTCGACCGGACTTTCGCTCGTGACCGGCGCCTTTGCCGCGCGGGTTACGGCAATGCCGGTATAGCGGAGAAATTCGCCGAACTTGGCCTGATCGGTTTGTGGCGGCAAATCGGCGACATGCGCGATCTCCGGCACGCTCCGGGCATTCCATTCCAGCGGCGAGAGATAGGCCGTGCCGGCATAGGCCAGCACGATCAATGCCAGCACGACGTGACGAATCACTTGTCATCTTCTCCCGAAACCGGGGCTGGGACCACAGCCGGGCTCGCCACGGGCACGGCCACCACCACTGATCGCGTCATCGCCTCAAGCGACGAGCCGTCGATGCCCAGTTCCTTCATCAGCCCGTCGATCAACGGCGCCTGGGCACGGTAGCGCAGCGCCGCCGACACCGCCGAATTGGCGAGGTTGCCCCCGCTATTCCCGCCATCGCCGTCGATCGCCACGCCGGCACCGCCATTGCCTTGCAGTCCCTCGACCTGGACGATCTTGATGCTGTCGATCGCCTCCATCGGCTTGGCCGCCTCGCGGATCATTTCGGGCAGCACTTTCAACAGCGCGAGCCTGGTCGCCATCGATATCTGGTCCGACGACAACAGGTTCGCCGCCTCGTTGACCGCGCGTTGGCCCGCCGCCTCGACTTCGAAACGGACCCGGTCTCCTTCGGCCCTGAGCTTGGCTGCCTCGGCCTCGCTTTGGGCGGTCAGCCGTACCGCCTCACCGCGGTCGGCTGCGGCTTGCTTCTCGGCCTCGGCCTGCACCTTGATGCCGATCGCGGCGCGTTCGGCTTCGCGCGACGCGTCGATCAGCTCGATGCGCTTCTCGCGCTCGGCGATCTCGGTTTCGCGCGCCGTGGCGACCTGTTCCTCCGCAGCGACGGCTTCGGCACGCGCCTTGTCGGCCTCGGCGCGCGACTGGCTCTCTTCGCGGCTCTTGTTCTGCACCGCGATCTGCTGCTCCTGCCGGGCCAGCGCGAGCGCCTGTTCCTGTGCGATCTGCGCTTCCTTGACCGCGCGATCGGCCTCGATCTGCGAGCTGTCGACCTTTTGCTTGGCCTCGATCTTGGCCTGATCGGCTTCGCGCGTGCGCAGCGCCTGTTCGCGCGCGACCTCGGATGCCTGGCCGGCACGCTTCAATTCGATCTCGCGCTCCTGTTCGAGCCGGGCGAATTCGGTATCGCGGCCGATCAGGAAGGACTGGCGCTCGGCCTCGAGGTTCTTGGTCTCGATCTGGATCCGCGTGTCCTGCTCGATGTCGTTGCGCGCTTTCTTGCGCAGCTCGATCTGCTCGGTCAGCTTGGTCAGGCCCTCGGCGTCGAACGCGTTATTGGCGTTGAAATGCTCGATCGAGGTCTGGTCGAGCCCGGTCAGCGAGACGGATTCGAGCTCAAGGCCGTTCATCGCCAGATCGGCGGACGACACTTGCTGCACCTTCTGCACGAAATCGGCGCGCTGTTCGTGCAGCTGGTTCATCGTCATGCCGGCGGCAACCGAGCGCAGCGCATCGACGAACTTGCCCTCGACCAGCTCCTTCAGCGCATCGGGATGCATGGTGCGCATGCCCAGCGTCTGCGCGGCGGTCGCGATCGACTGCGCGTCGGGACGCACGCGGACGTAGAATTCAGCCTTCACGTCGATGCGCAGCCGGTCGAGCGTGATCAGCGCGTCGGTGTTCTTGCGTTCGACCGCAAGGCGGACCGTGTTCATGTTGACCGGCATCGTCTCATGGAACACCGGCAGGACCAGCGCGCCGCCGTTGATCACGACCTTTTCACCACCGAAACCGGTGCGCACAAAGCCGATTTCCTTCGAGGCGCGCTTGTAGAGTTTGGCGAGGATCAAGCCGAGAATGAGCAGCGCGGCAAGGCCGACGCCGGCATAGATCAGATAAGGTATGATCGACCCGGACTGGGTTACGACGTCGTTCATTGCGATCAGACTCCGATATACGGCAGGCGATGGTCGCCGCGGGAAATGGCACGAAAGATCTGGCCCTCGCGGCGCACGAGCAGGATTCGCTCGTCTTCCTCGAAGACCTGGTCGGGCGCGTTGGGCTCGACCATGACGTAATGGGCCTGGCCATGCTCGTCCTCGACCCGCGCACGGGCGGGCGAGCCATAAGCGGCACGACCCGTGACGATGCTGCCCGCCTCCCCCACCAGATCGTCGAGCGAAATGGCGGTGGTGTGATCGCGCGGCAGGATGCGCGCGAGTCCGCGGGCGGCGAGACCGGTTGCGGGTAGTGCGGCGGCGAGTGCGGCGGGAATTGCGAACCACGGATCGAGCAACGCGCCGGTGCTGTCATGGATCGCCTGCTGCCCGATCAGCCCGATCATGCCGAACATGGCGAGGAACACGACCAGCAGCATCAGCAGCGGCAACTTTCCGACCCCAAGCCAGCTGAGCAGATCGGGATGCGAATCGAAATCGCCGTCGATGTGCGCGTCATGGCCAAGCCCGACCAGTTGCACGACGCCGATCAACAGCATCAGGACGATGGCCGAAACGAAGACGAAATTTTCCGGCGCCCCGAGAAACGCTAACATGCCACCCTGCCCATGGCGGCAATTGTAGTGCCCCATGCTGCGCGCGCTACCGAAATCGGAACCAGAGTGGCGATACAGATGGTTAGCGGAGCCTCTCCACAGCCGTCATGCCCGCGCACGCGGGCATCCCGCTTCTTCTCCGCAACCCGCGAGGCGCACTCTACGCCATCATCACCAGTACGATCTTGCCGACATGGTCGCCTGCCTCCATCCGCTCATGCGCGGCCGGTGCCTCAGCCAGCGAAAATGTCCGGTCGATCACCGGCTTCAGCCGCCCGGCCTCGACATGCGGCCACACCGTGCGCGCCAGTTCGTCGGCGACCAGGCTCTTGAACACGGTGTCACGCGGACGCAGCGTCGATCCGGTCAGAGTCAGGCGGCGGCGCATGATCTCGAAGATCGGGATCGTCGCAGTCAGGCCGCCCTGCACCGCGATCGAGACGTGGCGGCCGTCATCGGCGAGGCACTGCATGTTGCGCGGCAGGTAATCGCCACCGACCATATCGAGCACCACCGCGCAGCCCTTGCCATCGGTGATCGCCTTCACCTCGGCGACGAAATCCTGCGTCTTGTAATTGATCGCATGATCCGCGCCCAACGCCCTGGCTGCGGCGCATTTCTCGTCCGAGCCGGCGGTGACGATGATGGTCAGGCCAAATAGATTGGCGAGCGCGATTGCCATCGTGCCGATGCCGCTGGTGCCGCCATGGACCAGCACCACGTCGCCCTCCGACGCGTAACCGCGCTCGAACAAATTGGTCCACACGGTGAACAGCGTCTCGGGCATCGCCGCCGCCTCGACCATCGACAGCGCTTCGGGCACCGGCAGGCACTGACCCCAGGGCGCGACGGCGTAGTCGGCATAAGCGCCGCCACTGATCAGCGCGCACACCGGCTGGCCAAGTGCCTCGGCCATGACACCATCGCCAAGCGCCACCACCGTCCCGGATATCTCCATGCCGAGAATCGACGGTGCGCCGGGCGGCGGCGGGTAGAGGCCCTTGCGCTGCATCACCTCGGGCCGGTTGACCCCTGCGGCGGCGACGCGGACCAGCACTTCGCCGGGACCGGGCACCGGCACCGGGCGCTGGACGACGCGCATCACCTCCGGCCCTCCGGGAGCTTCCGGGTCGATCGCCTGCATCATCGTTGGAATATCGTTCATCGATCCGCCGCCCCATTTCGCCGGATAAAATCACTCTGGCCGGTCGCGTTATTGACATCGCGGTTCGTGCGGTCAACGTTGTCGATCATGGATTTGGACGAGATCCTTCCGAAAAGAGGCGGCGACCCGCTGGCCGAGCTGACCCGGCAGGATCTCGACCCGCTGTCGGTTGCCGAGCTCGAGGGGCGCATCGCGGCACTGGAGGCGGAAATCGAGCGCACGCGCGGAAAGATGCAACGCGCCGTTAACCATCGCGAAAGCGCTAACGAGCTATTCAAGCGATGAGCATTGGCGCTCCGGCAGGCTGGAAGAGCCGGGGCGTTTTTCAAGTGCTTGATGCGGGCGCCTTGCCTTCCAACATTAGTGGAAAGGGCCGTCCGCATTCGCAGCGGCCCGCCCCGATGCCCGAATGGGAGTAACCTGAATGCCTAGTTTCGCTTCCGCGCTCGAGACCACGCTGCACAAGGCGCTCGAAGCCGCGTCGTCGCGTCGCCACGAATATGCGACGCTGGAGCATCTGCTGCTCGCTTTGGTCGATGACGAGCATGCGTCGAACGTCATGTCGTCATGCGGCGTCGATCTCGGCGAGCTCAAAGCAACCGTCGCGCACTATCTCGACACCGAGCTTGAGGCGCTGAAGGTCGACGCGGCCACCGATCCTTCGCCGACCAGCGGTTTCCAGCGCGTCGTGCAGCGCGCCATCCTCCACGTGCAGTCTTCGGGCCGCGACGAAGTAACCGGCGCCAATGTTCTCGTCGCCTTGTTCAGCGAGCGCGAAAGCTACGCCGTCTATTTCCTCCAGCAGCAGGACATGAGCCGCCTCGATGCCGTCAGCTTCATCTCGCACGGCGTCGGCAAGGGTGGCGCTGTTCCCGAAGCGCGCGAAGTGAAGGGCGCGGAAGAAGAAAAGGCGCAGAAACCGGGCGGCGATAAGGGCAAGAGCGAAAGCGCGCTCAAGCAGTTCACCGTCGATCTCAATGAAAAGGCCAGGAACGGCAAGGTCGATCCACTGATCGGGCGCGGGCCCGAGGTCGATCGCACCGTGCAGATCCTGTGTCGCCGTTCGAAGAACAATCCGCTCTATGTCGGCGATCCCGGCGTCGGCAAAACCGCGATCGCGGAAGGCCTGGCGCGCAAGATCGTCGAAGGCGACGTGCCCGAAGTGCTGCTGCCCGCGGTCATCTATTCGCTCGACATGGGCGCGCTGCTGGCTGGTACGCGGTATCGCGGCGATTTCGAGGAGCGGCTGAAAGCGGTCGTCAACGAGCTCGAAAAGCTGCCCGATGCGATCCTGTTCATCGACGAGATCCACACCGTGATCGGTGCGGGCGCGACCAGCGGCGGTGCGATGGATGCGTCGAATCTGCTGAAACCGGCTTTGTCGGGCGGCACGATCCGGTGCATCGGATCGACCACCTACAAGGAATTCCGCAATCACTTCGAGAAGGACCGTGCATTGCTGCGGCGCTTCCAGAAGATCGACGTCAATGAACCGACGATCGAGGACACGATCAAGATCCTGACCGGCTTGCGCACCGCGTTCGAGAATCATCACTCGGTCAAATACACTCCCGACGCGATCAAGTCGGCGGTGGAACTGAGCGCGCGCTACATCAACGACCGCAAATTGCCCGACAAGGCGATCGACGTGATCGACGAAGTCGGCGCGATGCAGATGCTGGTGCCACCGAACAAGCGCAAGAAAACGATCACCACGCGCGAGATCGAGGCAGTGATCGCAACGATGGCGCGCATTCCGCCGAAATCGGTCTCGACCGACGACACCAAGGCGCTGGAAAGCCTGGAGACCGATCTCAAACGAGTGGTATTCGGCCAGAATGCCGCGATCGAGAAGCTCGCTTCGGCGATCAAGCTCAGTCGTGCTGGCTTGCGCGATCCCGACAAGCCGATCGGCAATTATCTGTTCACCGGCCCGACCGGCGTCGGCAAGACCGAAGTCGCCAAGCAGCTTGCCAGCATCATGGGCATCCCGCTGCAGCGCTTCGACATGTCGGAATATATGGAACGCCATTCGGTCAGCCGGCTGATCGGTGCGCCTCCCGGCTATGTCGGTTATGACCAGGGCGGTCTGCTGACCGACGCGGTCGATCAGCAGCCGCATTCGGTGCTGCTGCTCGACGAAATCGAAAAGGCGCATCCCGACCTGTTCAACATCCTGTTGCAGGTGATGGACAACGGCAAGCTGACCGACCACCACGGCAAGACCGTCGATTTCAGGAACGTCATCCTGATCATGACGACCAATGCCGGCGCGTCCGACATGGCGCGCGAGACGCTTGGCTTCGGTCAGCTGTCGCGCGAAGGCGAGGACGAACAGGCGGTGCAGAAGATGTTCACGCCGGAGTTCCGCAACCGGCTGGATGCGATCGTGCCGTTCAGCTACCTGCCGACCGACGTGGTCGCGCGGGTGGTGGAGAAGTTCATCCTCCAGCTCGAACTGCAGCTTGCCGACCGCAATGTGCACATCAATCTCGACGACGAATCCAAGGCGTGGCTGACCACCAAGGGTTATGACAAGCTCTACGGCGCGCGCCCGATGGGCCGGTTGATCCAGGAAAAGATCAAACAGCCGCTCGCCGAGGAATTGCTTTTCGGCAAGTTGGTCCATGGCGGCGAAGTGACGGTGAAGATGAAGGACGGCGCCTTGGTCTTCGAAGTCATCGCCGCGGCACCGAAAAAGCCCAAGAAAAAAGGCAAGGCCGAAACCGTCAGCGCGAAGTAACTACGTTCGCTAATGATGCAGGAGGGCCGGGCGAAAGTCCGGCCCTTTTGTTGTATGCGGAACGCATCCATTCGATGGTTTAGCTGCGCCCTCCCCTGTCACCCCCGCGAGAGCGGGGGCCCGCTGCCTTGCCCCGTAGATCGATCGGCCCGGCAAGGCGCCGCTCTTTACCTTCTGTTCGGCATCTCGGGTTACAACACCCGCATGCTTCGGGCTTTGTTTTTCAATCTGTTGGCGTTGATCTGCCTAAGCTTCGCGACGTTGTTCGCGACAAGCACGCCCGCGCACGCTCAGGCCGGAACGGTGGGCAAGCCGATCCACACCTGCATCCTTCGCGCCGCGCCTGGCATGACCGCCGCGACCCTGTTGCGGTCGCCCGCCGCTTTCGATTGCACGACACCGCAGCCGAAATTCGGCTCAGGGGATTTCTGGGCGATCAGCCAGCCGGTCTCGGTCGCCGATACACGCCAGCGAATCGGTGTGCGCGTGCTCAGCCAGTGGCAGGACAGCATGACACTCTATGCGCTCTATGCCGATGGCAAGGTCGCGACGATCCGCACCGATGCCCATTCGGCGACGCGCCATCTGCAACTCGGCGCGATCGTACACCGCTGGCTGCCGCGGCGCGACGCCCCCGTGGTGCGGCTGTTATGGCATGTCGAGGGCAGCATGAACTTGCGCGGCATCGTGCTTGGCGCGACGATCGCGACCGGGACCGAAACGGCGATGTCCAATATCGTCCTGGCCGCGATCTACTCCGGGTTCGGCGGCCTGTGCCTCGCGCTGCTGCTCTACAATCTCGGCCTGGCCCGGGCTCTGCGCCAGGACTATCTGCCGCTCTATTGTATGATGCTCGTCGCGCTGATGCTCTATGCCTTCTCGTCGTCGGGCGCGCTGGCCTGGGCTTTCAACGACATCGACAACCGGGCACGACTGCGCATCAATTACGTGACGCTGGCGATGGTCGGCGTGTCAGCGGTCGCATTTCTCGGCTATTTCTTCGAACAGGGCGTGATGACGCCGCGCCTGCGTGCGCTGTCCCGGATCGCTTCAGTGGCGGTGGCGCTACCGTCACTTGGCCTGGCGCTGCTCGCGCCCTGGGGAATGCGGGTGTTCGACACCGCCTATTCGCTCGGCTTCGGCTTTTTGATCCTGTCGATCATGCCGATCCTGTACAGCGCCTGGCGGCACCGCAGTCCCTATCTGTGGCTGTTCGTGGCCGCCTGGTCAGTGCCGATCGGGCTCGCCGCGACACGCACCGCGTACAGCTTCAACCTGCTGCCCTATAGCTTCTGGCTCGATAATTCGACCGTCGCTTCGATGGCGATCGAGGCGGTGCTGTCGTCGATGGCGATCGCCTATCGCATCCTGATGATCAGCCGGGAGCGCGATGAAGCGCGCGAACAGGAGATTGCCGCGCGGCTCCTCGCCGATACCGACCCGCTGACCGGCCTGCTCAACCGCCGCGCTTTCCTCCACCGCGCGATCGGGCGTGCGGGAGACCAGACGCTGCTGTTGATCGACATCGACAATTTCAAGCGCGTCAACGACACGATTGGCCATGACGGCGGTGACGAGGTGCTGCGCGTGGTCGCGCGGATCCTGCGCGCGACCACGCACCCGCACGCGCTGGTGGCGCGGATCGGCGGCGAGGAATTCGCCGTGGTCACGCAATGCGACCGCCCGATCGAACCCGAAGTGATCCTTGCCGGATTCCGCAGCGGGCGGATGCCGTTCGATCTGATGGTCACCGCCAGCATCGGCGTGTGCGTCGGCCCGCTGCACAAAGAGTCGGACTGGAAAGCGCTATACCGCGCCGCCGACCGCGCGCTGTTCGCCGCCAAGGAAGCTGGTCGCGACCGGGTCCGCGCCGCAGGATCACAGCAACTGAAAAGGGCCGCTGCGGCCTGAGCTTCACTTGCCGTCATGCCGTTCGATCGGTACACCCGGATCGTTACGGGGGCTGATCTACGGAAAAGGAGCGTCTGGTGCGCGACCGTCGAATTGGCCTGATCGTTGCCGCGGCTTTGCTGCTGACGCTTGTCGTGCGCCATCCGACCGCCGATATCCGGATCATCACCCATGACCGCGCCGACCTGACGCCGCAGCGTGTCCTGGCCGCGCTTGATCTCGGCATCTTCGCGGTGTCGGTGCTGGTCACCTGGACCAGGCATCTGCCAAGGCAGCTGAAGGTCTGACTCTTGCACGGTCCGAAACCGCTGCTTACACCTATGTCAATGACCGACCCGACCCCATCCCCGACCTCAACTCCGGCCGGCGCCTGGACCGAAGCCTATCGCCACCCGACGCGCTGGGATACGCCGATCCCGCCCTTGTCGATGGTCGAGTTGTTCGACCGCGCCGCCGCGCTCGCCGGACAGGCGCCACTGATCGATTTTCTCGGCCGACATTACAGCTTTGCCGAGACGCTCGACGGTGCCAATCGCGTCGCGGCGGGCCTGGCCAGACTTGGCTATGGTCCGGGCGACCGGATCGGGTTGTTCCTGCCCAATGTGCCGCATTACGTCGCGGCCTATTACGGCGTCCTCAAGATCGGCGCGACGGTGGTCAATTTCTCGCCGCTCTACACGGTCGACGAACTGGCGCACCAGGTCGCGGATTCGGGCACGCGCATGCTGTTCACCGTGTCGGCCAGCGCGGTGCTGCCAACCGCGCTGAAAGTGCTCGAGCAAAGCGGGCTCGAACGGCTGGTGGTCGGGTCGGTCGCGGGTGCGCTGCCCCCGGCCAAGTCTTTGCTCTACCGCCTGTTCAAGGGCAAGGAGGCCACCAGGCGGCCGGACGATCCGCGCATCATCGCCTTCTCCGCGCTGATCGACAATGACGGCCAGCATACGGCCGTGGCGATCGATCCGGTCGAACATGTCGCGCTGATCCAGTACACCGGTGGCACCACCGGCACGCCCAAGGGCGCGATGCTGACGCATCAGAACCTGTCGGCCAATGCGCGTCAGGTGATGGGACTCGATCCGCATCCCGGCGCGGCCGACCGCATCCTTGGCGTGCTGCCGCTGTTCCATGTCTTCGCCAATACCTGCGTGCTCAACCGCACCGTGCTCAATGGCGGCTGCATCGTCATGCTGCCGCGCTTCGATGCGGGGCAGGTGCTCGCCGCGATTCACCGCACCAAGGCGACCGCGCTGCCCGGCGTGCCGACCATGTACCAGGCGCTGCTCGACCACCCCAAGGTCGGGCGGACCGATTTCTCCTCGCTGCGGATATGCATTTCGGGCGGCGCGCCGCTGTCGGCCGAGTTGAAGGCCAAGTTCGAAACCGTCACCGGCGCCACCGTGGTCGAGGGTTATGGCCTGTCGGAGAGTAGCGGCGTGGTGTCCGCCAACCCGTACGAGAATGAAGGCAAACCCGGCACGATCGGTCAGCCGATCCCTGGCACCAGCGTCGCACTGGTCGACAAGGGCGATCCCGCTGTGCCAGCGCCCGCGGGCGAACCCGGCGAACTGGTCATTGCCGGCCCGCAGATCATGAAGGGTTATTGGGGTAAACCCGAAGCGGATGCTGAGGTGTTCGTCACCGATGACAAAGGCACACGCTGGCTGCGCACCGGCGATGTCGGGACGATCGACCCCGATGGCTTTATCCGCATCGTCGACCGGCTGAAGGACATGATCGCGGTCAGCGGCTTCAAGGTCTTTCCGAGCCAGATCGAGAATATCCTCTACCGCAACCCGGCAGTGAAGGAGGCATTGGTGATCGGCATTCCCAATGTCTATCGCGGCGAACAACCACGCGCTTATGTGACGCTCGCCGACGGGCGCATCACGACCGGCGAGGAGTTGCGGGACTGGCTCAACCCGCAGCTCGGCCGGCACGAGCGGGTCGATGAGGTCGTCATTCGCCTGACCATGCCCAAGACGATGATCGGCAAACTCAGTCGCAAGGACCTGGTCGCGGAGGTCATCGCCGAGATACCACCCGGCGGCTGATCCGATGCGCCGGGATTTATGGCGGATGCATCCGTGCCAGTCCGGCACGCTTTCCTGTTCGGCGCGTTAACCGTCTCCATTAGCCTTGTTTTATCCATCTTTCGATGGCGTGATGACCTAATCCTTGATCGCGGACCAAGGGAGCACAGATGAAATGCGATCGATTCGTTCGCGGTTGCGCAACCGTAGTGCCGGCCAGGTGTTGCAACTGATCTTCAAGAATATTCGGCACGGCATCGCCGGCCTCTCGCGCGGACGGCGCGCACTGCGCGTTGCCGATCTGGCATTCGACCGGCGCTGGGGCACGGAAACCAGCCGGAGCGTCAGCATCCATGATTTGGGAATCGCCCGGTCGCGCATGGCGCGGTGTTGCCGCTACGATCCAAGCAGCACAACCATGCTGACCGATCCGCTCGCCGCGCTCGACGTGGACCCGACCGCCCATGATTTCATCGACTATGGCGCCGGCAAGGGTCGGGTGATGATGCTGGCGATGGAGCTCGGCTTTGCGCGCGTGACGGGAATCGAATTGTCGTCACGCCTGTGCGATGTGGCGCGCGCCAATATCGAGCGCTTCAGGGGACAGCACGCCGGCATGCCGACCGCGCGGGTGATCGGCGCCGACGCGACGATGTTCGTGCCGAGCGGACGCGACATCATCGCCTATTTCTACAATCCGTTCGATGCGACGATCATGACCGTGGTTCGGCACCGGCTGGAAAGCGCGCTACGCCATCGCACCGGCCGGGTGCTGGTGATCTACGCCAATCCCGAACATGGCGCGGTGTTCGACGCGCCGGGCTGGACACACGGGCCTTCCACGCCGGGCGTCGCGACGTTCATGGGCCAGGCGGAGAATTTCGGGCGGCAAGCGCTGGCGGCATAGGCGTAGCCGGCCGTCGTTCCCCAATCGCTACCCGTCCGTCACCCCGCGAAAGCGAGGGTCCCGCTGTCTTGGTTCCTGAACCGGCCACGGAAAGAGAAAGAAGAAGCGGGATCCCCGCTTTCGCGGGCGTGACCGGTGGAGCCGCTTCCTCCCTACCCCACCACCGTCTTCAAATTCATGAATTCGTGCAATCCATACGGCCCAAGCTCACGCCCATGGCCCGACCGCTTGATCCCGCCGAACGGCGCCTCGGGATTGCTCGCGAGCATCTGGTTCACTGCGGTCATGCCCGCTTCGATATAGCGCTCGAACTGCTCGCGCTCGGCCGGGTCGTTGGTCCAGACCGACGATCCCAGCCCGAACGGGACATCGTTGGCGAGGCGGATCGCCGCATCGATGTCCGCCGCCTTGAAGACCATCGCGACCGGCCCGAACAATTCCTCCTGCGCGACCGCATGATCCATCGGCACATCCACCAGAATGCCCGCCGACATATAGGCCCCTTTGCCGGGCAGCTTCTCGCCGCCAAGGATCAGCCTCGCGCCTTCCTTTTTGATCGTCGCGATCTGGTCGAGCACGGTCTGGCGCTGCTCCTCGCTCGACAATGGGCCCATATCGGTGTCGGCCGCCATCGGATCGCCGGCCTTGACCGCCGCCATGCCCGCGGTAAACTTTTCCAGGAATTCGTCATAGATGTCGGCATGGACGATCATCCGCTTGGCGCAGATGCATGACTGGCCGGTGTTCTGGATGCGCGCGGTGACTGCGGTCTTCACTGCCTTGTCGAGATCGGCCGAGGGCATGACGATGAACGGGTCCGAGCCGCCCAGTTCGAGCACGACCTTCTTCAGCGCGCGCCCGGCAGCCTCGGCGACCTTCATCCCCGCGCCTTCGCTGCCGGTCAGCGTCACCGCGACGATACGGTCGTCGGCGATCAGCGCATCGACCTTGTTCGATTTGATCGCGAGATTCTGAAACACGCCGGCCGGCGCGCCCGCCGCGACGACCATTTCATCGATCGCCGCCGCGACACCCTGCACGCTCGATGCATGTTTCAGCAGGCCGACATTGCCCGCCATGATCGTCGGCGCGAGGAAGCGCACGACCTGCCAATAAGGGAAATTCCACGGCATCACCGCGAGCACCGGCCCGATCGGCAGCCAGCGCGCGGTGGCGGTGCCGGTCGCGGTGGTGAACTGACGCGAAGCGAGCATGTTCGGCCCTTCCTGCGCGTAATGGCGGAAACCGGTGGCGCATTTCTCGACTTCGGCGAGCGAGGATTTCAGCGTCTTGCCCATTTCGCGCACCGCGATCTCGGCCAGGCGCTGGCGGTTGGCGTCGAACTGATCGGCGATCGCCGACAGCAGCGCGGTGCGCGTCGCATAATCGGTCGTGCGCCATGCGTGGAACGCGTCATGCGCCCGCTGCACCCTGGCTTCGATCTCGTCGGCGGTCAGCTCGGCGAACGATTCGCCGGCCTCGCCCGTCGCTGGATTGATGCTGGTGAACATGGGGCACTCCGACTCTCGGGTTCTGCCCGCCGACGGCGCGGCGGTGTTGTGACCTCCCATAAAAGCCTCCCCCACAAAAGTCTTGGGGGCCAGTGGCTATCCTTGACCCCCTGATATCGCCTGCCGCATAGCGGCACGATGGAACAAGCGATCGAAGACTTGTCGTTCGAAGCGGCACTGAGGGAGCTGGAGGCGATCGTCTCCCGCCTCGAAAGCGGGGATGCGCCGCTCGAAGAGGCGATCCGCCTGTACGAGCGCGGCGACCAGTTGCGGCTGCGTTGCAAGGAGCGGCTCGACGCGGCGCAGGCGCGGATCGAGGCGATCCGGCTCGACGGCGAGGGCCGGCCGGTCGGCACCGCACCCTTTGCCGCCGGCTGATCGCGTGATCGCAACCTCTCTGACGCTGCAGGCCGCGCTGGGCGAGGTCGCGACCGATATCGACCGGCGCTTCGAAGCGCTGCTGACCATTCCCGACGATCCCCGTGCCGATCTGTATCGCGCGATGCGCCATGCCGCGATCGGCGGCGGCAAACGGCTCCGCCCGCTGCTCGCGCTGGCGACCGCGCAGCTATTCGGCGTCGACCGCGATTGCGCCGGTCGCACCGGCCTCGCGATCGAGTGCATCCATGTCTATTCGCTGATCCATGACGATCTGCCGGCGATGGACGACGACGATCTGCGTCGCGGCAAGCCGACCGCGCATAAATTGTTCGGCGAAGCGGCCGCGATTCTCGCCGGTGACTGCCTGCACGCACTGGCGTTCGAGATCCTCGCCGACCCCGCCACGCACGGCGACCCGCATGTCCGGGTCGAATTGATTTCCGACCTGTCGCGCGCGTCCGGGCCCAACGGCATGGCCGGCGGCCAGATGATGGACCTGGAAGCGGAGAAATCGAGCTTCGACCTGCCCACCGTCACAAGGTTGCAGGCGATGAAGACCGGCGCGCTGATCGCCTGTTCGGTCGAGGCCGGCGCGATCCTCGGCAAGGTCCCGCCCGAACAGCGCACGCCGCTGCGCGGTTATGCCCGCGACCTCGGCCTCGCCTTCCAGATCGCCGACGACATCCTCGACGTCGAGGGCGACGAGGCCGTTGCGGGCAAGAAGCTCGGCAAGGACGCGGCGGCGGGCAAGGAAACCTTCCTGTCATTGCTTGGGCTCGACCGTGCACGCGGTCAGGCGCGCATGCTGATCGATCAGTCAATCGAGCATCTGCAGGGCTTCGGGTCCGAGGCCGACCTGCTCCGCGATATCGCCCGCTTCGTGATGGACCGCGACCGGTGAGACATTCTGCCGTCACCCCAGCGAAAGCTGAGGTCTCTATGGGACCAGCGCTACGGCCCGAACCAAGACTCGGACCACGAGATGCCGGCCTGCACTGGCATGACGGCCTGTGGGAGGCATGACATGACCATTCGCACCGGCGTCTATCCCGGCACTTTCGACCCCGTCACGCTCGGGCATATGGACATCATCCGGCGCGGCGCGAAGCTGGTCGACCGGCTGGTCATCGGCGTCACCACCAACCCGTCCAAATCGCCGATGTTCAGCCTCGAAGAGCGGCTGGCGATGGTCAAGCGCGAGGTCGGTGATGTCGGCGGCGAGATTCACGTCGTCGCGTTCGATTCGCTGTTGATGGATTTCGCCGAGCGCGAAGGCGCCAAGGTCATCGTGCGTGGCCTGCGCGCGGTCGCCGATTTCGAATATGAATATCAGATGGCGGGCATGAACCAGCAGATCAATCCACGCGTCGAGACGGTGTTCCTGATGGCCGATGTCTCGTTGCAGCCGATCGCCAGCCGGCTGGTCAAGGAAATCGCGCTGTTCGGCGGCGACATCCATAAATTCGTCCCCGCCCGCGTTCGCGACGAGGTCGTCGCACGGGTGGAGAAGATCGGTCGCAAGGGTTCGTGAAGACGGCAGTCGGACTATCCCCGACCGCCACCCTCGCTTTCCCGAGGACGAAGAGCGAAAAGCACCACATGATATCGCCGCCAATGTTCAGATTGGCGCAAGCACCGATATGCTCTAGACACCCTTAATCACTCGATATTGCGAGACCAAGATGCGCTTGATTGCCAGCCTGATTGTGTGTTTTTCGGCCCTGATCGCGGGACCGGTATCGGCGCAGACCGCCGCCGTCGCGCCGCGACTGCCGGTCGCGTCGATGACCGACAAGGAAAACCTGCTGTATCTCGATTTGTCGACCGGCGGCCGGGTGGTCATCTGGCTGCGTCCCGATGTCGCGCCCAAGTCGGTAGAGCGGATCAAGATGCTGACTCGCCAGCATTTCTATGACGGTCTGTTGTTCCACCGCGTGATCGACGGGTTCATGGCGCAGACCGGCGATCCCAAGGGCAACGGCACCGGCGGATCGACGCTGCCCGACGTGCCGGCAGAGTTTAATTACCTGCCGCACGTCCGCGGCGCGGTCGCCGCCGCACGCGAAGGCGCGCCTGAGGGTGCCGATGCTGCGGCGAAGAAAAAGGCCGAGGGCAGTGCCAACAGCCAGTTCTTCATCGTGTTTCAGCCGCGCCTGACGCTCGACAAGAAATACACCGTGTTCGGTCGCGTGATCGAGGGCATGCAATATGTCGACACGATCGAACGCGGCGAGCCGCCGATGAACCCATCGCGCATCCTCCACGCTTATGTCGCGGCCGACAATCCGCCGGGTTATATCCCCGCACCGCCCGTCGCGGCACCCGCGCTTGGTGCGCCGGTGATCTTGCCGGGTACCGAGGCAATTGGCCCCAAGCTCGCCAAGCCCGCCGCCAAAAAGCCCGCACCGAAAAAACCGACTGCGAAAAAGAAGTAACCATCGTCCCGCATGCGCGGGGCTGACGGGAACGGCATGAAGGTCGATCTGTTCGATTTCGAATTGCCGCCAGAGCGCATCGCGCTGCGGCCGGCCGAACCGCGCGACGCGGCGCGTCTGCTCGTGCTCGAAGGCGCGGGCACGGATGGCGCGACGCGCGACCTGCACGTTGGCGACCTGCCCGCGCAACTGCGTCGCGGTGACATGCTCGTGTTCAACGACACGCGCGTTATCCCGGCACAGCTCGAGGGCGTGCGAGCGCCGCGCGCCGATGGCGGCCCCGATGCGAACCGCGATGCGGGCGGCGCGAAGATCGGCGCGACGCTGCACAAGCGCGAAGGACCACGGCGCTGGCGCGCCTTTGTGCGCAACGCGAAGCGGCTGCGCGACGGCGACACGATCGATTTCGGCCAGGGCGTCACCGCGATCGCCGCCGACCGCGCCGCCGATGGCAGCTTCGCGCTGAGCTTCACCGGTGAAGAACCGGTCGAAATCCTGCTCGACCGCGCCGGCCGCATGCCGCTCCCGCCCTATATCGCTGCGCGCCGCGACGCCGATGCGCGCGACGCGGAAGATTATCAGACGATGTTCGCCGCGGAAAAAGGCGCGGTCGCCGCCCCCACCGCCGCGCTGCACTTCACCCCCGCGCTGATGACCGCGCTGGCCGTGGCGGGCGTGGAGCAAGCGACACTGACCCTGCATGTCGGCGCGGGCACTTTCCTGCCGGTCAAGGTCGATGACACGGCGGAGCACAAGATGCACGCCGAATGGGGCCGCATCGACGCCGCGACGGCCGACCGCCTCAACGCCGTCCGCGCCGCCGGCGGCCGCGTCATCGCAGTCGGCACGACCAGCCTGCGTCTGATCGAAAGCGCCAGCGGCGAAGACGGCGTGGTTCGCCCGTTCGAGGGCGACACGGCGATCTTCATCACCCCGGGCTACCGCTTTCGCGGCGTGGACGGGCTGATGACCAATTTTCACCTGCCGCGCTCGACATTGTTCATGCTGGTCAGCGCGCTGATGGGGCGAGAGCGAATGCAGGCGGCTTATGCGCATGCGATCGGGAGCGGGTACCGGTTTTACAGTTATGGGGATGCGAGCTTGTTGCTGCCATGACTCGATTTGGCCGAAAGCC
The DNA here is from genome assembly GCF_054057355.1 of Sphingomonas sp. UYAg733. Taxonomy (NCBI): domain Bacteria; kingdom Pseudomonadati; phylum Pseudomonadota; class Alphaproteobacteria; order Sphingomonadales; family Sphingomonadaceae; genus Sphingomonas; species Sphingomonas sp. UYAg733. Next base: position 58,681 of record NZ_JBSRZE010000017.1, read on the forward strand.
GCAGGGCCGCTTCGGCGCGGATCGTGTGGTTGCGACCGATTTCGTAAAAGCCATGGCGCCGTATCCAGGGGCTATTTTGACGCTACCGATCTATGAAGATCCGCTCTGACTTCCGATATGGCTGCGAGGAGAAGGCGCGTGCAACGCATACACTCTTACAGCGCGCGTGCGGTATGTGCTCTTTTCATTCTGTTTTCGTGTCTCTCGATCGCCGCCGCTGCGCCGCGCCGCCCGATTCAATCCTATGACACTTACAAATCCTGGTTCGTCGTCTGCGACAACACACTCACCTGCGTTGCCAAGGGCTTTGCCGACGTGAGTGGGGGTGCCGAAATCACATTCGAGCGACAGGCAGGCCCGCAAGGGGCGCTCACTGTATCACTTAGAGCCGATCATCATTTCAGTCTTGCCGATATAAGCATTGATGGACAGCCGGCGGGCCTGGCCAAGCCGGTATGGAATCTTGCCGTGTCGGACGACGAAACCTCCGTAACAAGCGACGATATCATCGCGATCCGGGCACTCGTTCAGCGGTTACGTAACGCTTCAAAAATTACCGTTGGCGGCGCCGGTGAAGTGCTACTCGACGGCTTTACCGCCGCGATGCTGCGGCTCGATGAGCGGCAGGGCAGATTGGACGGTATGACGGCGCTCTTCCGGCCGGGGTCCGCTCCGGCGTCTCACGTTCCTGTTGCTCCGCCGCTCCCGAAAATTGCCGTTCACCCGATCAATGCCAGCCTCGCAAGTGGTGAAGAAAAGCGTTTGATCGCGGCGGTTCGCTCCGACCAAAAGGCTGCATTCGACAAGGAAGGCTGTGACACGATCGACAACGTCATGGAGCCGGAGGTCCACGCACTGGATAAAAAACAGGCACTGGTATTTATTCCCTGCATCATGGGCGCTTATCAGGGGTCATCGCTTGCATTCATCGCCCCTCGCGGCGGCGGTCACGCCCGACGATTGATCGCACCGACGCCTTATCGGGGCAACCAGCCCGACCGATCTGACGCAGCCTATTTCACTGAAAGCGATTTCGACCCGAAGACTGGCACGCTCAGCATGGCCGCCAAGGGGCGTGGACTCGCCGATTGCGGAATGTCCGCAAGCTGGATCTGGGACGGCGAAGCGTTTCACCTTTCGGAAATGTCCCTTCAGCAGACTTGCGGCGGGATCGAACCGGGCGACTGGCCAACATTGTTTCGCTCATCACACTAAATAGTTGGTCCGGCATTTGTGCCGGGGAGCGGCGTCAGCCTGATCGCCTCGGCGCTCTTCGAGACGTCATGTGCCCGGTCGATCTGGCGTTCAGGCCGAGGCTTGCGCCAACGCCGGCCCGCGATCCCACACGATAAGCGGCGCACAGCGGTCCTCATCAACCGGCCACATAAAAACCTGACAATTGCACGCCAGCCGCTGGACGCCGCCACCCCGCCGTCGCTATCGGCACCCGATGAGCATCACCGCGACCATCATGAATACGTCCACCGGACAGCCGATCCAGCGCATGACCTTCGGGCGCATGCCCAAGCCATGGGCCTCGTTCAACCTCGAGACCGGCGAGCTCGTCACCGCCGACCGCGTCCATGTCGGCAAGCCCGCGCCGGGCAAGTTTGTTGCGCCGGTTGAGGTCTGGGTAACGCCCAAGGCGTGAGCGGCGGCCATCAGCCGCCGCATCGAATGCCGATCGTTCTAAGTGTTGGGGCAGCCGTCGTTGATCCACACCGTCAGTGCCGCGATGATGTCGTCCTGGGTCGGCGTGTCGGCGTTATAGGGCGGCGATGGCTGGGGCATCGGGCCGATCGATCCGGTGTTGGGATCGAACGGGCTGCCCGCCGTGCCCGACAGCGCCATGACGATGTTGGACGCGGCGGCATTGCCGACCTCGACGATCTTGAACCCGGGCACGCCGGGCATGTCGTCGGTGATGAACTGATCATAGTCGAGGTCCTCATAGAACACACCGTGCGGCGCGAGCGCGGGCGTCAGGTTGTTCGCCGCGACGAGTGCCGACAGATTCTTTTGAAGGTCGGCATAATTGCTGATCGTGATCGTCATCTCGGGATTCCTTCTCTCGGGTTCGGGGGCACATTGGGCATTGGGCGTTGAGTCGATCGGTGGCGAAGGTCAGTGCGGCAACGGGAAGCCGGCGGGGTTCTGCGCGACGACCGGTCCGCCGGGATAGGGCCGCACGGGTTCGGGGATGAAGGCGTTGCCGGTCGCCGCGATCACGCTGAAATCGCCGCCCTGGAACTGTCCCTGCGATCCATGGCAACCGAGGCAGCCGCCAGCGGTAAAGCCGACATATTTGCCGCCCTGCAGCTTGGCGACGTGCGCGGTGTTCGGGCCCGGCACATTCTGGCTCGGGCCGCCCAGTCCACCCTGGAAGAATTGCAGCGTGTCGTTGGTCTCGGTGGCGAAGTTCGACAGGAAAAATGTCTGCGCCGGGACCGCGCCGCCGGGGTCGTTCTGCACCACCGCCTGGACACCGATCAGCTGATAATTGGCCCAGACATTGGTCGCGCCGAACATGCTTCGGACCTGCGCCTGCATCGTCTGGTTATAAGCGACCAGGTTGAACGGGCTGCCGGCACCCGGAATGGGGAATTGCCGGGCGGCGGTGATCATGCCCGGATCGGGCAGCGCGCGCGGATAACCGGCTGGCCCGGCCACCTGGGGATTGGTGTTGATGAAGCGGAAGCCGTTGGCCTCGTTGCTGACATGTTCGAACGTCGCGAAGGTGAAAGTCGGGACGTTGGGCGTCTTCTGGATGATGTGCAGCGCGATCAGCAACAGGATATCGTTGTTGGCGACCAGCCCGCCGCTCGCAGTCTTCGTGTAATAAATGCCCTTGGTCCAGTGGAAGGCGTTGAGATTGTCGAGCTTGCTGTCGTAGCGCCGCCACGTCGCCTTGATCTCGATCGCGCCACTCGGCAGTTCGAACGGCGTGCCGGTCACCGGCATGTTGGTGATCTTGTTGATCGCCTGCGCCTTGGCCTTGCGCCGCGTCGCCGCATTGTTGAACTGCGTCGCCTTCAGGTAATTGAAGATCAGCGGGTTGCCCTTGGCTTCATAGACCAGACTCGCCTTGGTTTGTGCATCGAGGATCTGCTGCTGCTGCGCCGGGGTCGGGTTGGGAAAGGACTTGCTCAACGCTTCCGCGGCGACCGCGAACGGTGTATGGTACATGTTGGCCAGCGTGATCTCGCTCGCCTCGTCAAGATTGTTGAACAGGGTGAGGCTGGTCTGCGGCGTCGCCTTGGCGATGGTCGTCGCCGCACCATATTGATAGGCTGGCGCGGCATTCGGATCGGGCAGGATATTGCCGCCGCCGGACGCATAGGTGGGATAGAGTTCGTTGCGATGGTAGAAGGTCTCCCACACTGTCACGCCACCCGGGCCGGTCGTGCCCGACATATCGGTCGGCGATGGCTGACCGCGGAAATAGCCTGACGACGGCACCGCGGGATTGGTCTTGGCCGGCCAGGTCAGCGCGATGAATTCCTGCCAGGCGAACAGCGCGGCCTGTTGCGGATCGGCGGGATTGGCGATGTCGGTCGGCACGGTCGAACTGAATGCCGGCGCGGATGCGGTCGGGCTGGGCCTTACATCATCCATGGCATTGGATTGGCTGCAGCCGCCCAGTATCGCGACACCGAGCAGCGCGACCGGAATCGCCATTCGCGCTAGTTGCCGACCTGAATTGGTCAAGAAATCATACATCATGGATGGCCCCCACCAGACGACAGCGACCGAGTCGGACACGCCGACTATTTTTCGATGTCGGCGAATTTCTGCGATCGCGCCGACTATTTGTCCACCGCAACACGAGCCATCTTGGTTCTATACTGACAAGTACAGCGCGACGCACGGCCGTGCGAACGCGCTATCGCCATCACCGACAAACCGGCTATTGCTGCCATGGTCATGGGCGCTGCCATGGCCATGGGCGTCGCCAGCCCCTGAAAGGACCAAGATGCGCCGCCTGCCGCCCGCTTCCTTATTGCCCGCCTCCCTGCTGCCCGCCTGCCTGCTGCTCGGCGTCGCGATCCCGGCCTCGGCACAGCAGACGCCGCCGATCGCCTCCGTCCCGCCCGGCCCCGGCCAGCCCGCCGCGACGATCGTCGCCGAGCCGGTCGCGCTGCTGATCGCCGCCTGCGATGCCGATGGCGATGCGCGCGTGACGATGGCGGAACTCAGCGCCTTTATCGAAAAATCCTTTGCCGCCAGCGAAGGTGCCGGCACCGGATCGATCGGTTATATCGCCTATAGCGACTGGGCGCTGAAATGGCTTGGCGACCGCAACGCCCTGCCCAGTCCCTTCTCGGTCGATGCCGATCATGACGACCGCATCACGCTGCCTGAGATGCAGGACCAGTTCGCCCGGCAGTTCGCGCGCTTCGATGTCGATAAGGACGGTGTGGCGACGCGCGCCGAGCTGCTGACGATCAAGTCGGGCCTGCGCGATCCGGTCGGCCGGGGCAAACGTGGCGGCAAGCCATGATCACGTGACCGACATCATAGACGGGCCGATTGCGGGCCGGGCATGGCGGCGGTATCGAGCCTGATGCCCGCGTCGCGTTACAAGATGGTGATCCTGGATTTCGATGGCACGCTGGCGGACAGCGGCGACTGGTTCCTGTCGATCTCCGACGAACTGGCCGATCGCTTCCGTTTTCGCCACGTCCGGCCCGAAGAGATCGAGATGCTGCGCGGGCGATCGAGCCGCGAGGTGATCCGCTACCTCCGCGTGCCCCGCTGGCGGCTGCCCGCGATCGGACGTTATGTCCATGCGCTGCTCGCCACGCAGATCGACCGCATTTCGCTGTTCGACGGCGTCGCGGCGATGATCGAGACACTCGCCGCAAACGGCGTCCGGCTGGCGCTGGTCACGTCCAATTCGCAAGGCAATGCCTGCGCCATTCTCGGGCGCGAGATCACCGACCGGATCGAGCATTTCGAATGTGGCGCGTCGCTGTTCGGCAAGGCGCGACGCTATCGCCGGGTGCTGCGCCGCGCGAAGCTGCCCGCCGATCAGGTCTTCTCGATCGGCGACGAAACCCGCGACATCACTGCCGCGCACAAGGTCGGGATTGGGGCCGGCGCGGTGATGTGGGGCTATGCCAACCGCGTCGCGCTGGCCCGCCTGTCACCCGAGGCGATATTCGAAACGCCGGGCGAGGTGCTCGATCTGGTGCTGGGGAAGCCCTGCGCGACAAGTTGAGCGACCGATTCCCCCTCCGTTCGCTGGCGTATTGGAGGTCGCGTCTGCTCAGTGAGGTGACCCATTTTCAACCGCGCAACGGGTATCGACACCCCGCTCGGCCCGCGCCATTGGATCAGCGATGACTAAACCCCGTTTCGACTTCACCATCAACGCCGTCGACGGCAAGGCGCGTAGCGGCGAGATCGCCATGCGGCGTGGCACGATCCGCACGCCTGCCTTCATGCCGGTCGGCACCGCCGCGACGGTCAAGGGAATGAAGCCGGCCGACGTGCGCGCAAGCGGCGCCGACATCATCCTCGGCAATACCTATCATCTGATGTTGCGGCCTGGCGCGGAGCGGGTCGCGCGGCTCGGCGGTCTGCATGGTTTCATGGGCTGGGACCGGCCGATCCTGACCGATTCGGGCGGCTATCAGGTGATGAGCCTGTCCGACCTGACCACCCGGTCGGAAGACGGGGTGACCTTCAAGAGCCATCTCGACGGCACGCGTCATACGCTCAGCCCGGAGCGTTCGATCGAGATCCAGCGACTGCTTGGCTCCGATATCGTCATGGCGTTCGACGAGCTGGTCCCGACCACCTCGACGCGTGAAGTGCAGGCGGCGGCGATGGCGCGCTCGATGCGCTGGGCGAAACGCAGCCGCGCCGCGTTCGACGCCGGTGGCGATCATGCCGAGGGCGCGGCGCTGTTCGGCATCCAGCAAGGTGCGCTCGACCCGCGGCTGCGCGGCGAGAGCGCCGGTGCGCTGATCGAGATCGGCTTCGACGGCTATGCGGTCGGCGGCCTTGCGGTCGGCGAGGGACAGGAAGCGATGTTCGCCTGTCTCGATTTCGCGCCGGGGCAATTGCCCGAGAACAAGCCACGCTATCTGATGGGCGTGGGCAAGCCCGACGACATCGTCGGCGCGGTCGAACGCGGCATCGACATGTTCGACTGCGTGCTGCCGACCCGGTCGGGCCGCACCGGCCAGGCGTTCACGCGGGTCGGGCCGATCAACATCCGCAACGCGAAATTCGGCGAGGATGGCGGGCCGATCGACCCGGCCTGCGCCTGCCCGGTCTGCGCGACCTGGAGCCGCGCCTATCTCCATCATCTGGTGCGCGCGGGCGAAATGCTTGGCGCGATGCTGATGACCGAGCATAACCTGTATTTTTACCAGGCGCTGATGGCCGATTTGCGCGCGGCGATCGTTGAGGGACGGCTCAAGATCTTCGCCGATGCGTTCAGGGCGGGTTATGTGAAGAAGGGCCAGTGAAGATTGGGCCAGTGAAGATTGGGCGAGTGAAGACGACGTGAAGGATGATGGCGTGAGCGACGACAGCGTACCCGAGATGAACGAGATCGAAGCCGCCGCGCACGAGGCGAAGCGCGCTCGCGCCGCCGCCGACGCCGCCGACGAGGCGCGCGAAAGCGGCAACTGGCCGATCCTGCCGATCAGCATCGGCGTCGGTTCGGCCGCGCTGGCGGCGGCTTTGCTCTATGCCAACCGGTCGCGCAAGAAGCGCGACTGAGTCTTCGCGACTTACCTTGAGGCAAAGACTCGAAGAATTACCTTAACCATCAAGTGTTTCGCTACGGGACGGCGCGAAATCGGGGGCAGCCTGTTAAGGCCCGACGCGCTATGCGGGCGCGATCGAACTCGATGTGAGTCGATATTGGCCCAAAGGCGCGCTGCTTGACGCTGGAGACGATCACCAACTGGTTGCGGATGCGGCGGATCGGCAAGCTCGGCGTTGTCGGGATCGTCGCGCTGGTCTTTGCCGGTGTCTCGGCGCATGCGGCGATCCGCGCGATCGTCGAACAGAGCGCGCAGCCGGTGACGGTCGCGCCGCACCCCGTTGGCTATGAGACCGAGGATCATTTTCCCGGCGCCGCCTATCTCTATGTCGCCGACGAGAACGCCGCGCCCGCCAGGGGCACGACCGGCACCGCCGCACTGCCAGACCTTCCTTTGCCGCCCGAGGCCGCGACGCTCGCCGCCGATACCTCGGTCCAGGCGGCGGCACCCTTTTCGATGCGCTTCGCCAGCGCCACCGATCGCGGCCGCGCGCTGCAATGCCTGACCGCGGCGATTTATTACGAAGCGGCGAGCGAGCCCGATGCCGGCCAGCAGGCGGTCGCGCAGGTGATCCTCAACCGCGTGCGCCATCCCGCTTTTCCCGCGACAGTGTGCGGCGTGATCTATCAGGGGTCGGAACGCACCACCGGCTGCCAGTTCAGCTATGCCTGTGACGGGTCGATGGCGCGCATTCCGGTCAAGGCCTATTGGGAACGCGCGATGCGCGTCGCCGCGCAGGCGCTCAACGGTGGCGTCTCTGCCCCGGTCGGCATGGCGACGCATTATCATACTTATGCGGTGACCCCGTCGTGGAACCGTAGCTTGGTGATGACCGCCGCAATCGGCGCGCATTTCTTCCATCGCTGGCAAGGTTATTGGGGCACGCCCGCCGCATTCCGTCAGGTCTATCGCGGTGGCGAGCCGATTCCCGGCCCGCATCCACGCGCGGAAATGCCGGCCGTCACCCTCGCCGCGGTCGCCGCCGTACCGCCCGCACCGCGCACTGCACCGACGTCGATCCAGCCCGCTTATGCGCAGAGCGGCATGCCGACCGGCGGTTATGTCCCGGTCGCCGCGCCGGACGCCTTACCGGGGGATTCGCAGATCCTCGATCGCTGGAAGGATTCGGGCACGCCGCTGCGCTGATTTCGGCGTTTGCGCTGCCCCTATTCCGTCACCCCCGCGAAAGCAGGGGTCCAACTTCCTCTCTCGACCGTCGCAACGAAAACGGCCCCGCCATCGCTGGCGGAGCCGTTCCGGTCTTGTCAGTGTCCGGTGCTTAGTAGCGGCGGCCCTGACGGTCGTGCTTCTGGATCTTGATGCGCTGGCTCAACGTATCGAAGCGCCGATCGAGATCGCGGCGTTCGGCGATGGTCAGGCCGGGACGGCTGCGGCGATACTGCGCTTCCAGATTGTTGAGCTGACGGAACTGCGTCTTCAGCCGGGTCGCCTCGGCGCGGTTGAGCGCGCCCGAACGGATACCCTGGTCGATCCGGTTATACAGATTGGCCTGACGATGGTTGATCGTCTGCCAGGCCGGCGCGGCGCTCGCGGCTACGGGAAGCGCGGTGGCGGCAAAGCCCAGGCTGGCGATCAAAATGGTAATCTTCTTCATAACCCTCACTCCTTTTACGCGGCCGATCTCGTTGGCCTGAAAGGGGTTATGAGACTCGCGTGTCGCGCGGATGTGCCAATGATGTGCAAAAATTGTCGCAAACCTTGTCGGCCCGCGTACGCCCGTTCATCTTGGCCCTGCCGGGGCGGCGGGCAAGCTCAGTTGGACGCCAGCCGCCTGGCGAAATGGACATCGACTGCACGCCGTACGCTTTGCGCGATGCGCTTGCGACCATCGGGCGAATCGATGAATGCGGCGTCGCTCGGGTTGGAGATATAGCCTGTCTCGAACAGGATCGACGGCATGTCCGGCGCCTTGAGCACGACCAGCGATGCCATCCGGTGGAAGTTCGCCTTGACCGGAATCAGCGGCTGCGCCTCGCGGCCGAGCAGCCGGGCGAAACTCGCCGAACTGTTCATCGTCTCGCGCTGCGTCAGGTCGATCAGGATCGACGAGATATCGGTCGTCGTATCGCCGAGATTCACGCCCGAGATGATGTCGGCCTTGTTCTCGCGCGCCGCGAGCCGGGCCGATTCCTTGTCGGAGGCGACCTCGGACAAGGTATAGGCCGACGCGCCACTGGCGAGGCCCGCGCCGACGCTGTCGCAATGGATCGAGATAAACAGGTTCGCCTTCAGCTTGCGCGCGATGCCGTAGCGTTCCTGCAGGATCAGGAAGCGGTCGTCGTCGCGCGTGAGTGCGACGCGCACCCGTCCAGAACGCAGCAACTCGTCGCGGATCGCCCTGGCGATGCGCAAGGTCACATCCTTTTCGCGCAACCCGCTGTCGGGCGAGATCGCGCCGGGATCGACCCCGCCATGGCCGGCATCGATCACCACCAGCGGACGGCTGTCGTCGCCATAGACGGTCGGCAGCACCATCGTCCTGCTTGGCTTGGGCACCGGGATCGAGAGTTGGTAGCGCCGCGGCGCGGCAGCCGCGGTAAAACTGCTGAACGGCGGCAGGAAGCTCATCCGCCCTTCGGCGGCGGCGCGCGCGAAACTCGCATCGTCGACCGTGCGCAGCTCCAGCGTAAGTTCGCGGCCGTCGCTGTCGAAACGCCCCTCGGTAACGATCGCCGGCTGCGAGAGATCGAAAACCACCCGCGCGCCCTGGTCGCCGCGCGCAGCCTGGCGCACCGCGCTGATCGGTCCGCCAGCGTCGGCCCGCGTGCCAGGAGTCGCACCGGTTATGTCGAGCGCGATGCGATTGGGTCCGGCGAGCATGAACATCGACGCATCGACGACCGCCGCATCGAACTTAACCACGATCCGGTCGTGCCTGACTTCGACACGCTCCACCGACGCCGCCCAACTGGGGGTGCCGGCAAGCCAGCATGCCAGAAGGGTCAGGAGGAAAGACACACGAGTGTAATGCCGCGCCGATAGTGGCGCGGTCCAGCGAAAATACATGGGCGGGGGGTCCCATTCGAACAACAATGACTATCGCCCGACTAAACCACCGTCCCTTCCGACACGGTGAAGCGACGGGGTTAACGCACCGTTGGGCATGATATTGCCGGAAAGCCTGCAGGAACGTGCCGGTTGCTGCGCGCAACGACCGGTGCTAGATGCGAAATCGCACCGGCAAGCGCATAAGTTCGCGCCCAATCCGGTCTACTTGGCCGCCCCTCTCTGGGCGCGGCCCTTCCAGGTTGAAGTTCGCAATGACGCATTTCCTTTCCCGCCCCAACCGACCGGTTTCGACCGGCGGGTTTGTGGGCGTGTCAGGTGCCACGGGCCATGCGCCCGGGCGTGTGCTGCGAGCAGAGGCACATTTCGACAACAGCGGCATGTCCAGGCCAGGCGGCGTTTTCGCCGGGCAAGACGGCCATCACAATCGCGCGCGGCCTGACCGGCCCGGCCTGTTTCGGCCATACCCCGGACCGCGCGCCCGGAGAATAGTCAATGACCACGCGTATGCTGATCGACGCACGCCACCGGGAAGAAACCCGTGTGGCGGTCGTCAAAGGGAACCGGATCGAAGAGTTTGATTTCGAGTCCGCCGAGCGCAAACAGCTCAAAGGGAATATCTATCTAGCCAAGGTTACTCGGGTCGAACCGTCGCTGCAGGCGGCGTTCATCGATTATGGTGGCAATCGCCATGGCTTCTTGGCGTTCAGCGAAATCCATCCCGATTATTATCAGATCCCCAAGGAAGACCGCGACGAGTTGCTGCGCGAGGAGGCGGAGCATGCCGCCGAGGAAGCAGCACTTCGCGCCGAACTGGATGCCCAGGACGAGCTGCACGGCGACGATTATGACGATGAGCACGACCATGGTGATCACGACCATGATCACGAAGGCGAGATCGACGAAGACACGGTAGAGCGTTTCGAGGATGATGGCGGCGTCGGTGCCGAAGTGGCGGCCGAAGAGGGCGGCCGTTCGCGCGGTCGTCGCAAGCGCGGCGCGTCCGACGATGCGGCCGACGATCTGCGCGAGCGCCGCATGAACCTGCGCCGCCGCTACAAGATCCAGGACGTGATCCGCCGCCGTCAGGTGCTGCTGGTTCAGGTCGTCAAGGAAGAGCGCGGCAACAAGGGCGCGGCGCTGACCACTTATTTGTCGCTTGCCGGCCGCTATTGCGTGCTGATGCCCAACACGTCGCATGGCGGCGGGATCAGCCGCAAGATTTCGAATGCGGGCGACCGCAAGCGTTTGAAGTCGATCATGGCCGATATGAAGCTGCCGCCGTCGATGGGCTGCATCGTGCGCACCGCCGGCCTTCAGCGCACCAAGGTCGAGATCAAGCGCGATTTCGATTATCTCGCGCGGCTGTGGGACGGCATTCGCGACACGACGCTGCAATCGTCGGCACCGGCCCTGGTCTATGGCGACAGCGACCTGATCAAGCGCGCGATCCGCGACATCTATAATCGCGAGATCGACGAAGTGATCGTCGAAGGCGAGGACGGGTATCGCCACGCCAAGGACTTCATGAAGCTGCTGATGCCGAGCCATGCGCGCAAGGTGAAGCATTATTCCGACCCGGTGCCGCTGTTCCAACGTGCGCATGTCGAGGATCAGCTCGGCGCGATGTATCATCCTGTCGTGCAGCTGAAATCGGGCGGTTACCTGGTGATCAACCCGACCGAGGCATTGGTGTCGATCGACATCAACTCCGGCCGGTCGACGCGCGAGCATTCGATCGAGCAGACCGCGACCGCGACCAATCTCGAAGCAACGCAGGAAATCGCGCGCCAGTTGCGCCTGCGCGACATGGCCGGCCTCGTCGTCATCGACTTTATCGACATGGACAATAGTTCCAACGTTCGGAAGGTCGAGAAGGCGATGAAGGAGGCGCTGAAGAACGATCGCGCCCGCATCCAGGTCGGCCGCATCTCCAGCTTCGGCCTGATGGAAATGAGCCGTCAGCGCCTGCGCACCGGCGTACTCGAAGCCTCGACCCGTCAATGCCCGCATTGCGAGGGCACCGGCCTGGTGCGCACCGCGTCGTCGGCGGGTCTGTCGGCGCTGCGCATGATCGAGGACGAGGCCGCACGCGGCCGTGGTTCCGAAGTCACGCTGCGCGCCAGCATGGAAGCGGCATTCTACTTGCTCAACCGCAAGCGCGCGGAACTGGCCGAGATCGAGGATCGCTACGGCGTGAAGATCGATGTCGCGCCGGACGGCGAACAGGAAGGCGCGCGCATGGCGGTGGAGGTCTCCGGACCGCCGCCGGCCCATGCACCGCGCTTCGACGCGCCGATCGAGGATCTCGACGACGATGATATCCCCGAGGATATCGAGGATGAGATCGACGAGGAGGTCGAAGAGGAAGAGGCCGAGGCACCACGCCAGGCACGTGAGCCGCGTGAACGCGGCGAGCGCTCCGAGCGTTCGAGCGACGATGAAGGCAGCTCGCGCCGCCGCCGTCGTCGTCGCGGACGTCGCGGCCGCAACCGGCCCGAGAGCGATGGCACGCCCGAGGGCGATGCCGAAGCTGCGCGTGTCGCTGCCGAAGATGATGCCGAGGATGCCCTTGAGGACGCCGAGGCAACAACCGAGACTGGGGATGTCGAAGCGATGGGCGACGCGCCCGCCGGCGACGGCGAAGGTCGTCGTCGTCGCGGACGCCGGGGCCGTCGCGGCGGTCGTCGCAACGAAGGCGAGCGGACCAACGAGGCGGGCGACGTGATCGCCACCGACGAGGCTGTTGCCGAAGCACCAGCCGAACAGCCGCAGGTCGAAGCCGAGCCGGTCGAAGCGCCAAAGAAGGGCCGCCGTCGTCCCAAGGCACGCGATGCCGCCGAAGCACCGGCAATTGTCGCCGAAGCCCCGGTCGAAGCGCCCGTGGCGGAAGCCGAAGCCGAAGCACCGGCCAAGCCGAAGCGGACGCGCAAGCCCAAGGCGGCTGCTGTCGCGGTCGAAACCCCGCCCGCGGCACCGGTTCCCGAACTGGTTGCCGAGGAGCCGGCCGCCAAGCCGAAGCGCCGTGCCCCGCGTAAAAAGGCCGGGGCGGCAGCCGAAGCTGCGCAACCCGATGAATCCGATATGCGGGCCATCCCGCTCGCTGACGGACTAGACGGTGCAGCCCCTGCCGATGCGGCTACAGGCCCGGACGATGCGGCCAACGATGCCGATCCCGGCGAGGCCGGTTCGACGCGTCGTGGCTGGTGGCAGCGGACATTCGGAGCGTAAGCTTGGTTCGCCTTAGGACGAGAGGATGAGTTAGCGGCGGTGAAGGCGATATGCCTTTGCCGCCGTTTCCTTGTTGGCTGCGCGGTGTGGCGTCTTGATCGCCGATAGTCCCCCTCACCCTTCCGTCGCTTCGCTCCTCCCTCCCTCTCCCACAAGGGGAGAGGGAATTTGGCTGCGCCTCTTAACTCCTCTCCCCTGTGGGAGAGGAAGGGGCCCGCGCGCAGCGTGGGAAGGTGAGGGGGACTAAGGGGGCATGACTACACCCTGCCTGCCCCCTTCACCCCACATTCACCCGCACGACGCCACATCCCGCCCTTCCCCGTTGCCACAACCGGAAGAAGTGTCGATATGTCGGGCATGAAGCGGTTCATCGCTGGTCTGGCGGCCTCCATCCTGCTCTGGGCGCAACCCGCTTATGCGCAGTCGATTCTGCGCGATGCGGAAACCGAGGCGATGTTCAACGACATGTCGCGGCCGTTGATTCTCGCCGCCGGCCTGAGCCCGCGCAACGTCCGTGTCGTGTTGATCAACGATGATTCGATCAACGCCTTCGTCGCCGGCGGCCAGACCGTCTATGTCCATTCGGGACTGATCCAGGCGGCCGACAACGCCAATGAGGTGCAGGGAGTCATCGCCCACGAACTCGGCCATATCGCCGACGGCCATGTCGTGCTGCAAAGCGCCGGCGCGCGGCCCGCGATGGGCATTTCGATCCTCAGCATGGTGCTCGGCCTCGCGGCGATCGCGGCCGGTGCTGGCGAGGCCGGGATGGGCATCATGCAGGCCGGCCAGCAAGCGGCGATGGGCAAGTTCCTGTCCTTCACCCGGGTCCAGGAATCGACCGCAGATGCGGCCGGCGCGCGGTATCTCAACGCATCGGGGGTCAGCGGCCGGGGCATGATCAGCTTCTTCAAGAAACTGCAGAACGAGGAATATGCCTATGGCGTGGGCAATATCGATCCCTATGCGCAAAGCCATCCGCTGAGCGGGCAGCGCGTCGCCAATTTGACGCATGACCTGCAAATCGGGCCGGCCTGGACCGCCAAGCCTGATCTGCCGCTGGAAGAACGGTTCAAGCGCGTCAAGGCCAAGCTGCGCGGTTATGTCGCCGATCCGAAGACGACGATGAACATCTTCCCCGATACGGACCAGAGCGTTTACGCCCATTATGCCCGTGCCTATGCCTGGCATAAGGCGGGTTATCCCGAAAAGGCCGATGCGGAGTCGGCGGCACTACTGAGGGCGGATTCGCACGATCCCTATTTCCTCGAGATCAGGGGCCAGATCCTGCTCGAGGCGGGCAAGCCGGCCGAGGCGCTGGCGCCGCTGCGCGAGGCGACCGACCGGTCGGACAATTCCCCGCTCATCGCCACCACTTTCGGCCATGCGCTGATCGCGACCGAGGACAAGGTCAATTATCCCGAGGCGGTCAAAGTGCTGCGTCAGGCGGTCGCGCGCGACGACCAGAACCCGTTCGCCTGGTATCAGCTCGGCACCGTATATGATCGCACCGGCGACCAGCCGCGCGCCATGCTCGCGACTGCCGAACAAGCGAGCATGAACGGCAATTCGCCGATCGCCGCCTATACCGCGCGGGGCGCCATGGCGGGCCTCACACCCAACAGCATCGACTGGATTCGCGCGCAGGACATTGCGATGACCGCGCAGAACGACATCGATGAAAATCCAAAGAAGTTCAAACGCCGATGATCGCCAGACTGACCGGAAATCCGCTGGCGCTTGCCGGCGTCGTCCTGCTTGCCGCGCTGATCGGCGCGGGCGCGATGTGGGGATTGCAGCGCGCCGCGCCAGGGTCGCTCGGCGCGGCCGATACGGCGCGGGTCGAGGCGGTGGTGCGCGATTATGTGCTGACCCATCCGGAGATCATTCCCGAAGCGATGGACCGGCTGCGCGATCGGGAAATGGGCAAGACGATCGCCGCGAACCGCAAGGCGATCCTCGAACCGTTCGACGGCGCATGGATCGGCAACCCAAAAGGCGATGTCACGTTGGTCGAATATTTCGACTATAATTGCGGTTATTGCCGCGCCAGCCTGCCGACCATCGCGCAGCTGATCGAGCGCGATCCGAATATCAAAGTGGTGTTCCGCGAACTGCCGATCCTGAGCGAGGAAAGCGTCGTCGCGGCAAAGCTGAGCCTCGCCGCCGCCGCGCAAGGCAAGTTCAAGGTCCTGCATGACGCGCTTTATGCCGGCGGTCCGCTGACGCCGCAAAGCATGGCCACCGCCGCCAGACAGGCCGGACTGGACATGACCAGGGCGGCCGCGATGGCGCCGCGTGCCGAAGCGGAGATCGCGGCGAACCGCGGCATCGCGCAGCAACTCGGCATGAACGGCACGCCAAGCTGGGTGATCGGCAACAAGGTCGTGTCGGCGGCGCTGCCGCTCGACGAACTGGAAAAAGCGGTCAAGCAGGCGCGCGAGAAGAGCTGAGAGTGTTCTCTGTTTTGAAAATGCGCTGAAGGCGCGTTTTGGCGGTTCCGGCCCGCTCCCCCTCCCGGCCACCCACAGCATATCCTGAATGGGTGGCCGGGAGGGGGAGCGGGCCGGAACCGCCTTTGAAATTCGCCCTTTCGCGAATTTTCAAACAGGCTGACCGCTCGGTATGAAAATGCGGGGAAGTCGGAACGGCACCGTCTCTAAAAGCGATGGACCCGATTGAAGCCCGGCATGCCGCGCCCTACCTAAGGCCCATCCTGAAGGGGGCCAAGTGAACACCATTCTTTCCGTCAGCGGCGTATCCAAGACCTATGGATCGGGCACGACCGCGCTGCATTCGGTCGACCTCGATATCGCCAAGGGCGAGATTTTCGCGCTGCTCGGGCCCAATGGCGCGGGCAAGACGACGCTGATCAGTATCATTTGCGGCATCGTCACGCCCTCGACCGGCACCATCACGGTGATGGGGCATGACGCGATCCGCGAATTTCGCGCCGCGCGTCGGCTGGTCGGGCTGGTGCCGCAGGAATTATCGGTCGACATGTTCGAAACCGTGCTGGCCACGGTCAAGTTCAGCCGCCGCCTGTTCGGCCGGTCGGGCCATGACGCCTATATCGAGGAGATCCTCCGCGACCTGTCGCTATGGGACAAGCGCGACGCCAGGATCATGGAATTGTCCGGCGGCATGAAGCGCCGCGTGCTGATCGCCAAGGCGCTGAGCCACGAACCCGACCTATTGTTCCTCGACGAGCCGACCGCGGGCGTCGACGTTTCCCTGCGTCGCGATATGTGGAAACTGATCCACCGGCTGCGCGACAAGGGTACGACGATCATCCTCACCACCCATTATATCGAAGAGGCCGAGGAAATGGCCGACCGGGTCGGGGTGATCGACAAAGGCAAGCTGATCCTGGTCGAGCGCAAGGCGGAGCTGATGAAGCGGCTGGGCAAGCGCCAGATGCTGATCTCACTGCAGGAACCGATGATCACGATCCCCGCCGAACTGGATGAATGGCACCTCGAGCTGGAGGATGAGGGCAGGAAATTGCTTTATATATTCGACGCGACCAGTGAGCGGACCGGCATCCCGTCGCTGCTGCGCAAGCTTGCCGAGATCGGCATCGGCTTCAAGGATCTCGAGACGAGCAAATCATCGCTCGAGGATATTTTCGTCGACCTGGTGGCACAGGGCCAGGCCGAGAAGGTGGCGGCATGAACGGGCACAGTTTCAACGCGCCCCGCTATAACATTCATGGCGTGTGGGCGATCTACCGTTTCGAAATGGCGCGCTCGCTGCGCACACTATGGCAGAGCCTGGTCACGCCGGTCATCACCACCTCGCTCTACTTCGTGGTATTCGGCGGCGCGATCGGCAGCCGCATGCAGACCGTCGATGGCGTCGGCTATGGCAGCTTCATCGTACCCGGACTGATCATGATGTCGCTGCTGACGCAAAGCATCTCCAACGCCTCGATCGGCATCTACTTCCCCAAATTCACCGGCACGATGTACGAACTGCTTTCCGCGCCGGTATCGGCGATGGAGATGGTGCTGGGTTATGTCGGCGCGGCGACGACCAAGTCGGTAATCCTCGGGGTGATCATCCTGCTCACCGCGATGCTGTTCGTGCCGCTGCCGATCGCGCATCCATTCGCGATGCTGGCGTTCCTGGTGCTGACCAGCGTGACGTTCAGCCTGTTCGGCTTCATCATCGGCGTATGGGCCAAGGGCTTCGAACAACTGAACTTCGTGCCCGCATTGCTGATCACGCCGCTGACCTTCCTGGGCGGCGCATTCTATTCGATCAGCATGCTGCCCCAGCCCTGGCAGACGGTCAGCCTGTTCAACCCGGTGGTCTATCTGGTCAGCGGCTTCCGCTGGAGCTTCTTCGACAAGGGCGATGTCAGCGTCGGTATCAGCCTTGGCGTCACCGCGCTGTTCATGATCCTGTGCCTCGGCGTGATCGGATGGATCTTCAAGACCGGGTATCGGCTGAAATCCTAAATCCTCCCCGGCACGGGGAGGGGGACCGCGCGCTTCTTCAGCGCGTGGTGGAGCGACTATCTGGATTGTCAAACTGCATGCGCGAGGTGCGCGCGCGTTTCGCGTGCCTTTGCGTTGAGCCTGACGAGGAGTTTGCG
>NZ_JBSRZE010000018.1:0-70807 GCF_054057355.1 Sphingomonas sp. UYAg733
CGAAACGCGCGCGCACCTCGCGCATGCAGTTTGACAATCCAGATAGTCGCTCCACCACGCTTCGCGCGGTCCCCCTCCCCGTTCCGGGGAGGATTGAGGTTGTGGCTGATCGGCCCCACATGGTGGGCATGAACCCGGTCCGCGCCATCGTCGAACGCCAGATAGACAGCCTTGTCGGGCCCTCGCCCAATGACTCGCAGTTCGACCTGTCGACCGGGGACGACGGGTTGTTCGGGCCGGGATCGGTCGCATGGGATGTGCATGGCGATTTTGCGACGATGATGGTCGGCGGGGTCGCGGCGCTGTTGCTACAGATGCTCCATCCCGGCGCGCTCGCCGGTGTGTGGGATCATTCGGACTTCCGCCGCGACATGCGCGGGCGGTTGCGGCGCACCGCGCGCTTCGTCGGCGGCACCACCTATGCCTCGACCGAGCAGGCCGAGGCGATGATCGACCGGGTGCGGCGCATCCATGATCGTGTCGCCGGCACCCTGCCCGACGGCACGCCCTATTCGGCGACCGACCCGGTCCTGCTCACCTGGGTGCATGTCGCGGAGTCGGCGAGTTTCCTTGCCGCTTATCGCCGCTATCGCGACCCGATAATGACGGTGGCGCGGCAGGACCGTTATTTCGCCGAGGTGGCGGTGGTCGCGCGGCGGCTCGGCGCAACCGACATTCCCGAGACCAGCGCAGCGGTCGACGCTTATCTCGAAGCGATGCGACCACAGTTGCGCGCCGACGAGCGGACGCGGACCATCGCCCGCGCGCTGTTCAATCCGCCGGCCGACACGCTGGCGATGAAGCCGATGCAATCGCTGACCATGGCGGCGGGGATCGACCTGTTGCCGCCCTGGGCGGTGGCAATGCACGGGCTGACCCAGTCGCGACCGCATCGCCATCTGGTGCGTGCCGGCGCGGCGAGCATCGGCATGGCGCTGCGCTGGGCGCTGAGCGATCGGACGGCGCGCAAGAATGCGCTGCTGCGGGCGCGGTCGTCGACCTCGCAGGGATAGGCCGGGATTTACCTACCGAACCGTCACCCCGGGTACGGGGCCAGCGCTTATCCCGCTCAGCCGGGGAAGAGTTTCGTCCTAGGTCTAACGGTATAGTACCGAACTGGATCAGGGTCGGAATCGCCGCTGGAGCGCAAAGACAGCACCACGCTTCCCTTCGCGCGTGTCTTCGGTTAAAGGCCCGCGTTCACGAATTCCCCAAAATCACCAGAGGTTTGTTTGGCCAAGGAAGAACTGCTCGAAATGCGCGGACAGGTGGTGGAGCTTTTGCCCAACGCCATGTTCCGTGTGAAGCTTGAGAACGACCATGAAATTCTTGGTCACACCGCCGGCAAGATGCGCAAGAACCGCATCCGTGTGCTGGTCGGCGACGAAGTGCTCGTCGAACTCACGCCCTATGATCTGACCAAGGGCCGCATAACCTATCGCTTCAAGTAACGAGGTCGAGGGCGTGGCCCCAGAGCTCGAACTTGTGCCCAATATCGCGCCTCGCCTCGTGCTGGCCCCCCGTCTCGTACTGGCATCGACCAGTCCGCGCCGGCTGGAACTGCTCGCCCGGATCGGTATCGCGCCCGATCGCATCGCCGCGCCCGACATCGACGAGGATCCGGTCAAAGGCGAAGAGCCGCGCGTCTATGTCGAGCGCATCGCCGCGGCCAAGGCCCGTGCGGTCGAACGCGCGCCGGGCGAGGTGATCCTGGCCGGCGACACGACCATCGCGGTCGGGCGACGCATCCTCGGCAAACCCGAAGACGAGGCCGATCTGCGCCGCATGCTCAGGCTGTTGTCCGGCCGGCGTCATCATTGCCTTTCGGCGGTGTGCGTGATCGATATCGCGGGCAAGGCGCGCACCCGACTGTCCGACACGATCGTTGCGTTCAAGCCGCTCTCGGCCGCCGACATCGACGCCTATATCGCAAGCGGCGAAGGCATGGGCAAGGCGGGCGGCTATGCGATTCAGGGTCGCGCCGAAACCTGGGTGCGTTTCCTGTCGGGCAGCCATTCCGGGGTCGTCGGCCTGCCCTTGTTCGAAACGCGTGCATTGCTGACCACCACCGGCATTCCGCTTGGCTGAGTGGCTGTATGAGGCCGGGATCGGCGAATCCCGCGCCATTCTGATCGATGGCGACCGGATCGTCAGGGCGCGGATCGAACCGGACAGGATCGGTCCGCTGGTTGGTACAGTATCCGGCGCGCGACTGACCGAGATCATCGTCAAAGGTCACGAAGGCCGGGTGATGCTCGACAGCGGCGAAGAGGCGATGTGCGTCCACTTACCTCCCGGCATTACGCAAGGCGCCAAGCTGACCGTGACCGTGGTGCGCGAGGCGATTCCCGAGGCTGGCCGCGCCAAGCTCGCGCGCTGCATCCCGAGCGATGCGGCACCGGCGCCCGGCCCCGACCTGCTCGCACGGATCAGCGCGAGCGGCCATCCGGTCCGCCAGTGCCGGGCGCATGAGCCTGATCATTTCGAGGCGGCGGGCTGGTCCGAAGTGCTGGAGGAAGCAACCAGCGGCGAGATCGTCTTTGCGGGCGGCGCGCTACGCTTGTCGCCGACACCGGCGATGACGCTGTTCGACGTCGATGGATCCGGCCCGCTCGAACCGCTCGCGATCGCCGCTGCGGCCGCGATCGGCGCGGCGATCGTGCGCCACGCTATCACTGGATCGATCGGGATCGATTTCCCAACCCTGTCGGGCAAGGAGGCGCGCCAGGAGGTCGCCGCCGCGATCGATGCCGCTTTGCCCTTGCCGTTCGAGCGCACTGCGATGAACGGCTTTGGTTTTCTGCAGATCGTACGCCCGCGCCACCGCGCATCGTTGCCCGAACGGCTGCACATCGACCCGGCCGGCGCCGAAGCGCGCGCTTTGCTGCGTATGATCGAACGTATTCCCCCGCCGGCCCCGCGACACCATATCGTATCACGCCGCGTCGCCGATCTGATCGCGATGCGAAGCGACTGGCGCGAAGAGCTCGCCCGCCGTACCGGTGTCGCGCCGATATTCGAGACGAGATAAAGATGGCCAAGAAAATCGCCTGCCCGATCTGCGGCAAGCCGCCGAGCGAAACGCACAAGCCGTTCTGCAGCCAGGGATGCCGCGACCGCGACCTGCTGCAATGGCTTGGTGAAGGCTATCGCATCCCCGCCGGTCCGGCCGATCCGGAAGCGGAAAATGACGCCCAGACTCGGGTGCAGACCGGACTGGACACCGCCGATAACGACGACTAAGAGGCCGCCTCCTGTCGGATATATCCGGCAGCGCCCGAGTAGCTCAGTTGGTAGAGCACACGATTGAAAATCGTGGTGTCGGTGGTTCGAACCCGCCCTCGGGCACCATTTTCCCTGGTGCGTGGATTCGGCGCAATTCGGTTTGCAGCGTCGCGCGGTTCGACAAGCTCGCCACGAACGCGTTAGAGTATCTGATCTGACGCTCGCTGTTCCAGTTTTCGATTTTCAGATCGAGTGACCATGCCGGTTGAACGCACCTTGCCCGTCCACGCGTCGGACGATGTCGGCAGCACCGCCGCTATCGGACTGCGCGGATTTTCGCGCGCGGAATGGAAACGGATCTGCGATGTGTTCGACCGGCTGGCGGAACTGCCCGGCGCGACGCGCGAGACGCAGCTTGTCAAACTGGCGCTGAGCCCGACAACCGTCGTCCAGGTCAGGGCGATGCTGGCGGCAAACGACAAGGCCGGGATGCTCGATGCGCCGCTGGCGGGGGAACGGAGCGATTCGCCGGACTATGCCTCGCTCGCCTCTGGATCGATCATCGGCGGTTTCAGGGTCGATCGGCTGATCGGGCGCGGCGGGATCGGCGAAGTCTATCTTGCGCACCGGGAGGATGCCGGATTTGAACAGCGTGTGGCACTGAAGCTGTTGCGGCCCGAATCCGCGGGCCGATTCGAGCTGTTCAATGCCGAACGCCGGTTGCTCGCGCGGCTCGAACATCCCGGCATTGCACGGTTCATCGACGGCGGCATCGCACCCGATGGCCGCCCATTCATGGCGATGGAATATGTCGAGGGGCAAGAGATCGGCGCGTGGTGCGCGGAACAGCAGCCGACGCTGGCGACACGGCTCAAACTGTTCCTCGAGATGTGTGACGCGGTGCGTTACGCGCATGCGCAACTGGTGATCCACCGCGATATCAAGCCGGGCAACATCCTGGTCGACCAGAGCGGCCGGGCGCGGCTGCTCGACTTCGGCATCGCCCGGCTGATCGATGTCGGCGGGCTCGACCTGACCGCGACGCATGCCTTTGCGACGCCGTGTTACGCCGCGCCGGAACAGCTCGATGGCGGGCGGCTGACCGTCGCGACCGACATCTATGCGCTGGGGGCGGTACTGTTCGAGCTGCTTGCCGGGCGCGCGGCCTGGGCGTTCGGCGAGGGCGCGTTGTGGCCGACCATGATGCGCCGCTGGGTCAGCGAAGAACCACCGTCGCCAAGCGGCGTCGCACAGGACGCCGCCGTGCCGAGCGGGCAAATCGCCGGCGATCTCGACGCGATCGTTGCCAAGGCGATGCGCCGCCTGCCCGCCGATCGCTATATGAGCGTCGAGGCGCTGGCCGAGGATGTGCATCGCCATCTGACGCTGCAGCCCGTTCTGGCGCGGTCGGGATCGCGCGGATATCGGGTGCGGCGTTTCTTGCGGCGCAATCGCTGGACCGCTATCGCCACCGCTGCGATCGCCCTGGCCCTGCTCGGCGGGATTGCCGGGACCACCTGGCAGGCGCGCAGGGCGGCGGAGGAGCGCAACGTCGCGCGCGCCGATGCCGAACGGCTGGAGTCGATCAATCAGGCGATGATGCTGGTGTTCCGCGATGCGGCCGACCCGGCGCGGCTGGAAAAGATGACCGCGCGCGAATTGATCGACGGATCGGCGACCCGTCTCGCCATGTCGTTGCCGCCCGAATCACCGGAATCGGCCGCAGTGGTCGGGGCGCTCGCCGACCTGCACATGATCGTCGAGAACAGCGCCGGCGCCAAGACGTTGCTGCAAGGGGCGATGACGCGGGGTATCGGCGTCAACGATGCGCCGGGCGCGGCGCGGCTGAAGCTCAAGCTGGCGACGATCCTGGTCGGCGAACGGCACTTTGCCGAAGCGCGCCGGCTGATCGGCGAGGCCAACCGGATGTGGCGCACCGACCCGACCCGGTTCCGCCGCGAGCGCGTCGAATCGGTCGGCGCACAGGCCTATATGCTGCGGCTCGAGGGCAAGCGCGACGAAGGCATCGCGTTGCTGATGGACAATATGCCCGAGGCCGAGCTGGCCTATGCCGGATATAGCCGCGACCTGACGACGCGCTATGCAAATCTCGTCACGCATCTGAGCGAGGCCAACCGGATCGCCGAGGCAGAGACGGTCGTACGCCGGGGACAAGCGGTGCTGGCGCGTCGGGGCGAGCAGCATTCGCAGGCCGCACTGACCTTGCGCCGGCTTGAAGCGGCATTGGTCGGTCGGCGCGATCCGGCTGCCGCCGCGACGATCCTTGGTCAGGTGGTGATGGAGCGGCGCTTGCGTTTCGGGCCATCGACCGGCCTTGCGGTCGACCTGTTCCATTATGCCCGTATGTTGAACCAGACCGATCGGCCCGCCGCCGCCTTGTCGGCGCTCAACGATGCAGCGCCGATGGCGGTCGAGTATCTCGGACCGGATGCGCCACCGACGCTGCTGATCGAGCTGGCGCGGGTCGATGCGTTGGGGGAGGCGGGTCGGATCACCGACGCGGACCGGGAGTTCCAGCGCCTTGCGGCGGGACTGCAGGGCGAAAAGCCGCTGAGTCTGATCAACGGCGTCCGGATGCTGACACAGGCTCGACTGGTGCTGAAACAGGGCGATGCGGCAGCCGCCGATGTCGCGCTGCGCGCCGCGGCCACGATCTTCCGCGCGATCGGGCCGGCGGCAGAGCCGTACGCGCCGGTCGTCCGGGCCGCGCGCCGGGAGATCGCGAGCGCACCGGTGAAAAGATGAGCTTGCCGGCCGCCGGGCAACACCCGGCGGTCGGTATCGCGGATCAGGCGGCTTGGCGGTCCGTTGCCGGCGCATCCTTCGCGCGCGCGGCGAGATTTGCCGGGCGTTCCGTCAGTCGTGCGAGATAGGCATCGAGCGCCGCGCTGGGCGGCATCACCGAACGAGCCCAGCCGAGCGTACCGCCGACCATCACATCGACCGCGGTGAAGCGATCGCCCATCATATACGGGCCGGCCGCCAGCGCCGCGTCGATCCGGGCGACGGCCGCGTCGAAGCCCGCCTTTGCGCGCGGATCGTCGCCCGCGCCGGTCATCTGTGCAAAGATCATCGGCTCCAGTTCGCCCGCGCACCAGGCGAGCCATGTCAGATAGGCACCGCGCAGCGGATCGCCGACCAGAGCGCCAAG
The DNA here is from genome assembly GCF_054057355.1 of Sphingomonas sp. UYAg733. NCBI lineage: Bacteria > Pseudomonadati > Pseudomonadota > Alphaproteobacteria > Sphingomonadales > Sphingomonadaceae > Sphingomonas > Sphingomonas sp. UYAg733. Next base: position 6,398 of record NZ_JBSRZE010000018.1, read on the forward strand.
CCCGGCTTCGGGAAACCGATCGGTGAGATGGAGCGCGACTGCCAGGCTTTCGGTGATCAGCATACCGTCATCGACCAGCGCCGGGACCTTGCCATCGGGATGGACATTGGCGGGATCGCGCCGACCGCTGCCGTCGCCATAGACGATGCCGACATGGCGGAGGTCATAACTCGTGCCGAGCTCTTCGAGCAGCCAGACGATACGCCCCGAACGCGACTGCGGTGCATGATACAGTGTCGGCATGATGTGATCCTTTCGAGCCGTCGGCACCAGCGCCGGCGATGACCATTGACTAGTGACACCCTGCTGCCACCATGCTGTCAGCAGTGTGTCGGTAGAGACGAAAGAATGAGACGCGCAGACCGACTGTTCCAGATCATCCAGGCGCTTCGGCGCCATCGCCGCCCGCTGACCGCCGACGCGATGGCGACCGAGCTGGAAACGTCGAAACGCACCATCTATCGCGATATCGCGACGCTGATGGCGCAGCGCGTGCCGATCCGCGGCGAAGCGGGGATCGGTTATGTGCTGGAGGGCGGATTCGACATGCCGCCGCTGATGCTGACATCGGACGAGGTCGAAGCCGCGGTGCTCGGCGCGCAATGGGTGCGGTCGCGCGGCGACCCGGCGTTGGCCCGCGCGGCCGATGACTTGATCGCCAAGCTCGCCGCGACCGTACCCGAGGGCTTGCGCGCGCTGGTGCTCGAACCTGTGGTGATCACGCCGCCCGCGTGGAATCAATCGGTCGAGACGATCGATGTCGGACAGCTGCGCCTGTGGTGCCAGCGCGGCCGCAAGCTGACGATCGATTATGCAGATGAGAGCGGGCGGGCAAGCGAGCGGACGGTGTGGCCGTTCCTGGTCGGTTATCGCGATGCGGTGCGCGTGGCTATCGCGTGGTGCGAACTACGCCAGGATTTCCGAATGTTCCGGCTCGACCGCATCCGCACGGCGACCTTTCTCGACGAGCGCTACAAGGATCGTCCGGCGGCACTGCGCTCGCGATGGTTGACGCATGTGAAAGCGCGGCACGAGGAAGAACGGGCAAACTGCTCATCGGAAATGCCTCGCCCCCGTTGACGCGCCTGTTCCACGCCGTAGCATCGCGCGCTCAACAGCAGAAAAAGGGTCATGCGCATGCGTCAATTCGGTTCGATGGTGGCGGCGTTTGCGCTGATGACGGGCACAGCGCACGCCAAGGGCACCGACAATATGCAAGCCGAGGCGCAAGCGCTGGACATCACCAAACGCGCGATCGCGTTCCGCACCGTGCAGGGCCCGGGCAACCAGACCCCCGAATATGCCGAATACCTGAAAGCGCTGCTGGTCGCGGGCGGGTTCGCCGCTGGCGATGTGACGGTAACCCGGGTCGACGATACCGCGATGCTCGTCGCTTATTATCGGGGCACCGATAGCGCAGCCAAGCCGATCGTCATTTCCGGCCATATGGATGTGGTCGAGGCCAGGCCGGCCGACTGGCAACGCGACCCGTTCACGCCGGTCATCGAGAATGGTTATCTGTTCGGACGCGGCGCGACCGATATGAAGCTCGATGGGGCGGAGGTGATCGCGACGCTGTTGCAGCTCAAGCGCGATGGCTTCAAGCCGCGGCGCGACATTGTCGTGGCCTATTCGGGCGACGAAGAAACGGTGATGAAGACGACCCAGGCGCTGGCGGCGAAATTCCCCAATGCCGAACTGGTGCTCAATGCCGACGGCGGCGGCGGCTCGCTGGCCGAGGACGGCCATCCGCAATTCTTCACGCTACAAGGCGCGGAAAAGACCTATGCCGATTTCCAGCTCGAATTCACCAATCCCGGCGGTCATTCGAGCGCGCCGCGCAAGCTCAATGCGATCTATCAACTGTCCGCCGCGCTGGGCCGGATCGGCGCCTATCAATTCCCGCCCCAGGCGAACGAATTGACCAAAGCGTTCTTCACCGAAGCGGCCAAGCAGCAGACCGGCGAGACTGCGACGGCGATGCGCGCCTTCGCCGCCGACCAGACCGACAAGGCTGCGATCGCCACGCTGACCGCCAATCCGGCCTATATCGGCCAGATCGGCACGACCTGCGTTGCCACGATGCTCAGCGGCGGTCATGCCATCAACGCGCTGCCGCAGCGCGCGACCGCACTGATCAACTGCCGCATTTTCCCCGGCGTGAAAGTCGAGGATGTGCAGGCAAAGCTGGTCGAGGTCGCCGCCGACCCGGCGATGACAATCAAATATATCGATACTGGCACCATCGCCAACGACGCCTCGCCGATGCGGCCTGATGTGATGAAGGCGGTGAGGAAGGCGCTCGACCTGGGGTATAGGGGCGTGCCGATCATCCCGGGAATGTCGGCCGGCGCGAGCGATTCGATGTGGTTCCGCAGCCGCGGCGTGCCGAGTTATGGCGTCAGCCCGACCTTCATCAAGGAATCGGATTCATTCAGTCACGGGCTAAACGAACGAACGCCGCTGGCCAATATCAAGCCGTCCATGGCCTATTGGCGGTCGTTGATCACGGATTTGTCGAAGTAGGATTGAGCGTCCGCGCCCAGTTGATTTGAGACACCCTCTCCCCATTCGTGGCTAACGGGGAGAGGGCAGCGTGCGATTTTCGGATTTAGCCCAGCATCGCGGCGATCTGCCGCCCGGCGATTCCGCGCGCCTCGTCGGCGGTGAAGGTTGTTGGCGACAAACACAGCTCGAGCCATAACCCGTCGACCAGCGCGGTGATCGCAATCGCGGTGAGGCGCAGGTCGGTTTCGGCGACGCCGCAGTCCTTGAGCAAAGCCTCCAGGTCGCGGCGATAGGCGGCGTAGATATCGTCATGCAGCGCGGCAATCCCCGGCCGCGCCTTTACCAGGCTCCAGAATGCCAGCCAGGTTGCGAGCAGGCCAGGGTCGGCGATCGGTGGATGGAAACTCGCGGTGACATAGGCGTCGAGCCGCGCGCGCGAGTCCGCTCCGGCGGCGGCAACGCCGGCGTCTAGTGCGGCCGTAACGCGATCGCCGACATGGGCATAGGTCGCGGCGATCAGCGCGTCGACGCCGTCGAAATAATGGCTGACCAGGCCGGCAGAAACCCCGGCCTCGACCGCGATGGCCCTGACCGACGCGCCGGCCGCGCCATGCGAGGCGAGAACACGGGCGGTCGCCTCGATCAGGCTGAGGCGGCGCACATCTGGTTCAGCGCGGATGAAGCCCGGTTGGGTCATTGGCGTCCCCTTACAGACCAAACGTCACCCCGGACTTGTTCCGGGGCCCACTCGTCCTTCTCATGTCATCGCTCTTTGTTGCACGTTGGATGCCGGAACAAGTCCGGCATGACGGAAAGAGAAAAGCTTGCCCAAGGTTAATCCTTGTTATACGATCGTTCAACAAGAATTAGCCTTGGGAGGCGGGGATGGCGCATCGTTTTGCCGACATGGATATGCCCGATCCCGATGCGGACTGGAGTCTGCCCGGCTGGCTCTATACTGATTCGGAATATTTCGACGTCGAAGTCGCGCGCGTGATTCGTCCGTCGTGGCAGATCGTCTGCCATGTCGGCGACATCGCCAAACCCGGCGATTACCACACGCTCGACTATATCGGCGAAAGCGTCATGGCGGTGCGCGGCGATGACGGGCAAATCCGCGCCTTCGCCAATGTCTGCCGCCACCGTGCGATGCGCCTCGTCGAAGGACCGCAAGGCTGCACGAAGAAGCTGGTCTGTCCCTATCATGCCTGGACCTATGAGCTTGACGGGCGCTTGAGCGGCGTGCCGATGCGCGGCGATTATCCCGCGCTCGACATGGCCGGGAACGGGCTTGCCCCGATTGGGGTCGAGATCTGGCGCGGCTTCGTGTTCGTGCGGCTGGAGGATGACGGCGGACCGTCGGTTGCCGAGATGATGGCGCCTTATGACGATCAGGTCGCACCCTATCGGCTTGAAGAGATGGCAACGCTCAGCCCGGTACGGGCGCGCGAGCGGGCGGTGAACTGGAAAAATGTCGGCGATAATTATTCCGATAATCTCCACATCCCGGTCGCGCATGACGGGCTGACCCGGCTATTCGGCAAATCCTATGCGATCGAGGCCGCCCCTTACGCCGACAAGATGTCGGGCCGGCTGGTCGATCGTCCTTCGGCCAATCCGTGGGAACGCTTTTATCAGGCACATTTGCCGCACGTCGATCATCTGCCCGACGAGAATCAGCGGCTATGGCTCTATTTCAAGCTGTGGCCGAACATGGCGTTCGACCTGTACGCCGACCAGATCGATTTCATGCAATGGCTGCCGCTGACGCCGACCACGACGCTGCTGCGCGAGATGTCTTTCGCGCTGCCCGACGCCTATACTCCTGAAGACAAGCGCCGCGAGATGAAGCTGGTGCGCTATGCCAATTGGCGGATCAACCGCACGGTCAATGCCGAGGACACCTGGCTGATCGAACGCGTGCAGCGGGGCATGGCCTCGCAGACCTATACCGCCGGGCCGATCGGTGCGAGCGAAGTGTGCCTGCGCAGCTTTGCCAAAAAGATCCGGCGGATCATCCCGGAAGCACGCCAGCACCGCGCGCCCGCGCCGGGATGGAGCCGGCGGCCGAGAATGGTGACGGAATAACAATCACCGCCACCTTCGCGAAAGCGGGAATCCCGTTTTCGCGAAGGTGACGGGAATGGGGAAGCATAATGACCAAATCCTACGACGCAGTGATCATTGGCGGCGGGCATAATGGCCTGGTCTGCGCTTTCTACCTCGCCAAAGCGGGCCTCAAGGTGCGCGTGCTCGAACGCCGCGACGTGATCGGCGGGGCGTGCGTCACCGAGGAATTCCACCCCGGTTTCCGCAACTCGACCGCCAGCTACACGGTCAGCCTGCTCCGCCCCAAGGTGATCAAGGACATGCGGCTGCACGAACGCGGCTGGAAGATCATCGAACGGACGATCTCCAATTTCTTCCCGCATGATGGCGGCTATCTGAAGCTTGGCGGCGGTACCGCGCGGACCCAGGCCGAGTTCGCACGCTTCTCGCCCAAGGATGCCGAGACCTTCCCCAAATATGAAGAAGCGCTGGAACGCGTCGCCGAAGTGCTGCGCGACATGGCGCTGAAGACGCCGCCCAATGCCGGCGGCGGCATCCGCGCGCTGATCGCGGCGGCGGCACAGGGCAAGAAGCTCGCCGGCATGGACATCGAGGCGCAGCGCGACGTGATGGACCTGTTCGTCAAATCGGCGCGCAGCTTTCTCGATAGCTGGTACGAGAACGACTATGTGAAGGCGGCGTTCGGCTTCGACGCGGTGGTCGGCAATTACGCCAGCGTCGATACGCCGGGATCGGCCTATGTCCTGCTTCATCACGTATTCGGCGAAGTGAACGGCAAGAAAGGCGCGTGGGGCCATAGCGTCGGGGGCATGGGCGCGATCACGCGCTACATGGCCGAAGCGTGCGTCGAGATGGGTGTCGAGATCAGCCTCGAGACGCCCGTCGCCAAGGTGCTGGTCGACGGTAACCGCGTGACCGGCGTAAAGCTGGAAAGCGGCGAAGAAATCGCGGCCAAGGTCGTCGCCGCCAATGTCGGCCCGGCCCTGCTCTATCGCCAGCTGGTCGACCGCGCCGACATGACGCCCGAATTCGCGCGGCGGATGGACAATTTCAAGGCGGGGTCGGGCACGTTCCGGATGAACGTGGCGCTGTCCGAACTGCCTGACTTCTCGGTACTGCCGGGCAAGCAGGTCGCCGAGCATCACACTTGCGGCATCATCATCTCCCCTACGCTCGATTATATGGACAAGGCGTTCACAGATGCGAAGGCCACGGGCTGGTCGGACGAGCCGATCGTCGAGATGAAGATCCCGACCTCGGTCGACGACAGCCTCGCGCCCCCGGGACAGCATATCGCCAGCCTGTTTTGCCAGCAATTCGCACCCGAGCTTCCGGACGGTCGTTCATGGGATGATGAGCGCGAGGCGGCGGCCGATTTGATCGTCGACACCGTCACCAAGCATGCGCCGAACTTCAAAGGATCGATCATCGCACGGCAGATCCATTCGCCGCTCGACCTGGAGCGCAAGTTCGGGCTGATCGGCGGCGACATCATGCATGGCCATATGTCGCTCGATCAGCTCTGGGCGGCGCGGCCGGTGCTGGGCCACGGCGATTATCGCGCGCCGATCACGGGGCTTTATATGTGCGGCGCGGGCACGCATCCGGGCGGCGGCGTGACCGGCGCGCCGGGGCATAATGCGGCGCACGAAATCCTGCGCGACAAGAGCGTATTGGGCTGGTTGTTCCGTTAGGGCGGGGTAACCCGCCCGCCCAATCTCCGTTCGCCCCGAGCCTGTCGAAGGGCAGCGCACCACCGTCTCGTCTGCGGTTTGGGTACGCAGAGCTTCGACAGGCTCAGCCCGAAAGGATTTGGGACTGGCGCGTGTGGCGGACCCAGAGATAGACCGGCAAGCCCGCGACCAGCAGCGCAAGCCCCCACAGGTTCGCCTCCAGCCCGAGGCCATAGACCATCCACACCACAAAGGCCGCCGCGATCGCCGCTGCGACCTTGAGCGGGAGGTCGTCGGGCAGCAAGCGGATCGCCGCGAGCGCACTGGCGAAATAGGCAAGCATGCCGGCAGCAAGCGAAACCGAGGCAATGAAGGTGAACAGGTCACCCATGCCGCGCGTATAGTTGGACAAGGCGACCACGGTGACGAGCACGCCCGAGACAAGGTGCGCGCGTACCGGCGTGCCGCGCGCACCCTCCTTGCCGAACCAGGCGGGAAACACCCCGCCCTGCGCCATCGCACGGGGTACCTCGCCCTGGAGCAGGATGAAACCGTTGAGCGCGCCGAACGCGCTGATCGCGGCGAACAACGCGACGACATCGGCGGTCCGTGGTCCGAATTCGCGGCCGAGGAATTCGGCGATCGGTGCGGGCGATGCGGCGGTGATCGCGGCGGGCATCAGAAAGGCGGTCGCCGCCGAGACGAGCAGATAGACCAGACCGGTCAGCGCCGTACCGATCAGCGTCACGCGCGGCACGACATAAGCGGGATTATCGATCTTGTCGGCGGGCACGGTCGCCGCCTCGACGCCGAGAAAGCCCCAAAATGTGATCGCCGCCGCCCCCGCGATCGCACCAGCACTCAGCGGCACTTGCGGATTGGCCGCGACCGCCCCCGCGCCATCGCGCAGCAACAGCCAGGCGGCGAGCGCGATGACGCCGACCAGCGGCACCAGTTTCAACGCCATGGTCACGAACTGAACCTGGCCGGCGAGTGCGACGCCGCGGATATTGACCGCGATCAGGCCCCAGATGATCGCCAGCGCAACCAGCGCCGGCGCTTGCCCCAGCACTGGAAAGATCAGGCTGAGCGCACTGACCATCGCGACCGCGACCGCAGCATTGCCCGCCCAGATCAGCACCCAATAACTCCACGCCACGGCGAAACCCGCCGCCGGCCCGAACGCCGCCTGGGTAAAGGCATAAGGGCCGCCGGCGATCGGCAGCTTCGCACCAAGCCGGGCGAACACGAAAGCGAGGCACAGCGCGCCGCCGATCGTGACCATCCAGCCGATCATGCCGTTCCAGCCGAGCGGCGCGAGCGTCGCAGGGAGCAGATAGACGCCGGAGCCGATCATGTTGCCCATGACCAGCGCAAGGCAGGTCCAGAAACCCAATGCGCGGCGTGATATCGTGGTCATGTGCCGTTTTCCCCCTGCCGACTTCAGTCTAGGCATTATAAGCGCCGCCACGCCAGCCTCTCCGTTCGCCCTGAGCCTGTCGAAGGGCGGCTTCCCCGCGGAATGTCCGGATTTGGCGCGGGCGGGGCTTCGACAACCCCGGATCAAGTCCCGGGCCGAACGGTAGGAGATGATTTCACGCGCAGCATTCTCACGCTAAGGGCGGTTCAATGACCTTTGCCGCCGTTCCCACACCCCGCTGGCCCCAACGCCTGATCGATGCGGCGCTCGCGCTGCACGACAACCGCTTGTCCGAAGCCGAACCGCTGCTCAAGGCGCATCTCAAGGCCGACCCGTTCGACGTGCAGGCGATCCGCATGCTCGCCGAGCTGGCGGGGCGGATCGGGCGTTACAAGGATTCCGAAAACCTGCTGCGGCGCGCGATCGAGCTGTCGCCGGACTTTACCGCGGCGCGCGCCAACCTCGCCATCGTACTGTATCGCCAGAACCGGGCGGACGAGGCGATCGCCGAGCTCGATCTGGTGTTGGAAGAGGAACCGGACAATCCCGGTCATGCCAATCTCAAGGCGGCGGCACTCGGCCGGATCGGCGGGTTCGACGAAGCGATCGCATTGTACGAAGAGGTGCTGAAAAAAGCATCTCGCCAGCCCAAGGTGTGGATGTCGTACGGTCATATGCTGAAGACGGTCGGACGCCAGGCCGATGGCGTTGCCGCCTATCGCCGGTCGATCGAACTCAGCCCCGAACTGGGCGAAGCTTGGTGGAGTCTCGCCAATCTGAAGACGGTCAAGTTCGACGATCATGATATCGCGGCGATGCAGGCGCAACTGGTGCGGGGCGATATTTCCGACGAGGACCGCTTCCACCTCGATTTCGCGCTGGGCAAGGCGTTCGAGGATCGCAAACAAGCAGCGGACGCCTTCGGCCATTACGAGGCTGGCAATATGCTGCGCCGGACGAAGATCGTCTATGATGCCGACGAGACCAGGGCCTTTGTCGATCGCAGCATCCGGCTTTCTACGCCCGACTTCTTCTCCGCGCGCGCCGGTGCCGGTTACGATGCGCCCGACCCGATCTTCATCCTCGGCATGCCGCGCGCTGGATCGACCCTGGTCGAACAGATCCTGTCGAGCCATTCGCTGGTCGAGGGCACATCGGAACTTCCCGACATCCCCGTGCTCGCGCGGCGCTGGACCGACTATCCGGACCGGCTCGCCGAGGTGCCGCTCGATCGGCTGCGCGAACTCGGCGAGGAATATCTGCAGCGCACGCGGATTCAGCGCCGCACCGACCGGCCGTTCTTCATCGACAAGCTGCCCAACAATTGGGCGCATCTGCCGCTGATCCACCTGATCCTGCCCAATGCGAAAATCATCGACGCGCGGCGCCATCCGCTGGGCTGCTGTTTTTCAAACTACAAACAGCATTTCGCGCGCGGCCAGACGTTCAGCTATTCGCTCGACGATATGGGCCGCTATTACCGCGATTATGTGCGGATGATGGCGCATGTCGATGCGGTGCTGCCGGGACGCGTGCACCGCGTGATCTATGAAAAGATGGTCGACGACACGGAGAGCGAGGTTCGCGCCCTACTCGCCGCGTGCGGACTCGATTTCGAGCCGACGTGTCTCGATTTCCACAAGACCGACCGAGCGGTGCGTACCGCGAGCTCCGAACAGGTCCGCCAGCCGATCTTCCGCGAAGGCACCGAAGCGTGGAAGCCGTTCGAGCCCTGGCTCGACCCGTTGAAGCTGGCGCTCGGCGATGTATTTGACAGCTATCCCGACGCACCACGCTTCACCTGACGCGCGGAATCGAGGCGTGGCAAAACTGTCACGTTGCGGTCATGAAATGAATAGGTCCATATCGGAGCGTTGACGGTTGCTGCGGTTGCGAACAATCTGCCACAATAGAGTGTCGCTTCGGGGGATCGTCATGCAAGTTAACAAACGCCACGCCACACTGGCCACCATGTTGGCGTCCGCCGCCTTCATCGCATCGCCAGCCTTCGCGCAGGATCAGGCGTCCGCCGCTACGCCCGCTGCGGCGGTCGAGAATGATTCGGATGACATCATCGTCACCGCGCAGAAGCGCGAGGAGAATCTGCAGGACGTGCCGATCAGCATCCAGGCGCTCGGCACGCGCAAGCTCGACCAGCTCAACATCAGCAATTTCGAGGAATATTCGAAGCTGCTGCCATCGGTATCGTTTCAGAGCCTGCAGCCAGGCGTGACGACGGTCTATATGCGTGGCGTCGCATCGGGCGGCGACGGCAACCATTCGGGCTCGCTCCCCTCGGTCGGCGTCTATCTCGATGAACAGCCAGTGACGACGATCGGCGGCACGCTCGACGTCCATGTCTATGACATCGCGCGGATCGAGAGCCTCGCCGGGCCGCAGGGCACGCTGTACGGCGCCTCGTCGCAGGCGGGCACGATCCGCATCATCACCAACAAGCCCGACACGAGCGGCTTTTCCGGCGCGATCGACGGGGAAGTGAACACGGTCGACAAGGGCGGTGTCGGCGGCAAGCTCGAAGGCTTTGTCAATATTCCGCTGTCCGACAGCGCGGCGCTGCGCGTGGTCGGCTTCTATGAGCGTGACGCCGGTTATATCGACAATGTCGCGGGTACGCGGGTATTCGACGTTTCGACCCCCTTGGTCCCCCTGGCGCCGGGTTACACCGGCACGATTAACAACGCCGCATTCGTCAAGAAGGACTTCAACCAGAACGAAGTCTATGGCGGTCGCGCCGCGCTGAAGATCGATCTCGACGATAACTGGACGGTAACGCCAACCGTCATCTACCAGGAGCAGAAGACTAAGGGCACGTTCGCTTCGGACCCACGCGTCGGCGACCTCAAGGTGCAGCGCTTCTTCCCCGACAGTCGCCGGGAACGGTTCATCCAAGCGGCTTTGACGATCGAGGGGAAGGTCGGCAATTGGGACGTCACCTATGCGGGCGCCTATCTCGATCGCACTGCGCATTCGGCCACCGATTATACGGATTATGCCGAAGCCTATGACGACCTTTATAGCTCGGTCGGCGGTCTCGCCGGCTATTTCTATTATCGAAACAATGCGGGCCTGACGATCGACCCGCGCCAGTTCGTCGTGGCTTCCGACCATTTTAAAAAGATGAGCCAGGAATTCCGCGTCGCATCCCCGCAGGATGAGCGTTTCCGCATTGTCGCCGGCCTGTTTTATCAGCGTCAGAGCAACGAAATCCACCAGGATTATCAGATCGCCAACCTTGCCTCGACGTTGTCGGTCAACGGCTTGCCCGGCACGTTGTGGCTGACCCAGCAGCACCGCGTCGACAAGGATTACGCGATGTTCGGCGAGGCGAGCTATGACATCCTGCCCAACCTGACTTTGACCGCCGGTGGGCGTGGTTTCATCTATGACAACTCGCTGATCGGATTCTTTGGTTTCGGCCGCGATCCCGCCTTTATCCAAGGCGCACCGGGCAACCCGCCGCCAAACGGCGCCGGCAGTTCAAAGACTGGCGTTGCCGGCTGTATAACCACTGAGGGTCTCAGACTCCGCGATGCGCAGCTTGCCGGAGCAGGAACGACGCTGCTGCCGCCCGCCGTGGCGGGCGGCCCGTGCACCAATCTGGGCGTGTTCAATACACGAACAGGTGGAGTCGATCCGGTCGACGCCTCTGGTCAGGGATTTACCCATCGCCTGAATCTGACCTGGAAACCGACTGAGGACATCCTGCTCTACGGTACGTGGTCGCGTGGTTTCCGTCCCGGCGGGATCAATCGCCGCGCCGACGTCCAGCCTTACGCCGCCGATTACCTGACCAATTACGAACTCGGCGCGAAGACGACACTATTCGGCGGACTGCTGCGTCTCAATGGTGCGATCTATCAGCAAAAATGGAATAGGTTCCAGTTCTCCTTCCTCGGGGACAACAGCTTCACCGAAATCCATAATGGCCCGAACGCGCGCATTCGCGGCATCGAGATGGATGCGAACCTGTCAACCGGCGGACTGACCCTGACGGCAGCGGGCTCCTATACTGATGCCAAGACGACGCAGTTGTTGTGCACATTTGATGATCCCACCTATCAATGCGGCGGCGATCCCGCCAATGTAGCAGCGCGGGTCGGCACGCGCCTGCCGATCACACCACGCTTCAAGGTCAACGGGACAGCGCGCTACACGGTGCCGCTTGGCGACGCGAAGGCATATGTCCAGGGACTGGTCGCGCACCAGAGTTCCGCTTCGGCCGACATTCGCGAGGCCGCGGCGACATCGTTCGGACGGATCAAGGCATCGACAACGGCCAATTTCGCGGTCGGCGCCGATTTCGGCAAATTCAGCCTCGAAATCTTCGCGCAGAATGCCTTCAACGAGCGTGCCGAGCTGACCCGCACCCAAGCCTGCGGCAATTGCGGTCGGCGCACCACGGTCGTTTACAGCACGCCGCGCACGATCGGTGTGCGGGCCGGTGCGAAGTTCTGAAGTCGGCGCCCCGGCTCGGGCCGGGGCAGCCGTTCAACGATAAGGCGGGTCGTCGAACCAATCGGCGAAGTCGAGCCATGCTTCGGACACGCGGTCGGGAAAGACGGGCGCGCGTTTTTCGAGGAAACTGGCCACACCTTCCGCGGCATCACCGCTCGCGCCGCGTACCCAGATCGCCCGGCTTTCGACGCGATGCGCTTCCATCGGATGCGCCATACCCAGGCCGGTCCATAGCATCCTGCGCATCAACGAGATCGAGACCGGCGCACCCTCGGCAGTCAGTTCCTTCGCCAGCGCGCGGGCGGCGTGGAGCAAATCGCCGGGCGCATGAACGCTGCGCACCAGGCCGCCCTTCAATGCCTCGGCCGCGTCGAACACGCGGCCCGAATAACACCATTCGAGCGCCTGGCCGATGCCGACGAGGCGCGGGAGAAACCAACTCGACGCCGCCTCCGGCACGATGCCGCGCCGCGCGAATACGAAACCGAAGCGCGCCGCCTCGCTCGCCAGGCGGAAATCCATCGGCAAGGTCATGGTCGCGCCGATTCCGACTGCGGGACCATTGATCGCGCCGATCACCGGCTTCCTGGATGCGAAGATGCGTAAGCCTATAATGCCGCCGCCATCGCGTATTGCGGGGTGGCCATAATCCACGCTGCCATCCGCGCGGGTCGGTGACCCGTCGCCATTCCATCCGCCACTCTTGTCATAGTCGAAGGTCGCCGCCCCGCCCGACAGATCGGCCCCGGCGCAGAAACCGCGCCCGGCGCCGGTGACGATCACCGCACGGACCCTGTCGTCGGCATCGGTCGCATCGAACGCCGCGACCAGTTCCGCCATCATCGCCTGGTTAAAGGCGTTGAGCTTTTCCGGCCGGTCGAGCGTGATCGTCGCGATGCCGTCATCGACCGCAAGCGAAATGGTCGTGAAGTCGCGGCTTATGCCGGACACTTCGCGCCGCTCTCCACCCAGGCTTTGGTCAGCGCACCGAATTCGGCCTGGCTGCCCGGCGCGGGCACGCGACCCTTGCCCGGATTCCAGCCCCAACCGACCAGGCTGTCATGGCTGTTATGCTCGATCAACTGTTCGAGCGACTTGCCGTCGTTGCGCTTGGGATCCTTGATCTGCTCGCAGATCTGGCGAAGCGTCTTGCCCTCCCACGCCATCTCGATCGGCGCGATATGCCAATTGGGGTTTCCGGGAATGCTGCCCGAACCATTGGCGAAGGCGACATTGGCGGGACCGTGACAGGTCGCACATTCGAGACCCGGCGCACCATGCCCGTCTGGGCCACGCACCACCGGCGGATTGTGCGGCGTCATCGCATCACCCTGATTGGGGCGATCGGTGCGCGGATGACAGTTGAGGCAGCGCGGGCTCTGGATCACTTTGCCCATTTCGGTGAACAGCGCGGCGGAACGCGCACCCTGATCGCGGATCGACGCGAATGAAGCGGGTGCCTTCAGGCCAGTCGACGCCGTCGCGGCGGTTTGCGCATTCGATGCCAGCACCGCAACGGGCAATGCGACGACAGCGACCGCCAATGTGACGTAGCGAAGCGGGATTACGCGTCCGGTCATGCCCAGTTTCATGCATTGTCTCCATGCGCGAAGGGCAATCGGCGCACCGCCTTGCCGGTCAATTTGCGCCAGGCATTGGCGACGGCGGGCGCGGTCGGCGGCAGGCCGGGCTCGCCGACGCCGGTCGGGTTGGCGCCGGACTTGACGATCGCGACCTCAACCTCCGGCATCTCGCCGATGCGCAACGAGCGATAGCTGTCGAAATTGCTCTGCTGCACCACCCCGCCCTCACCCAGCGTGATCTCGCTGTAGAGCGCATGGCCGAGACCATAGCCGATCCCGCCCTCGATCTGCGCGCGGATGACATTGGTGTTGATCGCAATGCCGCAATCGATCGCGCACCACATCTTGTGCACTTTGGGCAAGCCGTCCGCGCCCTTCGACACCTCGGCGATCTGCGCGACATAGCTGCCAAAGCTCTTGTGGAAGGCAACGCCGCGCGCGCGGCCAGATTTCGCATCGAGCCCGCCGGCCAGTTCGGCGACGCGGTTGAGCACGGCCCGGGCGCGGTCATCCTTCATCAGCTTGAGCCGCCCGGCGATCCGGTCCCTGCCGCCGAGTTCGAGCAGCTGATCGAGAAAGGTTTCCATCGCATAGGCGGTGTGGGTGTTGCCGACCGAGCGCCACCACAAGGTCGGCACACCGTTCGGCATGACATGGAACCCGGCGCGGAAAGCGGGAAAGTCGTAAGAACTTTCGGTGACGCCCTCCATCATCGAATCGTCATAGCCCTTGGCCTTGTCCTCGAACGGCGTGCCGATCATGAAGGACTGCGCTGCGATGACCGAATCCCAACCGACGATCTCACCTTTGGCATCGACCCCGCCCTGTGCGCGGTGAACCACCAGCGGACGATAGCGGCCGCCGAGCAGATCGGTTTCACGCGTCCAGATATGCTTGACCGGCGTCTTGCCGCCGAGCGCCTTGACCGCGGTCGCGGCCTCGACCGCGAACTCCATCGCCGGTGTCGCACGCCGGCCAAAGCTGCCGCCGGCATAGAGTTCGTGGAGTGTCATGCCGGTAAAGGGCACGCCAAGCGTCCCGGCAATGGCCGCGGTCTCGCCGACCTGGAACTGGCTGCCCATCCAGACGTCCGCGCCGCCCTCACGCGGTTCGATCACCGCGTCGAGCGGCTCCATCGGCGCGTGTGCGAGATAGGGAAAGACATAGGTCGCATCGAGCGTCTTCGCCGCGCCCTTGATCGCGGCCGCGGCGTCGCCCTTTGCCTCGGCCTGCTTGCCCGGCGTCGCGGCCGCGGCGGCATAGGTCTTGATCATCGTCTCGGTTGAGCGGGTTTCCGCCTTGGACAGATCCCAGTCGATCTCGAGCGCGGCGCGCCCCTTGATCGCCGCGAACGTGTCCTTGGCATAGACCAGCACACCCTGCGGCACGCTCTTGACCGCGACCACGCCGGGGACGGCCAGCGCCGCCGCGTCGCGCACCGCCTTGACCGCACCGCCGAACGCGGGGGGATGCTGGATCACGCTGATCACCATCCCGGGCCGGCGAGTGTCCATGGTGAACTGCGTGGCGCCGGTCGTCTTGTCCAGCGTATCGATCTTGGGAACGTCGGTGCCGATCAGGGTGAACTGGTCGGACGTCTTTAGCACCGGCTTTTCCGGTACCGGCAGCAGCGCCGCGGCGGCGGCAAGCTCACCGAAACGTGCCTTGTGTTTGCCGTGGCTGATCACGCCCTTCGACACCTTGATCTCGGCGGCTGGCACTTTCCATTTCTGCGCGGCGGCGGCGACTAGCATGGCACGCGCGGCGGCGCCGGCATTGCGCAACTGCATCCAGCTATTGGCCATCGCGGTCGAACCGCCGGTGCCCATCGTGCCGAACATCAGGTTCTTGTAGAGCGGGTCGTTGGCCGGCGCGAAGGCGATGCGCATCTGGCCCCAATCGGCATCGAGTTCGTCGGCGACGATCGTGGTCAGGCCCGTCGCCGGGCCCTGGCCGAATTCGACATGCTTGATGATCACCGTGACGCTGTCGTCGGCGGCTATGCGCACGAACGCATTGGGCTGGAACGGCGCAGCGGCATCCGCCGGCGCGGTGGCAGCGGTGGCACGGCCACCCAGCGGCAGCGCGAGGCCGAGCACCAGGCCCGAACTACCGATGAATTCGCGGCGGCTCGCGCCCTTGGCGTCGAAGGGCGCGTTCATGCCGCGGCTCCTGCGGTCTTGGCCGCGTCCTTGCCCGCTGCGGAGGCCGCATCCTTGCCCGCTGCGGAGGCCGCATCCTTGCCCGCTGCGGAGGCCGCATCCTTGCCCGCGGCGGAGGCCGCATCCTTTATCGCCTGGCGGACGCGGACATAGGTTGCGCAACGGCAAATGTTGCCCGCCATGCCATGGTCGATATCCTCATCGCTCGGGTTCGGCTTGATCGAGAGCAGGCCGATCGCCGACATTACCTGACCCGATTGGCAAAAGCCGCATTGCGGCACGTCGATCGCGACCCAGGCCGCCTTGACCGCATCCGCCGTCTTGCCCGTCACGCCCTCGATCGTGGTAACGCTGCGCCCGGCGATGGTGCCGACCGGCGTCACGCAGGAGCGGCGATTCTTGCCGTCGAGATGAACGGTGCACGCGCCGCACTGCGCGATGCCGCAGCCATATTTGGTGCCGGTCAGTTCGAGATGATCGCGCAACACCCAAAGCAGCGGCGTGTCGGGGTCGCCGTCGAAAGTCGCCTTTGCCCCGTTGAGAAGGAACTCGGTCGCCATGCAGCGTCTCCCGTTTTGATGCGCTGGCGACACGATAGGTCTTCGCGTGGCGAGAGCAACGGAAAACCCATAAATCGCGTGGCCCGCGATCGTAACGGGTTTTTAGGCGCTGCCGGGCATAAGCGCACCATGCGTCATTTTCCTCTGATTGCCCCCAACCCGCCACGCCTGAGCGAACAGCGCGACGCGCTGCGCAGGGTCGAAGCGTCCGGCGTGTTCAGCAACAACGGGCCGGAGGTCCGCGCGTTCGAAGCCGAGGTCACCGACACATTGTTCGGCGGTCGCGGCGCGAGTCTCGCGGTGTCAAACGCCACGCTTGGCCTGATGGTCGCGATCAAACATGCCGCGATCGAAGCGGGGCGGCCCGGCGGTCTGGCGCTGATGCCCAGCCTGACCTTCGCCGCAACCGCGCAGGCCGCTTCATGGTCCGGCCTGACGCCGTTGATCTGCGATGTCGATCCCGACGAATGGAGCGCATCGCCCGAGGCGGAGGAGCAATTGCTCCACCATCACGGCGACCGGATCGGCGTGATCGTCCCCTATGCGACCTTCGGCAATGCGATCGATCTCGATCGCTACGCCTGGCTGCAGCAGCGCTTCGGCGTCGGCGTGGTGATCGATGCGGCATCCTCGCTTGGTACGGTCGATGGCGCAGGTAACGGCTTTGGCCACGATGCGCCGTTCGCCGTGGTCTATTCGATGCATGCGACCAAGACCTTCGCGGTGGCCGAGGGCGGGCTCGTCCATAGCGGCGACAAGCGGCTGATCGATACACTGCGCGCAATGATCAATTTCGGCTTCGAAAGCGGGCGCAGCGCAACCCTGCCGGGGATCAACGCCAAGCTGCCCGAAGTGATCGCGCTACTGGCGCGCGCCAAGCTCGGCGAAATCGAGGCGGTGTGCGATGCGCGCGCCGCGATCGAGACCGCCTATCGCGATAGCCTGAACGACTTCACGCTTCAGGCGGTATCGGGCCGGCGCCGCGCGATGCAATTCATGCCGATGCTGTTGCCCGATGCGCTCGCCGCGCGGCGCGACGATATCGTCGCCAGGCTTGCTGCGGCGGGGATCGGTGCGGGACGCTATTTCAGCCCGCATCTCGCCGAGCAGCCCTTGTTCCAGACCAGTGCGCTGATCGAACCGACCCCGGTCGCCGACCGCGTCGCCGCACGTATGCTGTCGCTGCCGATCACCGATGCGATGACGCCGGCGGATGCGCACCATATCGCCGCGACGCTGAAATCGATCTGCGCCGCCGAAGTGGCATCTGTGCCGGCGGCGGCGCGCCAGCCTGCGATTGCCTCGACGCTGATCGTCGGCGGCGGACCAGCCGGCACCGCGCTGCTCACCGCGGCGAGCAAGAATGGCCAACTGGCCGATCTCGCCCGCGCCGGCCTGGTCGTGGTCGAGCGCGACGATGCGATCGGCGGCGGGCGGCTCGGTCGCTATGCGATCAATTCGGACAGCACGGCGCAGACATTCCTGACTGCGGTCAAGGACAACCCCCATCCCGAACTCGCAGCGATTATGACGCACCCGGCGGGCCGCGCGGTCGAGCGCTATGCCGATGCGCTGGGCGTCCCCCTGGTCGAAGCGGGTCCACTGCTCCGCGCGACCGGCGACCGGCTGGCCGATATCGTGTCCGCGCACGGCGGATCGGTGCTCATCGGACATGAGGTGCTGGGCAGCCAGCGCACCGCCGACGGGCTGTGGCGCACGCGGCTCAGGCGGCGTGCCGACGGGGTAGAGTTCGACCAGCTGTCGCACCGGATCGTCATCGCGACCGGCGGCCATCAGCCGCTCGACCGGCTGGTGCGCCAGAGTGTCGCGGGCGTCTCGCTGGTCGAACAGGTCGGCGACAAGCTGCTTCAGTCCGACGAAATCCTGTCGCTCGGCGGCTTCGCCAAGGTCGCCGATCTGCTCGCCGGCAAGCGGAACCCTCGCATCGCGGTGATCGGCGGATCGACCAGCGCGCTGACCAGCATCGCACTGTTGCTGAAGGGCAGCCCCGCATTGCCGTTCGGCGCGGGCGGCATCACCCTGCTCCATCGTCGCCCGTTGCGACCCTTCTACCCATCGGTCGAGGCGGCACAGGCGGAGGGGTTCACCGATTTCGGCCCCGAGGACATCTGCCCGGTGAGCGGCTTCGTCTATCGCCTGGCCGGCTTCCGGCTCGAGGCGCGCGAGCTGGTGCTGCGCATGCTCGGCATCGATGGCCGAGCACCCGATCCGCGCATCGCGCTCCATCGCATCGCTGGTGACGGGGACGCACGGGCGCGCGAGCATCTCGATCGCGCCGATATCGTTGTCGCGGCGCTCGGTTATCGCCCTCACGCATTGCCGCTCAACGATATGCAGGGCGAGCCGATCGCGCTGTCGGCACAGGCGGGCGGCGCGATGGTCGACCGGCATTGCCGCGTGATCCGTGCCGATGGAACGCCGGTTCCCGGCGTCTATGGCATTGGCCTTGCCGCCGGCTTCGTCCCCTGGGGTGCGCTTGGCGGCGAAGCCAGTTTCTCCGGTCAGGCCAATGGCCTGTGGCTGTGGCAGAACGATGTCGGCCAGATGATCGTCGACCAGCTCCTCGACCACGATGCGATGATCCAGGTTCGGGCGGTGGCGTGAACACGCTCGCCGCCAACCCTATGGTCAGTATCGTCATGGCGGCCTATAATGGCGCGACCCTGGTCGGCGAGACGATCGCCAGCCTGCAGGCGCAGAGCTTCACCGATTTCGAGATCGTCGTGGTCGACGACCGGTCGACCGACGACACGCTTGCGGTGCTGCGCGGGATCGGCGATCCGCGGCTTCGCGTGATCGAAAGCGAGACCAACCAAGGCCCGGTCCGCGCGCGCAACCGCGCCTTTGCCGAGGCGCGCGGGCGATACGTGGCGGGCCTCGACCAGGACGATCTGTGCCGGCCCGAACGGCTCGCCAGACAGGTCGCTTATCTCGGGGCGAATCCCGACACGGTGCTGCTCGGCACTGCGGCGACGGCGCTGGAGGACGGGCGGCTCTCCTCCACCGGCCATGCCGCGAGCTCGACGCCATTGCTGATCGAATGGTTGCTGAGGATCGAGAATCCACTGGTCTGGTCGTCGGTGATGATCCGCGCCGATGCCGCACGGCAACTCGACCCGTTCACCCGGCCGGCCATTCTCTACGCCGAGGATTTCGATCTCTATCACCGGCTCGCGCGGCTCGGCCGCATTGCTCGGCTCGACGACGAACTGCTGGTCTATCGCCGCCATTGCGGTGGCGCGTCGCAGCGTTATGTCGAGACGATGCGCACCAATGCCGCGCTCGTGCTCACCGACGCCTATCACGAGCTGTTCGGCGACGAGGCGCATGATATCGCCACGCTCGTCGTGCACCACATCATGGGGCAGGAGCCGGTGCCCAACCGCGTCGCGCTGCTTCAGCTCGGCACCGCGCTGGCACGATTGCAGCAGGATTTCCTGTCGAGCCGCACGATCGATGCGGAGAGCCTGACCCTGATCCGCTGGGAAACGGCGCGGCGCTGGGGCCGGGTCGGGCGCGCTGCGCTGCGCACGGGCACGATCGGATTGGGCGACGCGGTCGCGGTCAGGCCCGACCATCTCGGGCTCGGCCATGCCGGGGTCGAGCAGCTGGTCATGTCACGCCTGATCGGCGGCGCGCGCGCGGCGATCAAGCGAGCGAAATAGCCCGTCCTGGCGATATCAGGGCGCCAGCCTGCCCATCGCCTTGCGCAGACGAGCCGCACGGATTTCGGGCGTGACGGCCTTCAGCACGGGCAGGAAAATGGCGTAACGGCCGGTCTTGTCGAGCCGTTCGAATGCGGCAGCCGCTTGTGCATTGCCCTTCAGCGCCGCGACAATATCGGGCGCAAGCGCCGCATCGCGCTGCGACTGATAGGCAATGGCCCAGCGCCCGTCCGCTTGCGCCGCAGCGACCTCAGCCAAGCCCGGCGCCCGCATCCGCCCGGCATCGGCCAAAGCCTCGACCCGCAGCACGTTGAGCCGGGACCATGGGCTGCGCGCGCGCCGGCGCGAATAACGCTGCAGGTAGAAATCACCGTCGTAACTTTTTCGCTGGCTGTCGATCCAGCCGAAGCACAGCGCGGCATCCAGCGCTTGGCCGATGGTCAGCGATTTCGCGACGGACCCCTTTTTTTCGATCAGCAGCCAGATGCCGCTCGACCGCGCATGATTGTCCGCGAGCCATGCCTGAAACTGGGGTGCATCGAACCGGGCGCGTATCTCGCCGGTACGGGAATCCTCCAACGTCTCGCCGGCGAATAGCGTCGGGTCGGCAATTGTCATGATCTTCTCACATCCCCGACACGGTTGCGTTTCATAAGAGATATGGCGCGGTCGACCGGTTTGCGAAAGCCGCCCGGCCGGCGCGGCGTATTGCAGATGGTCATGTGGAAGAGCGGGACGGCGATGGTGAGGCGCCGTCGGGAGCGGTGCTAGCGGCTAGACTGGCGAGGTTGAATCGACGGCATATTGTCATCCAAGGCGCACCATTAAATTCCGGCCCAATTTCCCGCAGCTGCGGGAAGTTTTGCGGGAAGCTGCGGGAAAAACTGCGGGAAAAACGGCGAGCCGGTACGGGAATTTTGCGGACGCTTTACGGGAATATCGGGAAATGGCGGGGCGGAAATCATGGTCTCTCCGATTCCGGGTCAGCTTGAGTCAAAAATGTGGTCGAGCGGGCCTTCGCGACATGCGCGGCGAAGAGCATGACGACGGCAGTGGATAAGGTGAATCGGGCCAGCGCCGCAAACACGGCACCATAGCCGCCATGGCAGCGCCGGCCGCGTCGAGGCCCGAAAGCGGATCCGATTTCGCACGAGACTCGTGCGGGAAAATGAATATCCTGCGCGTCATTGTTTCACCGGAACGAGGGCCTGCATATGACCATCCTGATCCTGGCATTGCTGATCGGTGTCGTCGCCGGCCTGCGCGCGATGATGGCGCCGGCGGCGGTGAGCTGGGCCGCCCATCTCGGCTGGCTGCATGTCGACGGCACCTGGCTCGCCTTTCTCGGTTATCGCTTCACGCCGTGGATCCTGTCGGTGCTGGCACTGGTCGAACTGGTCACCGACCAATTGCCCTCGACGCCGAGCCGCAGGGTGCCGCCGCAATTCATCGCCCGCTTGCTCTCCGGCGGGCTCAGCGGCGGTGCGATCGGTGCGTCGGGCGGATCGATCGTCGGCGGCATCGTCGCCGGGCTGATCGGGGCGGTGATCGGCACCTATGGCGGCGCGGCGGCGCGCGCGAAGCTGGCCGGACTGTTCGGCAGCGACCGACCGGCGGCATTGATCGAGGACGCGGTGGCGATCGTCGGCGCTTATCTGATCGTCTGCTGCGCGGCATGAGCCGCAGCTTCGACGCGATCATTATCGGCGCGGGTCAGGCCGGGCCGGCACTGGCCGGGCGGCTCACCATAGCGGGGTTGAACGTCGCGCTGATCGAGCGCGACGCGGTCGGCGGAACCTGCGTCAATACCGGCTGCACGCCGACCAAGACAATGGTGGCGAGCGCCTATGTCGCGCGCATGGCGAGCCGGGCACGCGATTACGGCGTGGGCATTGACGGACCGCCGGTGATCGACATGGCCAGGGTCCAGGCGCGGGCGGCGGCGATATCGTCGGGATCACGCGACCGGCTCGAGCAATGGCTGACCGGCATGGAGCGGCTGACGCTGCTGCGTGGTCATGCCCGCTTCACCGCGCCCGACACGATCGCGGTCGGCGGCGAGCAGATCAGCGCGCCGAAGATCTTCCTGAATGTTGGCGGCCGCGCCAACGCACCGGCAATGCCCGGGCTCGACCAGATCGCGTTCCTCACCAACGTCTCGATCCTCGAACTGACCAAGGTCCCGCGCCACCTGGTGGTGATCGGAGGCAGCTATATCGGGCTCGAATTCGCACAGATGTTCCGGCGCTTCGGTGCCGACGTGACGATCGTCGAGATGTCGCCGCGCCTGATCGCGCGCGAAGACCCGGAGATATCCGACGCGATCCGCGAGATGCTGATCGCGGAGGGGATACAGATCCGCACCAACGCGACGTGCATCTCCTTCGAACCCCATGCCGACGGCATCGCCGCGTCGGTCGATTGTACCGAGGGCGCGCCGCAGGTCATCGGGTCGCACGTCCTGCTCGCGATCGGGCGCAAACCCAACACCGACGATCTCGGGCTCGACCAGGCCGGCATTGCGGTCGATGGCCGCGGTTACATCCAGGTCGATGAGGGTCTGGCGACCAATGTGCCGGGCATCTGGGCGCTGGGCGACTGCAATGGCCGCGGCGCCTTCACCCACACCGCTTATAATGATTTCGAGATCGTCGCCGCGAACCTGCTCGATGGCGAGAGCCGGCGGGTCAGCGATCGCGTGGCCGCCTATGCGCTCTACACCGATCCACCGCTCGGCCGGGTCGGCCTGACCGAGACACAGGCGCGCGCCAGCGGCCGGCCGCTGCTCGTCTCGACCCGGCCGATGAGCCAGGTGTCGCGCGCGATCGAGAAGGGCGAGACCAACGGCCTGATGAAGGTCGTTGCCGATGCTGAGACCAGGAAAATCCTTGGCGCGGCGATCCTCGGCGTGGGCGGTGACGAGGCGATCCACGGCCTGATCGATGCGATGCACGCCGATCTGGACTTTCCCGTGCTGCAATGGGCGGTGCCGATCCATCCGACGGTGTCGGAATTGATCCCGACCCTGCTGGGCGAGCTGCGTCCGGCTTAACGCCGCGCCTGAAGCCGCAGGATTATCGAACCCATGCCGCGCGTTCTTCGGCGGTGAGCGGCGGGACCACGGACATGTGTGTACGTGCGGATTCTGTCGCCGCCTCGATACACGCCATCACGGCGATCGCTTGTTCGGGGCTCACCGGGTTCGGCGCCGATCCGCGCAATGCCTCGACCACACCCGCATAGAATAATCGCTGGTCGCCAGCCCGCGCCGGCAGGGTTCGGCGATGGCCGTTGCCATCATAGATCAACAGCGAATCGGGGTCGTCGCCCCACCCCGGCGCGCCAGGCGCCAGGCCGGCGAGCAGCTGTTGTTCCTGAAGGTCGGCGTGACGCTTGACGATACTGCCCGCGTCGCCGTGAACGACGAAACGGGGCGAGCCGCCGGCGACGACCATGCTAGCCTGGAGGACCACCCGCAGCGTCGGATAGTCGAGCACGACATGAGCCCAGTCATCGGCCTGCGCATCGATGCGCAATCGCGCCAGATCGGCGGTGACGCGATCGGGCAGCCCGAAAACCTGCAGCGCCTGATCGACCAGATGCGGACCCAGGTCGAACCACACGCCGCTCCCTCGCCCTTCGCGCTCGCGCCATCGATCGCGAATCTCAGGACGAAAACGGTCGAAGTGAGAATCGAACTGCTTGACCACACCGACCACGCCATCCGCAATCGCCTGCCTGACGCTCAGATAATCGCTGTCCCAGCGCCGATTGTGGAACACCGACAAAAGGCGTTCGCGATGCGCTGCGGTCGCGCGCAGTTGCCGGGCGTCGGCGAGCGTCAGCGTGAACGGCTTGTCCACGACGACATGCTTGTCCGCCGCCAGGGCCGCGCGAGCCAGCGGTGCATGGCTGTCGTTCGGCGTCGCGATCACTACCATGTCGATGTCGGGCGATGTGGCGACGATCAAAGGGTCCGCGACGACCCTGATGCCCGGCAAATCGGCATGGACCTTCTGTTCGTCGCTGGAGCCGATCATACAAAGCTCAAGCCCCGCGACGGACCGGATCAGTGGCGCGTGAAAGGTCTTGCCGGAAAAGCCGTAGCCAATCAGGCCGACGCGGATCGGGGTGGATGCAGAGCGGATCATGCGCGCCCTTTACAGCATTTGCTTCGGCTAGCCGATGATCGGCGGCGGCGGCCGGCTCAAAACGACTATGACAGACCCTCGACCCAGGCGCCTTGATGATGGTTGGGAGGGTGATGGCTCGGATGGCTGTGGGGGATTGAGACCTGCAGGGCCGGTTGGGCCGCGATCATGCGCTGAAACCAAGAGCGGTGCAGTGGGCGGGCGAGAGGCGGCTGAAACATTTCTCCGCCCGGTTCGTGTCTATGACGCAGGTGCACGAGCGAAGTAGAGCTGGCCTGGGGGGCGGTGATCGATCCGGCGCTGACCGGGCGGCTGCGCGTGGGCATCGTTGCCGCCGGCCTGCCCCTCGCCCAGCCGTTGGGAGAGCGCGCCGCGGTCTATATTCTGACCCCACGAGCAACCGTGCGGGCGACAGCATATCCAGCCGCGGCAAACGATGTCGCCACCGCGCTCACCCTCCCCCGTGCGCAAAGCGTTGTCGCGACCCCCGCAGCGGCAGCGATCATGGTATCGGTCTCCGTCGATGGAATCATCGCTTGCGCGAGTGCGACCGGGGCCAGCGCCAAGCGAGTTTTCGCCAAACCGGAGTCCATACCACACACGGAAGAGCCCCTCCTGATATTGACGCACGACTTGACCGCCATGGCCGACAAAGGGGCCGAAGAGATGGCTGGAGCGGGCATAGCGCGTCAGGCCAGGCCGTTCAGCCTCGCGGACCGTATCTTCGGCGCGACCCGCGATCTAAAGCGCCGCCTGGGTCGCCGCCTGAAATTGACCAGCGATCGTGCCGCTCCCCCGACATCAGCTATGTTTTATGTCACCAAGGCATTTGCCCTAACGCGCCATTAGTTTGCCGTGCGTTCGGCGCTGCCCAAAAAGGGCGGGCCCAACGGTTCGCCGTGTTATTCCCGCAGCGGGCATGGTGGCTGTTTTCTGTCATGTGA
This sequence comes from Sphingomonas sp. UYAg733, assembly GCF_054057355.1. Lineage (NCBI taxonomy): Bacteria > Pseudomonadati > Pseudomonadota > Alphaproteobacteria > Sphingomonadales > Sphingomonadaceae > Sphingomonas > Sphingomonas sp. UYAg733. Next base: position 31,631 of record NZ_JBSRZE010000018.1, read on the forward strand.
AAGAGCGAGTGGCGGTGGTGAGGCGCTGTTCGGCGGTGATAACGACGGGGCAGGCAGAACTGAATCGATCGGATCATTCCGTCCTGGCACCGCTGTGTCCTGGCCCACCGCGACCATCCAACCACCCGCAGCTGCGGGTAACTCTGCGGGAAAATGCTTTTTTGGGGTTCCTGCGGGAAGCTGCGGGAAAAACTGCGGGAATTTCGACGCGCCCGCACGGGAATTTTACGCAGGTTCTGCGGGAATATCGGGAATTGATGATCAAGGGCATGGTCTGCTCGATTCCGGGTCTGCTCGATTCAAATATTCCGGTGAATGGGCTTTTGCCAGCGATGTGAGAACGCCCGCGCGGGAGAGCAGGCATGACAGTGCCAGGGAACCAGCTGAATCGAACACCCTGCGCCTCGACCGCCGAAAAAATTTGCCGGACGATGTCGATTCCGGAACACTCCGTTCGTCGTTTCGATGCCAGGCCGATGAGATCGGTGCAAACAAGGAGACAGACGATGCGTGTGATTGTGTTCGTGAAAGCGACCGAAGACAGCGAGAAAGGCTTTTTCCCCACGCCCGAGACGAACGAGATGATGGAAGCGATGGGCAAATTTAACGAAGAGCTGGTCAACGCCGGCATCATGCTCGCCGCCGACGGCCTCAAGCCCTCGTCGGATGGCAAGCGTGTTGCGTTCGATGGTCCCGGCCGGTCGGTGTTCGACGGGCCTTTCGCCGAAACCCGCGAGCTCGTCGCCGGCTTCTGGCTGTGGGAAGTCAAGGATATGGACGAGGCGGTCGCCTGGGTGAAGCGCTGCCCCAATCCCATGCCGGGACCGAGCGAGATCGAAATCCGGCCGCTATACGAAATGGCCGACCTGCAATGAGCGAAATCGCCAAGCTGGTGGAGGACGACAAAAGCTGGTCCGAACAGCGCCTGCATCTCCTCGACGATCGCATCCGCAATCGGCTGGGCGATCTTTCCAGTCGGCTTGGCGATGCCGACTGGCTCGACGGCGAGTTCAGCGCCGCTGACCTGCTCATGGCGGAGGTGCTGTTCAGATTGAGCAGCTCGGGCATGTTGGCGGAATATCCAAATCTCTCCGCCTATGTCGCCCGCGCCGAAGCGCGGCCCGCGTTCAAGCGTGCGTTCGCCGCTCAGCTGGCGGTTCTCACCGCCATATCGATCGGCTGATAGCGGCCGCAGCCTGCTTGCCTCGCTCAAGGCTTTGGCCGACAAGGCGACATGGCGGCAGGCGAGACGCACCAGGCGATCGAAGCGGTTTTTCGGATTGAACGGGCCAGGCTCATCGCGGGCCTGGCCCGCTTTGTGAGCAATGTCGATCTTGCCGAGGAAATGGCCCAGGACGCCCTGGTCATAGCTTTGTCCGAATGGCCCAGAACCGGCGTTCCGGCCAATCCCGGCGCCTGGCTGATGACCGCCGCCAAACGCCGCGCCATCGATACGATCCGTCGCGACAAGATGCGCGAGCGCAAGCATGACGAGATCGCACGGGAGCTTGACGGCGAGATCGGCGCAGAAGCCGAGGAGAATTTGACCGGGAACGACGACCCTGACGACGAGCTGCTGGGACTCATCTTCACCGCCTGTCATCCGATATTGTCGGCCGACGCCCGCGCGGCGCTCACGCTGCGTGTCGTCGGCGGTCTGACCACGGACGAGATCGCTCGCGCTTTCCTGTCGAGCGAGGTGACCATCGCCCAGCGCATCGTCCGCGCCAAGAAGACGATCGCAAAGGCCGGATTGAGCTTTGAGGTGCCGCGCGGCTCCGAACGTGCGGCGCGGCGCTCCTCGGTGCTGGAGGTCATCTACCTTATCTTCAATGAAGGCTATGCCGCCACGGCGGGCGACGACCTTGTCCGGCCGAGCCTGTGCCTGGAGGCGCAGCGCCTGGGCCGCATGCTGGCCGGGCTGATGTCCGAAGATGCTGAAGTGTTCGGCCTGTTGGCCCTGATGGAAATTCAGGCGTCGCGCTTGGCGGCACGCGTCGGGCCGGACGGCGCCTTTGTGCCGCTGACCGAGCAGAATCGCGCACTCTGGGACCAACTGCTGATCCACCGAGGCCTTGATGCGCTGGCCCGGGCCGAGGCACTGGGGGGGGATGGCTCCTATGCGTTGCAAGCCGCGCTTGCGGCCTGCCATGCGCGAGCGCGAACGGCGGTCGATACCGACTGGCCCCGCATCGCGGCACTTTATGACCGGCTACGCGCCGTGATGCCCTCGCCGGTGGTCGATCTCAATCGAGCGATCGCCCACAGCATGGCCTTCGGACCCGAAGCCGGCCTGAAGCTGATAGATGAGATAGCCGATGCCGACGTCCTCAGCGATTATGCGCCGTTACCGGCGGCGCGGGGCGATTTTCTGTTTCGGGCCGGCCGGCGGGCCGAGGCCCGCCGCGAATTCGAGGCTGCGGCCAGTCTCACCCGCAACGTGCGGGAAGCGGCCTTCCTCCTCGCCCGCGCGGACGCTTGTGATTGACGGCAGCTAACTCGGTCTCCGTCGGCTTTATCTGATTGCCGTCACCGGCGTGTGGCCAAAGTCAGGCTCAATTGGATGTTGCGCTCCAAAAAGAAATCCGACTATAGTCGCGGTTGGCGGCGAGGCAGGCTTTATGAGCGACCATCCGAAACTACAGCGTTTTGGTATCAGCACCTCGTGGAACGACCACCACCGCATCGGCTCCGGCATTTACGGATGACGAGGCCGCAGAAATACGACACCGAAGGCATTCTCGAAAAGGCCGGAATGCTCGTCGCCCGCGATGGGCCAGCATCTACCACCATGGCCGCCATCGCCAGTGCTGCGAAGGTCCCCAATGGATCGATTTATCATCGCTTCGGGTCACGCGATGCGTTGATGGGCCGTCTCTGGCTGAGCAAGGCCGCATATTTCCAAGAGCGATTCGTAGCGGCTTTGGAAATCACCGATCCACGAGCGGCCGCTTTGGCTGGTGCCCTTTCCGTATCCAAGGCGGTTCTCGACGACCCAATCGCGGCGCGCATCATGCTGCTTCATCGTCGCGAAGACTTTTCGCACTCGAGCTGGCCGGTTGAAATGGCGAGGGAGGCGACGCGTTTGGGAACGCAGCTTGGTCTTGCTTTCAATATGATGACGACCCGTCTTTTCGGCGAAGATATCCCGGAATCGAGGGCAGTGACGCGATTTTTGCTCGCCGATTTACCATATGCGGCGGTTAAGCCGTATATTGAAAAGGGTGAAGCTCCGCCGGTTTTTGTCGATGCGATGATCGAGGCTTCGCTGATGGCGTCTCTCGATGCCAGCCTGAAAGCGATGGGAAGGAGTCAATGATGGCTCAAGCGATGCTTTCGATCGCCATTTTGTACGATGTCGGCTTTGCGGTGTTTCACCTCTTATTCTGGCGACTGTTCGTTTGGCCGACCAAACTTGAACCCTCGGGCAGGCTGAATACAGCAATTACCCAGACCCTGAACGTCATGCTGATTTACGTTTTCGCCGCTTATGCCGGCACTTTGTTCGCGTTGCCGGCAGGCGACGAAAGAGCCATTGCGCTTTTCCTGGGTGCAGGCTTCTGGGCGCTGCGCGCTGCGGTACAACCCCTGCTATTCTCGACCCGTGGAAAGACGGGGGCCATGATGACCGGTCTTTTCGCAATCGGGGCGATTACACACACCCTCGCCGCCTTTGCGACGGCTATCGGTACTTCGGGAAGATAGATTTGTACGTAGTCGGCCGGAAAGCCGGGCTGCCGGACGCTGCCCCCTTTTTTATCGGATATCGAACCTGACTTGAATTGCACCCGCCTGCATCCGCCCCTTACATTGTCGCACGCTGACGCCGATATCGCGCTCGAGCGGATGGACGAAACGTGCAAAGCGAGTGTTCGGGAATGATGGCGGCTGATATGACGACGATATTCGATTCACGCGACCCGGCGACCGGCGACATCGTCTGGTCGGGGCCCGCCGCTTCGGCGCTGGAATGTGCCGACGCCGTTACCGCAGCACGCGACGCGTTCGCCGCCTGGTCGGCGACGAGCATCGACGAACGGATCGCTGTCGTCCGCCGCTATCAGGACGCGCTCAAGGCCAATGCCGAAACCATGGCCACTGCAATCTCGCGCGAAACGGGGAAGGCGCTCTGGGAAACGCGAACCGAGATCGCGTCGATGATCGGTAAGGTCGATCTGTCGATCGCCGGCCATGCCGAGCGCACCGGCAGCCGCGAACAGGCCGTCCCTTTCGGCCGCGCCGTGCTGCGCCACCGCCCGCACGGCGTGATGGCGGTGCTCGGCCCGTATAATTTCCCCGGGCATCTGCCCAACGGCCATATCGTGCCCGCCTTGCTCGCGGGCAATACGGTGGTGTTCAAGCCATCGGAGGAAACGCCGCTGACCGGCGAGCTGATCGGCGCTGCGATGCGCGAAGCGGGCATTCCCGAAGGCGTGTTCGCCGTCGTTCAGGGTGGTCGCGATACCGGTGCGGCCTTACTCGACCAGGATATCGACGGGCTGCTGTTCACCGGATCGGCCGGAGCAGGCGCGCATTTCGCACGCGCATTTGCCGATCGCCCCAAAGTGATTCTTGCACTCGAACTGGGCGGTAACAATCCGCTCATCGCCTGGGACGGCGATAGCGACGCGATCGCCTCGATCGTCATCGCTTCGGCCTTCATCACCACGGGCCAGCGCTGCTCCTGCGCGCGCCGCCTGATCGTGCCGCAGGGTGCCGCCGGTGACGCGATCGTCGCTGCCGTGGCGGCTTTGGCCGACCGGCTGGTGATCGGCGCATGGAACGACGACCCCGAACCGTTCATGGGCCCGCTGATCTCGGCCGCCGCCGCCACGCGTGTCTCCGAACAGGTCGCCGAACTCGTGCTGCGCGGCGCGCGTGTCGTTCGCAGGCTCGAGGCCATAGGAGGCCGCCCCACCGCCTTCCTCACCCCGGTCATTCTCGACGTGACCGGCATCGACGCGCCTGACGAGGAGATGTTCGGTCCGGTGCTGCAAGTGATCCGCGTGGCCGATTTCGACGCCGCGATCGAGGCCGCCAACGCCACGCGCTTCGGCCTGTCCGCCGGGCTGGTCACCGATGACGATGCGTTGTGGGAGAAGTTCCTGCGCCACATTCGCGCCGGCGTGGTCAATCTCAACCGGCCGACCACCGGTGCGGCCGGATCGATGCCGTTCGGCGGGCTCGGCGCGTCGGGCAATCATCGGCCCAGCGCCTATTATGCCGCCGATTACTGCGCCTATCCGGTCGCCAGCTTCGAGGCCGACCGCGTGATCAACCAGCGCGGCGAATTGAAGGGCGTGCGCGGTTGAGCGCTCGCCATAAAGTGTGTCGGGGTTCGATTGGCGATGCACTGGTCCGGATGCCGGGCGCACCGTCGTCGCCGGGCCCAGCCACGCGTGGCTGGGCTAAAGGTTCAGCTCCGTCAGTCCCGGGTGGTCGTCCGGGCGGCGTCCGGGCGGCCAATGGAAAAGTCTTTCACCTGCGGTGATCGGCAAGTCGTTGATGCTGGCGATCCGCCGCCGCATCAGCCCGTGCGCGTCGAATTCCCAATTTTCGTTGCCATAGGCGCGGAACCACTGCCCGTTTGCGTCGTGGCATTCATAGGCGAAGCGTACGGCAATCCGGTTGCCGGCAAACGCCCAAAGTTCCTTGATCAGGCGATAATCGCGCTCGTGGGCCCATTTCCGCGTCAGAAAGGCCTCGATCGCCTCACGACCTTCGAGAAACTCGGCGCGATTCCGCCATTGGCTGTCGAGGGTATAAGCGAGCGCGACGCGCGCGGGATCCTGGGTATTCCACGCGTCTTCGGCGAGCCGGACCTTCTGAAGAGCACTGCTCTGGTCAAAGGGCGGCAAGGGGGGGCGCTCGTCATTCATGGTTAGCCATCGCTTTCTGCGCGTTAGGATGCTGGGTGTCAAAGCGATATCCAGGAATCCGTAGGACATGAACGGTCTCCGGAAATGGGGAGGCGGACCAAAGCGGGCCCGCCGTGGTTCGTAGGGGCTCGGTCGCCCCCCGGCTAGCCGGCTTGTGTACTCGTCCGGAAGCGCGGCTCGCAGACGGTGACGCGACTGACGCCGAAGCGCGCGTAAAACCTCACGCTCCCCCGGGACGGAAGACCGCACGGCGACAAGCGCCTGACGCATTCAGGAATGAGCAAAATGCGTGCTAAGGCTTGTTCAGTCGCAACGAAAGCCATGCGACGGAAATACCCGATACAGTTCCGGGGCTTGCCGAATTGCCCGAGAAAGAAGAGAAAGTTTGCGGTCGGATGACAGTGCGGTGAGGTGGGCGACATGATCTTTCAGCGCAACTCTTTCCTGACTCTGCTACTTGCGCTGACCATGGCCGGGTGCAGCGGTAAGACCGGCAATCCGGCGCCGCCCAGAATCGAAACGCCGGCCGAATTGCCGACCCAATCGTCCACCCTGGTGGTACCGGTTTCCGCGTCGCTCGCAATGCTGGAGCAGCGCCTGAACGCGCGCGTGCCCACCCAATTGTGGCAGATCGACAAGCAGGAACCGCGCTGCGTTCCGGAAAAACGCGTAAAAATATTCGGCAGGAAGTTGAAGGTCATACCGGCGCTGGGCTGCCGCATCGTCGGCAAGGTCACGCGCGGCAGAATGCGCCTGGGCGGCAGCGGCGATACGTTGACCATCAGCCTCCCGATCACCGCCATGATCAGCGCCGAGAATGTCGGCGGGATCATCAAGAAGGAGACCGCGACCGGCGCCGCGATCGTGCGCGCGACGGCGAAGCTGTCGATCGACCGCAACTGGTCCCCGATCGCAAAGGTCCGCATCGCTTATGACTGGATCGATCCCCCGGGAATCGACTTTCTCGGGCAGCGCATCCACTTTGCGGGAAAGGCGGATGACAAGCTGAAGGGGGTGATCGCCGGGCTCGAGCGCGACCTGCCGCGTGAGCTTGCAAAGCTGCGCGCGCACGACCAGCTCAACGATGTCTGGCGGCAAGGCTTCACCTCGATTCAGCTTAATCGCGAGCGTCCGCCGGCGTGGATGCGGATCACGCCGCTGAAGCTCGGTTTCGGCGGTTATCGCATCGGCGGCGGCAGGATCGTGATGCAATTGGCGGCCGAGGCACTTACCGAGACCTTTGTCGGCGATCGACCGGCCGATCCGGAGTCGACGCCGTTGCCGCCACCGGCGCGCGAAATCGGGCCAAGCGGATTGCGCTTCTACATCCCGGTGCTCGCCGATTTCGCGCAGCTGGAACCGGTGGTGCATCGCGCACTCGGAAAGCTCGCGGCGAAGGGCATCACGCTTACCGGCATCGGCCCGGTGGACGCGGAGTTCGGCAAGGTGACGATCTATGCGACCGAGGGGGGCCGGCTTGCCGTCGGCGTCCAGACCAAGGTCAAGGCGCGGGGTGGCCTGATTGGCGCGGCGCATGGCGAGATCTGGCTCTCTGCCGTGCCGTATAATGAGGTCAATTCGCAGGTGGTGCGGGTCCGCGACCTGCGGATCGCGGGCCGGACCGACAGCAAGGCGGTCAATCTGCTTTTCTCGCTGTTCGATGATGAGACCGTGCAGGCGCGAATCCGCGCGGGGCTGACCCATGACTTCGCGAGCGATTATGAGAAAGTCCTGCTCGCGGCCCGCAAGGCAACCTCCGGGCGACGTGAAGGCGGTTTCGTCCTTTCGGCCGATATCACCAGCGTCGAGAACGGCCCGATCAAGGTGACCGGCCAGGGTCTGTTCCTGCCGGTACGGGCATTGGGCACGGCGAACATCCGTTATACGCCATTGCGTCGATAAGCGCCTGTTCGCGCGGCCGCGAAGCTGTGGATCATGGTAACCAAAGTCTTAGCGAGTTGTTCAGCTTTGCGCCGTATCGCGGCTGAATGGGCATATCGGCGCGAATTGTGATCAGGCGGCAGATCGCATCCGGTCGATCGCATGGCTGGCCGATCGATCGCACCGTTGTCGTCGCTGCGCTTATCCTTATCGTCTCGGCCGCCTTGCTGTTCATGGACCGCGCGACCATGCCGATCCAGCTGTGGGATGAATCGCGCAACATCGTCAACGCGCTGGAGATGCGCGAACATGGCTTCGCGCTGATCACCACCTATGGCGGCGCACCCGACCTGTGGAACACCAAACCGCCGCTACTGATCTGGCTGATGACGGCAAGCGTTGGCGTGTTCGGCCCGACGGAATGGGCCTTGCGGCTGCCCAGCATGATCGCGGCATTGGGCACGATCCTGCTCCTTTTCTGGTTCGTGCGACGTACCACCAGGTCTATGGCCATCGCCGCGCTCGCGGCCGCGTTGATGGTCCTGAGCCCGGCCTATTTCGGCGAGCACAGCGCGCGCACGGCGGATTATGACGCGCTGTTGCTGTTCTTCGTCACCGCCTATCTTTGCCTGTTGTTCCTCGCCCTGCATCGGCAACGTCCTTCCGGGGCATTGCTGGCGTTGATCGGTGCGGCGATCTGCTGCGCGTTCCTGACCAAGAGCATCGCCGCACTGGTGCCGGGCGTCGGCGTCATCCTGTATCTGCTGGTCACCGCACGCTGGCGCCGCCTCTGGGCCACGACTGGCTATCTTAGCCTGGCACTGTGCATTGCCGTGGTACTCGGCGTTTTTCTGTTACTGTGCGAAATGCAATCGCCGGGTTATCTGCGCGCCGCGTGGTTCAACGATGTCAGCGGCCGTTTCGGATCGTCGCTGGTCGTCGAGAAATCACGCTGGTTCTACATTACCCAGTTGCGCGCCGGTTTCTTCTCGGCGACGCCGCTGCTGTTCCTGTCACCGATCGCATTGTTTTTCGCGCGCGGCCGAGTGCGCCTGGTCCTGCTCTTTTCGCTGTGCGTCATGATCGGCGTTCTGGCCGCCTTCACCTGTGCCGCGTCGAAGCTCAATCATTATATCCTGCCGGCGATTCCGTTCATGGCGACCGCCGCTGCGATCACAATTTACGTGATGCTCGGACGTGTGGGCGCGGTCTGGCGGTCCGGTGCGCGATTTTCGCGGCTGATTGCGATGGTGCTGTTGGTGGCAGCGGCTTGGCCGGTCCAGATGGGCGTGGCCGGGGCGGTCGCGCGGCGATATTATGTGCCGATCGTCGGGGAGGGCGCGAGGTCGGGGCAATATGGCGCGCTCTTCGCCAAACTTGCCGCCCGAGCCGATCGGAAGATACTCGTCATCGACCCGGGCTTCATGCTGGAGGGCAAAGCGCATTACGCGCCCGTGCTGCTCGCTTATCGTCAGTTATGGGCGGCGCGCGGCATGGTCATCGATCATTCGACCGATTTGACGATGATCGATCGGGCCCATGGGGTCGTATTGGCCAGCTGCGATGCCGATGGCGTGGCGCGGCTGAGCACGAGGGGCCGGGACATCGCCGGCGTCGACGGCTGCGTCGCGGTGCTGGCCGATCAAGGCGCCCCCGCCGCATAATTCCGTCTGGCATACTCTTGAGACAATTGCCGATTAGAGGCAGTCGCGAATGAGCGACTGGAGTTGTCATGCGGCGTTTGAGTTTTGTCCTGTTCCTGATGACCACCACCGTGGCGGCACCGGCGATCGCGCAGGACGTGCCGCGCGATGCGTCGCCCGGAGCCGCGCAGGACGCCGATCCCGATCCGTCCGCGACCGATGAATCGGATATCGTCGTGACCGGTTCGCGCAAGCTGCCGGGATCGGTGATCGGCGACATCCCGCCGGAAAAGCAGATCGGCGCGGCCGAGATTCGCTCTTACGGCGTCAGCTCGATCTCCGACCTGCTCGACGAACTGGCGCCACTGACCGGCAGCGGGCGGGGTAGCGGCGGCGCGCCGGTCGTGTTGCTCGACGGCAAGCGCATCTCCGGCTTTTCCGAGATTCGCGACATCCCGACCGAGGCGATCCAGCGGGTCGAGATATTGCCCGAAGAGGTTGCGCTGAAATACGGCTATCGTGCCGACCAGAAAGTCGTGAACGTCGTGCTGCGCCGCCGCTTCAAGGCGACGACGGTCGAAGCGTCGGACAAGCTGGCGACGGCGGGCGGGCGCAACACCGCACAGGGCGATGTCGACCTGCTGACCATCAGGCGCGGTGGGCGCTTCAACCTGCACGTCAAATATCAGGACAGCAGCGCGCTGACCGAGGCCGAGCGGGACATCGACCCGCAACCGAGCCTGTTCTCGACTCAGGGCAATGTGGCCGGCGTGGTCGGCAATGACGGTGTCCGCCGCGAGATTGATCCGCTGCTGAGCGCACAGTCGGGATCGCAGATAACCGTCGCCGGCGTGCCATCGTCCGCTGCCAACGGTGCGCCGCTGTTTGGCGATTTCGCCGCGACCGCCGGCCAGCAGAGTTTCAGCGATCCCAGCGCGTATCGCACCTTGTTGCCGTCGAGTCGCAATTTCAGCGCCAATGCGATCTACGCACGGACGATCCTGGGCAATGTATCGGCCACGGTGAACGGCACGATCGAGACGACCGAGAGCGTCCGAACCAACGGCCTGCCCGGCGTGTCGCTGGCACTGGCGCCGGACAATCCCTTCTCGCCCTTCGCCAATGCGGTGACCGTAAATCGCTCGCTCGACGGTTTCGCGCCTTTGAAGCAGCGCAATTCGTCAGTCAGCGGACATCTCGGCACGACGCTCAACGGCTCTATCTCGACCTGGCAATGGTCGCTGACCGGCACTTATGATCGCAGCGAGAACAAGAATTTCACGGATGCCGGCCTTGATGTCTCGGCATTCCAGGCGCGGCTCGATGTAAACGACCCGACCGCCAATCCGTTCGGTGCCCTGAGCATCGCGGATGTCGGCGCCGGGGCCGCCAACCGTGCCTATGCGACATCGAGCAACCTCGATGTCGATGCGCTGTTCACGGGCTCCTTGTTCGCCCTGCCCGCCGGAGCGGTGGCGACGAGCATCAAGGTCGGCGGGCAGACCAGCGATTTCTCCAGCCGAACCTATCGCGCCAACATCGTCACGCCCGGCGACGTGTCGCGCGACACCGTCGACGGCCAGATCAACATCGACATACCGATTGCCAACAAGTCGAAGGATGTGCTCGGCATGCTCGGCAAGCTGTCGGCCAATTTTAACCTCGCTGCGGATCATCTGTCGGACTTCGGCACGCTGACCACGCTTGGCTACGGCGCCAACTGGTCGCCGATCGATGGCGTACGGGTGATCGTGTCGCATACCGACCAGGACCGCGCGCCGTCCGCGCAGCAGCTCGCCAACCCGGCGATCATCACGCCCAATGTCCGCGTGTTCGATTATATCCAGGGCACCACCACGACGGTGACGACACTGTCGGGTGGCAATCCCGACCTGCGTGCCGACAATAGTCATGTGACCAAGATCGGCCTGACGCTCAACCCGTTCGACAAGACCGATCTGACCTTGACCGCCACATATGTGAAGAGCCGGACCGACGATCCCAACGCGTCCTTCCCTTCGGCCAGTGCCGCGCTCGAAGCGACCTTTCCCGGCCGCTTCGTGCGCGATGTGGCAGGCACGCTGATCAGCGTCGATACGCGCCCGATCAACTTCGCACGCAGCGAACGCTCCGAACTTCGCTGGGGGATCAATTTCTCCAAGAGCCTCAAATCGAAGGTGCAGAAGGAACTGGAGGCATTTCACGAAGGCACCGGCCCCAATCCCTTTGCTGGCCTGAGGCGGCCGGGACAGGACGGCGAGCGCGGCGGCCGGCGCGGTAGCGATGCGGCAAGTGGCGACAAGCCCGAAGGCGGAGCGCCCGGCGCGGCTCCGGCCGATCGCGGCAGGCCAGATGGCGATCGTCCGCGCTTCGGTGGCGGGCGCGGCGGCTCGGGCGGCTTTGGCGGGCGAGGCGGCGGCGGCCGGGGTGGCGGGCGGCTGCAATTCGGCATTTTCCACACCTGGCATCTCACCGACAAGGTCCTGATCGCCGATGGCGGGCCGAGCCTCGACCTGCTCAACGGTGATGCGATCGGCGGCAGCGGCGGCCAGTCGCGGCACGAGGTCAAGCTGCAGGCGGGTTATACCAATAACGGCGCCGGACTGCGGCTATCGGGCAATTACAGCAGTGGCACGCGCGTCAATGGCGGCACCCCCGCCGCGCCCTCGCCGCTCGACTTCTCCGCGCTGACGACGCTGAATGTGCGGCTGTTCGCCGATCTCGGCCAGCGGCTCGACCTGCTCAAGAAGCATCCCTGGCTGCGTGGTACGCGGATCGCCCTGTCGTTCGACAATGTGTTCGACAGCCGCCAGCGCGTGACCGACGTGAATGGCGCGACGCCGATCAGTTATCAGCCCGACTATCTCGACCCGCTTGGCCGCACCGTGCGGCTCAGTATCCGCAAGCTGTTCTGAGGAACGCTAGGCCGTAAAAATCTCCGCCGGGATCGAATACAAGACATCCGCCTTCGCCGTCGCCGCCGCCTTCAGCCCCATCGCTTCGGGCACGATCTGTGCGACATAGAAGCGCGCCGCCGCTGTCTTCATCGCCAGAAAGGCAGGGTCGCCTTCTGCCGAGGCGGCGATCCGGCCCTGACGTTCCATCAGCCAGCCGCACACCGCGGTCGAGAGCATGGTCAGGAAGGGATAGCTCGCCGCCAGCTTGTCGTCGGCGTCGAGCGCCATCAGGCCGCGGCCGATCTCGTCGCAGGTATCGATCAGCGTGATCAGCCCCTGATCTTCCGCTTCGGCGCGCATGTCGGCGATCAGTCGCGCGAACACACCGCCATTGTCGAGGGAGAGCTTGCGCCCGACCAGATCGGCGGCCTGGATGCCGTTGGTGCCTTCATAGATCGGCGTGATGCGCGCTTCGCGGAAATACTGCGCTGCGCCGGTCTCCTCGATATAACCCATGCCGCCATGGACCTGGATGCCGATCGAGCTGACTTCGCAGCCGATATCGGTGCCATGGGCCTTGGCCAGCGGCGTGAGGATCTCGAGCCGGTCCTGCGCGCCCGCTTCGCCGAGCGCCGCGCGGTCGACCTGCGCGGCGGCGAGATAGACAAGCGCGCGCGCCGCCTGAGTCTGTGCCTTCATGCGCAGCAGCATACGGCGGACATCGGGATGCTCGATGATCGCGACCGATTCGCGGCTGGAGGAGCCGGCGCGCGCCGACTGGATGCGCTCGCGGGCATAGCCGACCGCGGCCTGGGTCGCGCGTTCGGCGATCTGCACGCCCTGCAGGCCGACATTCAGTCGAGCATTGTTCATCATCGTGAACATCGCGCGGATGCCGCCATATTCGCCGCCGATCAGTTCGCCGATGCAATCGTCATTGTCGCCAAAGCTCAGCACGCAGGTCGGTGAACCGTGCAGGCCCATCTTGTGTTCGATCGAGACCACGCGGACATCGTTGAAGTCGCCCGGTGTGCCGTCTTCGCGGAGCCGATACTTCGGCACCAGAAACAGCGAGATGCCCTTGGTCCCCGCCGGTGCATCGGGGGTGCGCGCGAGGACGAGATGGACGATGTTGGGCGCCATGTCGTGGTCGCCGAACGAGATGAAGATCTTGGTGCCCTTGATCGACCATTTGCCGTCGCCGAGCGGCTTGGCGCTGCTGCGTAGTGCGCCGACATCGGATCCGGCCTGTGGCTCGGTCAGGTTCATCGTGCCGGTCCATTCGCCGGTGGCGAGGTGCGGCAAATAGAGCGCTTGTTGTTCCGGGCTGCCGTGATGCGCCAACGCCTCGATCGCGCCGACCGTCAGGGTCGGGGCGAGCGCGAAGCTCATATTCGCGGCACCGAGCGTGTCGAGCACTGCGGTCTGGATCGCGAAGGGCAGGCCCTGGCCGCCAAACTCTTCCGCGACGCCGATCGTGCCCCAGCCGCCCTCGACATAATCATGATAGGCCTTCACGAAACCGTCGGGCATCACCACGCCCTCAGCCGTCCATTTCGCACCGACAGTGTCGCTGGCGCGGTTAAGCGGCGCCCATTCGCCTTCGGCCAATTGCCCGACGCCCTCAAGCACCGCGTCGACCACGTCGGACGACGCGGCGGCAAAGCGTTCGTTCTCCGCAAGGTCGCCGATCCCGACGATATGATCGAGCACGAAGCGCTGGTCGGCGGTGGGTGGCGTGAACACGGGGCAAGTCCTCTTATCGCGCAGGCTTTGCGCGGCTATAGCGCGCCCGATGGCCGTTCCAACCCCAATGACGACTCACATCCTGCGCTATGGCGCGGATGCGATCGTACAGGCCGCCGCGGTGATCGCGGCGGGCGGGGTCGTCGCCGTGCCGACCGAGACGGTTTACGGCCTTGCCGCCGATGCGACCAATGCATCGGCGGTCGCTGCTATCTATGCCGCCAAGGGCCGGCCGAGCTTCAATCCGCTGATCGTCCATGTCCTTGATCTGGCGGCGGCGCGGGAATTGGCGGACTTTGACGATCTGGCGCTCGGGCTGGCCGGGGCGTTCTGGCCGGGACCGCTGACATTGGTCTTGCCGCTGGCCGAGGGCGCGGCGGTCGCTTCCCTGGTCACCGCTGATCTGACCACGATCGCGATTCGCGTGCCAGCGCACCGTGCGATGCGCGCGTTGCTGGCGGCGACGGGCAAGCCGCTCGCCGCGCCATCGGCCAATGCGAGTGGCGGCATCAGCCCGACGCGAGCGGCGCATGTCGTGGCGAGCCTCGGCGGGCGTATCCCGCTGGTGATCGACGACGGCGCGACCGAGGCCGGGCTGGAATCCACGATCGTATCGACTGCCGGCGGGCTGAAGATCCTTCGCCCGGGGCCGATTACCGACGATCATATCGACAAGCGCTTCCCCGGTGCAGGCCGGGGCCCAGTATCGATGGACGGCGTAACTGGGACCCGGCCTGCGCCGGGGAAGGGTTTTGTTACAGCGCCCGGCCAGCTTGAAAGCCACTACGCCCCCGCAAAGCCACTTCGCATCGATGCAATCTGCGCAAGCGACGACGAATGGCTGATCGGCTTCGGCCCGGTCGCGGGTAACGAAACCCTGTCATCGACCGGCGACCTCACCGAGGCGGCCGCGCGCCTGTTCGACCTGCTCCACCGCGCCGATGCGAATGATCGCCCGCGCATCGCTATTGCGCCGATCCCGCATCACGGTCTCGGGCTGGCGATCAACGATCGCCTGCGTCGTGCCGCGCATCGCGACTGATGTCTTTACGACAGCGCAACGATAAGTCATCTTCCCCCGATTAAGATCGACAGGGAGGACGACATGACCAACACGCAACGCGGACTCGCGGAGTTCCTCGGTACATTCTGGCTCGTCTTTGGCGGCTGCGGCAGCGCGGTGTTCGCTGCGGCCTTTCCCGAGGTCGGCATCGGCCTGGCGGGCGTTTCGCTCGCCTTCGGCCTGACCGTGCTGACCATGGCCTATTCGATCGGCCATATCTCGGGCTGCCACCTCAACCCGGCCGTGACCATCGGCCTGTGGGCGGGCGGGCGTTTCTCGGCCAAGGACATCCCGCTTTACGTCATCGCGCAGGTGCTCGGCGCGATCGTCGCGGCGGGTCTGTTGTATGTGATCGCCACCGGCAATCCCGATTATTCTCTCGCCGCCAACGGCCTTGCCGCCAATGGTGTCGGTAGTGGCGTGGATGGGCACTCGCCCGGTCATTATTCGCTGCAGGCTGGGCTGATCGTCGAGGTCGTGCTGACTTTCTTCTTCCTGCTGGTGATCATGGGCTCGACCGATACGCGCGCGCCGGCCGGCTTCGCGCCGATCGCGATCGGCCTTGCGCTGACCCTGATCCATCTGATCAGCATTCCAATCACCAACACATCGGTGAATCCGGCGCGCAGCACCGGACCGGCGCTGATCGTCGGGGGCTGGGCGTTAACGCAACTGGTATGGTTCTGGGTCGCGCCGATCGTCGGCGGGATACTCGGCGGGCTGGCCTATAAGGCGATCGGGGCGGACGCGAAGGTCAAGCCGCCGATCGAGGGCGAAGCGCTTTGAGGACGTAAAAAGCCCCTCCCTTTCAAGGGAGGGGCTTAAGCGGGGCTAAGCTGCTTCGGTCGCCTTTGACCTTGCAGCGAAGCTCTTCCTGAGTTTCTTCAGTTTTGGGGGGATCACGGCCTGGCAGTAGGGGTTGCGTTGCCCTTCGCCCTGCCAATATTCCTGGTGATAATCTTCCGCCGGATACCAGTCCGACAAGGGTTCGATCGTCGTGACGATCGGGCCGCTCACTTCGGTCGCGGCGCGCGCCATCGCGGCGCGTGCCTCGGTCTCCTGTTCCGGCGAGTGCGGGAAGATCGCCGAGCGGTACTGCGTGCCGACATCATTGCCCTGGCGGTTGAGCTGCGTCGGATCATGTGTCGCGAAGAACATGTCGAGCAGGTCGCCATAGCTCAGCTTATCGGTGTCGAAGGTCACGCGGATCGCCTCGGCATGGCCGGTGTCGCCGCCGCACACCTGGCGATAGGTCGGGTCGGGCACTGTCCCGCCGATATAACCACTCTCGACCTTTTCGACGCCGATCACATCGTTGAACACCGCTTCGGTGCACCAGAAACATCCGCCCGCCAGCGTCGCGACTTCGCTTGCCATGATAAGCTCCTCCTTGGTTTTGCAGGCGGTGGCGGCCCGCTCCTCGCCCGGCCACCCATCCAGGATATGCTGTGGGTGGCCGGGCGGGGAGCGGGCTGGCACCGCCGAAATGCGCCAGGTGCATTTCCAAACAGCTCTTTAGATAGGATCGCGGTGGCGCGAGACAATCCGCGCTGATAGGCGAAGCGCGGAACGGAACTGATCGAGGTCAAGAACATGCGCGACATGACGGTGCTGGTAACGGGCGGGGCGGGTTATATCGGAAGCCACGCGGTGCTTGCCTTGCTCGATGCTGGCTATCGGGTCGTGGTCGTCGACAATCTCGTCACCGGCTTCGCCTGGGCGGTCGATCCGCGCGCGACGCTGATCGAGACGAATATCGAGGATGACGCCCGCGTGCGCGCAACGATCCGCGATCATCACGCCAAGGCGATCATGCATTTCGCAGGGTCGGTGGTGGTGCCCGAATCGGTCAGCGATCCGCTCAAATATTATCGCAACAACACGGTCGCGAGCCGCGCATTGCTCGAAAGCGCGGTGGCCGAGGGCGTGCCGCACTTCATTTTCTCATCGACCGCCGCGACCTATGGCACGCCGGCCACCGAGAAAGTCACCGAGGGCAGCCCGACTGTACCGATCAATCCTTACGGCATGTCGAAGCTGATGACCGAAGCGATGTTGCGCGATGTCGCGGCAGCGCACCCGATCAACTATGCCGCGCTGCGCTATTTCAACGTCGCCGGCGCGGATCCGCAGGGGCGCACCGGGCAATCGACCGCCGGCGCGACTCACCTGATCAAGGTCGCGGTCGAGGCGGCGACGGGCAAGCGCGACTCCGTGGCGATCTTCGGCAGCGATTTCGGTACGCCCGACGGCACCGGGGTGCGCGACTATATCCATGTCAGCGACCTGGCCGCGGCGCATGTCGCGGCGCTCGACCTGCTGATCGCCGACCCGTCGAAGAGCCACATTCTCAATGCCGGTTATGGCCGGGGCTTTTCGGTCACTCAGGTGCTCGACGCGGTCGACCGGGTGACCAATCGCACGATCGAGCGCCGGTTCGAGGGGCGCCGCGCGGGCGACCCGGCAGCGCTGATCGCCGACAACAGCGCGATCCTGGCGACGCTCGACTGGACGCCGCAGCGTGACGATCTCGACACGATCGTCGGCGATGCGGTGGCTTGGGAACGCAAGCTGGCCGAACGGAAATGAGCGATACCGGGGCCGATACGGGCGCGCCACCACCGCAATCCACGCGTCTCGCGGTGCTGATTCCGTTTGCGATCGTCACCTTGATCTGGGGGTCGACCTGGCTGGTCATCAAGGACCAGTTGGGCGTGGTGCCGCCAAGCTGGTCGGTCGCTTACCGCTTTCTGGTCGGCGGCGTCGCGATGCTGATCTACGCAACGATCCGGCGTGAGCGGATTGCGCTCGACGCACGCGGCTGGGCGTTCGCGGCGGGGCTCGCGCTGTTCCAGTTCTGCCTCAACTTCAATTTCGTCTACCGCGCGGAAGGTTACATCACCTCGGGGCTGGTCGCGGTGATCTTCGCACTGCTGCTCGTGCCCAATGCGGTGCTCGGGCGAATCTTCCTCGGCCAGCGGCTCGGACGACAGTTGCTCGTCGGATCGGCGGTGGCGATGGCCGGGGTCGCCTTGCTCTTCGTCCATGAGGCGCGGACCAGCGCGGGTGGGCTGCACATGGCGATGGCGGGCATCGGCTTCACGCTGGCCGGGGTGATGTCGGCCTCCACCGCCAACATCATGCAGGGCACCGGGACGGCCAAACGCTATCCGATGGCGGTGATGCTCGGTATCGGCATGCTGATCGGCGCGGGGTTCGACGCGACGCTCGCCTGGTGCCTGACCGGACCGCCGGTGATCGAGCTGCGCCCGGCCTATCTGATCGGTGTGCTCTATCTTGGGGTGATCGCTTCGGCCGTCGCCTTCACGCTCTATTTCGGCGTTCTCCGCATCATCGGCCCGGCCAAGGCGGCCTATTCGGGCGTGATCGTGCCGGTCATCGCCATGCTGTTATCGACCATCTTCGAGGGTTATCGCTGGTCGCTGCTCGCCGGAGCGGGCGCGGTGCTGGCAATGATCGGGCTGGTCATCGCGCTCAAGGCGCGCAGGCCGAATCGGTAATCGGGATAGGCCGGGCGCCAGCCCAGCACCCGTTTCGCCTTGCCGTTCGCGACGCGCCGGTTCTCTGCATAGAATGCGCGCGCCATCGGCGACAAGGTGGCGAGATCGACGAACGGCGGGGCAAAGCGACCGAGCAACCGGCTGGCGAACTCGATCACCTCATTCTGCCCGCACGGCGCATCGTCGGCAAGGTTATAGGCGCCCGGCGGCGCGTCGAGCGCGGCGATCACGCCGCCGACAATGTCATCGACATGAACCCGGCTGAACACCTGGGTCGGCAGATCGACGCGGTGCGCGCGGCGCTGCATCACGCGGTCGAGCGCCGACCGGCCCGGGCCATAGATGCCGGGCAGGCGAAAGACTCGCGCCCCTGATGTCAGCCACGCGCCATCGGCGATCGCGCGTGCGGCGCGCCTCCCGGTGATCGGCGCGCCTTCATCGACCCAGCCACCACCGGCATCGCCATAAACGCCGGTCGACGAAAGATAGCCGAGCCACGCGGACGATGCCGCCAGCTCACCTCCATAAAGCGCCAGCACCGGATCGGCCTCGTCCTCGGGCGGCACCGACGACAGGATATGGCTCGCCGCCGCAATCTCCGGCAGCACCCGATCGCGGTCGGCAAAGGCGATCGTGCCGTCGCGTCCGTCACGGCTGGTGCCGGTCACCCGCCATCCTTCGCCCCGCAGCCGCGCGGCCAGCCGGCCCGAGGTATAACCAAGGCCGAAGACGAGCAGCGACGGCATCTATCGATCGAACTTCACGTCCGGCTTGATCATCGTCGCGCCGGGCACATGGTCCTTCTTCCACTGCATCGACATGCGCACCCGCGTTGCGCCCGACGGATGGTCGAAGAACAGCGCTTCCTCGGTCGGACCCGGTTCGATCTTGCGATATTCCGACAGGCGCATCGCGACCTTGGCGAAGCCATCCGGTTCGCGCGCGGCGTTCAGGCCGAAGACATCGGCCTCGCTCTCCTGCACGCGGACCAGCGTATTCTGCACCGGCGTCAGGACCAGCCCGGCGACCGAGGCGAGCAGCATGTAGATCGCCGCCGCCGCCGGATCGGCGACGTCGCGCACGCCCCAGCGCGGGTTACACGCAATCAGCGCCGGCGCGATCCGTGCGATCAGGAAGAAGACGATGAGGAAGATCACGGCAAAGACCAGGATCGCCTTCTGCACGTGATTGAGCACATAATGTCCCATCTCATGGCCCATTACCGCGACGACCTCGTCCGGCCCGGTGCGGTTGAGCAGATTGTCGTTGAGCGTGATGCGGATCGTCGGCCCCAGGCCGGAGACATTGGCCGAGATGCGCTTGCTCTGCTTCGATGCGTCGGAAACATAGATATGGTCGGCCGGGATATGATTGGCGGCGGCGACCGCGACGATGCGGTCGCGCAGCGGACCCGCCGGCATCTCGGTATATTTGTTGAACAGCGGCATGATGAACAGCGGCGCGAGCAGCGCCGCGATCAGCACGAAACCAGTCATCGCCGCCGCGCCGAACAGCCACCAGCGCCGCGGGAAGCGCCGGATCACCGCGAAGATCACCGCGAACAGGATCATGTTGACGATAATGCCGACACCCAGGCCGATCGATTGCTCGCTGAGCCAGGCGCCGAAGCCCTGGTTCATCAGGCCATATTGTTTCTCGCGGAAGAAGCCGGTGTAGATCGTCCAGGGCAGGATGATCAGCGCGGCGGCGATGGTGAAGGGCACGGCGAATATCGCGGGCTGCAGCCAGCGCCGTTTGACCAGCCGTTCGGTCATATCGCGGAAACGTGCCGCCATGCCGGTGGCCAACATGATCAGATAGGTGACGACCGAGGCGAGCGTACCCCATAATGTGAGCCAGTAGCCGCCCTCGAAATAAGCGTCCGACTTGGCGCGTGCCGGACCCTGCAGCAGGTCGAGATAGGCGCGTGTCGCCTGTTCGACATCGAAGGTTGGACTGGCCGCATGAGCCATGGCCGGCAGCAAGGCGGCCGCCAGTGCGCCGCCGCCCCAGATCATCGATTTGCGCATATCTGCCCCCAATTTATCCGATGTGGACTCCGGACCATGACCGGAGTGACATATGTAGAATGAGCGATATCGGCACGAAAACCGCCACTATCTCGCGCCGTACCCCCGGTAGAGCAGGCCGAAGAAATCGCCCTTGTTCCAGCGCGGGCGGTCGTCGCCATCGGCGATCTCGCGCGCGATCGCGTAGTTCGCGTCGACGAAACGGATGCCCTGCGCCCAGTCGAGCGGCTGGCTGAGATCGTCCGATGGCTCATGATAGCGCTTGCTGTAAAAATCCCGGAACCCCGCTTTACCCGGCCCGCCCTGGCCGGGCCACAGGAAGACCGAGGGAATGCCGCGCCGAACGAAATTATAGTGATCCGATCGCACGAAGAACGCCTCTTCGGGCATCGGATCGGCGGACATCGTCACGCCCATCGTGCCGACCGCCCGGCTGACGATCGGCCCAAGCGAAGAGCGGTCGGCACCGAACGCGATCACGTCCTGGAAGCGATAGCTGATCACCGGCATGTCGAGATTGACATCGGCCACGATGCGCTCGATCGGTACGGTCGGGTGGGTGGAAAAATAGTTCGATCCGACCAGCCCCTTCTCCTCGGCGGTGACGGCGAGGAACATGACCGTGCGGCGCGGCGGCTTGCCGCTTGCCTTAAAGCGCTTCGCCTCCTCAATCAGCGAGGCGATACCGATCGCGTTGTCTTCCGCGCCGTTATAGATCGTGTCGCCGGTCGCATCGGGTTTACCCACACCGAGATGGTCGAGATGCGCGGACAGGATGACGACCTCGCTGCCGACTCTCGGGTCGCTGCCTGGGAATATCCCGGCGACATTGGCGCTGGTCGCCGGCTCGAAGCTGGTCTTCAGGGCGACCGTAAGCGTACCGGGCAATTCCAGCGCCTTGAACTTCGTCTCGCTATTGCCCGACTGTTTGAGGACATCCTCCCATTTGGCCTTGG
Source organism: Sphingomonas sp. UYAg733 (assembly GCF_054057355.1). Lineage (NCBI taxonomy): Bacteria > Pseudomonadati > Pseudomonadota > Alphaproteobacteria > Sphingomonadales > Sphingomonadaceae > Sphingomonas > Sphingomonas sp. UYAg733. The sequence continues at coordinate 53,247 of NZ_JBSRZE010000018.1, forward strand.
CGCTCTCGAACAGGCGGGCGGCACCGACACTGCTGAGTGTGCCTAGGCGGGGAGCGCCCTCGATGTTGCCGGTCCCGTCGGGATTGGCCCAGGTGGTGCGTGCATCATCCCATTCGCGGACCTGGGTGGCGAAGGTCCGCGCGCGCAACGCGTCGGGCCGGTCGAGCGTGATCGTGCCGACTGCGCCATGGTCCGCCGCGATCACCGCCTTGGTGGCGGGGCTGGAGAAATGCGCGCGTTCCTCGCTCTGCAGGCTGTTCGGTGCGCCGCCGAAATAGGCGACGATCTTGCCCCGCACATCGACCCCGGCATAATCGTCGCGCTTCACATGTGGGGCGACAATGCCGTAACCGACGAACACCACCGGCGCGTCGATCGCGGTCTCGCGTTTGCCGGGGTTGGCGCCGGGCGCATAATCCTCGCCGAACACCAGCGCCAAAGGCGGCTGGCCGGGACGGGTCAGCACGAAATTGCCCTTGTCCGCAGCCTTGTAGCTGGTCAGCGGCACCTTCTGGATATAGCCGCCCTGCTCGCCCGCGGGACGCAGGCCAGCGGCATAGAATTGCGCCGCGACATATTGCGCGGCGATGTCGAATTCGGGGCTGCCCGCTTCGCGCCCGCGCATCGCATCGGAGGCAAGGAAAATGACATGCGCCTTCATCGCCGCCTGATCGTCGGGCAGGACCGCATTGACGATCGCATTGATCGCCGCCGGAGCCGGTTTGGTGACGGGAGCGGGCACCGGAGCAACGGGGGGTGTCGTCTGGGCCATCGCTGCGCCCGCAAGGCCGACAAAAGCTGCCGTGCCGATAACTCGAAACATCCCGGACCCTTTTCGATTAGCTGAGTGTCGGCGGGGTAGCACTGCTGTACCACCGCGCAAGCGTCGCAATTTGCGTCCGATCCTGCGCCGGTGTGAGATTTCGGTGGCTTAGCCGTTGTTTGCTCCTGTAGATCGGTCGCGATGTTAGATGTTCAGACCGCCACCGCCCATCCCGCTATCACCCGTCGTGAGGATTATCGCCCGCCTGACTGGCAGGTCCCGGAGATCGCGCTCGACCTCGATCTCGACCCCGGCGCAACCCGCGTGCATGCAACGCTTACCGTGGTGCGGACTAGTGCGCATGACCGGCCGTTGGTGCTCGATGGTGCGGGGCAGTCGCCGTTGTCGGTCAAGGTCGACGGCGTCGCGGTCAATAATTGGCGGATCGAAGACGATGCGCTGATCATCGAGCTGTCGGGTTCGGAACATGTCGTCGAGACCGAGGTCGAGATCGCACCCGACCGTAACACGCAATTGATGGGGCTCTACGCCTCGGGCGGCAATCTGTGCACGCAGTGCGAGGCCGAAGGGTTCCGCCGTATCACCTTCTTCCCCGACCGTCCCGATGTGCTGACCCGTTATAAGGTGCGCATGGCGGCGGACAAGACGCGCTTCCCGGTGCTGCTCGCCAATGGCGACCCGGTCGGTGCGGGCGACCTTGGCGATGGACGACATTGGGCTGAGTGGCACGACCCCTATCCCAAGCCCTGTTATCTGTTCGCGATGGTCGCGGGCGATCTGGTCGCCAATCGCGCGACCTTCGTCACCCGCTCCGGCCGCGAAGTCGCGCTCGGCATCTGGGTGCGTCCCGCCGACCTGCCCAAGACCGCGCATGCGATTCATGCGCTCAAGACATCGATGAAATGGGACGAGGATGTCTATGGCCGGGAATACGACCTGGACGTGTTCAACATCGTCGCGATCGACGATTTCAACTTCGGCGCGATGGAGAATAAGGGGCTCAACATCTTCAACTCGCGCTACATCCTGGCCGATGCGGAGACCGCGACCGATTATGATTTCGACGCGATCGCCGCGGTCGTCGCGCATGAATATTTTCACAACTGGTCGGGCAACCGGGTCACGTGCCGCGACTGGTTCCAGCTGTCGCTGAAGGAAGGCTTCACGGTCTTCCGCGACCAGAGCTTTTCGGCCGATCAGGGATCGGCGGCGGTCAAGCGGATCGAGGATGTGCGCGGGCTTCGCGCGGCACAATTTCCGGAGGATTCGGGGCCGCTGGCGCATCCGATCCGCCCCGACGCCTATCTCGAAATCTCGAATTTCTACACCGCGACGATCTACAACAAGGGCGCCGAGGTCATCCGCATGATGGCGACGATGCTCGGCCCAAAGAAATTCCGCGCCGCGACCGACCTTTATTTCGATCGCTTCGACGGCACTGCGGCGACCTGCGAGGATTTCGTCGCGTGCATGGAGGAGGGTGGTGGCATTGACCTCGCCCAGTTCCGCCTATGGTATTCGCAAGCCGGCACGCCACGCGTTTCGGCTTCGCTCAGCCATGAACCCGGCAGCGGACGCGCCGTATTGAAGCTCGCGCAGCGCATGCCGCCGACGCCCGGCCAGCCGGACAAGGCGCCGATGGTCCTGCCGCTCAAGCTCAAGCTGTTCGGCGCCGAGACCGCACGGCCGATCGGACCGGAACAACTGATCCTGTTGTCCGACGCGGAGGAACAGATCAGCTTCGAGACCGTAACCGAGCGTCCGGTACTGTCGATCAATCGCGGCTTTTCCGCGCCGGTAATTGTCGAGACCGATCGTTCGGCGGCCGATCTCGCGTTTCTCTCGGCGCATGACGATGATCCGTTCGCGCGTTACGAAGCGATGCAGCAATTGATGCTCGACACGCTGGTCGAGGGAACGGCGCATGGTCGCGCGGATCACACCGCCGTGATCGCGGCGGTCGCCAACACGTTGCAGGATTCGCAGCTCGATTCGGCTTTTATCGCCGAAGCGGTGTTATTGCCCTCGGACAGTTTTATCGGCGACCAGATGGCGCAGGTCGACCCCGAGGCGATCTTTCGTGCACGCGAGGCGCTGCGTCGCGATCTCGCGCGCGCGCTCGAGCCGCAATGGCGTGCCGCTTATGAAGGCGCGCGCGCGGCGAAGTTCGAATATTCGCCCGAGGCGAAGGGGCAAAGGCGTCTCAAGACCGTCGCGCTCGGGTATATCGCGGCGAGCGGCGCGGACGACGCGGCGGCGCTTGCATTCCGCCAGTTCGAGACGGCGGACAATATGACCGATCGGCAAGGCGCGCTGACCACTTTGGTCAGCGGCAACGCGCCGGAACGGGTCGCGGCGCTCGATATCTTCTACAATCGCTATAGCGACAATGCGCTGGTGCTCGACAAATGGTTCTCGACTCAGGCGCTGTCCGCGCGCGACGACACGCCGGCGATGGTCGCCGACCTGGCACGCCACCGCGATTTCACGCTGGCCAATCCCAACCGCGCGCGCGCGTTGGTCGGGGCGTTCAGCGTCAACCAGCGCGCCTTCAACCAGGTCTCGGGTGAGGGCTATCGCTTCGTCGCCGACCAGTTGATCGCGCTCGACAAGCTCAATCCGCAGACTGCGGCGAAACTGATCCCGCCGCTCGGTCGCTGGCGTCGTTTCGACGAAGACCGCGCGGCCATGATGCGCGCGGAACTGGAGCGGATCGTTGCGACACCGGGCCTGTCGAAGGACATGTTCGAACAGGCATCGCGGAGCCTGGCAGGCTAGCGGGGTTGGTTGGCGGGTACTGCCTGTGTCAGACCCGATCGTGCAGGTCGATCGCATTGGCGATCGCGGCACCGCTCGCGGTGTTGTCGTAAACCGTCCAGCTTTCCACGCCCGCGGTCTGCGCCGCCCGAGCATGGCCTTGGATCATCGCGTCATCATAGCTCGACCAGTAGACCCGCGGCGAACCGTGTAGGCGGGTATAGCATAAGCCGCGCCAGCCGCCGGGTAGCGCCGCTTGCGGAATCTTGGCCGGGTCGGCGGCGACGCGTGCGACCTTGTGCGCGATGAGCAAGCTATCGGCACTGGTCTGGAACCAGCTCGGGTGGCGTGGCTCGCATGCAAGCGGCCCCCCGACGATGGCTATGAGCTGCCGAAAGAATGTTTCGGCTCCCGCCGCGTCGAAAATCAAGCTCGGCGGCAATTGCGCCAGAACCGGTCCGCGCTTGCCGCCCAGTCCAGCGACCTCATCGGCGAAACGCGCGAGCAGATCGGCGCTTTCCGCCAGGCGTCGTTCGTGCGTGATCGCCTTGGGCAGTTTGACCGCGAAGCGGAAGTCAGCCGGCACGCTCGCCGCCCAGCGCTCATAGGTGGTGCGGCGATGGGGCCGATAGAAGCTGGAGTTGATCTCCACGGCATTCAATTGCGCGGCATAGCGTTGGAGATGGCTGCCGCTGCCGGGGAATCTTTCGGCTACGGCTTTCGGGATCGACCAACCCGCCGTCCCGATGCGGATAAGGTTAGAAGAGCCGCCCGCCATTCGGCACCACAACGCTCGGCGTCACCAGCACGACCTTGCCCTCGGCATCGGGAAAGCCGAGCGTGAGCACCTCCGACATCATCGGGCCGATCTGGCGCGGCGGGAAATTGACCACCGCCGCGACTTGTCGACCGGGCAGGTCGGCAAGCGTATAATGTTCGGTGATCTGCGCCGAGGATCGCTTGATCCCGATCACCGGTCCGAAATCGATCGTCAGCCGATAAGCCGGCTTGCGCGCGTTGGGGAAGGGCAGCGCCTCGACGATCGTGCCGACGCGGATGTCGACGGCGAGGAAGTCGTCGAAACCGATCGTCGGTGCTGCATCGGCGCCAGGATCGTGGGTCGCATGCATCAGAGATCGAAATCCACATCGTCATAATGTTTCGGCGGCGTGATCCCCTCCATCCGCTCCGACAGCAACGGACGGAAGCTCGGACGGCTCTTCAGTCCGCGATACCATTTCGCGGTCTGTTCATGGTTCTTCCAGTCGATCCCGCCGAGATAGTCGGTCACCGAAATCTGTGCCGCCGCCGCCAGATCGGCGAGGCTCATCGTCGATCCCGCCATCCAGTTGTGATGATCGAGCTGGTAATCGGTATAATCCAGATGGCGCACCGCCGCCTTCATCGCCTCGCGCAGCACTTTCGAATCAGGAGATTCCTTGGTCACCAGCCGCTTGACCATGCGTTCGTGGAGCAGAGGTGCGGTGATATCCGCGAAGAATTGCGTGTCGAACCACGCGACCAGCCGACGGATTTCGGCGCGATTGACCGCCGTGCCGTTGATCATCGCCGATTTCTCGACCGTCTCCTCGAGATATTCGCAGATCGCCATCGAATCCATCAGCAGGATTTTACGCGACGGATCGGTCATTACCGGCACTTGGCCGGCCGGGTTCATGTCGAGGAATTCGTCGCGCCGCTCCCATGGCGATTCGCGTACGAGGTCGTAACCTACGCTTTTTTCGCCGAGCAGGAGTCGGACCTTGCGCGAAAAGGGACACAGGGGAAATTGGTAAAGCTGCCACATAAGGGTCGTGTTAGATCGACTGGGCGAGCGGGGGAAGGCGTGATGGACGACGATTCATACCGGACTGTGGCAATCACCTATAATCAGCCTGAAACGGCGGTGATGCTGTCGATGTTCTCCTTCTATGATATTCCGGCCTATGCCGTGGGACAGGGGCATGCATCGGCCATGCCGACCTGGATGGTGGCGCTGGGCGGAATACAGATTCGCGTTCATTCCGATGCGCTGGACGAAGCGTTTGAATTGCTGGCAGAAGTGGCAGAGCGCCCGCGGGCGGTCCGGCGACGCCTGATCGACGATCCGGTGGTGAACGGCATCTTGGTGGTGCTGTTCTGTGTTCTGCTCTTTATGCCGGTTCCGCCAACGCGGACTGGATCGACCTTCTTCATTCCGCGCCGCGATTGAGCGGTGTTGCCGCTGGGGCGATGATAGGATTTGCAATAGCCTTGCTCCGACCGTCATCCCGGCCTTTTGCCGGGGTTACGGTCGAGCTTTGGTACTACTCCGCGGCGACCATCTCCACGCTGTCGTCGAGTGGATGGCTCAGCCGGGTCAACATTTCCTTCGGCACGACCTGCCAGAAGCGATCGACCATGCGGCCCCAATCGTCGAGCAGGCTGCCCGACCATTTGGAGTCGGTGGCGGCATGATGCGCACGGACCAGGTTGAGCAGCACCGATTCCCAATGCATCGACGACAGTCGTTGCCAAGTGATGCTTTCCGGATTGGCGCGACGCGCGAAGCTGCCGTCCTCGTCATAGATGAAGGCCATGCCGCCGGTCATGCCGGCGCCGAAATTGGTGCCGACCGCGCCGAGCACCACCGCCACGCCGCCGGTCATATATTCGCAGCCATTGGCGCCGCAGCCTTCGACCACCACGGTCGCGCCCGAATTGCGCACTGCGAAACGTTCGCCGGCCTGTCCCGCCGCGAGCAGGCTGCCCGAGGTCGCACCGTACAGCACGGTGTTGCCGATGATCGTGTTCTGCTGGCTGACCAGCGGTGAGCTGACCACCGGCCGCACGACGATCTTGCCGCCCGACAGGCCTTTGCCGACATAGTCATTGGCGTCGCCGAACACTTCCAGCGTCACGCCCTTGCACAGGAACGCGCCGAGCGATTGGCCGGCCGATCCGCGCAGACGAACGTGAACATGCCCGTCCGCCAGCGTCGACATGCCGAACTTCGCGGTGATCTCGCTCGACAGCCGCGTGCCGACCGCGCGGTGCGTGTTGCGCACCGAATAGGTCAGCTGCATCTTCTCGCCGCGTGAGAAGACCGCCGCCGCATCCTTGATCATCTGCGCGTCGAGGCTGTCGGGCACTTCGTTACGGAAGCTGGTCAGCGAGAAGCGACGCTGGTCGTCGGGCGCATCGACCTTGGCGAGGATCGGGTTGAGATCGAGATCGTCAAGATGCTCGGCGCCACGGCTGATCTGCCGCAGAAGTTCGGTGCGCCCGATCACTTCGTCGAGGCTCTTGAACCCGAGCCGGGCAAGGATGTCGCGCACTTCCTCGGCGATGAAGGTCATCAAATTGATGACCTTTTCCGGCGTGCCGGTGAATTTCGCGCGCAACGCGTCATTCTGCGTGCACACCCCGACCGGGCAGGTGTTGGAATGGCATTGCCGCACCATGATGCAGCCCATCGCGACCAGACTGAGCGTGCCGATGCCGAATTCCTCGGCGCCCAGGATCGCGGCGATCACCACGTCGCGCCCGGTCTTCAACCCGCCATCGGTGCGCAGCTTGATCCGCCCGCGCAGACCATTGAGCGTCAACGTCTGGTTGACCTCCGACAGGCCCATTTCCCACGGCGTGCCGGCATATTTGATGCTGGTCTGTGGCGACGCGCCGGTGCCGCCGACATGGCCCGAAACCAGGATGACGTCGGCATGCGCCTTGGCCACTCCCGCCGCGACTGTGCCGATGCCCGCCGACGAGACGAGCTTCACGCAAACGCGGGCACGCGGATTGATTTGCTTCAGATCGTAGATCAGCTGCGCCAGATCCTCGATCGAATAGATGTCGTGATGCGGCGGTGGCGAGATCAGTGTCACGCCGGGTGTCGCATGACGCAGTTTCGCGATGAATTCGGTCACCTTGAAGCCGGGCAACTGCCCACCTTCGCCGGGTTTGGCCCCTTGCGCGACCTTGATCTCGATCTCCTCGCACGCGCCGAGATATTCGGCCGTCACGCCGAACCGGCCCGAGGCGATCTGCTTGACGCCCGAATTGGCGTTGTCGCCATTGGCGTATGGCGTGTAGCGCACCCTGTCCTCGCCGCCCTCGCCCGACACCGCCTTGGCACCAATGCGGTTCATCGCGATCGCCAGCGTCTCATGCGCTTCCGGCCCAAGCGCGCCCAGGCTCATGCCCGGGGTGACAAAGCGCTTGCGGATCTCGGTGATTGCCTCAACCTGATCGACCGCGACGCCCTCATCGGGAAAATTGAACTGCAACAGGTCGCGCAGGTAGATCGGCGGCAGCGCCTCCACCCCGCGCGAGAATTGCAGATAGGTCGAATAGCTGTCGTTGCCGACCGCGCTTTGCAGCAAATGCATCAGCTGTGCCGAATAGGCATGCGCCTCGCCGGTGTGGCGCTGGCGATAAAAGCCGCCGATCGGCAGCGTCGCGATGGCGGGATCGAATGCAGCCTCATGCCGCTCCGCCGCGTTTACGAACAAGGACGCATAGCCTTCGCCAGAAATCTTCGCCGGCATGCCGGGGAACAGGTCGTTGACCAGTGCACGACTGAGGCCGACCGCTTCAAAATTATAACCGCCGCGATAGCTGGAGATCACCGCGATCCCCATCTTCGACATGATCTTGAGCAGACCCTCGTCGATCGCCTTGCGGTGACGCTGAAGGCAATCGTCCAGAGTCAGATCGCCGAACAAGCCGCGTTCGTGCCGGTCGACGATCGACGCCTCGGTCAGATAGGCATGCACGGTGGTCGCGCCGACGCCGATCAGCACCGCATAATAATGCGTGTCGAGGCATTCGGCGGTCTGGATGTTGACGCTGGCATAGGAGCGCAGGCCCTTGCGCACGAGATGCGTGTGCACCGCCGCCGCCGCCAGTACGCCGGCAATGCCGACGCGGTCCGGGCCGATGTTCAAGTCTGACAGGAACAGTTCGCTCTTGCCTTCACGGACCGCTTGTTCGGCCTCGGCGCGAATACGCGCGATCGCCGCGCGCAGATCCTCTGGCTTGCCGCCGGATTCGAAGGTGCAGTCGATCTCGGCAACCGCCGACCCGAAATAGGCCTTCAGCCGCGCCCAGTCGGCACCGGTCAGTACCGGCGATTCGAGCACCAGCACGCCGTCGCGGCGATCCTCGGTGTCGAGGATGTTGGCGAGATTGCCGAAGCGCGTCTTGAGCGACATCACGTGGCGCTCGCGCAAGCTGTCGATCGGCGGGTTGGTCACCTGGCTGAAATTCTGCCGGAAGAACTGGCTGATCAGCCGTGGTTTGTCGGAAATGACGGCGAGCGGCGTATCGTCGCCCATCGAGCCGATCGCTTCCTTCGCGCCTTCCACCATCGGCGACAGGATCAGCTCCATATCCTCCAATGTCTGGCCGGCCGCGACCTGGCGGCGGGTCAACTCGGCGCGGCCGAAGCGCACCGTCGCGTCGGCGGGCGGAGCGGGCAGGTCGTCGATCGCGGTGAAATTGCCGATCATCGCCCCGTAATCGGCCTCGGCCGCAAGCCGGTCCTTGACCTCGCGGTCCTTGAGCAGCTCGCCCTTGTCGAGGTCGATCGCGATCATTTGCCCCGGCCCGAGCCGGCCCTTTTCGATGATCGTCGATTCAGGGACCAGGACCATGCCGCTTTCGGAGCCGACGATCAGCAGCCCGTCGGACGTGCGCGTGTAGCGCAGCGGTCGCAGCGCGTTGCGGTCCATGCCCGCGACCGCCCAGCGGCCATCGGTCATGGCGAGCGCGGCGGGGCCGTCCCACGGCTCCATCACACTGCCGAGATATTTATACATGTCAAGATGCGCCTTGGGCATCTCGTCCTTGCCCAGCCACGCCTCGGGCACGAGCATCAGCTTCGCCGTCGGTGCGTCGCGCCCCGAACGGCAGATCGCCTCGAACACCGCATCGAGCGCGGCGGTATCCGACGCACCTGCCGGGATAACCGGTTTGATGTCCTCCGAATTGTCGCCGAACGCCAGGCTCGCCATGCGGATCTCGTGGCTCAGCATCCAGTTCTTGTTGCCTCGGATGGTGTTGATCTCACCATTATGTGCGAGACAACGGAACGGCTGCGCCAGCCACCATTGCGGAAAGGTGTTGGTCGAATAACGCTGATGGAAAATCGCGACCCGGCTCTCGAAACGCTGGTCCTGCAGGTCGGGATAGAAGACCGACAGCGATTCCGCGAGGAACAGGCCCTTGTAGATGATCGAACGACACGACAGCGAACAGATATAGAAGCCCTGGATCTGCGCCGCGATGACGCGCTTCTCGATCCGCCGCCGCACGAGATAGAGGTTCTTCTCGAATTCCGCCGCATTCGCCTCATCCGGTAGCGGGCCGGAGATCATGATCTGCTCGATCTCGGGCCGCGTCGCCTGCGCTTTTTGCCCGATCACCGAGACGTCGACCGGCACCTGGCGCCAGCCATAGATCGAATAGCCTTCCTCGATGATCACGCTCTCGACGATCGTGCGGCACGCTTCCTGCGCGCCGAGATCGGTGCGCGGCAGGAAGATCATGCCGACCGCGAGGCGGTTCGGCTGCACCTTGTGCCCGGACGCGACCACCGCGTCGTCGAAGAATTTGAGCGGCAGATCAACATGCAGGCCCGCGCCATCGCCGGTCTTGCCATCGGCATCGACCGCACCGCGGTGCCATACCGCCTTCAGCGCATCGATCGCCGACTGCACCACGCGCCGCGACGCGCTGCCATCGGTCGCCGCGACCAGGCCCACGCCACAGGCATCGCCCTCGAATTCGGGGCGGTACATGCCATCACGGGCAAGGCGTTCGCGTTCGGTTTCGAGAGTCATGTCTTCGCCTTCCGTGGCGCTGGCAGCAAGAATTTGCTCGTGTGCGTGCGGGTGGGACAGTCGCGTCTCCGTTCCGGGCTCATGTCTTCGGACCCGAGGCTTCGGAGTTGGCGATAAACGCGTCCATCGCCGCTTCCACCACGGTCTGTAACTGTTTCTCCACAGCTGGATCGGGTTGATTGCCCCAATCAACAGCGGCCTTCAGCAATGAGGGCTGTAACAGCCGGATCTTGCGCCCGGCCGGAGAAAGGACAAATCCCATGATGTCCCGGCTGCGTGCAGGCGTCATTGTCTTCATCACACCAGGCAACGCCTTGTCGGTCGTCGCGCCTTTTAAATCCGCTGCCGTCATTTCGCGGTCGGGATTGGCCAGGGTTTTCCGAAACATGTCGCTCATATCGGTTCCGGCAATGACCTGTTCGATCAGCCAAACGCCGGTTTGTGAGCGGTAGAAAGCTAGGGCGACGGTCATCTCGCCTTCGGTCAGCGCGTCAGCGTAGAGACCGCCCAGCTTCTCCCACATGTCAGGCAGTTTTGCGGTCGTATATTGTAGAATCACCGGGCGCATCGCGTCGATGATGACCTTGCTAATGCCCGAATAGGCCTCTTCGGCCAGCTGAAAATTTGGGTCTTTCGCGACTTGCCGAGGCAGGTCGCGGTCCAGCGCGGTAGTGACCTGCCGCAGTGTCATGGTTTCGCTGTTGAGCAATCGGGCAATCTCGATGCCTTTGGCCCGCTCGGTCGCAGTGACCGGGCTGTGGCGCTCGGCCGAGGGTATCTTCGCCGAAGGAGTCGGGATCGGCGTCGCCGACTGCAGTGCGGTTAGGAGCATCAGGCTGATCAAGCCGCCACCTTCACATTCGTCGCCTTCGCCTTCAGCCATTTATGCATCGCGACCGAAACATCGCGCCCGTCGCGGATCGCCCACACCACCAGGCTTGCGCCGCGCACGATGTCGCCGGCTGCGAACACGCCGTCGAGGCTGGTCATCAGCGTCTTGTTATCGACCAGAACAGTGCCCCAGCGCGTCACGCCGAGTTCGGGTGCGCCGAACAAATGCGGCAAGTCCTCGGCATCGAAGCCCAACGCCTTGATCACCAGGTCGGCGGGCACGTCAAAACCACCCTCCGGATCGATCTCCGGCGCACGCCGGCCACTTGCATCGGGTGCGCCGAGCCGCATACGGCTGGCTTTCACGCCGGTGACCCCATTTTCCATGGCACCGCCGGAGAGGAACGCTTCGGGGGCGGACAGCCACACGAATTCGACACCCTCTTCTTCCGCATTGGCGACCTCGCGCTGCGAGCCGGGCATGTTGGCGCGGTCGCGGCGATAGAGGCACTTTACCGATGCCGCGCCCTGACGGACTGCGGTGCGGACGCAATCCATTGCCGTGTCGCCGCCGCCGATCACCACGACATGCTTGCCCGCGGCATCCAGGCTGCCATCGTCGAACGCCGGCACCGCATCGCCAAAACCCTTGCGGTTCGATGCTGTGAGGAAGTCGAGCGCATCGACCACCCCCGTGCTGCCGACCCCTGGCGCCTTGATCGCGCGCGGTTGATAAACGCCGGTCGCGATCAATACGCTGTCATGGCGCTGGCGCAGTTCGGCCATGCTCGCGTCGCGGCCGACCTCGAAATTGTCGTGGAAGACGATCCCGCCTTCTTTCAGCCGATCGACGCGCCGCGTGACGACATGCTTTTCCAGCTTGAAGCCGGGAATGCCATAGGTCAGCAGTCCGCCAGCGCGATCGTACCGGTCATAGACGTGCACATCGTAACCGTACCCGCGCAGATATTCCGCCGCGCTGAGACCGGCCGGTCCCGCGCCGATGATCCCGATCGACTGCCCGCGCGGCGCCCCGACGACAAGCGGTTCGACCCAACCTTCTTCCCAGGCGGTATCGGTGATGAACTTTTCGACCGACCCGATCGTCACCGCGCCATGGCCGGAGAATTCGATCACGCAATTGCCTTCGCACAGCCGGTCCTGCGGACAGATGCGGCCGCAGATCTCGGGCATGGTCGAGGTCGAATTGCTCAGCTCGTAAGCTTCGCGCAGCCGCCCTTCGGCGGTCAGGCGCAGCCAGTCGGGGATATGGTTGTGCAGCGGGCAATGTACCGAACAATAAGGAACGCCGCATTGTGAGCAGCGCCCGGCCTGATCCTCGGCGGCGGGCGGTGCATAGCGATCGGCGATCTCGCGAAAATCCTCCGCGCGCAGCTTGGGCGCGCGCTTGCCGGGAAAAGCTTGTGGCGTTCCCACGAACTTCAACATGGATTCGGTCATCGGCCCCTCACGTTCAACGCGGGTGCCATAGCGCCGACAACTCAGGGAGTCACGGCCAAATCGCCATTTAGATAAGCAATGCTTACCTAAAAAGACCTGACTTGTCTTTTACCGCTATATCCGGACGCTTCGTCTCTGATTAAAATGGCCGATGCGGCCTTATACGGAAAGCAGCCAGATCAAGCCGATCGTTCCAACAATAATCCGGTACCAGGCAAACGGCGCAAAACCATGCTTGCCGACAAAGGTCACGAACCAGCGAATCACCACCAGCGCGACCAGGAACGACACGATGAAACCAATCGCGATTTCGGTCAGATGGGCATTGCCCAACTCATGACGTCCGTCCCACAAGGCCAGCGCGGTTGCCCCCATCATCGTCGGTACCGCGAGGAAGAAGCTATATTCCGCCGCCGTCTCGCGATCGACGCCCAGAGTCAGCGCCCCCATGATCGTCGCGCCCGACCGGCTCACCCCCGGTATCATCGAGATGCATTGCACGACACCGATTGCGAGCGCGGTGCGCCACGTCATCTCCTCCACCGACCGCGTCGTTACGGTCTTGGACAGCCGCTCGATCACCAGGATCAGCACGCCACCGACGATCAGCGCAATCGACACGACGACCGGCGCGATCACCGGCGCCTCGAGCACCGCCTTGATCGCCTTGATCGCAATGACGCCGACGATCGCCGAGGGCAGAAAGCCGAGCAGCACGTTGCGCGTGAAGCGTATCGCGGCCGGATCGCGCGCCAGCAGCCCCCCCGCCACGCCCATGAACCGGCCCCAGAACAGCACGATCACCGCGAGAATCGCGCCAAGCTGAATCACGATGTCGAAGGTCGCATCGGCCTGGGGCAGGCCGAGCAGCGCGCCGGCCAGGACTAGATGCCCGGTTGACGACACGGGAAGGAATTCCGTCACGCCCTCGACGATACCGAGCAGGATGATGATCAACAGGTCAGTCACGCGTACACCCCCAATATGGCCCTATGCGGATCGTGCCGCTATCCGGCCTGGCCAGCCGGCACGGAGCCCCTTAGCCGTTCGTTTCGAGTGAAGTCGAGAAACCCTTGCGGCAGGGCGGCGCGGCGACGAGTCGAGCGCTATGGCCTTTGGAATCTTCCGTCCGCCGGGATTGGAACGGCTCGCCGGAACCGACGGTGCTGAATCTCAGCTCGCTTCGGAAGCCGAAATCCCGCGTACGCCGAACCGCCCCTGGCGGCGAAACCGGACCAGCCATGCCGGCGCGACTGCCGCGAGCGGTGTCGGCGTAATGCCGAATGAAGCCAGTCCGCCCGCGCCGTCCGCGACGACATTGTCCCGCTGCAGCATCATCCATTGGTCGCGGGTGATCGGCATACCGGGCAGGAATCCCAGCGCTGCGATCGCCGCACCGGCAATGTCCGGCAATTCGACGATCGCCGGATCGCGCCCGATCGCCCCGGCGATCCAGCGGATCAGCTCACCCATCGTCATCACATCGGGTCCGCCAAGCTCGAAGGTCTTGCCGCCAAACCGGGCCGCATCGTCCAGCGCGCAAACCACCGCCCGTGCCACATCGACGACATGGACCGGCTGGAACTTCACCGCCGCGCGCAGCACCGGCACGACCGGTGCGCTCGCGATCATCCCGGCAAAGCGATTGACGAACTGATCCTCGCGCCCGAACATCAGCGACGGGCGCAGGATCGTGGCGGCCGGAAATGCTTCGCGTACTGCCGTTTCGCCTTCGCCTTTGGTTCGACCATAGGCGGCGGGCGATTCGGGATTCGCGCCGATCGCCGAGACATGCACCAGCGCGCGCGCGCCGGCCGCGGTCGCGGCCTTCGCCACGTTACGCGCGCCATCGGCCTGGATGGCCTGGAAATCGCCCGCGAGCACGCCGACCAGATTGACTACCGCGCCTGACCCCTGCACCGCGCGCGCAACGCTCTCCGCGCTGGTCACATCGACCGCAGCGAACTGCGTCTGGCCAAGGCCGCCGAGGGGCCGCAGGAACAATGCCTGACGCGGGTCGCGCTGTGCGATCCGCACCCGCGCGCCGCCGGCAAGCAATTCCTGCGCGACATATCGCCCGAGGAATCCACCGCCGCCGATCAGCGTCACCAGTTTGCCGTTCATGCCTGAAAATCCTGCTCGAAAACGTGTTATGTCCAGCAATCTCCCTGCCGCATCAGGAGCCATGTTGACAAGCCCGCCACCGCTCCCCTAGAGCCCCCCGCCTACCCCGTGCCCAGATGGCGGAATTGGTAGACGCACCAGCTTCAGGTGCTGGCGATCGCAAGGTCGTGGAGGTTCGAGTCCTCTTCTGGGCACCAGAGACCTTTCCGGCAACGTCCGGAAACGTCCAGCAAGCGGCTGGTTTTCCAGCATTTCTTCAGCGAAAATCGCCGATCGGAATCCGGGCTCATCCACCCGAATCCATCGGCAGCACCATCAAAATGATGGTGTTTTTGATGGTGCCGGCGAGCCCTTTGGAGCTGGCACCATCATGGCACTGAATCACATCCAGATCACCAACGCCAAGCCTCGGGAGCAAGCATACAAGCTTGCCGACTCAGAGGGGCTTTACCTCGTCGTGCAAACGAACGGCACGAAACTCTGGCGGATGAATTACCGGTACGCTGGCCGTCAGAAGACGCTTTATTTCGGGATCTGGCCCGACGTGGGGCTCGCTCTGGCGCGAGAACTCCGAGACGCGGCGCGAAAGAAAATCGCAGCCGGGCTCGACCCCTCTGCGGAAAAGCGGATCGCGAATCTTGCCCGCAAGGTCGCCGCCGACAACACCTTCAAGACCATTGCAGAGGAATGGGTTTCCAAGAACGAGCGCGAAGGGCGCGCGCCGATCACTCTCGACAAGATACGCTGGCTGCTAGGCATGGCTTATCTGATGATCGGTAACCTGCCGATTACGCAAATTTCGCCGCAGAGAGGTGTTGGCAGTCCTGCGCAAGGTCGAGGCAACCGGCCGTTATGAAAGCGCGAGAAGGATGCGCAGTGTGCTGAGCCGGGTGTTTCGATACGGGATTGCGACCGCTCGTACTGACCGCGATGTGGCGGCCGATTTGCGTGGAGCGCTCATAACGCCGAAGGTGCAACATCTGGCTGCGATCACCACGCCCAAGGAAGCGGGAGCGCTGATGCGCGCGATCGAGGGGTATACTGGTCATGAGATCACGGCGCTGGCGTTGCGCTTGTCGCCGCATCTCTTTGTTCGGCCCGGCGAGTTGCGTCGGGCGGAGTGGTCGGAATTCGATACTGGTGCATCGGTCTGGTCACTACCGGCAGAAAAGATGAAGATGCGCCGGCCGCATCGGGTGCCGTTATCTCGCCAAGCGTGACCTGCTGCCCGTTTCCTGGACCATTTTGAGCTGGAAAATTCCAGTTATGATGGAGGGTCAGGAAGCGGAGCGAGTGATGAAGAGATCAAAATACAGCGAGGCGCAGATCGCGTTCGTGTTGAAGCAGGCCGAGGACGGCACGACGATCGGCGAGGTGTGCCGCAAGACCGGGATCAGCGAGGCGACGTTCTACGCGTGGCGGAAGAAGTATGCGGGGCTGATGCCGTCGGAGATGCGACGACTGCGCCAGCTTGAGGATGAGAACGGGAAGCTGAAGCGGCTGGTCGCCGATCTGAGCCTGGATAAGGCGATGTTGCAGGATGTCGTCTCGCGAAAGCTCTGAGGCCTGATCGGCGGCGCGAACTCGTCGATGCCGTTCGCAACACATGGCAGGTCAGCATCAGACGGGCGTGCAGTGTGCTTCGGGCGGAGCGATCGAGCTACCACTATCGTGGTTGCCGTGCTGATCAGGCCGACCTGAAGAAGCGGATGCGTGAGATCGCCGAGACGCGGGTGCGTTACGGCTATCGGCGTATTCATGTGTTGCTCCGGCGGGAGGGCTGGGACGTGAATGCGAAGCGTATCTATCGGCTTTACAAGGAGATGGGGCTTCAGTTGCGCCAAAAGCCGCCGAAGCGGCGGGTGAAAGCCAAGCTGAGAGAAGGCCGCTGCGCGGCGTCGTGTTCGAACGAAGTGTGGGCCATGGACTTCGTCCATGACCAGTTGGCCACGGGATCGAAGCTGCGCATCCTGACGGTGATTGACACGTTCAGCCGGTTCTCGCCGGCGGTCGTGCCGCGGTTCAGCTTCCGCGCGCCTGATGTGATCGAGGTGCTGGACCGTGTCTGTGTCGAGGTTGGATATCCGGCGTCGATCCGGGTCGACCAAGGCAGCGAGTTCGTCTCCCGCGATCTTGACCTGTGGGCCTACACACGTGGCGTGATCCTCGACTTCAGTCGGCCCGGCAAACCGACTGACAACGCCTTCATCGAATCGTTCAACGGCAAGTTCCGGGCGGAATGCCTGAACCAGCACTGGTTCATGAGCCTCGACGACGCGGTCGGAAAATGCGCGGCTTGGCGCAGAGACTATAACGAGGTGCGACCACATAGCGCGATCGGCAACAAGGTGCCGATATCGCTGGTAAACCGGCCAGCGGCACATGGCCCGCCCTGGTCGGCAGAAGCTGGATGATGCCCAGCCAGGTGGTCCAAGAACGGGTAGCGGCTCAAACTTTCCTAACTACCAACTGCGGCTCGGACGCCCTCCGGGGGGCGGGGAAACGCCACTGACCCAGAAGGGCGTTGCTGGAACAGCATTTGGACTCTCCAAGGTGGACCGATGCAAACGCTGCATCCAGGAGAATGCGGACGACCCTATTTTGGTCGAAGCATATCAGGCAAAGCTCGATAAGGAACTCGAGGCAACAAGAAATCTGCTGACACTCGAAGCCATAGAAGCAGTCTATAGAGGTGGCTCGGGGATTTTGGACAGAGCGTTTAAGTGGAGTTTCTGCCTGAAGGTGGCCAGTGTGGCTGCCGAACAGGAGATCAGATGACG
>NZ_JBSRZE010000019.1:0-58354 GCF_054057355.1 Sphingomonas sp. UYAg733
GGCTACGCCCTACGCCGACATCCCCCAGAACGACGGCACGTGAGTGGTCTCCTTTTACATGCCGATCCCGGTCCCCGTTGCCGCGCCGATTGACAGTCTGACGCATCTGGTCCCCGTGCTTGAGCCAGTTTGGCAGCTTGTCGGCAGGCATCAATAGGAACTCCTTGCATAGCTCCAACACCTTCTGCTCACGCCCGCCGTCGCTGCCCTCGCCCACCTCACCCTGGCGGAGACGCTTGTCGAACGCGGCGATCCCGTGGCGCATCAGCGTGACCGCCCACGCCGCCTGTTCGTCGGTGACGATGGGGTTGAGGTACTGGTCGCCCACCGCCAGCAGCGCGGCCACTCGCAGCGCCTTGAGATGGGCGCGGTTCCATAGCTGGCGCACGTTCTCGTCGTCGCCCGCCGCATGGATCGCGGCATCGCATTCGTCCTCGAAGCGGTCGAGGAGTGCCTTCGCTCCGTCGCCGAACGCCACCGCCTGAAAGACGTTCGTCGCTGCCGCCAGACCCGCATGGCGCACGATCAGCACCATGTGATCAACAAGGGGCTGCGGCGGGCGCTGCAACGGAGCAGGATTCTTGGCGGGGCGGTCGCCTGCATATTCGATGACGCAGAACCGCGACATGAACCCGTCGCGCATCATGGCGTCGGTGATCGACTCGTAAAAGGTGCTGGGCGTCGTTTCGCCAATCAGGCTGAACGCTACCCCTTGCGCGGATGCGACATTGTTCTCTTGGCTGCTGTACGAGATACCACCCGCGATGCCTCCGGGGCCGGACTTGGAATATAGCGTGGTCAAAATCTTCCGGAGCGACCGCGCATTTGGATCATTGGTCGTCGCCATCTGCACGAACTTGTGTCCGATCTCGCCCGCGACGTTCACGAAGCACGGGTTCTGCTCGCACGCCTTATGCAGGGCTGGCCCCGACACGAAGTCGTTGAAATCCACATGCAGCCCTGCCTCGGCATACCGCTCGCTCGCGGCACGGATGAGGTTGGCGATGCCGCTGTGCATGGCCTCTTTCCCAATGGCGGAACGGGCGACCAGCACGACATAGAGGTTCAACCCCGAACCGGGGATATGCCACGTGCGCCCTGCGATGCCCGCCATGAGGCCCAGCGCCCCAACGATGGCGACTTCCGCTACCGGGCGGGGCGCCTGCTGATAGATGAACTGCGCCAGCGCACCGACGAAACCGGGTGGCATGGGCAGCGCACCTTGCACGGGGAGCGCGGCACCATCACCGGCATACGCACCACCACCACCCGCCTCTGCCTGCGCCTTCGCAGCATCAAACTCGCGCTGGTATTCCGCCTGCTTCTCTCCCTGTGCCTTTTGCTGGACCTGCGTTGCCAGCGCCACCAGACCAGACGCATCAAAGGTCTGCTCAATCATGACGAGCATCCCCGCCGGTCGGGCTACCCATCAATTTTGCGCCAATGCCGGTCGCATCCGGCTTTTTTGCACGCGGCGCTGAATTTTGCGGAAATACTTTCGGGCATTGCGGACCTTCGCTGGCCCGTCGCACACTGCGCATGTTGCTGGTCCTTGGACGAGGATGAGGGACTTTCGGATGGGGCGGTCGGGTGCTGGTGTGCATCCGGCCGCTTTTCGCGACGGAATCGCTCATGTCGCCGTATTGGCCACGGTGTAGGCGCTGGTGCTGGCGAAGGTGCGCGCCTGGAGCCATGCCATCACGCGGGAACGCTGATAGCGGATGGGCGACGAGGGGTGCGCGCCCAGCTTTATGAACGCGGGGCCTTTGCCCTTGCAGCGCCAGATTTCGAGGGTGTTCGGTGCCAGTCCGAGAATGGCGGCAGTCTGCTCGTTGCTGAGCAGGTCGTCTAAATCAACCGTGGTGGTCATAGCATTCACTCCGAAGAGAGATGCCGTCGTTTGTTCAGAATGGTCACTCGGCCTGACGTGCGTTGGGCCTGTGTCCGGGGGACTAAGCGGGTATCTCAACCCGCCCGCATGTCCGGCTGCGTTTACTGGCTTCTTCCTCGCGGGCGCGCCCCATGTGGCACGGCCCCCGCATGGCGGGGACAAGGGGTGTTTTACGTAACTCGCTGGTAGTTCCGCAAGCGACATTTACGGGCCGCTTGTCCCGAATCGGTTCGGGACCGTCGGCGACCCCCGTTTCAATCCGTAAACCGATCAGGGGGCGAAGCTGGTATCGCCGACCTCGGGGCGATTTAGGTCGAAATGTGCATCTTGATGCGGCTGGCACCGGCTCTCGCTGTAAGCCGGCTACAGCACCGATCGCTACCCCGCCGCCCCTAACCCGGCAGCGACCCCGGCCTCACCGCTCTAGCGGCGACTGCGCGGCCCGCCGCGTGCGTCATGCTCGCAACGGCAGCGCCACCACGTTGCCCCCGGTAGCCTTCGCCCGCGCTATCAATCCTTCGCGCTCGATATGGTCGCTGATGCGCTGCGTCTCGGGATACAGGTATTGGAGGCGAGATGTTTGAAGATAGTGCCGTTCCGTAATTCCCTCAGGAACATGGTTGGTCAGCAGCGCCATCTTGAACAGCTCGACGTTGCACGTGGAGAATCCCACCGTCACATGCGTGCGGCGCAGGTCGTGGCTGGATAAACCATCCATACCGATAGTCTCGCGCAGCTTCTCGAACGGCGCGCGTGCATCGGTGACGTGACCGCACTTCGCACGCGAAGGGAACACGAATGGGGTGGCGGGCTTCCCCAGCTTAACCGCTTCGTCCGCCAGCTTGCGGCGCTCATTGAGCAGCGCGACCGCTTGCGTGGACAGCGGAAGCCAAATCGGATTGCCGGTCTTGTTGTCCTGCTCGCGCAGATGCCACCAGCACTTCGACGCATCCTCATCGAAGTGAACCCGGTCCCATGTCAGTGCAGCGGCTTCGCTGCGCCGGGCACCTGTCAGCAGGAGGAAGCGCACCACATCGATCGCGGCGAGAGCATCGGTATTCTTCGGCGCAAGGCGCATCTCATCCAACGCATACCAAGCCTGCCCAATATGGTGCAATTCAATGTGGCGGGTGCGAGGCTCAAAGGTTTTCCAGTCATCCTTCGACATCGCCTTGACCGGGTTCACCTTGATGAGAGGCGAACCGTCTGCGCGCGGAAAGCGGCGGTTGGCGAAGTTGATGAGGGTGCGCAGGGTAACGAGCGAGATTTGCGCCTGACCGGGGGCAGAGCGACCGTCCATGCCGGTCTCGCACATTTCCCTGTGGCGTTGGCGGCAGGCTTCAACCGTAATGGACGCGATGGGCTTATCCACCCACTTGGCGAACACCCGG
Source organism: Sphingomonas sp. UYAg733 (assembly GCF_054057355.1). Taxonomy (NCBI): domain Bacteria; kingdom Pseudomonadati; phylum Pseudomonadota; class Alphaproteobacteria; order Sphingomonadales; family Sphingomonadaceae; genus Sphingomonas; species Sphingomonas sp. UYAg733. The sequence goes on from NZ_JBSRZE010000019.1 coordinate 3,283, forward strand.
TCGATATGGCGGTTCATTTCAGCCTTGGTGCTTTCGCGAAGCGGCTGACCGGGGCGGTCGAAGTAGGCATCTGCGACTTGGCGCAGCGTCACATTCATAGCCTCGTCTTGCTTCTTGATGGCGCGCGGATCGCCGCCCATGCGCATGGTGCGCAGGTGCTCGCGCGCAACGTCGCGCGCCTGATCGACAGTGAAGACCCCATACGCGCCAATGGTGATGCGGGCTTCCTTGCCGCTTCCCTCCACCCGGCCTTGGGTCACAAAGGTGATCTTCCCGGTGGGCGTGATGCGCAGCCCGAACCCCTTCACGTCGGTGTCCCAGTGAAAGTCGTCCTTCGCCACAGGACGGACCTTATCGACGTAGCCCTTCGTGAACTTAGCGCGCTTCGGTGCAGTGGTCATTTTGAGCCTCGTAAGCCAGTCATAAGCAACTACCGTAAAGTTACGGCAATCCCCGGCAAGCCCGCAAGGACATTCAACGTGTTGTTTTAGAACGCTTTTACAGCGGTGCAAAGCGGCGACAAGCCACGTAAAGCACGGCTCCTGAACACTGGGGGTGTGGGGGTCGCAGGTTCGAATCCTGTCGCCCCGACCAATTTACCACACCATTTCAATGAGTTAGCGTGGGTCTGCGGGCAGCGTCAGCAGGACCCTGTTTTGCTGTGTAACACATGTCTAACACCGACGCTGAGCTGCCGGTGAATCGCCACCGGCACAGCTAACGCCAATCAGCTTACGCATCGGTCAATGCGCATCGACCCAGCCGTCAAAATAGTCTGTTTCTGTGAGAAAGTCCGGTCGCTCCTCGACCGTCACTAACCCTACGTCGAGCGATATGGGCGGCTCGTCTTCGTGCCTCAAGCAAAGAAACGCTTGCCCATCATAGCCAAACGTAACTGCGCGGCAGGTAGCAATGGAGCGGATGACGGCTGCGCTTCCCCCTGAAAACGGATCGACAGACAGCCGTACCAATTGCTCTAGCGTGTCTTCTTCGGTCAGCGGAACGATATGCGGCTTAGCCAGACCTTCCGTCCAGCCTTGCCACGGCGACGATCCGGGGTCTCGCCAATCAACGACGTAGTGGAAGTCATCGCCATCGGCTCGCAGCCGATCCAGAACGATATTTGAGACCAGCGATATGCACGTCTTCACTCGGTCGTCGTTCGGATCACTAAGATCAAATGTGGGAAAGATGCCGTAAGCTTTCATCGACGCAGCATCGTTCAAAGATAGATTGTGCGCAACAGCAAGAATTCCGGGGACACAATACTAAACTCTCGCTTTCGGCCCGCGTTTCTTCGGGCTCAATACCCGGCCAGCCGCCGCCTCTTGCCGCTCGACCCAATCCTGTGCGCCAAGCAGGCGGCCGGTGCGCAGTCTGGCTTCGATCGCGGCGGCTTCTTCGGGACTTGCATCCGCAGCCTCCAGCCCGTGCAACAACATCGCGCGCCAGTTGCGTACATGCGTGCCAAGCGCCGCCACATCGGTCAGCCCGTCACCGGCGACACGCCGCCCGGCTTCATGCGACCGCGCGCTGGACCAACGCCAGTCCGACGCGCGCGTCGCCAGTCCAGCCGCAACGGGGTTATTCTCCACATAGCGCACCGCCGCCATCAGATGCGCATCGTCCATCGGATAGCTGGCGAAACGACCCTGGAAGAGATAGCCGCGCCACCCCTCACGAAAATTGATCCGCCGGGTGTAGCGCCGGTGCGCCTCGCCCAGCGTGGCGCGCAGCCCATCCGGTGTGGTCGGGATCAGGATCAGATGGATGTGATTGTCCATCAAGCACCAGGCGAGGCAACGCGTGCCGCTTACCGCACAGGCCGAGACGATCAGGTCGAGATAGGCCTGGCGATCCTCATCGGAGAAGAAGATCGGCATCCGCCGATTGCCCCGCTGAGAATTCCGGGGACACAATACTAAACTCTCGCTTTCGGCCCGCGTTTCTTCGGGCTCAATACCCGGCCAGCCGCCGCCTCTTGCCGCTCGACCCAATCCTGTGCGCCAAGCAGGCGGCCGGTGCGCAGTCTGGCTTCGATCGCGGCGGCTTCTTCGGGACTTGCATCCGCAGCCTCCAGCCCGTGCAACAACATCGCGCGCCAGTTGCGTACATGCGTGCCAAGCGCCGCCACATCGGTCAGCCCGTCACCGGCGACACGCCGCCCGGCTTCATGCGACCGCGCGCTGGACCAACGCCAGTCCGACGCGCGCGTCGCCAGTCCAGCCGCAACGGGGTTATTCTCCACATAGCGCACCGCCGCCATCAGATGCGCATCGTCCATCGGATAGCTGGCGAAACGACCCTGGAAGAGATAGCCGCGCCACCCCTCACGAAAATTGATCCGCCGGGTGTAGCGCCGGTGCGCCTCGCCCAGCGTGGCGCGCAGCCCATCCGGTGTGGTCGGGATCAGGATCAGATGGATGTGATTGTCCATCAAGCACCAGGCGAGGCAACGCGTGCCGCTTACCGCACAGGCCGAGACGATCAGGTCGAGATAGGCCTGGCGATCCTCATCGGAGAAGAAGATCGGCATCCGCCGATTGCCCCGCTGCGTGATGTGATGCGCAACATCGGGGATCACGATACGAGCAAATCGAGCCATATCGTTCTTTATCACCGTTTGACGTCCAGGTCTAATTAGTATTGTGTCCCTGAAATTCCCAGGTCTAATTAGTATGGTGTCCCTGAAATTCCTGAAATTCTGCTTTTCACCGAAATGTCATAGATTTTCAGCGAACTGGAAACGGCTTGGCAAGAAGCCGGTGGTATTGCCAACGGATGAATGCGCTCACCTCCATCGTCGTCGCGAAAGATCTTCGATGGGAAGAGGCAATCGCGTCGGTAAATACATGGCGCGGAACCATGATCCATTATTTTACCGAAGCGGAAACGGACGTCAGTGAAGCGCTGCTTTCGCTGGCGGCGGTTCGGGGCCGAGGCCAGAAGGTCAAGCTGCGCCAATTGATCGGTCAGCGATATGAGGATCTTCGCAGCGCTCTTGGACCAGAAGGCCCTTTTGCCGTTGAGGGCGAATGGACGCTTACGGCGCTTGATCACCTTCGCGAACATGACGCATTACGCAATATCCTGTGTCACGGCGCGACTAAGATTGCGCTCAGGCGGTCAGGCGATTGGATTATTGTCATCAAGCTTCTGACGTTCCGCAAAGGCGCTGATGAACGAACCAGAATCACGTTCGAGCAAGCCGACGCCGACGCTCTGTTGGCCGATCTGAAGAATCGCATTAATCGACTTCGCAAGGAGCTCAAGGCGCTGCGCGAAGCGATCATGGCATCCGCGTGACCTGGATATGCACCGCACGCCACTCGCCGTTGACGCGGTGGAATGTGTCGGAATAGCGAAACCGGCTGGCGAAGCTCTTGCCGCCCGAACTGCCCTTCAGCAATGTTTCCGCGCCGACGACCCCGGCGTCCGGGCCGAGTTCGGTCACGGTGCGATCGACCAGCACGATCGGCTCGAAGCGGTCGCCGGGTGCTGTCCACCCTTCGATGAAGTCACGCTTGCCGAGCCGCTTGCCCGATCCGTCGATAAACACCAGATCGTCGGACACCATCCGCTCGAGCGCGGCGCCGTCCTTGGTCAGCTGCGCCTGGTCGAACGCATCCGCAAAAGCGACAAGCGTGTCGGTACTGTGACCTGCCGGCGCGGAGAGCGCGGGTGACGCGACCGCCAGCGCGAGCATCGAAATCAAAAGCTTCATCGTCGTTTCCCCGGTTCGGTCGGCTTATCGTGCCGGCGTCGGCAGAGCATTCAGGACGCCAGCTTGAAGTCGGCGATCCAGTTCACTTCCCAGGTCTTGCCCGCATCGCCGGAAAAGGATTGTTCGATCCGGAACGCCTTGTCGACCACTGGAGAGAAAATGAAGCGCACGAAGATCTGGCGGTCGCCGAGCGTATCTTCATTGTAGAATTCACCGCGCCCGCCGGCATCGAAACCGCCGATCATCGCAGGTGTGATCCCACCATCCCGGCTGCTCGCCCAGCTGACCTTCCATTGATGCGATGCCGGATCGTAGAGCCTGAGGCTCAGGCCCTGGATCTGCCCGCCCGGGCCAGCGACGTCGAGCTCGCCGAGATTGGCCTTGCCGTCCCACACTTTGCGCACGACCGATGTGCCATCATACTCGACCCATTCGGTCGATCCGGTGAGCGGCTTGGTGCGGCGAGAGATGTGCGCGGTCCATGATCCGAACTCGAAATCGAAATCGCGGCTCCCATCGCGCAACGCCGGCATGAGCCGGCCATCGGGGAGCGCCGGCATGAGCCGGCCATCGGGCCGCGCCGCCGGTGCGGGAGATTGAGCGGTCGCCGGAGACGGGTGAAACGCAGCGATCACACCAGCGATCAGCGTCACCATCAAATATCGGGCGATTCTGCCCATGTGGTTTTCCTAACGATGTTGGGAGTGAGAAAAGCGCTCAGTCATCAACGCGGCTGAACACGCCGCCGCGTTTCGCTTTGGTGTGGCATCCTGCGCAGCGCTTGACGCCCTGTTCCCCGTTGATCGCGGCGTCGACGCGATTGTCGCCGAGGAATTCGATGAAGCGCCAGCCGCCCTGCCTTTTCTCCATCACATCGATCAGCGCGCGCGCGCCCGACTGCACGCTGCCCGGCGAGGCTTTCGGCGCGCGCAGGTCGAACGCGATGACCGAACCGATCGGGTATTCACCGCTGCGATAGCCGATCATCGCCGGTTTGTTGGCGTAGATATGGTGGATGCCGGAATATTTCGGGAAGGAGGGATGGCCTTCACTGACATAACTGCTGGTAACGTGCGTCCAGCCGCGAAAACCGTCCGGATACGCGACCTCGCTATCTTCGGTTGCGCCGATCGTCAGCGCCGCGACGCAGCCGAGCAGGATGATCTTGAGAGCGGTCATGGCCCTGGATGCGGTGCCGCCCGGTGAGCGACAACGACCACTTCGGTGAATTTCGATGCGACCACTTAGCCAAGCCAGCCGCGTGCCTTCGCTTCGACATACGGCTTTGAACGCAGGAAACGGGTTTGGACGTACCGCGCGGCACCATAGTTCCGGCCCGCCAGGTCACCAGAACGGGATTTCACATGATTGAAGCGACCGGGATATCCGCGCGCCATCCATCGATATGCGCCGCTCGGATGGCTGCCACTGACAGAGGGTGGCCGGTAAAGTGGACCGCAGAAAACACTCGGTAGTGGACATTGCCGGGGACGGTTTGCCGATCCACTTCTCGCGCCACTACGGGCCATCGATCGGCCCGGCCCGCATCGCTGCACCGTTAGTCCCATCCAGGCGACTTGCCGCCCAGCCGGAACAGGAAGACCAATAATGCGCTATCTCCTCCTTCTCTGCACGGCGTGCTCGCTCGCTCTCGCTGCCTTGCCGGCACAGGCGCAGAAGTCGTTCGTCATTCCATCGGCGGTCGCGACGGCAGTCGCCGATAGCAGCCGGCCCGCCACCGACACCGCGCGTGATGTCAACCGCAAGCCGATCGAAACCCTCGCCTTTATCGGCATCAAATCGGGAGACAGAATCGCGGATTACGCGTCGGGCGCCGGCTATTTCACGCGGCTATTCGCATCTGTGGTTGGCCCGAACGGCCATGTCTACGCAGCCGTCCCGGGTGAGCTGTTCACCTTCCCCAATATCGTCAAGGGTATCGCGGAGACGCAGCTCTGGGCCGCTGGTCGCGCCAACGTAACGGTAACCCTGGCCGCGGCGCTGCCCGCGGCGAAATATCCCGAGCCGCTCGACATTTTCTGGATCGCGCAAAACTATCACGACCTGCACGACAGCTTTATGGGGCCGGTCGATATTGTGGCGTTCAACAAGACGGTGTTCGACGCGCTCAAGCCCGGTGGCGTCTATGTCGTGCTCGACCATGTCGCGGCCAGGGGATCGCCTGCCGATGTGACGGACACGCTGCACCGCATCGAACCGTCGGTCGTGCGTCGCGAGGTCGAGGCGGCGGGGTTCGTGTTCGAGGCGCAGAGCGATATTCTGACCAACCCGCAGGATCCGCATACCGCCGGGGTGTTCGACAAGTCGATCCAGGGCCGCACCGACCAGTTTCTCTATAAGTTCCGGAAGCCCGGGGCGTGATCGGACGACCTCTTTTGCGGTTGTGCCGCGCTGCCTTGTTGCCCGGCGCCGCGGCGCTGTGCCCGACACCGGGTCTGGCGCAGGAACTGGCGGCGATTCCGGCAACGGTCGAACGCCAGAAGCTGGACGATGCGTGGTGGACCGGCCCGATGCTGGCCAATTCGGCGGCGGCTCTGCCGCGCGGCCATGCGCTGATCGAGACGTATGTCTATGACCGGATCAACGCGACATCGCACGGGTTCGGCTCGCTGACCTATTTGCTCTACGGCGCCACCGACGATCTGACGCTGGGCGTGAAGCCGTCATTCGGTTTCAACGCGGTGAAGAACGGCCGCGATGGTTCGGGGGTAGGTTTTGGCGACCTGACCCTGTCGGCGCAGGTTCGGCTGACCTCGTTCGACGCCGCGAAATCGATCCCCGCGATTGCGCTGTCGGTGCAGCACAGCTTGCCGACCGGCAAGCATGACCGGCTCGGCGACCGGCCGGGTGATGGGCTGGGCAGCGGTGCCCACACCACCACGCTATCGGTCTATGCGCAGCATTATTTCTGGCTGCCCAACGGACGCATCTTCCGCACCCGCCTGAACGTCTCGACCGCCTTTTCCGGCCAGGCGACGCTGAACGATGTCAGCGTGTACAGCACTGGCGATGGTTTTCGCGGTCGCGCCCGGCCGGGCCGGTCCTTCGCCATCGGCCTGTCCGGCGAATATAGCCTGACGCGAAGCTGGGTGCTGGCGCTCGATCTGATCCGTCATCATGAAGGTGCGACGCGCGTCGCCGGTTTCGATATCCGCGATGTGGCCAATGCCCCCGATCCGGTACCGATACGCTATCGCTCCAACGCAAGCACGACCTTCGCGATCGCACCGGGGCTCGAATATAGCTGGAAAGCCAATCTCGGCGTCCTGCTCGCGGCGCGTTTCATTCCGAAGGGGCGTTACAATGCCGCCTCGATCACGCCGGCGGTGGCGATCAATTACGTCTATTGAGCCGGCGGGGCTTCCCGCATGACTTCATGGACCAGCGCCATGGCGCGGCGCATCGTCGGCAAATCCATCGATCCCAGGCCGAACACCAGCCCGGCCTTGCTCGCCGCACCCAGATAATATCGACGCAAGCTGCGGACCTCGACGTTGCGCCGCGCCAGGGTCGCGATCACCGCGTCCACATCGATCGCGCCGTTCGACAGGGCGGTCACGTGCATGCCGTAAGCGGACTCGATCGGATCGAGCCAATCGGCGAAGTCGTCGCGCAACAGGTCGAGCAGCAGCTGCCGTCGCTCGCCATAGATGCGCCGCATCCGGCCGATGTGACGCGTCAGATGCCCCCCGGCAATGAAGCCGGTCATCGCGGCCTGGGCCGGTAGCGAGCAGGGCCCGTCGATGCAGATCTTCGCGGTGACCAGCGCCCGCGTCGCCCAGGGCGGGGGCAGGACGAAACCGAGCCGGATATTGGGCAAGGTCGATTTGGAGAATGTGCCGACGTAAAACACGACGTCGCTGTCGTCGGCGCTCTTCAGCGCCTTGATCGGCCCGCCCTTGGTGCGGAACTCCCCATCATAATCATCCTCGATGATGATCGCGCCATGCGCGCGCGCGAACTGGATCAGCGCCGCGCGGCGCTTCTTGGACAGGGTCGATCCAAGCGGGAACTGATGTGACGGGCTGACGCAGATGATGTCGATATCGGCAGGCAATTGCTCGATGATCATGCCCTCGGCATCGACCTCTACCGGATACAGCGCCGCGCCGGCCGCTGCGAAGGGAATGCGCGTCGGCCCATAACCCGGCTCCTCGACCGCGACCCTGGTGTGGCCCGGATCGACCAGGATCCGCGCGAGCAGGTCGAACGCCTGTTGTGCCCCGCTGGTGATGACCAGATCGTCGGTTTGGCACGCGACCCCGCGCATCACCGACAAATGCATCGATACCGCCGACCGCAGATCCTTGTCGCCCTGCGGATGCCCATAATTGAATGGCGCGCGCTCGAATGCGCGCTCCTTCTGCGCGGAAACGCGGCGCCAGATGTCGAACGGGAAATTCTTGAGATCGACCAGGCCCGGCCGGAAATCGAACCGTTCGCTCTCCGGCGCCCGAACGATCGCGCTCCGGTCGTCGAAGAAACCAAAGGCCGATGTCACGTCGTGCCGGAACCAGAACGGGTTCAACCGGTGTTCCGGCGTTGGCGTATCCGGCGCACGCGCCGCGGGCGGCGATGGCGGGCTGTCCGCGACATAGGTGCCCGACCCATGCCGGGCGGTCAGATATCCTTCGCCGAGCAACTGGTCATACACGCCAACGATGGTGGTCCGCGCCATGCCGAACAATGTCGCCGACTGGCGGCTCGACGGCAGCCGCGTGCCCGGCTTCAACTGGCCGCCCAGAATCGCGGCTTTCAATTGCTCATTCAGGCGACGCGCCCGATGCGGGGTTTCCGCCGACCCGATATCCAGCTCGATCTCGAAAATTGCCACGCATTGGTCCCGATAGAGTCACGCCGAGCGCCGGGAGTGAACGATGATCCGGGAGTGAACGATAATGTGGCTGCGATTTCAATGCCGTTGCCGGCGAACGTCGCGCTGGGTCGGCTATAACGAGCTGGCAGCTATACGCCCAACAGCGGACCTCCGAGCCGCTGATGAACCAATGTCAGCTTTCGGCGGCTGCTTCCCGGAAATAGTCCGCCGGCAATCGGCCACATTAAACCGTTCGGCACCGACGCAGCGCTTGTATGCATTGCAGTCAATGAATGCATTGTATGCAATGCATGCGTCGCACGGATTTTCGGGAAGTGGCTCGGTATATTATATATAAACTATTGATATTGCACTATATATTGCGCATTACGCAGCGCTCGCGGATCGAAGATGCCACCAAACGCCGCCCGTCTGAGAATATGGCACAAACCGGTGTAACATATCTCCGTCGCGATCCACGGTTGCTGCTTGTCGATGATTCAACCGCCGACAATCCCCCGCTATCCGGCAAGTGTGGAAACGCGACCCTCACGCTCCAAGTCGACTAATGCCCGCCAGGCGCAAAAGCTGCTGCGGTGGACCTGCCCAGACAATCGATTGCATGGGTCCGGCCACTCTGCGATTGCGCGCGCCGGGTCGCCGCGCCTCTTGCGATACCGCGTCGAGACGGTCAGACTTGGGTGCTTCGACTTTAACGAGGTGCCGATGTCCGAAAATCCGACCGTGAATTCTCGCCCCACGGTCGCGGGCAAGCGCTACGTCACCTTGCCCGCGCGGCCCGAGCCATTGCGCGTCGCGGTCGATGAAACCGCCATAGTCGTGATCGACATGCAGAACGCCTATGCTTCGCCCGGCGGTTACGTCGATCTTGCCGGGTTCGACATTTCCGGCGCGGCGGGCGCGATCGATCGGGTCGCCGCGGTGCTCGACACCGCGCGCAATGCCGGGGTGCAGATCGTCTATCTGCAGAATGGCTGGGATGCCGATTATCAGGAGGCGGGCGGGCCTGGGTCGCCCAATTGGCACAAATCCAATGCGCTGAAGACGATGCGCGCGCGCCCGGAACTGCACGGGCAATTGCTCGCGCGCGGCGGCTGGGATTATGAGATCGTCGATGCGCTGACGCCGCAGGCCGGTGATCTGCGCGTGCACAAGACGCGTTATTCGGCCTTCTTCAATTCGCAACTCGACAGCACGCTGCGCGCACGCGGCATCCGCAACATCGTGTTCGTCGGCATCGCCACCAATGTCTGTGTCGAAAGCACGCTGCGCGACGGCTTCCACCTCGAATATTTCGGTGTGATGCTGGAGGATGCGACGCATCACCTCGGCCCGGATTATCTGCAGGCCGCGACCGTCTATAATGTGGAGAAATTCTTCGGCTGGGTGTCGACCGTGCCCGATTTCTGCGGGACCTTCGGACAGATCGCCGATGAAGCCCCCACCAACCAAAGCTAGACGCAATTCAGGAAGCCCACGCCATGCCCTTCACGCCGATCAATCCAGCGCAATTCCCCACGCCGATCGCGCCCTATTCGGCCGGCGCGAAGGCCGGGAACACCGTCTATGTCTCGGGCGTGCTCGCGCTCGGCGAGGGCGGTGCGGTGCTGCATGTCGGCGATGCCGCCGCGCAGACGCGCCACATCCTCGATGTCATCAGGATCACGCTCGAGGCGGGCGGTGCGACGCTGGAGGATGTGGCGATGAACCATATCTTCCTCAAGGACTTGGCCGATTACGCCGCGTTCAACGCCGTCTATGCCGAGTATTTCCCCGGCGCGAAGCCGGCGCGTTATTGCATCAAGGCCGAGCTGGTGAAGCCCGATTGCCTGGTCGAAATCGCCAGCGTGGCGCACGTTTCGTGACGCTGCCCGCAAGGGAGGCCTGATGCCCGAGGCGGCGGGTCTTTATTACGAAATCCATGGCTCACCGGGCGCGCCGTCGCTTATCCTGTCGTCGGGCATGGGCGGATCGGCGAATTACTGGCGCCCGAACATCGCCGCGCTGGCCGAACATTTCCGCGTCATCGCCTATGATCATCGCGGCACTGGCCGTTCGGACCGCATTGTCACACCGCGCATCGACAGCATCGGCGACGATATGCTGGCGTTGATGGATGCGCTGCATATGCCGAGCGCATCGATCGTGGGGCATGCCATTGGCGGCATGGGCGGCCTCACGCTCGCGCTGAATGCAGCGGCGCGGGTCGATCGGCTGGTGGTGGTCAATGGCTGGGGCCGGCCAGACCCTTATATTGCACGCTGTTTCGACACGCGGCTGAGCCTGTTGCGCCATGGCGGTGTGCGCGATTACGTCCACGCGCAGCCGATCTTCCTCTTTCCGCCGCAATGGATATCCGACCACCACCGCGAACTGGAGGAAGAGGAGGGCGCACACATTGCGAGCTTTCCCGCCGACATGGTCGAGCAGCGCGTCCTCGAAGCGCTACGCTTCGATGTGATGGACCGCCTGGCCGGACTGGCCGTGCCGACGCTTTTGCTCGCGAGCGACGATGACGGGCTGGTGCCGCCAGGCTGCTCAAGACTTCTTGCCGAGGCCATTCCCAGCGCCCGGCTCGAAACCATGAAATGGGGCGGCCATGCCTGCAATGTCACCGATCCCGACACTTTCAACGCACTCGTTCTCGATTTTCTGAGGAGCTAAGCCCATGCAAGTCGGCGTCTTTGTCCCCATCAACAATAATGGCTGGCTGATTTCGGAGAACGCGCCGCAATACATGCCGAGCTTCGATCTCAACAAGCGGATCGCACAGAGCGCCGAGAAGCACGGGCTCGATTTCCTGCTTTCGATGATCAAGCTGCGCGGATTCGGTGGCAAGACCGAATTCTGGGAATATGGCCTGGAAAGCTTCACGCTGATGGCCGGCCTCGCCGCAGTCACGAGCAAGATCAAGATCTACGCGACCTGCCCGACTCTGGTGATCCCGCCGGCCTTTGCCGCGCGCATGTGCAACACGATCGATTCGATCAGCCATGGGCGCTTCGGGCTTAACCTGATCACCGGGTGGCAGCGGCCCGAATATAGCCAAATGGGTTTGTGGCCCGGCGACGAGCATTTCCGCAACCGCTATCAGATGCTCGACGAATATGCCCAGATTCTCCGTGAGTTATGGGAAACCGGACGGAGTGACCTGAAGGGCCAATATTACCAGATGGACGATTGCCTCGTCCGCCCGAAGCCCGAAGGCGATATGAAGATCATTTGCGCCGGCAGCTCGGACGAGGGGCTCGCCTTTTCGGCCAAATGGGCGGATTATGCCTTCTGCCTCGGCAAGGGCGTCAACACGCCGGCCGCCTTTGCTTCCAACAATGAACGCCTCGCTGCGGCGACCGCCAAGACCGGGCGCGATGTGTCCATCTTCGTGCTGATCATGATCATCGCCGATGAAACCGACGAAGCGGCGATGGCCAAATGGAAAAGCTATAATGACGGCGTCGATATCGACGCGATCTCCTGGCTCGCGGAACAAGGGGCGGCGGACAAGCATAATGCCTCGACCAATGTCCGTCAGCTGGCCGCGCCGGAAGGGGCGGTGAACATCAATATGGGCACGCTGGTCGGCTCCTATGAAAGTGTCGCGCGAATGCTCGACGAGATGGCGGAGGTGCCCAATACCGGCGGCGTGCTGCTGACCTTCGACGATTTCGTCGAAGGGGTGGAGGCGTTCGGCACGCGCATCCAGCCGCTGATGAAGAGCCGTAACGTGATGGTGTAGATGCCTCCCCCGCTCGTAAATTCGCGTAAAGGACCAACGATGTCGATCTGGATCAAACTTATCATCGGCATCGCCGTGATCGCGGCGGCGGTCGGGCTGGTCGCCGTTTTCGCCTCGCCGCCGGGCGTGCTCAACTTCATCAATTCGCACACCCCCGGCGACAGCAACGCCGAACAGGTCGCGGATAGCGTCGCTTATGGCGCCGACCCCGCGCAGAGGCTCAATGTCTGGGCACCAAAGACCCGTGCCCATGCCGCACCGCTGCCCGTCGTGATCTTCTATTATGGCGGCGGCTGGGTGAAGGGCTCACGCGGCGAATATGGCTTCGCCGGACGCGCCTTTGCCGCGCAGGGCTTCGTCGCGGTGATCCCCGATTACCGGCTGGTGCCGGACGTCCATTTCCCGGTGTTCGTCCAGGACAGCGCGCTAGCGGTCAAATGGGTACGCGACAATATCGCGCGCTATGGTGGCGACCCGAAGCGCATCACCTTGTCGGGCCATTCGGCGGGGGCGTACAATGCCGCGATGCTCGCGCTCGACCGGCACTGGCTGGCCGATATCGGTGTCGATCCCGGCATCGTCCGCGCCGCCGCGCTGCTTGCCGGGCCGTATGATTTCTACCCGTTCGAGAAGAAGCGCAGCATCGACGCGATGAGCAACTGGCCGCGCCCGCTCGAGACGCAGCCGATCCGGTTCGCGCGCAAGGATGCGCCGCCGTTATGGCTGGCGGCGGGCACCGCCGATGACGTCGTACGGCCCTATAATGCCGAACATCTCGCGAAACGGCTGAAAGAACTGGGCGCGCCCGTCACGCTGCGGCTCTATCCCGGACAGAGCCATAATGATCTGGTCATGGGCTTGTCGAAACCTTTCCGCGGCCGCTCACCCACGCTTCAGGAAAGCAGCGATTTCCTGAAGGCGAATTCGCGCTGACGATGGAGCGATCAGGGGACCAAGGCTGCGAGCTTGCCCGCATCGACCGCCGCGACCGCCTGTTTCAGTGTGGCGATATCGGCGACGCTGCCCTCGGCGGAGATGAGGAAGCGGCTGGCGGCCATCGTTTCATATTTGCCGCGCTTCTCGCTGCTGTTCCATTCCTCGGTGACCATCGCGCCGCCGACCATCTCGGTCTTTTCATAACCGGTCGAGGTCTGCTTGTTCGACTGGACGTTGAGCGCACCGCCAAGCGTGGCGAGCGCTCCCAGCGCCGACATGTCGGCCACCGACAGGGTGAAATGCTGGTCGCCCGCGCTATACTTGCCCTGCGCGGTACTGGCGCCGATGCCGCCGGCGCCACCGCTGGTCGATTCGGTATCGCCGCGCGCAAAGCCCGCGATCGACGTAGGCAGCATTGCCTGCAGCGCCGCCGCCGGCACCGCGTCGGTCTTGCCGCTCGCCGCATTGGCCTGCATTCGTGCGGTCGCCGCCTCCATCTTCTTGCCCGCTTCCTCGATTTTGCCGAGATCGACCTTGCCCATGCCGGGCACATCGACCGTGCCGCCGGCCGTCCCGGCGCTTGCGCTGAACATCGGACGGGCAAACTGCGCGGTGACCGCGCCGGCAACCGCGCCGATCACGATGAACACGATCGCCGCGACGACGATCGTGACGATCGTGTAACCGACCGCCTTGTCGGCCGGCGCCTTCATCAGCATCGGCAGGCCAAGCCACAACAGATACAGGCTGTACAGGCCCAGAATGCCAAGGAAGGAAATCGCCGGCAGGATCTGGAATATCCCGGCGAGCCAGCCCGCCGTCGCCCCGAACGCGGCGACCTTCATCGCCGAGACCGGGTTCTTGGTCGCGCCGAAGCTCGGCGCCAGCGCATTGATGATCAGCGACAGGACATAGGTGCCGATCAGCGTCATCACATAACTGAACACCGCCATGCTCAGCGAGAAGGTGATCGGCGGCCGGTAGCCGAAAAACCCAAACACCTGCTGCCCGATCAGGCCGGCGACCGGCCCGATCGCCGCGAGCGGCACGACCCAGCTCATGAAAATGCCCTTGACCGTCATCGGGTCGCTGTCGATCCGCGTCCATTCCGCGGCGGGTGTCAGCAACAGCCGCTTGACGCGCTCCACCATTCCCGCCGTTCCGTTTTCTGGAATCTGTGTCGCCATGGTCTTTCCCCTGTTGCTTGCCCGAGTTTTTTCCCGGCGCGGATGCTACTGCCATTTCGCACGAATGATAGGATCAAGACGACATACGCCGATCGCGCGGTGGTTTGAAACATGACGGCGATTGCGCGACGGCGGCCCGCATCCCATATCCGCCGCCATGAGCAATGACATGACGTGGCACGGCACGACCATCCTTTCCGTGCGCCGTAACGGCAAAGTCGTCGTCGCGGGCGATGGCCAGGTCTCAATGGGCCAGACCGTGATGAAACCCAATGCGAAGAAAGTCCGCCGCCTCGGCGCAACTGATTCTGGGGGAGGATCGGTGATCGGCGGTTTCGCGGGTGCGACCGCCGATGCGTTCACCCTGTTCGAACGCCTCGAACGCAAACTGGAACAGCATCACGGCCAGCTGCTGCGCGCCGCGGTCGAGCTGGCCAAGGACTGGCGCACCGACAAATATCTCCGCAACCTGGAGGCGATGATGATCGTCGCCGACAAGGAAATCACGCTGATCCTGACCGGCAATGGCGATGTGCTCGAACCCGAAGCCGGGATCGCCGCGATCGGATCGGGCGGCAATTACGCGCTCGCCGCGGCGCGTGCCCTGGTCGATTACGAACAGGATGCCGAGACGATCTGCCGCAAGGCGATGGCGATCGCAGGCGAGCTGTGCGTCTATACCAACGACCGGTTGACCTTGGAAACATTGGAAACGGCGAGCTGAACAAATTCGTCACCCCAGCGCAGGCTGGGTCTCCCCGTAATGAAGCGTGCCCGTGCGGCACGAGATCCCCGCCTTCGCTGGGATGACGATTGAGAGAAAAATGAACGACGCACTGACACCCAAAGCCATTGTCGCAGCACTCGACGAACACATTATCGGCCAGCGCGACGCCAAGCGCGCGGTCGCGGTGGCGCTGCGCAACCGCTGGCGCCGTCAGCGGCTCGGCGCCGATCTGCGCGATGAGGTCAGCCCGAAGAACATCCTGATGATCGGCCCGACCGGCTGCGGAAAGACCGAGATCAGCCGGCGTCTGGCCAAGCTCGCCGATGCGCCGTTCATCAAGGTCGAGGCGACCAAGTTCACCGAGGTCGGTTATGTCGGCCGCGACGTCGAACAGATCGCGCGCGATCTGGTCGAGGAAGCGGTGCGGCTCGAAAAGGAACGCCGCCGCATCGCGGTCAAGGACAAGGCGGAGGAAGCGGCGATGATCCGCTTGCTCGACGCGCTGACCGGCAAGGGTGCGAGCGAAGCGACGCGTGAGGCGTTCCGCCAGCGCATGGCCGACGGGCATCTCGACAATACCGAGATCGAGATCGAACTGGAGGCGCAGGCGCAGATGCCGTTCGAAGTGCCCGGCCAGATGGGCATGATCAATCTCAGCGAGATGATGGGCAAGGCACTGGGCGGCAATCAGCTCAAGCGTCGCAAGCTCACTGTGCCTGCCGCCTGGGAAAAGCTGGTCGAGGAGGAAGCCGACAAGCGCCTCGACCAGGAGGAAGTCAGCCGCACCGCGCTGGCCGATGCCGAGGCTAATGGCATCGTCTTCCTCGATGAGATCGACAAGATCGCGGTCAGCGAACAACGCGGCGGCGCCAGCGTCAGCCGTGAAGGCGTTCAGCGCGACCTGTTGCCGTTGATCGAGGGCACGACCGTCGCGACCAAATATGGGCCGATGAAGACCGACCATATCCTGTTCATAGCCAGCGGTGCGTTCCACGTCGCCAAGCCGAGCGACCTGCTGCCCGAACTGCAGGGCCGCCTGCCGATCCGCGTTGAATTGAAGGCGCTGACCGAGGCGGATTTCGTCGCGATCCTCAGCGACACCAAGGCGTCGCTGCCGCAGCAATACAAGGCACTGATCGCGACCGAGGGCGTGACCGTCAACTTCACCGAGGACGGCATAGCCGCCGTCGCGAAGATCGCGGCGGACGTAAATGGTGAGATCGAGAATATCGGAGCGCGCCGCCTGCAGACGGTGATGGAGAAATTGCTCGAGGAAGTGAGCTTCACCGCCGAGGATCGCGGCGGCGAAACCGTCACGGTCGATGCGGCTTATGTCGAAAGCCAGTTGGCGAGCATCGCGCGCAATACTGATCTGTCGCGCTTCGTGCTGTAACCTCCCACCCCGTTCGCTCAGGGCGGACGGGGCGGGCCTTTTCGGCAATATCGAGGCCGCCCTTCCGCTTTCCCGATCCCCGCGCTAGCTTCCTGTCAAATCCTCATCGGGGAGTCGTTCGTGAAACATCCTTTCGTCGCGCTAAGCCTGGCCGCCGCCATCACGTCTCCCGCCATCGCGCAGGATGCTCCAAAGCCCCCGATCGCCGCGAAGAAGCCGCATGAGATCAAGGCGCCGTTCGGCGCGACCCGCCAGGATGAGTATTACTGGCTGCGCGACGACACGCGCAAGAACCCCGATATGCTCGCCTATCTCGCGGCCGAGAATAGCTATGCCGACACAGTCCTCGCCCCCACCAAGGCGCTGCAGGACACGCTCTACAAAGAGGTGGTCGGTCGCATCAAACAGGATGACAGTTCGGTCCCCTATCTGAAGAATGGCTATTATTATTACACGCGCTTCGACACCGGCGCCGATTATGCGGTCGCCGCGCGCCGCAAGGGGTCGATGCAGGCGCCGGAGGAGGTGCTGCTCGATCAGCCCAAACTCGCTGCCGGCAAGGGGTTTTTCCAGGCGGCGTCGCAGACCGTCAGCCCCGACACCAAATTGCTCGCCTGGGCCGAGGACATTGTCGGCCGGCGTCAATATGTGCTCAAGGTTAAGGATATCGCGACCGGCGTAATGCACGACGATCTCGTGCCCAATGTCGAACCCAATCTGGTCTGGGGAGACGACAACAAGACGATCTATTATGTGGAAAAGGATCCGGTCACCCTGCTCAGCAAGCGGGTCAAGGCGCATGTCCTGGGCACGCCGGCATCGGCCGACACCTTGGTCTATGAGGAGAAGGACGACAGCTTCTATATGGGGCTCGGCCGTACCACCGACGACAAATATATCTGCATCCAGTTGCAGAGTACGGTCAGCAACGAACAACGCTGCACTTCAGCCAAAACGCCCGGTGAATTCGCCATTATTGCGCCGCGCGAGCGGGAGTTCCGCTACGATGCCGACCATATCGGCACGCGCTGGATCATCAAGACCAACTGGAATGCGCCCAATTACAAGCTGATGGCTGCGAATGATTCGAAAGCGAAGCTGGGTCGTGCCGGCTGGACCGATCTGGTGCCGGTGGATGCCAATGTCTTCATCGAGAATTTCAAGCCGTTCGACGGCTTCATCGCGATCGAGGAGCGCTCGGGTGGCAACAAGCGGCTGCGCATGCTTCCGGGCCCTTTCTCGGGTGGGGGCAAGAGCAGTTTCGTCCAGTCCGATGAACCGGCCTATGTCATGTCGATCGACGTCAATGAGGAGCCGGGATCCCCCTGGCTGCGCTATAGCTATGGCTCGCTGACCACGCCGGGCACGACCTACGAGGTCAACGCCACAACCGGCGAGCGCCGCGTGCTCAAGGTCCAGCCGGTGCCCGGTTACGACGCCAGCCAATATGTCACCGAACGCGTCTGGGTGCCGGCGCGCGACGGCACGAAGGTCCCGGTTTCGCTGGTCTATAAAAAGGGCTTCAAGAAGGACGGCAAGGGCGCGTTGCTGCAATATGCCTATGGTAGCTACGGCGCATCGTCCGATCCCTATTTCTCGGCATCATGGCCGAGCCTGCTCGATCGCGGCATGGTCTATGCCATCGCGCATATCCGCGGCGGTCAGGAAATGGGCCGCAAATGGTATGACGACGGCCATTTGATGAACAAGAAGAACAGCTTCACCGACTTTGTCGACGTGACGCGCTATCTCGTCGCCAATGGTTATGCGGCGAAGGATCGGGTCGCGGCACTCGGCGGCAGCGCTGGCGGGCTGTTGATGGGCGGGATCGCCAATATCGCACCACAGGATTACCGCGTGATCATCGCGCAAGTGCCGTTCGTGGATGTCGTGACGACGATGCTCGACGCCAGCATCCCGCTGACCACCAACGAATATGACGAATGGGGCAACCCGGCGGGCAAGGCGGCCTATGATTATATGCTGAGCTATTCGCCCTATGACCAGGTCAGTGCCCAGGCCTATCCCGCATTGTTCGTCAGCACCGGCCTGTGGGATTCGCAGGTGCAATATTACGAACCGGCGAAATGGGTCGCCAAGCTGCGCGCGACCTCGACCAGCAAATTGCCATTGGTATTCCGCATCAATATGGAAGCCGGCCATGGCGGCAAATCGGGTCGCTTCCAGCGTATTCATCAGTCGGCGGAATATAGCGCGTTCATGCTCACCGAATTGGGCGTGGCGCCCTAGCTCGGGTCATAGCGATGGGACCGCCAACCTAGCCTTTGGGCTTGTCGTAAGGCACGAAATCTCCCAGCCGACACGATCCGCCGCGAAAGCCGGCGTTGCGGTCGATCGTCTCGAAATTATCGCCTTTGCAAACCTGGCCGCCATAGATTTTGAACACCGGAATGCGATCCGAGCTCAGCCCGGGACAGGCATCGGGTAAAGTGTTGACCCAGACCCGCCGCCCGGATTCGCGATAGAGCAAGGTCCGGTCGCCGATGATCTGTGGGTTGGTCCGCCGGAAATCGTCGAGGCATTTTTGCGGCGGCCCGGCGACGCGACCCTCGAGCGCGCGCGCCAGTTCGGCATCGCTCGCGGCGGTACTGTCGGCGGTGGTGGCGCAGGCGACCAGCGCCAGCGGGGCAAGCAACATGATACGCACTGGCGTTCTCCGTGATCGACGTCCCCAGGCAAGCCTTATAACAGGATCAACCGCGAAACGCATCCTTCGCCGCGCGGCGTTCGGCCAATTCCCCCACCGATGATGCGCGCAGGAACGGGTTGGTCGCCAGTTCCAAAGCGATCGTCGTCGGCACGGTCGGTTCGCCCGCGCCGCGCGCCGCATCGACCGCCACCATGCGCTCGACGATCGCCGCATTGTCGGGCTCGGCGACCCGCGCATAGCGGCCGTTCGCCTGGGTATATTCGTGCGCACAATAGACGATCGTCTCCGGCGGCAGCTTGCCGAGCCGCTGCATATTGGCGAACATCTGCCCCGCATCGCCCTCGAACAACCGGCCGCAGCCCATCGCGAACAAGGTGTCGCCGGTAAACACCAGATCGTCCTCGGGCAGATGGAAGCTGATATGGCCCGCAGTATGCCCGGGCGTCTCCATCACCGTCGCGATATGCGCGCCGAGCGCGACCGTATCGCCTTCGCCAACCGTGATATCCAGCGTCGGGATCCGTGTCGCCTCGGCCGCCGGGCCGGTCACCACCGCGCCATGCGCTTCCTTGATCGCGGCATTGCCGCCGGTGTGGTCGGGGTGCCAGTGCGTATTCCAGATCTGCCCGATCCGCCACCCGCGCCTGTCCGCCTCGGCGAGCACTGGCGCGGCGTCGG
The DNA here is from genome assembly GCF_054057355.1 of Sphingomonas sp. UYAg733. NCBI lineage: Bacteria > Pseudomonadati > Pseudomonadota > Alphaproteobacteria > Sphingomonadales > Sphingomonadaceae > Sphingomonas > Sphingomonas sp. UYAg733. The sequence continues at coordinate 23,193 of NZ_JBSRZE010000019.1, forward strand.
CCGGATCGACCACCATCGTCTCGCCCGATGCCTGATCGTGGACCAGCCAGATATAATTGTCGCTCAGCGCCGGGATGCGTACGATTTCCAGGTCGGTCATGATTTACTCCGAAAGTTAAGCGCAGCGCTGCCGAGGCGTGTTGTCACGTCAGCAGCGGATTCGGGGCGCGCAAGCGCCACGCCGCCGCCTGCCCAAAGGGGTGAGAAGTCACCGCGCCCCTCGCGCTCCGCCTTGGCCCGGAGCGGCGCGAGTGCGGCGCTGGCATAGGGAAATGGCGGCGCGGCTTGGTTGATTGCGCCAAGCGCGTCGATCAGCCGATTGCGCAAGCCCCGCGCGACGCCGCCGGTGAACAAATTGGTCGCGACCAGATCGTCCGCGCTGGCCGTCTCGATCCGCTGCCGATGCACAGCACTGGTCCAGGTCTCGGGCGTCAGCAGATAGGCGGTGCCGGCCTGCACCGCCGCGGCGCCATGCGCCATCGCCGCCGAAACGCCTGCCGCGTCGGCAATCCCGCCCGCGGCGATTACCGGCAGATCGATCGCCGCGACGACCTGCGGCAGAAACTCGTCAAGCGGCGAGGAGCGATAACCATCGAGAAAATGACCGGCATGGCCGCCGGCCTCGCTGCCTTGAACGATCACCGCATCGCATCCGCGTTCGGCCAGATTGCGGGCCTCGGCCACGGTCGTCGCATTGCCGAAGATCAGCGCGCCCGTCGCCCGAACGCGGGCGAGCAGATCCGCGTCGGGCAGCCCGAAATGGAAACTGACAATCTCCGGTCGCGCCCAGTCCAGTCCCTCAGCCATGGCCAGGTCGAACGGTCGGCGCAGCGGCGGCGAGCCGGTTGGCGGATCGACGCCCTCATCGGCGTAAAAGGGTGCGAGCGTGTCGCGCCAGACTGTTTCGTCCGGCTGGGGACCGAGCGTGTGGCAAAAGAAATTGAGGTTGAGCGGGCCGGCCGCCGCCGCGCGGATCGCCGTCACCTCGGCGACCATCGCCGTGGCATCGAGCACCGCACAGGCCAGCGACCCGACACCACCCGCGCCGATCGTCGCGATCGCCAGTTCGCGCCCCGCGAAATTCGCCATCGGCGCCTGGACGAAGGGCAGCCGCGCGCCGGTCAAGGTCAGGAAACCGGCGGCGGTGATCGTCATCCTACCATTCGCCGCTATTGGGCATCGATGCCCAGGGTTCGGCCGGCGGCAACGCGCCGTCCTGCAGCAGCTCGACCGATATATTGTCGGGGCTGCGCACGAACGCCATGTGCCCGTCGCGCGGCGGACGGTTGATCGTCACCCCGGCGTCCTGCAGCCGCTGGCACGTCTCGTAGATATTGTCGACGCGGTAGGCGAGGTGCCCGAAATTGCGCCCGCCGGAATATTCCTGCGGATCCCAATTATGCGTCAGCTCGACCTGCGCATCCTCGTCGCCGGGCGCGGCGAGGAAGATCAGCGTGAAGCGCCCCTTCTCGCTATCCATCCGCCGGACTTCCTTCAGCCCGATCAGCTCGAAGAATCTTATCGTCGCGTCGGGATCGGTCACGCGGATCATCGTATGGAGATATTTCATTACTGCCCTCTTGCTGGCGTCGCGTCCCAGATAGGGGCTCGCGCGATATCCTGCCAGCGATGCCGCCAGGAAGAATCGTCGTCAGCCAAACAAACCGTTCAGCCTCGGGCTGGATCCATGGCCTTCGAAGCCCGCTCATCGCGGGCGTTGACCCAGTGAGACAAGCCCTTCGACAAGCTCAGGGCGAACAATGGTGTGGTCGTCCGGGCGAAATCAGGGTTTGGCCGGTGTTGTGAACTGAGCCAGCGCGGCCTTGGCGGCGATTCCGGACTCGCTCTCGGGCGCGATCTTGCTCGCTTGCGCCCATGCTGTCTTCGCACCCGCCTCATCGCCGCCAAGCGCGGCGATATTGCCGGCTTCGAGCTGCACCGACGCATCGTCGCCCGACCGCTTCAGGGCCTCGGCGATATCCTTTCGGGCGCGCGGCAAATCGTCCATCCGGCGTGCCAGCGTAGCCGACAACAGCCAGGCGAGCGGATCGGCGGCGGCATCGACCACCGCCAGGTCGAGATCCTCGCGCGCGCCGGCCAGATCGTTGCCCGCGACTTGCGCCCGCGCGCGATCGAGCAAAGCCTCGCCGCGCTGCAACCCGGTCAGCGACCCTGCCGCCAGCGCCGCGTCGAGCGCCGCGCGCGCCTTGCCCGGCTCTTTCGCGGCGAGCCAGGCATTGCCGCTCTGCGCCCAGAACAAGGCGGCACGCTTGTCCTTCGCCAGTTCCGCCGCACGCGCCGCACCGTCGAATTCGGCCGCCGCGGCGTTCCAATTCCCGCTATTGGTGTAAGCGACACCAAGGCATTGCCGCGCCAGGAAACCGCCGCCCGACAATTGCCAGCGTCCCGCCTCGTCCGCGCCGGTCGCCGGATCGTTGGTCGCGAGGTCCAGGCAGTGGGTATAGCGATCCTGCGCGGGGGCGGGTGGCCCTGCCTGAACGGGCGCAGCGGCGGCGAGCAACAACAGGGGCAGGATCATAGGCGCGATATCACATCCTCGACCGCTTTGATCAGCAGCGCGATATCGGCATCGCGCGACAGGCGGTGATCGCCATCCTTGACCAGCACCGTCTGCACATCGGCTGAACGGATCATCTCGGCGAGCCGGGCGGTGCGCGTCCATGGCACATCGCGATCGAGCTGCCCCTGGATCAGCCGCACCGGGCAATCGACCGCGATCGTGCCGAACATCAACCGGCTCGCCTCGCCCGAATTCCAGAACGCGGCGGTGGTGATCGTCGGCTGATCCGAATAGGGCGAGGCGCGCGATACCTGGCCACCGGACAGGATCGCCAGCTTCTCGTCGGTGGTGAAGCCCCAGTCGGTGAAATCGGGCGCGGGCGCGACACCGACCAGCCCGGCGACCAGTTCCGGCCGGTCGCGCGCGATCAGCAGCATGATCCACCCGCCCATCGACGATCCGACCAGCACCGCCGGGCCGTTCGCCAATTGCTCGATCATCGACAGCGCATCGTCGCGCCAGCCGGTCAGCGTCTGATCCTCGAACGCGCCCTCGCTCTGTCCGCACCCGCCATAATCGAAACGCAGGAACGCGCGGCCCTTCGCCTTGGCCCATGCCTCCAGCGCGAGCGCCTTGGCCCCGGTCATGTCGGAGGCATAGCCGGGCAGGAACACGATGGTCGGACCCGCGCCTTCGGTCAGGTAATAAGCGAGCGCGGGGCGGGGTGGGACGGGGTCGGTCATGTGGCGGGCCTTAAGGGATATGACAGCGGAATTGTATCCCTGTCGAAGCGGGGCGTCACGCGGGGGCGAGGCTGCTTCTTATCGTTCGTCATGTGAAAGAGCGGCACGGCGGCGTGAGGTGCCGTTGAAGGTGGCCCTGACGGTAGGACGGGCGGGGGTTGAATCGATGGCCGTCCGAAGGCGTGCCCAGGCCTTACGTCGCTGCCAATTTTCCCGCAGCTATGGGAGTTTTTCGGGGAAATGCTTTTTTGAGCGTTCTGCGGGAAACTGCGGGAAAAACTGCGGGAAAATCGACGCATCTCAACGGGAATTTTGCGACCGCTTTACGGGAATATCGGGAATGGGCTGGGGTGGAAGTCATCGGTCTGCTCGGCTCCATATCTGCCTGATTCAACTGGCCGGTCGGGCAAGTGCGCGTGATGCCGTGCCGGAGAGCGAGCATGACACCGCGGCAAAGCGACCTGAATCGAGCGGCCGAAAAAATCATGTCGGCAGAAGGACGAGTCCCTCTGCCGACAATGCCGCAACCTTATTTTCGACAGGGTCGAGAAATCACTTTCCCGCAAATGCCTTTAGCGCGGTCATGAACGCCTCGGGCTGATCGAGCATTACGAAGTGGGCGGCGTCGCCGACCGGAACGTAATCGACATGCGGCGCGGCCTTGAAGTTACCCTGGAACATCGCATCGGCGCGATCCTTGGGCAGACCCGCTTCCGACCAGGCATAGACGATCGTCAGCGGCGTGGTGATCGATGCAAGATCGGGCCGCACATCGGTGACCAGATCCTCATACAGCGCCTCGCCACTGACCCGGGGATCGGCCGCCATCATCCATGCCTTCACCTTGGCGCGCGATTCCGGTTTCAACGCCAGGCCGTTGGCGGTCTGTTCGGCATAGGCGGCGTTGGCCGGCTTGCCATATCCCGCCGCCATCTGGTCGCGGATCATCTTCGCTTGCGGTTCCATTATCGCGACGGTCGCGCCGGGATTGAAGATCAGCCCGACATAAGGTAGCGAATCGACGATCATCGCGCGCGGCACATGGTCGGGATGCGCCTTGGCCATCATCAGCGCGACCAGCCCGCCCATCGAATGGCCGACCACCGCCGCAGGCCCGATCTTATGTTTGACGATATAGCCGTTGAGCTCGGCGACCATGCCTTCAAGCAGGCCGGGTTTGAGGTTGCCGCGCGGGTCGTCGCCGGCAAAGCCGTTGACCTGGACCAGATAGACGCGGTGCGTCTTCGCCAGTTCGGGCACCACGCCGTCCCACACCGCACGCGGCGACGACAGGCCGGGAATCAGGAAGATCGCCGGCCCCTTGGTACCGACGGCCTGGATCGAGATGTGATCGAGCTGCGTGGTCGCCGCATCGGCCTTGACGGTGGTTGCCGGGACTGCGGCGGTCTGGGCATGGCTGGGGTTGCTGTTGAGGATGACCAGCATGGTGACGGCGCTGGCGAGGATGCGGGCTTTGAAATGGGTGATCATGTCAGGATTCCTTGGTTGGGCTGGTGAAAATGTCTTCGATGGTCAGGTCGAACAGTTCGGCGATCTTGAAGGCGAGCGGCAGCGAGGGATCGTAACGGCCGGTCTCGATCGCGTTGACGCTCTGGCGGGAGACTTCGAGCCGGTCGGCGAGATCGCCCTGGCTCCAGTCGCGTTCGGCGCGAAGCACCTTGAGGCGGTTTTTCATGCCTCACCCCCCGCGTCGTCGCGCAGCGTCAGCTTGTTCATGCAGGCGCCGAGGCCAAGGCCGCCGAACCACAGCACCGCGACATAATAGGCGTCGATATGGCCGACGAGATCGAAGCTTTCGAGGAAACCCCAGATCGTCGCGAGGCTGAGCGCGAAACCGCTCGCCCATAATGTCTGCCGCACCATCAGCATGCGGACATATTCGTCGGTTTCTTCAACCAGGTAGCGGCCGATCGCGACGAAGATGCCGATGATCGGCAGCGCGGGCAGGATCGCGGCGACATAAGCGGCCGGACCGGCGAGCAGCTTGTGGTTGAAGCCATAGACCGCGCCACACAGGAACAGGGCGTAGAACAGGCTGAGGAGGAGGACGGTGCGATTGTAGCGGCGAAGCGCCGTCGACTTGGACATGTAAAAGCTCCTTTCGAATCAGTAAATGAAGCTTTACAGTAAAGGGAACTTGTCTGTCAACTGTCTTTTCCATATTGAACGGGAATCTTGTCAGGCTTGGCGATAGCCAGGCCATCGCCTCCGAGCTGTGATCGGGGCCATGACACAAATGACTTATGGCAGGCTGAAATCTCGCCGACCAACCGCATCTTGCGGTGTGAACGAAAACCAGTGCGCAGAGATTGCCCCTGCGGGGCATCTGAGAACCGTCTCGTTATCGGCGAGAGCTAGCTTCGCAGCCTAAGCGTCAATTCGCTCAATAAAAGGCACGGGTTTAAGGGAATGGGTCTCTTTTAGCTGAAGTGCATTGGATGTGCGACCCGATATAAGGAATACCTTATGTCCGTCTGCGAAGCATGCGACATATGCAGAACTCATGGACGTTAGCCCAATTTTCCGGCGTAAAAGCCCGTGAGCATGCATCTAACAAAACCCTAACAAACACACACTCTCATTATTTCGGCGCTCCACGGGGCGCTGTGGCGATTCAGGGTTGGATTTGAACTCGCTTTGCCGTACACAACAAAGCGAGCCGGAAAGAGCTACCACTCCATCCGGCTCGCAATGTTGTTGTCTTAAGAACCTCCAGCTCGGACCAGCTGTCGGCGGTGTGATCACCGGAATGTAGTACGCTTTCCGGCGTGCATCGTCAACACTGGTCGGGGCTTTTTTAGAAAGCCTAGTACCATGAAACGCACTCGTTCTCCTTCAATTACGCCTGAAATGGCGGCGCATATCCGCTTCCTGATCGTTGAGCGTAAACTCTTTCAGCATCAGGCTGCGGCCCTGTGTGGCGTCAACCAAGGCCGCATTTCGGAAGTTATGCGGGGGGTTCGCCATCCCGGCGTCGCTCCCGCCCAAGGCTCACTCCCTTTCTGAGTTCGGCTACCTGCCGCAGAAAGGGGGTGATATCCTATGGTAACGCACGAGCGCGGGCGTGATGCTGGCTCCGGCCAGTTCATTCCCGTCAAAGAAGCCGAAAACCGTCCTCGCACGACGGTGGTTGAAACCTACAAGACTAATAAAAACGGCCCGAAAAACTAAGGATGGCCTCCTGAAAACTGCCGCCGAACTCGCGAGGTTCGGTGGCTTTTTCGTTGGCTATCTATCGCGAGTATTTTTGGCGGTTTTATGGCTTAGCGGCTTCGGATTGAATCAACGCGCTTGACTCCTGTACGCTGGCCTCGCCGATGCGCGCCTTGATAGTGCTCCGTCTCGCCCGCCATTAGTCATCCCCGCCGCCGTGGCTTTCGGGATCGATCGGCTTCTCGTGCGGGTTAGGCGGGTGCGGACATCCTGAGGAATACGTCATCTTTGCGCAGTTTTTCACCTCTAGCGCTCAGTGCACCGTTCCCAATGTCGAGCCGAGCGCCTCGCGCTCGATGCGATTGATCGATGTGGTTTCGTCGCCACGATAAATGGGCAGCGCAGCGAGGCGATTGGCAGCGCGCCTTCGCAAGTCCTGATTGATGATGTTTTCGCGCTCCAGCAGCGCGATGACCTGCACTGGCTCCTTGACTTCGTACAGTGACTGCATCTGGAGAAAAATCGCGTCGTTCACGCGTTGCGCGGATGATCCAAAGAACAGCGCAACTGGCGTGCGGCCCGGTCCACGGATGACCATGTCAGGCACCGTGTCCGACAAGGCAGCGCTTACCGGCTTGTCCTGCTCAACAATGGCTTTTCCGTCCATACGCTCCAGAACGCGAGCAGCCGCGTCTTCTTTGAACGTGCTGGCAACCTTGTCCTTAGTGAGCAACAGGAAATCATTGATGCGCAGCATGAACGACAGGAAGCGCATGGCGGCGCGGGGCAAATCCTGCTCGTGCACCGATTCAGTGTGCAAAAGCATCTCATCCTCGTCGAACTCGACCTGATGCGCGGTCAGAAGCGCCTCGAATGCTTCCGCGCGCGTATCAGTTGAAAAATCCACACCAGCACCCTCGAGATAGGCGATAGTGGCGCCATCGTCTTCAATGCGAAATATATCGGGAAGGGTTTTGTCGCGAACGATATAGAACGCGACCGCATCACCATCGTCGCGACGGAACGTAGTCGTGACGGCAAAACCGGCCGGAACATCGGTCAGCTTCAGATCACCGCAGAAGGCCTGGCAAAGAGCCTCTTTCACACGAGCGCGCCTTTTTCCTCAATATGGAAGAATCGCATGGTTCGATTCCAAAGCCAAGCGTCCTGCGTTCCTGCCATCACATTCGTAAACTCGGTCTTTCTATGGCGAACCCGGGCATGAGGGAGGCGTTTGACCCACGGCCCATGTACGAGAGTTCCGGCCGGCGCTGAATCGACGTCGTTCCGCTCACCACACAGAGTGTGAATGTGCCAGCCTGTAAAGTGATCAACATGATATTCGTAACAGCAGAGGACGATCAGATCGCGACCACTCCACATTGCGAGATGTGCACTGGCCTTTGCCTTATCAAGGTTCAGCATTAACCGAACGACGAAACGGCGTCCCTCGCACGAAAACTCAACAAATCGCCATTGCCACGATGGGCCGAACGACCACGCCCTTTTGCCGGCTTTCGACAAGGGAAATCTCGCCTTCGGAATCTTGCCGGAACCCCAGTCAAAGACTGTGATTTCAGACTTTTTCCCCCTGATCACGTCCTGCACGCGCATGAACGATGAGTGTGCGAGTTCGTTATCCGCGTCAATCCTGCTTTGACCCGGCCCATCGAATGGGCTCCGCCGGGGAACTCGCACAGGCGGATTTTACGCTTACCCAATGCGACCGCCGTCCAGTCGATCGACAATCATTGCGTTGTCATTAGAATGTAGCAGGCAGCGGTTGGGCGTCGAGCATATACCACCGCCCATGAGGTGCCTGAGCGAATCGATGCGAAATCCGCGCCCGGCTCAGATAACGTATTCGACCGTCGTCATCTGAGCCTGCGCCGCGCGAATCGCGCCGCGCTTGGCGACGAGTTGTTCGTGCAGTTCCTTCACCGCGTCGCTGCCGGCGGTCTTGAACGCGAAGGGCAGCCAGGCGTGGAGCATGCAGCCGAAGCCGCCGCGCACCATGCGGAAACCGAAGCGCGACGCGACCCCGAAATGCTCGCCAAAGCTCTCACCGACCGACTCCGGGTGATCGATAAACAGGCGGCGAAACATGGGCGATCCTCTTCGTTGCAGGCCAGCGGCCCTATCATGGGCCCCTATCATGGGTGGCGCCGGCTGTCAGCCTCTGGCGGCAATTCGCGCAAGCATTTCGGCGGCCAACAGGCTCAGCGTGTCGTCGCGTGCGCCCATCACGACGATGCGGTCGCCGGGCCGCGCCTGATCGGCAAGCGCCGCAGCGGCATCGGCACGGTCGCTGATATGCAGCGCCCGATATCGAGATGGGCCGCCCGACGCCGCGACATCGGCGATGATATCCGCGCTGGTCACTTCACGCGACACAGTACCGCCCTGATAGACCGGGTCGGGCATCACCAGCAGGTCGTCCGCGCCGAGCTTTGCCGCGAACATGGCGACAAGTTCCGACCGCATCACCTTGAGCGGGCCATAGCCATGCGGCTGGAACAGGATCAGCAATCGTCCGGGAAAGGCATGCAGCGTGTCGAGCGTCGCGGCGATCTTGTCCGGGTTATGCCCGAAATCGTCGATCACGCTGACGCCGCCGGCTTCGCCGACCAGTTCGAAGCGGCGCTTGAGGCCGGTGAAATTCTCGATTGCGGCGATCGCCTGGACCAACGGCACGCCCGCCGCCACCGCCGCACCGATCGCCGCCAGCGCGTTCGAGACGTTGTGGCGACCGGGCACCGACAACCGCACGCGATGGCGTTCGCCTCCGGTCAACAGGTCGAATCGAATCGCGAACGGTTCGGGTTCAAGGGCCTTAGCGGTCAGGTCGGCGGGCGCGTCGATCGCAAAGGTCGTGAGTCGGCCGCGATCCAGCGCGGCGGCGAGCAATGCGGTCTCTGCGTCACCGATATTGACCAGGGTCGTCCTTGCCTTGCCCGCGAAATCGCCGAACAGCTGGCGCAGCTCCTCGAGCGATTTATGGTCGAGGCTGACATTGTTGAGCACCGCGATATGCGGATGATAGAGCGCGATCGATCCGTCGCTCTCGTCGACCTCACTGACAAATACGTCGCCCGCGCCGACGCCCGCACCGACTAACGCGCTGGCAAAGGGGGCGTCGGGGCTGACGAAATTCTTCATCACCGCACCGTTCATCACTGTCGGGTCGCGTCCGGTCGCGTGGAGGATCCAGCCGATCATGCCGGTCACGGTCGATTTGCCGCTGGTCCCCGCGACGCCGATCGACAGGTCGCTGGCGTTGAACAGGCTGGCGAGCAATTCCGCGCGGCTCATCCGATCGGCACCGACCCGTTCGGCCGCGACGATATCCGCGATGGTCGATTCAACCGCGGCGGAGGCCACGACGATCTGCTCGGCGCTGGTGATGCCGCTGCCGTCCTGCGGGAACAGCGCGACGCCGCGCGCGCGCAGGTCGGCGAACTTGGCCGGCAACCGCGCCTGGTCGAGCGTCCGGTCCGATCCTGCGACGGTTGCGCCACGCCCGGCAAGGATCATCGCCAGCGGCATCATGCCGCTGCCGCCGATCCCGACGAAGAAGTAGGATTTGCCGTCAGCCATGGGCGCGCGCTATCGCGGCATTTCGGAGCAGGGGCAAGTCGCCCGTTCTCCTCCGGCTTTGGATTGCACGGGCCGGCTTTGGATTGCACGGGAAGGCGTCGAACGAATGCGCATCGGAGTAGTGAGCCCGGCACGGTCGATCGACATTCTGGTCGAGAACCGCGTCAAGGCGCTGATCGCGCTGACCTTTCCAGAGGTCGATATCGTCTTCCATCCGCAATGTTTCATGGTCGAGGGGCATTTCGCCGGCTCCGACGCGGTGCGCGCCGCCGCGTTCCTCGAATTCGCCAACGATGCCGGGATCGACGTGATCTGGTTCGCGCGCGGCGGTTATGGATCGAACCGGATCCTCGAAACGGTCCTGCCGCAACTCAACGCGGCGGCGAAGCGCAAGACCTATCTCGGCTATTCCGACATGGGTTTCATGCTCGGCGCGCTTTACGCGCGGCGCATCGGCCGCTCCGCGCACGGCCCGATGCCGAGCGAAGTCGGGCGCAAGAACGACGCTGCGCATTGTGTCTCGCGGGCGCTCGCCTGGCTGGTCAATGGCGACCGCAAGTCATTGGAGCCGACGATCGACAGTCCGGCGGGGATCGGGCGTCCGCACGTCGCGTTCAACCTGTCGATCCTGACTTCGCTGATCGGTTCGAAATATCTTCCCGACCTGACCGATCATGTGCTGATGATCGAGGAAGTGAGCGAGCCACTCTACCGCGTCGACCGCATGCTCTTCACCATGGCGCATGCGACGCAGTTGAAGGGCATCGCCGGCATCCGGCTCGGCCAGGTCAACGACGTGATCGACAATGACGTGACGTTCAACGAAACGCCCGAACAGATGATCGTGCGCTGGTGCGCGGAGATGGGCGTGCCCTATCTCGGCCGCGCGCAGATCGGCCATTATGCCGATAATTGCGTGGTGCCGTTCGGGGTGGCGTGAGTTGACGATCGCACATCCCGGCCCGACATCAGTCGCGACCGATCGCAAATCATAGGGCACCGACATGACCCCCGACACCGAAAACCAGTTGGCTACGCTTATCGACCTGACGGGGACGGTGCCGTTGATCGCGCCGCTGCGCGAATGCACCAGACATTTCGCCGCGCTGAAGGTCGAACATCGCGCCGATGCGCGGATATTGCTCACCCAGCCGGTGGCGCGTGCGGGCCAGAAGACCAGGACCTGGCTGCTCGAACCGGCCGAGATCGCGGCACTGGTGACGCACTTCGGCGGCGCGGATGGCGTGACCAGATAGGCGTTCGCAGCGTCCGGCCGGCACGCCGGGATAATCACACCTCGACCTCCCTTGCGGCATGCGCCATATTTGCTGGCGCGCCCGGCACGCGCACGGGGAGGGGACGGACATGATTTTCACGGTGGCGATCATCGGAGCCATCGCGGGATGGATCTTTGCCGAACTGGAAACCTATGGCCTGGTGATCGGCGGCATGATCGGGGCCTTGGCCGGTCTTGCCATGCGTTTCGCGGTGCGTCGCGAAATCGCCACTGCCACCGCCGGTCTGCGTGCGCAGATCGATGTGCTGCGCGCCGCCGTAAGAGATGGGCTCGCGCCCGAAGCGCGTCCTGGCCCAAGATCGCCAAACGAGCTCATTGCCACGCCCGGCGTGCGCCCCGCCGCCGCCGTTTCTGCTGCTGCCGTGCCTCCCGCGGTTCTCGCACCGTCACAGGTCACCTCGCCCGCTTATGTCGCGCCGCGTGTGCAAACCCCGGCAGCGCCCGATCCGGTGACGGAAATGGCGGGCAAGGTCGGTGCGGCGATCCGCAACTGGCTGTTCGGCGGCAACACGATCGTGCGCGTCGGGCTGGTGATCCTGTTCGTCGGACTGTCGTTCCTCGCCAGCTACGCCGCGTCGGTCGGGTTGTTCCCGATCGAATTCCGTCTCGCGTTCATCGCGATGGCCGGGATGGCCTTGCTGGTGGTCGGTTTCCGCACTCGGGTGAAGCGCCCCGAATTCGGCCTGACGCTGCAGGGTGGCGGTGTGGCGACGCTCTATCTCACCCTGTTCGCCGCCGCGCGGTTGTTCGATGTCGTGCCGGCGCTCGCCGCGTTCGTGCTGATGATCCTGGTCTGCGTGCTCGGCTGCGCGCTTGCGCTGCTGCAGCGGTCTCAGGCGATGGCGATGACTTCCTTCGCCGGCGGGTTCGCGGTGCCGCTGCTGCTGAGCACCGGCGGCGGCAATATCGCGGCGGTGTTCGCCTATTACACGGTGCTTAATCTCGCCATCCTGTTCATCGCGCAACGCCAGTCGTGGCGCGGATTGAACCTGATCGGCTTCTTCGCGACCTTCGGCATCACCTCGGTCTGGATGGCGCTGAGCTATCAGCCGACCGACTATCCCGCGGCACAGGCGTTCGTGATCGTGTCGGTGCTGATCTACCTCGCGACCGCCGTGCTCTACACGCGGGGCACGCCGGGGCGGCTGGGCAATGTCGTCGATACGACATTGTTGTTCGGACCAGCCCTGGCCGGCTTTGGGTTGCAGGTCGCGCTGGTTCACGACCGGCCATTCGGCAGCGCCTTTGCCGCGCTCGGCTTTGCCCTTATGTATCTCGGCGTCGCGGCGTTCACCCTGCGCTATCGCCGCGAAAGCTTCCGCGTGATGAACGAGGCGATGCTGGCGATCGGCATCGGCTTCGTCACGCTTGCCGTGCCGCTTGCGCTTGGCGCGACCTGGACATCGGCGGTCTGGGCGTTGGAGGGTGCGGGCGCCTTCTGGGTCGGCATGCGCCAGGCGCGGTGGATGCCGCGATTGTTCGGCCTGTTGCTGCAACTGGCGGCGGCCTTTGCATATATGGTCGGCAGTGGAGAGAATATCTCCGCGCTGCCGATCGCCAATCCCGCCTTTGTCGGGGCGATGCTGATCGCGCTGTCGGCGCTGGTCATCGCCTGGTGGCTGCGCAAACCCCTGGCGCATAGCGGGTCATGGTTCGCCGGACGTTATGCGGCGGCCGAGGTCGCGCTCGCCATACCGGCATTCCTGTTCGGTTTCGCCTTCTGGTGGGGCACGTGGATCTTTGAGGTCACCCGCGCGCTGCCGCCGGTCGTGCGCAGCGGAATGCCGCCGGAGCATGTGTTCGACCTCGTCACACGCTTCCTGCTCGTCATGCTCGCTTATGTGCTCAGCGCCTTTGGTGCGCAGGCGATCGCGCGGCGCACCGGCTGGGCGGTTGCCGCATGGCCGTCGCGCGCCAGCCTGATCGCGCTGGGACTGGCCTTTGTCGGGCAAGTGAGCGCGGGCGGGCATGTGCTCGAAACGCCGGGCTGGGCGGTCTGGATCGTGGCGGCGGCGGTCCATCTGCGCATGCTGTATCTGAACGATGCGGCCGATACGCCCGCGCTTCGTCCGTTGCTCGGCGCGACGCACGTCGGCGGCGTGTGGCTGGCGACGCTGATGCTCGCCGATTGCCTGTGGCTCGGCGTCGATCGCGCCGGTTTGTGGGAGACGTCCTGGGCCGGACTCACTTTCCAGCTAAGCGTGCTGGCGGTGCTGGTCCTGCTCACAGCATGGGCGGGGCGGAGCCTGAAGGCACAAGCCAAGCGCTGGCCGCTCGACCGGCACGCCGTCGCATATGCCTGGTATGCGGCATTGCCGATCGCGGCACTGGCCTTTTTCGGCGCGCTCGTCACCGCGACGATCGCGTCGGGGCAGACCGATCCGTTGCCCTATCTGCCGCTGCTCAACCCGGTCGATTTGACGCTCGCTTTGTCGCTCGCCGCGCTGGAGCTGTGGCGTCGCGCGATCGTGGCGGCAAACCCGGCTGTGCCGGGTTCGACTGCGCTCGGCGAAACGCCGGCGCTGGCGGCACTGGCGGGGCTCGCCTTCATCATGGTCAATACGGTGTGGATGCGCGCCGCGCATCACTTGCTCGGCATCGAGTGGAATCCGGAAGCACTGCTCGCCAGCGTCGTCGTGCAAACCGGCATCGCCATATTGTGGACGGTGCTTGCGCTCGGATTGATGATCGCGGCGCATCGGCGCGGGCAGCGCAAGATGTGGCTGGTCGGTGCCGGGCTGCTCGGGCTGACCGTGGTCAAATTGCTGCTGGTCGATCTCAACGCGGCGGGTGGCGGCGCGCGTATCATCGCCTTTATCGTCGTCGGCGTGTTGATGCTGGTGGTCGGTTATATGGCACCATTGCCGCCAAGGGCGTCCGAGGCGCCAGCCCCCGGCGATGCCGAACAAGCGGGAGCAACGACATGATCGGGCGTCGGACTCTGGTGGGCGTCATGCTCGCTTCGCTTTCGCTGATCGCCGCGGCGCCGGCCGGTTCGGACAAGGATTCGGCCGCCTATCGCGTCCGCCTTGCCGTCACACCGGCCGCCGATGCGCCGGCGCAGCGGCTGACTCTTCCGGCTGAGGTTCTGGCAGTCCTGCAGACCGCCGATGCCAGCGATGTGCGCCTGTTCGATGCGAGCGGCCGGATGCTGCCGATCGCCCGCGCCGAAGCCGATGCGCCGGCGGAGCGCCGCGACGAGTTGAAGGCGTTGCCGATCCTCGGCGCGCCCGATGCGCTGAAGGTCAGTGGTATCGCGCTCAGCCTCGACCGCGACGGTCGCGCGCGCGTCGTCCGGCTCGACGATGCGGCGGACGATCGCACAACCGGGGCGGTCGTGCTTGGCGCGCTGCTCGATGCTCGCACCATCGCCGGCAACACGAAAAGCCTGACGCTCGAGGCCGATCTACCCGCCGGTCAGCCGATCACCTTCACCGTTGCGGCAAGCGGTGACCTGAAGACATGGCGCCAGATCGGTGAACAGGTAATCTACCGCACGCCGAATGCGGCCTTTGCCGGCACGGAACTGACTTTGTCGGATGCGACGCTGGAGCGCGACTATCTCCGCGTCACCTGGCGTGCCGACTCGCGGCTCCTGTCGCCGGTCACGGTGCGTGGAGCGACGTTGCGCACGCGCTCCGGCCTGGCCGATGCCGGCGCGACGATCGATGCCACGCTGCCGCCGATCAGCGATGTGCATGTCATCGACGTCGCGCTGCCGTTCGCGACGCCGCTTTCCGCGATCACCGTAGTGCCGGCGGGCGACGATCTGGTCGTGCCCGTGCGCATTCTCGGCCGCAACGACCGCGAACAACCCTGGACCCCGCTCGGTGAGGGCGTGGCGTCGAAGTCCGCGCCCGGCGCCATTGCGCTCAATGGCCCGGCATTTCATACGCTGCGGATCGAAGCGGATGGCAAGACCGCCGGCTTCACCGCCTCGCCGACGCTCCGTCTTACCTTCGCTTCCCGTGCACTCGTCTTCCTCGTGGCGGGCAAACCACCCTTCACCCTTGCCGCAGGCCGTGCCGGCACAGCCGATGCTTATCTGCCACTCGAGAGCCTGACACCGAAGCCCGCCGACAAGCTCCCGATCGCGACTATCGCGGCATCGACCGGACCGGCCTTATCGCTCGCACCAGTCGACGATAGCGGTGCCACCGGGCGAAAGACGATGCTTTGGGTGATCCTGCTGGTTGCGACTGCTTTGCTCGCCGGCATGGCATGGCTGTTGTGGAAACGGAGCGCTACGCCGCAAGCGGTTTAGGTTTCGAACCTAAACCGGAATGACGGGAATCGATCCACTGGCAAACCTTGCGCTAAGCGATACCTCACTGCCATAATGCGGCATGAACTGGATCCTCCGGCGACATCATTTCATGGGAATAGCTGGCGTGGGCATCATGTCTGGTATCGCTATGTTCTGGCTTGGGCGGCCCGATGCGTTTCCACGATCGCTTGCGGTGTTCGCCTTTGGCTGTGCGTTGCTCGTCGTTTCTGTAATCGGCAATCGGCGGAGCGGCGCGAGATCGAACGGTAGCTAACCACATTATTCTTCGTTCGAACCTTCTGAGCTTACGACCTAGCTTCCTCAACCCCACTCGCTTATATCCACGCCATGCACCGCGCGACCGCCTCTTGCATGACTACCACCACCCCGGTTTTCCGGGGGGATCTCGGCCTGCGCGTCACTCGCTGACGGTGCCTGTGCCGAGAGCCTCACCCGGGAACGGGTGAGGCGGCGTCTCTCTTCCGTTCCTGAAAACCATCCACGACGCTTTTCCCAAGGCTTTTCCAAAGCGCTGCGGGTGTGCATAAGCCCGCCAAATCCACAGGAACGAATTCGATGAACGACATGCTTTCGATCACGCTGCCCGATGGTTCGGTCCGTGCGGTCCCGCTTGGCACCACGCCGGCGGATATCGCCGCGGCGATCGGGCCGGGCCTGGCCAAGGCGGCGATCGCGGCGCGCGTCGATGGCGAGCTGCGCGATATCATGCGCCCGTTCGAGGGCGATGCGCAGCTCGCTTTGGTCACGTCGCGTGACGAGGCCGACGCGCTCGAACTCGCGCGGCACGATTATGCCCATGTGCTGGCCGAGGCGGTGCAGTCGCTGTTTCCGGGCACGCAGATCACTTTCGGCCCATCGACGGATGACGGCTTCTATTACGACTTCGCGCCGAAGGACCGGCCGTTCACCGACGAGGACCTGCCCGCAATCGAGGCGGAGATGCGCAAGGTCATCGCACGCGATGAGCCGCTGATCCGCGAAGTGTGGAGCCGCGCCGACCTGATCGACCGCTGGCAGAAGCAGGGCGAGAGCTTCAAGGCCGAATGGGCCGCCGAACTGCCCGAGGGCGAGGAATTGACGGTGTATCGCGCCGGCACGGGCGCGGACGCCTGGCTCGACATGTGCCGCGGCCCGCATCTTGCCTCGACGGGGAAACTTGATCCGCAAGCGTTCAAGCTGACGCGCGTCTCCGGCGCTTATTGGCGTGGCGACCAGAAGAACGCGATGCTTTCGCGCGTCTACGGCACCGGCTGGCTCAACAAGAAGCAGCTCGACGCGCATCTCGTGCGACTCGAGGAAGCGGCCAAGCGAGATCACCGCAAGATTGCCGCCGAGATGGACCTGTTCCACCTCCAGTCGGAAGCGCAAGGCTCGGTCTTCTGGCACCCCAAGGGCTGGACGATGTGGCGCGCGCTCGAGGCATATATGCGCCGCAAGCTCGATGCCGCCGGTTATGCCGAGATCAAGACGCCGCAGCTGATGGATGCCAAGCTGTGGGAAGCATCGGGCCATTGGGGCAAGTTCCGCGAGAATATGTTCGTCGTGCCCGACGAAGTGCCCGGTACGGACCCCGACAAGCCGGTGCTGACCGGCGCGGGCGACCTGATGGCATTGAAGCCGATGAACTGCCCGGCGCATGTCCAGGTCTTCCGCCAGGGGATCAAGTCGTACCGCGATCTGCCGCTGCGCCTTGCCGAGTTCGGCTGCTGTCACCGCAACGAGGCGCATGGCGCGCTGCACGGCATCATTCGCGTACGGCAATTCACGCAGGACGATGCGCATATCTTCTGCACCGAGGATCAGATCATCTCGGAGACGCGGGCGTTCTGCGACCTGCTCGATTCGATCTATCGCGATCTCGGTTTCGATTCCTACATGATCAAGCTCGCGCTGCGCCCCGACAATCGGGCCGGCGAGGATGCACTGTGGGACCGTGCCGAGGGCGATCTGCGCACAGCACTCGAACAGGCCGGGCGGCTCAACGACACTTACAGCTATGAAGAATTGCCGGGCGAGGGTGCGTTTTACGGCCCCAAGCTCGAATTTCATCTGACCGATGCGATCGGCCGGACCTGGCAGTGCGGTACGCTGCAGCTAGATTATGTCATGCCCGAACGGCTCGATGCCTCGTATGTCGGCGCGGACGGCGAACGGCATCGCCCGGTGATGCTGCATCGCGCGATCCTCGGCACGTTCGAACGATTCCTCGGCATCTTGATCGAACATCATGCGGGCCGCTTCCCGCTGTGGCTCGCGCCGGTGCAGGCGGTGGTCGCGACGATCGTGTCGGATGCCGACGACTACGCGCATGAGGTCGTGGCGAAGCTGGCGGCGGCGGGGCTGCGGGTCGAAAGCGACCTGCGCAACGAAAAGATCAATTACAAGGTACGTGAGCACAGCCTGGCCAAGGTCCCCAATCTGCTGGTGGTCGGCAAACGCGAGGCGGAGGAGGGCACGGTCGCGCTCCGCCGTCTCGGCAGCGACCGGCAGGAGATGCTGAGTCTCGACGATGTGGTGGCGATGCTTGCGAAAAGCGCCTTGGCACCCGATCTTTAGGGCTGCGTGGACGACCATCAACGCGCGGCTTTCGCTCAGTCGCGCGTTGAGCTATGGATCGCGCGCAAAATAGCGGAACAACCACAGGAGCTACACCTATCCGACCCCCTATGACCCGGCAGGCGCCACCGATGAACGGCCCCCGCTTCAACGAATTCATCCAGTCGCCCAAGGTCCGCGTGATCGATCAGGACGGCGAGAATCTCGGCGTGATGTATACCCGGGAAGCGATGGAACAGGCGCAGAGCATCGGGCTCGACCTTGTCGAAGTGTCGCCCAACGCGGATCCGCCCGTCGCCAAGTTCCTCGATGTCGGCAAATTCAAGTACGAGGCGCAGAAAAAGGCCAACCTCGCACGCAAGTCGCAAAAGACGCAGGAGATCAAGGAGATCAAGATGCGTCCGAATATCGACGACCATGATTACGACACCAAGATGAAAAAGGTCGCCGAATTCATCGGCGAGGGCGACAAGGTGAAGATCACCCTGCGCTTCCGTGGCCGCGAATTGAGCCATGGCCAGCTTGGCATGGCGCTGCTCCAGCGCGTCCAGGCCGATGTGGTCGAGACCGCCAAGGTCGAGGCCTATCCGCGCATGGAAGGCCGGCAGATGCTGATGGTGCTCGCGCCGAAATGATCTGATGCTCGGCGCCTGCCGGAGTCGAGACGCCGCCGGGTAGATTGTTCCCGGCGGCAGTGCGCTATTGACTAGTCAGCGAAGCCGCCCATGCCCGCGTGGCGTGACATGTTTCCATGGTCCGCTTGTAGGCGTCGCGTCTGGTAGTGCGGGCGACATAGGCTCGCTCCGCCTCGCCCAGAGTGAAGCCCACGGTTCTTTGGGCCAGTTCCAGGGCATAGGTCACCGAAATGTCAGCCGCCGTGAACTGCTGGCCGGCGAGATAGGGCGAGCGCGCAAGCTGGCGCGTCACCAGCCGCAGCCGGGTTTCGAACACGTCCAGCGCTTGTCGGGCGCTCCAGTTGTACCGCTCGGCCTCGGGCGCGCAATTGCGCGCGCCGTTGACGAAGTAGATCGAGGCGGCGAGGCCGGCTTCGCCGAGGTGCAGGAATTGCTGGTACGCGGGAAAGTCGGGATCGCGCGGGTCCGGCGCGAGCGGCGTCGGCCCATAGCGGGCCATCAGATATTCCATGATCGCGATCGACTCGACCATCGTGACATCGCCGTCCTGGATCGCGGGAATGAACCCGGCGGGGTTGATGGCCAGAAACTCCGCATCGCCCTCGACGCCGGCGAGCAGGTCCACGTCCCTCAGCCGATACTCGAGCCCCATCTCTTCCAGCAGCCTGACGACGCGGAACCCCCTACCTTCGCCGAAAACGCTTATCATGCTGCGCAACCTTCCAACTGCTTGCAATTTGCAATCGGTATTGAATAATCCCACTGATTCTATTTTACAAGCGGTCGCAGCTGATCGGCGAATGTGTGCTTCCGCAGTCCTTTTTTTCTAAATGCGGACCAAGAACAAACACCAATCGCGGACATTTGAGCCGCCGACTGCCCAGCTTCCTCTGCAGCCGCTCCGAAGTACACGTTCATGAATGGTCGCCGGTCACACACTGTTCCTCGGCGGTGGATCACGAAAATCAGGTCAATGACCGGTTACACGAACAAAGGCAGCAGCCGGTCGCGGATGCGATCGAGCACCGTTTCGCCTTCAAGATCGGGTTCGAACGGCTGACCGGTGATTGTTTCGAACGCCTCGGCATAGACCGCGGACGTTCCCAGCACGAGATCCTCAGGAATCTCGGGAATGGCCTCCCGATAGGGATCGCATCGGTCGGCTACCCAGGCCCGGACGAAATCCTTATCGAAACTATCGGGCCGCTTGCCGCTTGCGAAACGCCGCTCATAACTCGACTGCTTCCAGTAGCGGCTGCTGTCGGGGGTATGTATCTCGTCGGCGAGGACGATCCTGCCTTCAGGGTCGAGGCCGAATTCATATTTGGTATCCGCCAGGATCAGGCCACGATCGCGCGCCAGCTTCTGGCCGTGGGCGAACAGCGCGAGCGCGGTGGCGCTGACCTCCTCCCATTGCGCCATGGTGAGGAGCTTGCGCTCGAAAATCTCCGCCGGGCTCAGTGGTTCGTCATGGCCGCCGTCGAATTCCTTGCTGGTCGGCGTGATGATCGGACGCGGCAGTTGTTCATTGTCACGCAATCCATCCGGCAACGACATGCCGTACATGGCGAGCTGGCCGTTCTTGTAGAGCGTCAGGATCGAGGTGCCCGTCGTCCCCGCCAGATAGCCGCGCACGACGATCTCGACCGGCAGAATGTCGAGGCGGCGACAGATCAGGACGTTGGGATCCGGATACTCCAGGACATGGTTGCGGCAGATATGGGCGGTCTGCTCGAACCAGAAGCGTGCCGTCTGGGTTAGCAACTGGCCCTTGAACGGGACGGCGCACAAGATTTGATCGAAGGCGCTGAGCCGATCGCTGGCGATGATGATACGGCGGCCATCGGCAAGATCGTAATTGTCGCGCACCTTGCCGCGATAATGATGCGGCAGCTCCGTGATCGTGGCGTCTTCCAGCGTTCGGGCCGCATGGGCGGCGAAATCGTGAAATGGCATGCGGGCAACCTCATATCGGATCGGCCAGTGGCTCCTAGCCCGACTTTTTCGCCCTGCCAGAACTGAATTTATCAGAACTTAATTTGCAAACTCTCGTTGCCGTTCGTGGCGGCGCGTCCGCGAGGGTCGGCAATGTCCATGGCCTCCACACAATACCCATTTACGCCTGCAGAGATTGCAGTCGTAAATCCGCGACTTGCAAGGCGATCTTACTTTTACCGTAACGTAGACCGCCGATCGCACATGCAGTTTATGCATGTGCGATCGGTCATTGTGTCCTTCGGGCGTGAATGAAACAATTGGCTGCCAGGCGATTTGCCTGCCAGTCGACTTGGCCGTCAGTCGATATTGCCGCCGCACAGCGGCACCGCGACGCGCAGGCCGCGCCAGCGATCCGGTTCGGCAATCAGGGCGGCAAGCCCGGCCGCGCCGGCTGGTTCGACGATCAGACCGAGATGCTCGCGCAGCAGATCCATGGCGTGGCGGATCGCCTTGTCCTCGACCAGTACGACATCATCGACGACCTGCCGGACACAATCGACCGCATAGGGAATAGGCACACGCACCGCGATGCCGTCGGCAATCGTGTCCGTCATGGGCAACTCGCCGGGTGGAAGCCCCAACACCGCCCGAGCCATGGCCGGCGCTCCCGTCGCGGCGACCGCGACGATCCGGGTTTGCGGCGCGGCGTGTTTCAGCCAGGTTCCGACCCCCGAAGCGAGCGCTCCATTGCCCAGCGGCACGATCGCCACATCGAAAGGGTCGGCATCGCGGCACATTTCCAGCGCGAGCGTGCCGGCGCCTTCGGCGATCAGGCGGTCGGTGCCATCCTCGACATAGATCTGGCCCTCCTGCGCGGCATAAGCCCGGGCTCCGTCCTTCGCGGCATCGAAATCGGCACCGAACAGCCGGACATCGGCAGCGAGGCGCCGCATTGCCTCGACCTTCGAAACCACCGCGCCGAGCGCGGCGTAAACCGTCAGCCCGATGCCACGCCGCCGCGTAGCCCAGGCCAGGCCCTGGCCGAAATTCCCCGCCGACCCGCACACCAAAGCGGCGCCGCTTTCGAGCCGCGCCGCGAAATTCTCGGCACCGCGCCCCTTGAACGACCGGATTGGATTGGCCGTTTCGTCCTTCAGCAAAAGCGTCGCGCCGATTTCCTGGTCGAGCGCGCGCGATTGTCGCAACGGCGTGGCGAGGAAGACGGGATCGATGATCTTCAGCGCGGCCTCGATGCCGGCAGGATTGGGATGGTTCATGCTTTTGAAGATAGCGTCGGGATGTGCCGGGAGGCGGCGAGTTACGCTGCAAAAATGCACGAAATCGGCGTTTCTAGGTGCTAATGTGCCGGCGATGCCCCGCACCTTCCAACTCGATGGTTTCGACCGCAAGCTCCTGTCGCTGGTTCAGCGCGATGCCGACATGAACGCCGATCGGCTCGGCGAGACGGTCGGCCTGTCGGCGTCGGCGGTGTTGCGTCGACTGAAGCGCCTGAAAGCGCAGGGGGTCATTCTGGCCAATGTGGCGGTTGTCGATCCTGTCCGGGTGGGCAAGCCGACCTTCTTCGTGGTCGCGCTGGAGATCGAGCGCGAACGGCCCGAGATGATCGTGCGCTTGCGCCAATGGCTTAACGAAGACGAGCATATCCAGCAGGTGTTTTATGTGACCGGCAGCGCGGACTTCATCCTGATCGTCGCGGCGCGCGACGTGGAAACCTATGACGCGTTGATGAGCCGCCTGATCGCGGAAAATCCCAATGTGCGGCGCTTCACCACCAACGTCGTGCTCGGCACGGGAAAACGCAGCCTGTCGGTGCCGATCGAAGACAGCGGCCCGTCGAGATGAGCCCCGTCGAGATGAGCATGCCCACCGATATGGCCCAGTCTTAGGAGCTTTCTAGATCGATCGGCGTGGATCGGCGTCGCCCCCATTCGCTGACACTCAGCGCAATCCGGGGCGGGTTCGAGGCCGCAATGGCGGCGTCCTCAGCGCAATATGACAGCCGGTCGCGAGCTTTCATGCAATCGTGCTTGCCGCTTTCCCGCGAAGTCGAGGACGACCTGGCCGCCCCGCGCCGCTCGACACGCAGCGGTTGTTGTTGAGGGTACAAGCCGCCGGCTGCAGATCGCGGTCGATACAGTGCGCGCGATCGGCGGCACGGCGGCGGGATGGCGTCGATCAGGCGGCCGGCATGCGATGCATGGCGCACAGCTTGTTACCCGACGGGTCGCGCAGATAGGCGAGGTAGAGTTCGCCGAAGCTGCCCTGGCGAATGCCGGGTGGATCTTCGCACGAGGCGCCCCCGGCAGAGAGACCCGCGGCATGCCAGGCAGCGGCCTCTTCGGGCGACTTGGCGGCAAAGCCGATCGTGCCGCCATTGGCGCAGCTGGCGGGTTCGCCGTTGATCGGTTTGGAGATCGAGAAGATGCCGGTCGGCGTCACGTAGAAGACGCGCCCCTTTTCATCGACCCGACCCGGCGGAACCCCCAATACCGCGAGCGTCGCGTCGTAGAAGCTTTTCGACTCTTCGACATTGTCCGCGCCGACCATGATATGACTGTACATCTGAAATTTCCTCCGCTGGATCGGCCATCGCCTCAGGGTAATCCTGCCTCCCCGAATGCAGGAGATCGGAACCGCTGTCGACCGACATCCGCCAATCATCTGACCGGCGGTTCCCACAGTTCGATCGCGTTGCCCTCGGGATCATGGATGCGCGCGAACTGGCCGACCGAGGGGTCATTCCATTCCGGCTTGGTGACAATCGCGATGCCCGCCGCGTTGAGCTGTTCGAGCAGCGAGTCGAGATCGCGCACGCGCAAATTGAGCATGAACTGCTTGTCGGCGGCGAAATAGTCGGTCGTTTCCTTGAACGGCGCGAACACCACCGCGCCGCCTTCGGTCTGCCATGACCATTCATCGATCGGCGCCCCCTCGGTCGCGACACAGCCCGCACCCATGCCGAGATGCTCACGGTACCAGGCGGACAATGCGTCCGGATCCTTTGCGCGAAAGAACAGGCCCCCAATTCCCAATACCGGCATCGTCCATCTCCTCCTGTTATTCGCTCTCGACCATATTCCGTCCCGCCGCCGCGTCGAGCAGGCGGCGTTCGATCGTCTTCAGGCGCGGTCCGCCGGCGATCTTGTCGCCGAGCAGATCGGTCAGATAGAAGGTATCGACCGCGCGCTCGCCATAGGTCGCGACATGCGACGAGTGTATCGTCACCTTCGACTGGAACAAGGTGTAAGCGAGCTGGTGCAGCAGCGCCGGTCGGTCGCGCGCATTGACCTCGACCACGGTGAAGCGGTTCGACGCCTTGTTGTCGACCAGCACGTTGGGCGCGATCTCGAACGCTTCGGCGCGCGTGCGCGGCAGGGGCTTGGCCATCAGCCGGTCGAGCATCTTGCCACGATTGGCGAGCGCATCCTCGATCGCGGTCTGCAGCCGGCTGAGCTGCCCGGCATCGTCGAACGGGCGGCCAAAGGGATCCTGGACGAGGAAATTGTCCAGCGCCATGCCGTCGCGCGTGGTGTGGATGCGTGCATCGATGATGTTGCCGCCCGCGACATGGATCGCCCCCGCGATGCGGTAGAACAGGCCGGGATGGTCGGCGGCATAGACCGTGACCAGAGTCGCGCCGCGTTCGGGATAGACCTGCGCCGCGATCGACAGCTGCGCGCTTCCGGCCGCCTCGATCAGCCGGGCATTACGCGCCAGCACATCCTCGGGCTCGGCGACCCAATAGGGTTCGGGCAAGCGCTTCACCAGGCGGGCGAAAGTCGCATCGTCCCAGCCGAGCGTCGCCTGCAGCGTTTCCTGCTTGGCGGCGATGCGGTCGGCGCGGCCCTTTTGCTTATGGCCGAGGCGCAGCACTTCCTCGGCGGATTCGTACAGGTCGGACAGCAATTGCCGCTTCCAGCCATTCCACACGCCCGGTCCGACCGCGCGAATATCGACCACGGTTAGCGCAAGCAGCATCCTGAGGCGTTCGGGGCTTTGCACCACTTCGGCGAAATCGAGGATCGTCTTGAAGTCCGACAGGTCGCGCTTGAACGCGGTCGCCGACATCAGCAAATGCGCGCGGACCAGCCAGGCGACGTTCTCGGTCTCCGCCGGGGTCAGCCCGAAGCGCGGGCAGAGCCGGTGCGCGACTTCGGCGCCGAGCACCGAATGATCGCCGCCGCGGCCCTTGGCGATGTCGTGCAGCAGCACCGCGACATAGAGCGCGCGGCGCGATACGATCTGCTTCATGATCGCGGTGGAGAGCGGGTGATCCTCGTTGAGCTCGCCATGCTCGATCTTCGACAACAGCCCGATCGCGCGGATGGTGTGTTCGTCGACGGTATAGTGATGATACATGTCGAACTGCATCTGCGCGACGACGCGGCCGAAATCGGGCACGAAGCGGCCGAACACCCCCGCTTCGTTCATCCAGCGCAACACAGTTTCGGGATCGCGTGGGGAGGTCAGCACGTCGAGGAAATAGGCGTTGGCGTCGGGGTCCTTGCGGATGTCATCGGCGAGTTTCGCGTCGCGCGCGGCGGCGCGCATCGCCAGCGGGTGGATCTCCAGCCCATGCTTGTCGGCGAGCGCGAACATCTCGATCAGCCGCACCGGTTTCTTCGCGAGGAAATCGTCCGACGGCAAGGTAATCCGCCCGCGTTCGAGCCGGAACCCGTTGAGCTTGCTCGGGTGGCGGCGAAGCGTCGGCAGACCGAAGCGGCGGCCGCGCGCGGCGAACTTCTCATCGAGATGCGCGAGGAAGACGCCAGTAAGGTTGCCGACCGTCTTCGCCTGCAGGAAGTAATATTGCATGAAGCGCTCGACGCTCGACTTGCCCGGGCGATCGGCGAAGCGCAGCCGTTCGGCAATCTCGCGCTGCAGGTCGAAGGTCAGCCGGTCCTCGGCGCGGCCGGCGATGCTGTGCAACTGGCAGCGCACTGACCAGAGAAAATTCTCCGCGCGGTGAAACTGGCGATACTCGTCGGCGGTTAGCAGCCCGGCACCGACCAGCTCGGCCGAGCTCTGCACGTTATAGGCGTATTTGCCGATCCAGAACAGCGTGTGGAGATCGCGCAGGCCGCCCTTGCCCTCCTTCACATTGGGTTCGACGACATAGCGTGTGTCGCCCATCTTGCGGTGGCGGATGTCGCGCTCGACCAGCTTGTCGGCGATGAAGGCGCGCGCGGTATCGGTCTGCACCTCGGCCTTGAAGCGGCGTGCGGCTTCTTCGTAGAGCGCGGTATCGCCCCACACATAGCGCGCCTCGAGCAAGGCGGTGCGGATGGTGATGTCGCTCTTCGCCTGGCGCACCATTTCGTCGAGCGAGCGGCTGCTATGGCCGACCTTCAGGCCGAGATCCCACAGCGCGTAGAGCATGGTCTCGATCACCTGCTCGCTCCACCCGGTCTGTTTCCAAGGAGTAAGGAAGCCGATATCGATGTCGGAATGCGGCGCCATCTCACCGCGCCCATAACCGCCGACCGCAATCAGGGTGAGGCGTTCCGAAGCGGTCGCGTTGTTGACCGGATAAAGCCGGGTAACGGTGAAGTCGTAAAGCAGACGCAGCAACTGATCGGTCAGGAACGCCTGCGCGGCGGCGGCCTCGAGCCCGCGCGACGGGTGTTCGACCAGCCGGCGGACTATCTCGGCGCGCCCGGCGTCGAGTGCTGCCTTGAGTTGCACCGCGGCGGCGCAGCGCAGTGCGACCTTGTCGTCACCCTCCAGCGCGGCGAGGGTATCGGCAAGCACTCGGCGATCGATGATCGCGCGGCGCTGGGGCAGGGAGTCGAAGCGGCCGGTCATGCGGATCAGATAGTGGGTTCCGCGGCTTGCGTCACGAGCGATACTTTGGGCACATGATACGGGGTGATCCCAGGCGTCGATCGTGCTTGAAAGGGGCTATGACGAAAAACCCTCATCCACTCGACCGCCCCGTCTGGAATTCGCTGACCAACCGCCAGGCGCACCTCGCGCTCGGCGACACGCGTGCGCTGCGTTATGCGCCCGCGATCAACCTGTTCGGTGCCGCGGCCGACGACAGTCCGGGCAATCTGTTCGCGCTGGCCTGCCTGTTGCCGCCGAGCGGGACGCTCGGGCTGGTCGAGGTGGGGGAGGTGGCGTTGCCGCCCGACAGCGTGATCCGGTCGCGCGCAACGATCGACCAGATGGTGCTGACCGACCTCACCGCGCCCAGATTGCAGATTGGGGGCGATCCGGTCGACTTCGTCGCACTGGGCGATGACGATGCCCCGGAGATGCTCGCGCTGGCGACCCTGACTGCGCCGGGGCCGTTCTTTGCCCAGACCAACCGGCTCGGCGATTTTATCGGCGTGAAGCAGGACGGGCGGCTTGTCGCGATGGCCGGCGAGCGGATGAAACCGACCGGCTTCACCGAGGTAAGTGCGGTATGCACCCATCCCGACCATCGCGGCCATGGTTATGCTCGCGCGCTGATGCAGGTGGTGATCGAGCGCATTCTCGCGCGGAATGAGGCGGTATTCCTGCATGTCTATCCCGGCAACGGCGCGATCCCGCTATATGAGGCGCTCGGTTTCTCGTGGCGCGCGGCGATGACCTACACTGTGCTGGAGCGACGTTGAATCGGGATAGCCGGATCGCGGCGATCAGGAATCGATCGCGATTATCCGCGCATAGTTTTCGAGTTGCAGCGTACGGTCGCGAACGATGACCGTTGCGCCGGCCGCCTGCATTGGCACATACATCGTGCCTTGCCGGGTCGCGTAAAGCGCGTCGCGCGCCTTGCTCTCGGCATCGCGAAAGGCGAGCCATGCCTGCTGGGCCTGGCGCAGATTCTGTGCCGCAGGCCGGGGCAAAGTTCGCATGAGTGTCGCATAGGCGGCATTCATGCGGCGGTCATAGGCGCGCGCCGCGTTCGCCTCGCATTGGGTCTGGCCGGCGGTCGACGCGTTGGCAGCATCGTCGAGGCAGCGGGTCAGCTCGGCGGCGGTCGCGTCCGTCCGAGGCGTCGCCGCCAGACCTGCCGATCCGATGCCGAGCAGCAGCAGCACGATCGATGATTTGATCATGTGCGCCATCTTCATCATCGGTCGCGCTGGATCCGTGATTTCCGTACCGCTACTGCGCCACCAATCGTCAGGGCCAGCCCGATCCCGATCAGGAACATCGCCAGTGTATTGCCGCCGACTTCGCGACTGTTGGCAGCGCTGATCGCGCGCGCCGCGCTGTCCGCGTCCGCTGCGGTCATCGCGGCGGCGAAGGCCGTGTCGCGGCATTTCTCCAGCATCTCCGGTGCCTGATCCGCACCTCGGTCCCTGACCTGATCTTGGCACCGCGTCACCATCGCGGAATCCGCCTGGGGTGGGCCGCCGGTCAGGGACATGAACGCTCCCGCTGCGAGTAGCACGAGGCCGATGATCACCAGCAGCAGCGGATTTTTCTTCAGCACCATCGCCTCCCGTCGCGCGACCGACTTGCCGCCAGCTCATTTAACGGGCGATCGATGGCCTTTGTTTCGCCGATCCGGAATAGAGCATGGCGTTCAGTGCATAAGCGTCACCGCTCTCAACCATTTCCCTCGCGCGCCAGCGACTTCAATCGATACAGCACTTCCAGCGCTTCGCGCGGGGTGAGGGCATCGACGTCAAGCGTTTCGACTTCGGTGCGGATCGCGTCGCGTTCCTCTTCTGCCGTCTCGACCATGGCGGCGAACAGGGGGAGGTCGTCCAGGCCCGCGGCGAGGCCGCCGGTCCTGGCGCGACCTGCCTCCAGCTTGGCCAGCACCGATTTCGCGCGGGCGACGGTGATTGGCGGCAAGCCGGCGAGGCGGGCGACGGCAAGGCCGTAGCTGCGGTCGGCCGGGCCTTCGGAGACCTCGTGCAGCAGGACCAGTTCGCCCTTCCATTCGCGCGCGCGGACATGATGGAGGGTGAGCGCGTCGCAGCGTTCGGCGAGGCGGGTAAGCTCGTGATAATGCGTCGCGAACAGGCAGCGGCAGCGATTATCCTCATGGATCGCCTCGACCACCGCCCACGCGATGGCGAGGCCGTCATAGGTGCTGGTGCCGCGCCCGACTTCGTCGAGGATGACGAAGCTGCGCGGGGTCGCCTGCGCCAGGATCGCGGCGGTTTCGACCATCTCGACCATGAAGGTCGAACGGCCGCGTGCGAGATTGTCTGATGCGCCGACGCGGCTGAACAGCCGGTCGACCAGACCGAGCTTCGCCGATGTTGCGGGCACATAGCTGCCGGCTTGCGCAAGCACCGCGATCAGCGCGTTCTGGCGCAGGAAGGTCGATTTGCCGCCCATGTTCGGGCCGGTGACGAGCCACAGCCGCGAATCCTCGGACAGGCGGCAGTCATTGGCGACGAAGCGCTCGCCGCGCTTGGCCAGCGCATCCTCGACCACCGGATGGCGGCCGCCCTCAATCTCGAAACAGGCGTGGTCGACCAAAGCCGGGCGAGTCCAGCCGCCTTCGCTGGCGCGTTCGGCGAGGCCCGATGCGACGTCGAAGCGGGCAAGCGCGTCGGCGGTCGCGGCGACGGGCTCGCGCCGGTCGAGCGCGGCCTGAGTCAGATCCTCGAGATGCGCGGCCTCCGCCGCCAGCGCGTGCGCGCCGGCTTGCGTCACCTTGAGCGCGACCTCGTGCAGTTCGGGCGCGTTGAAACGAACCGCGCCGGCCATGGTCTGGCGGTGCGTGAAGCCGCTTTCGGGCTTCATCAGCGCATCGGCGACGCGCGCCGGCACTTCGATATGATAGCCGAGCACGCCGTTATGACGGATCTTCAATTGGGCGATGCCGGTGCGGGCGCGATAGTCAGCCTCCAGCGCGGCGATAGCCCGCCTGCCGCCGGCGCCGGCATCGCGCAAGTCGTCGAGCGCGGCGTCGTAACCCGGTGCGATGTAACCACCGTCCGACGCGTCGATCGGCGGGGAGGGGACGAATGCGCGGGTCAACAGGTCGATCAGCGCGCCGTGCCCGCGAAGCTGCGGCGCAAGTGCGGCGAGCAAAGCGGGCGGCTCGTCCACGCGGTCGAGCCGTTCGCCCAATCGTGCGGCCCCATCGAGGCCATCGCGGAGCTGGCCGAGATCGCGCGGTGAGCCGCGTCCCGCCGCGAGCCGGCCGAGCGCGCGGCCGATATCGGGCAAGCTGCGCAGGGTCGCACGGAGCTGTTCGCGCAAGGCTCCGTCATCGGCGAGCGACTGGACGAGGTTGAGCCGGTCCTCGATGCCCGTGCGGTCCATCAGCGGTGCGCCAATATCGGCGGCGAGCAAACGCGCGCCGGCGCCGGTGACGGTGCGGTCGATCGCGTCGAGCAGGCTGCCCTTGCGCTGTCCGGTCGCGGTCTGGGTCAGTTCGAGGCTTTCGCGCGTCGCGGCGTCAATCGCCATCTGGCGCGCGGCCTGATGCAGGCGCGGCGGGCGCAGAAAGGGCAGGGAGCCGCGCGCAGTGTGGTCGAGATAAGCGACGAGACCACCGGCCGCGGCGAGCGCGGCGCGGCTGAACTGGCCGAAACCGTCGAGCGTGGCGACGCCGAACAGCTCCTTCAGCCGTGCTTCGCCGCGCGCGCTGTCGAACTCGGTCCTGGGGCGTCGCATGGTCGCCGCCTCGCCGAACGCGGTCGCTTCCGACGCGATCGTTTCGGCCGGATTGAGCCGGGCGAGCTGCGCGCCGAGCCCAGCCGCATCGGCCTCGATCAGTTCGAAACGGCCGGTCGATACATCGGCGGCGGCGATCGCCACGGTATTTTGCGCTTCGCCGATCGCGACGCACCAATTGGCGGTTCGCGCGTCGAGCAACGCCTCTTCGGTCAGCGTACCGGCGGTGACGACGCGAACGATGGCGCGGCCGACCAGGGTCTTGCCGCCGCGCTTCCTCGCTTCGGCCGGGCTTTCTGTTTGCTCGGCCAGGGCGACGCGGTGGCCGGCCTTGATCAGGCGCGCGAGATATACTTCCGCCGAATGCGCGGGCACGCCGCACATCGGAATCGGCACGCCGTCATGTTCGCCACGCGCGGTGAGCGCGATGTCGAGACAGGCGGCGGCGATCTTCGCGTCTTCGAAAAACATCTCGAAGAAATCGCCCATGCGATAGAAGAGGAGGCAATCATCGGCCTGCGCTTTCAGCGCGAGATATTGCGCCATCATCGGAGTCGGGGCGCTTATGGGCGTGGGGGCGGTCTGGGCGGAAGCCATGGACAAGCGGTTAGCGGGAAACTTCCGGCTCGTCATGCCGGAGTAACGCAATAATTAGAGCAGGGACCATTTGCACGCGTCGCGAGCTTGTTCCGACAATGAGAAAGAGCGAGCCGACATAGGTTTGGCAAAAGATGCAAGACCACACCTTGTGTCATGGTTGAATCATTGCGGGTGACAGAGCTGAGAGGTGGAGCGGCGGGGAGATATGGGACACCGATAATGTCCCGTATCTCATGCTGCTGCTTCACGATGAATTCTATATAATTATTATATATCAGATACTTAATGTGGATTAGGCGAGGTTGGATGATGCCAGGCCGTGAGGAGATACGGGACATCGAGCGGATCCTGAAATCGACCGGGCTCCCGCGTTGTCAAATGTCATTCCATGCAAGTTTCCGATGTGGCTTTGCCCAAGCAATCTCTGCTCAGCACTCCGGTTGTTTGGGGGAGATGGGCAAGCCGCTGGCTGATCGACGGGCGCGCTGCTAAACGATCCGGCGCAACATCCAGGACGCCCATCGCCATGGCGAGCTTCGCCGTCTTTTCCTATTCGCTGGCCGATCCGATCGGGTCCGATCCGCTGGTCGCAGCGATGGCGTGGTTGCAGGGAACCGTGCTCGGCACGGTCGCGACGACGATCGCGATCGTCGCGGTCGCGGTAATCGGGCTGATGATGCTGAGCGGGCGGGTCAACTGGCGCTATGGCGCGACGGTGATCACCGGGTGTTTCATCCTGTTCGGCGCGGCCGGCATCGCCGCGGGAATCCGATCGGCGGCAAGCGGTGGCGGTACATATGATCCGGTGGTCGCGGCGCCTTATGTCGCAGCCCCGGTACCCCTGCCGCCTGTCGTTCCGCCACCGCCACCGACCGCTTACGATCCCTATGCCGGCGCCGCGCCACGCAATATGTAGGGCAAGACGCCGGGTCGGCTGAGCGGATCGGGGCTGCCGCGCCTGTCACCGCCGCAATCGCTTACCATAATCCCTGGTCGACCATACTCGCATGGCCTGTGCTGCCGACGATCAGATGGTCGATCACGAACACGCCGACGGTCTTGGCCGCAGCGGCGATCGCGCGGGTCAGGTCTGTGTCGGAGCGGCTTGGTGTGACATCGCCGGAGGGATGGTTGTGGACCAGGATCAGCCCGTTCGCGTCCAGTTCCAGCGCGCGCTTGACGATCGTGCGGACATGGACCTGGCACTGGTCGATCGTCCCGCTCCACATCTCCTCGTCGCGGATCAGCCGGTGGCGTACGTCGAGGAACAGCACCCGGAAATGTTCGTTGCCGGCATAGGCCAGCTCGGCACGCAGATAATCGAGCACCGCCGTCATGTTGGGCATGAGCGGCCGTTGCCGCAGGTCGGTGCGCAACGCGTGGCGCATCGCCTGGCGGAACGCGGCGATCAGGCTGACCGCACGGGTATCGCCGCCCGTCGCCCGCATCTGCGCCCGGCGCGTTGCCGCAAGGACGCCGGGAAAGGAACCGAACTCAGCAATCAGCGCGGCGGCGGTCGCGGTAACGGCCGGGCCAGGAGGGGATCCGCCGGCGATGACCCCTTCCAGGATGCGTCGACACCCAGCAGCGTCAGCCGGCGCTGGTGCAACCAGGTGGCGACGATCAGCAGGATTGCCGCTGGCCAGCCCCAGAGCGACAGCATGATCTGATACGCCGTTCGAATGACGCGTGGGTCGAGCAGCTTCGCGATGTGCCCGCCGACCGCCATAAGTAGAAGCGCGCTCATCCATATCGGCCATACCCTGTTGGCTCGGAGCATGATAACCAAGACAGTGACAAATAACAAGGCATCAACGACGAAGACTCCTGTCTCTATATTCAAGTAGCGCTCCGGCTTGTATGAGCGGACGACAATTGTCAGAATATAAGCGACAAGAAAGGCGTAAGCAGTAAGGCGCTCCGGACCGCCGCCGCGTCTGGCCGCGTAGCCGCATGCGGCGAGCAGCAACGCCAGGAATAGGGCGATCCGGAACATAGGTGGTATGTATAACATACATACAGGCGATCGTCACGCTATTGCATGCAACCCTTCGCCCTTTGGTCTGTCGATCGGTGAGCATTCGTCACTGTCACCAAACCAGGCGCGCAGGCCGGCGGCGTCGCGTACCGCAGCAAGGTCGGGATGGAGCGAGATTACGTCGCGCCGCGCCTCGATCAAACGGCTGGACAATGCGTGCATGCGACCCAGTTCATCGAGCCCGGTGGCGATCGGCACGCCGGACAGCGCGCGCGCCTCCATCATTGTGGCGAGGCAGCGCGTCGCGAGCATCGCGGCATGGTCGATCGCTTCCTCGGCCGGGCGGAAAGCTTCTGCGACCGACTGCGCGGCGGTCATGCGTTGATTGAGCATAATCTTCCCCCTTCGCGCGGCGCGGCAGGCGCAGCACGGTTTGTTGTTCATTGCGGTGGATAGGCCCAGGCGATGAGCAACTGCTGCAGCTCATGGGCGATTGCCAGGAAGCCCGCCAGCAAAGCGGCGAGCAGAAAGGCTGCGACGATCGCAACGATCACGCGGTATCGTTTGATCAGGTCATGAAGGCTTGCTCCTTCGCTGGCACCCCGTGGGTCGGGCGGCACGCTCGGGTTCCTGTGGATGAACGGAGCGATTTCCTCCCTCACCGCATGGATCCCGAACTCGTCGCCATCGCCGTGGAGCGGTGGTTGCAAGGAACGATGTGCGGCGTAATCCCAGGGGGCGGCAAGGTCCTGTGGTTCGTTGACGAAGGCTTCGTCATTGTCCGGATCGGGGTCCGGATCGGGGCCCGGATCCGGATCGGGGCTCGGCCCGGACCCCGGTTGAAGACGGGACCGGTGGGTGCGGACCAACTCCGCCGCGTCGAACCGGGTCGCCGCGCCCAATAGCCTGGTCGCGTTTTCGATTTCGCGGTGGATAGTGTGATGCGAGCGGCCGAGAAAGCGCGCAATATCCTTGGTCCGTTTGCCCTGGCCGACGAGGCGCAAACATTCGATTTGTCTTGCCGACAGCTGGTCAAGCCTGTCTTCGGTCATTTATCACCGCCGTTGCAATCTATTTTAAACGAAAGTGAAAGCGATGTCGCCATCAACAAAGTTACAATTCTAAGGTACATCACGGCTCGCGCCGATCATGCAGCCGTCGGGCGTTTACAAATTTGATAACCATCTCCAACGGGAGAAAAGAGGCGTGTTTCGCAATAGGAGATTGATGTCAAAAAGAGTTTTAACATCAATCTCAATACAGATTTTCATTAAGCGAGGCCGTCATGAACCAGTCTATCGGCGGCGCTGACCGGATCGTGTTTGCGCGCGGCGAGCCTATGGGGACAAGCGCGCGAAACGCTATTCGGCGGTGGAGGACAAGAAGGGCTGGCACGACGAAGGGCAGTTGCCGCCGACGATCAACTGCTCGGCTGAGCTCAATATCGGCCCGTCGGTATCGCCCTCGGGAAAATTCTACTGGTCGGCGGCGTGCGGTCCGGGCGAGACGCGGCTCGACCTGTGGAGCGGCGACTTGCCGCCCGCCACGCGCCGGTGAGAGGGGACGATAGGGCAGCGTTCCCGTCGCGGGAATCCAATCGCTCGCTAAATCCGGTCCGATCGTCTATATGAAGGACAATCGCCGGCGCGACGCCGGGACATCCAGCGACCGGAAGCCGATCCGCTCCCCTTTTGCCGAAGTCCTCGCCAACGTCCAGCCACCCGACGATCCCGTCGGCGGCGGTGATGGAGAAGACTATGTCGAGAATCCCCGTTCGCCCATTTCTGATCGCCAAGGACGAGGATGGCGTGTTCCGCCTGACCGTGCGCAGCACGCGCTACAATTCGCAGAACTACCCGATCGTCACCGCCGCGTTGCAGGACGAGACTTTCAAGACCGCCACTGCGGCGCGCGCCTTTGCACGCGACAATTTCGGTGCCGAGCCGGGGCAATACGCGTCGAAATAGCGGCTTTGGCCGGCTTGCCGGGCCATGCGCCGTTTCGCTAGTGGATTGATTCCAACGTTTGGTGCCCGCGCCTGACAGCTGCGATAATGTGATCGGGATCGGCCTTCCAGACGAACGGTCGTGGTTCGTGATTATGCTCTTTGATGAAGCGGTTGATGGCAGCCTGGAGGTCAACGACGGAGTGGAAGACGCCGTGCTTCAGGCGTCGTCGGGTCAGCGTGGCGAAGAAGCCCTCGACAGCGTTGAGCCACGAGCAGGATGTCGGGAC
>NZ_JBSRZE010000020.1:0-56041 GCF_054057355.1 Sphingomonas sp. UYAg733
TCAAGAACCACGACCGTTCGTCTGGAAGGCCGATCCCGATCACATTATCGCAGCTGTCAGGCGCGGGCACCAAACGTTGGAATCAATCCACTAGCTCGCCAGCGATGTAGCTGGGACCGTTATCGCTGAGCAGTCGGGGTTTGTGACGGGCATGGGCCTGGTCGCAACCTGAGGCTGCCAGCGCCATATCGAGGGTGTCGGTGACATCTTCGGCGCGCATCGTGCTGCACAGCTTCCAGGCGATGATGTAGCGCGAGTAATCGTCGAGCACGGTCGACAGATACATCCAGCCCCAGCCGATGATCTTGAAGTAGGTGAAGTCGGTCTGCCACATCTCGTTGATCCGGGTGGTCTGGGTGTGGAAGCGATCGGCAGCCTTGATCACCACATAGGCCGGGCTGGTGATCAGATCATGGGCCTTGAGCAACCGGTAAACCGTGGCTTCCGACACGAAGTAGCGTTGTTCGTCGGTGAACCGCACGGCCAGCTCCCGGGGCGACAGCTCGGACTGCTCCAGCGCCAGTTCGATGATCTGGTCATGGATATCGGTCGGGATGCGGTTCCACACCCGGCTCGGCGCGGACGGTCGGTCCTCCAATGCTTCGGGGCCGCCCTCGAGGTAGCGGTCATACCAACGGCAGAAGGTCCGGCGCGGGATGCCCAGTTGCTCCAGCGTGCGCCGGGCCGGCAGGTGCGACTGCTCGACGATCCTGATGATCTCGAGCTTCTCGGATGCGGGGTACCTCATTCGCCGTCCTCCCCATCCGCGATCATGCTTTTTTTGAGCAGGCGGTTCTCGAGCGTCAGGTCGGCGACGCACTCCTTCAGGGCACTGGCTTCGCGGCGAAGATCCTTCACCTCGTCGGTCGTGGCGGCACGGGCAGTGTCACCAGCCAAGCGGCGCTTGCCCGCTTCCATGAACTCCTTCGACCAGGTGTAATACAGGCTCTGGGCGATACCTTCCTTGCGGCATAGCTCGGCGATGCTGTCCTCGCCGCGCAGCCCATCGAGCACGATCCTGATCTTGTCCTTCAGCCGAGAAGCGCCGCCGGGTCGCCCGCCTGACCTGCTGCCCGTTTCCTGGACCATTTTGAGCTGGAAAATTCCAGTTTAGGATTGAGGGTCAGGAAGCGGAGCGAGTGATGAAGAGAGGTGGCTCGGCAAATCTGGATAGTAGGCCAAGTGGAGTTTCTGCCTGGAGGCGGCCATTGTGGCAGCCAAACAGGAGATCAGATGACGAAGCGAGCGCGCCGGAACCACAGTCCGACCTTCAAGGCAAAGGTGGCATTGGCTGCCGTTAAGGGCGAGAAGACGCTGGCCGAGTTGGCACAGCAGTTCGATGTTCATCCGAACCAGATCACGACCTGGCGCAGCCAGCTGCTGGAAGGGGCTGCGGGGGTTTTCGGATCGGAGGGCCACAGCGAGCCGGCGATCGACGTGAAAACGTTGCACGCCAAGATTGGCGAGTTGACGCTGGCGAACGATTTTTTGTCCGGGGCGCTCGGCCCGGATTCGTGATTAGGCGGGACTGTTGCCGAGCGCAAAACGATGATCGACCGTTCGCACGCGCTGCCGGTGGCGCGGCAGGCGCCAGGCGCTCGGGATAAGCCGCGGCAGCGGCCATTATCTGCCGCGACCGGTGTCGGCGATCGATCTCGCCATCATGCGGCGGATCGACGAACTGCACATGGCCTATCCGTTCGCAGGTAGCCGGATGCTGCGCGATCTGCCGGCGGCGAAGGCATCAAGGTCGGCCGCTTGCACATCGCGACTCTGATGAAGCGGATGAATATCGAGGTGATCTACCGCCGTCCGAACACCTCGAAGCCCGCGCCGGGGCACAAGATCTATCCCTATCTGTTGCGCAAGCTGGAGGTGACCCGGCCGAACCAAGTATGGGCGACGGACATCACCTACATCCCCATGGCGCGCGGCTTCGTGTATCTCGTCGCCCTCGTTGATTGGTTCACCCGGCGGGTTCTCGCCTGGCGGGTCTCGATCTCACTCGACACCGCGTTCTGCATCGAGGCGCTGGAGGAGCGCTGGCACACTACGGCAAGTCCACGATCTTTAACACCGACCAGGGTTCGCAATTTACGAGCACGGCCTTCACCGCTGTCCTCCACCGCGAGGAGATCGCCATCAGCATGATGGCAAGGGCTGCTGGCGGGATAACGTGTTCGTGGAGCGCCTCTGGCGCTCGGTGAAATACGAGGAGGTGTACCTGCATGCCTACGCTTCGGTCCCCGAAGCGCGCGTCGGCATCGGCCGCTACTTTGCGTTCTACAATGCCGTCCGCCCGCACTCCGCGCTTGGCGGCCGCACGCCCGACCAGATATACTTCGACCAGCTGCTTCTCGCTGCGGCATGATCAACCAGCGGCGATCCACTTATCCGGACCGCGAGCCTGTGCAGACAAGCCGAGCCACCTCTTTTGTAATGCAGACTTCTGACACTTTGATGCCCGCAGAAAACCGTGGCTGAGCAGCTGGTGTCACAACCGACCAAGATTGCTGAAAAACTCTCGCTTGCGGCTGTGGCGGCGGCATGATTCACCGCTGTAATTATTAGTTGCCTGCTCGGTCTCGGAAGGCTCTTGCCCTTAGCTGCCGCCGGAAAATACGGCAGCAATCAGCCCACGATCCTTAGCCATGGCCATCGCTCCTTGTAGCTCTGTGCCTTGAGCAAGAAGAGGTCTGGCCTCGAATTGAGCGGATTAATGCGTAGCGCCCCGGCAACGAGATCGGCCAAACCATTCGGAATGTATAGATCGCCAGCCTGCACCCCGATTCCGACGCAAGTGCAGGAAATGAGGTAACGATCGATTCCTGCACGGGCGGAGTCAAGCGCGGGGTAATGACCGCCGAAACGCTCGCGATACCAGAGATGTACACGCGCTTGGTTTCGTATCTCGACCGAGATTGGAAGATCGGCGGTGGCCTCGGCGACGTGACGAACCACCCGATCCTCGGCCTCCCAGGATAGGTCCCGGTCGTCGAAATAGAAGATGTCGTAATCCTTTATGCCCCATGTCGGATCGCGTTCGGACATCTCATTCCAAACGGTTTGAAATAGGCATCCCGCCGTTACATAGCATTCACGCAAGCGCATCGGCTTGAGGCGGCGAACCAGTTCTACGTTGAACGGATTCTTGAGTACGCACACGCGAAATTCGAGCTCGGTCATGCCGCGATCGTAGCACGCGCATGCCCGGTTTCGGCAATCATCCCATTGCTAACGAAACGCGATGTTTGGGCAGGAAGTGCCCCGCCGACTAGTGTCAGAACCGAACGAGACTGTTGAAAACTAACGCTTGCCGCCGTCGCGCCAGGGCGATTCACTCCTGTAGGGCTGCAGGGAGTGCGGGACATGATGGGTCGGAAGGTGGCGCAAGGGTCGCTGTTCTACGGCTTCCGGCTCGACGATCAGGTACCTGCGGATCACCTGTTGTGATCTTCCAAGTCTGGTCTCGCAACCGCTAGGAATCACATCGAAACCAAATCGTCCACCGTTACACTTCCGTTCTGACACGGCCTCTAACGTCCGCATCAACGACGGAGACTTTCGTCCTTGTGCACCACTCGGAACCACCGCTCGGAGGAACTTAGGTTAGCAACGTCGGTTCTGCAGTCGGGGAAAGGGAGCCTAGCATGGTCCAAAATAGAAAGCTCACCGCGGGCGAGATGCAGCTGGCGAGAACGGTCTACGCGTCCGCCATTCCCTTTGACCGGGTCTTCATCACCAACCTGGAGCTGGGCTCCGCCGTCACGCTTGCGGGTATGAACCCGTCCTCCGGCAGATTCGACTATACGGTCAACTGGAAAGACGGATTTGGCGGCATCATAACTGATTCCGAGCGCTGCGCCACGCTGATCCATGAACTCTGCCACGTTTGGCAGGGTGAGAATGGGGTCTGGCCCACCTTCTACATGGGCCAGTCGCTTTGGTCCCAGCTGTCCAGCGGTGTGACCGACGTCTGGAAGACCCGCAAGTGGCGGGGGTGGGGCACGCACCGCAGCACCGCCTACAAGTTCCCGCATTCTGCCATCGGCAATCCTTGGACCAGCTTCAACGTCGAGCAGCAGGCCTCGTTGGTGGAAAGCTGGTTCATGCCGGAACGCAAGCGGATACGGCCGGCGGGACTAGGCCGTGTCTTCATCTCCGACTTCGGCGATGGCGTGACCGGTGGCGACCGATCACGATGGGACCCGCGCTTTCCCTACATCCGCGACGTGATCCGCGCCCGCAATCGCAGTGCTGCCTACCGTCCGGTCACGCTTCCCGGCGGTGGCGATCCGCAGATAAAGGCCATGCAGGACCGGCTGGTGGCGCTCGGCTATCTCGAGGCGCGCCACGCCGATGGCCTGGTCGGGCGCAGCAAGAGCGCGACCCTGGACGCGGTTCAGGCCTTTCAGCGCCGCAACGGCCTGAAGACCGATTGCGACCTAGGCGGCCCTAACAGCCAGACGCGCCAGCGCTTGGCTATGCCGGCTACGAAGCTGGTGCGTGCGATATGATCCGCGGGGTGGCAGCGATCGCGCTCCTTCTCGCCGCGTGCAGCCGCAGCACGGGCGGTCCGCTGGAGCCGGTGGAGACGCCGGGCGTTCAAGTGTCAAAGGACGCGGACGGCGACCGCGCGGCCACGGTTCAGGCAGGAGCGGTGTCGGCCCGGGTATCGGCCCACTGGTCCGACACTGGCGGACAATCGGTCATGCTTGTTTATAATAATCGTGGTCGCACCGGCGTCCGCATCCAACTCGGTATGCTGGCGATGTCTGGCCCGGCGGGCGAGGCTGTGGTCATGTCCGCAGCCGACGTGACGAACGTCGATCTCCTAGACAAGCGCACGGACAACGACGACGCTCGCGTTCTTCTTCAGCGGGACGACTATGGCAAAGCCAGTGGCAGGTTGGACTTGCCGGCCGGCGCTGAGCGCCGTGTGGATGCTCAACTCAGCCCCTTCTCGAACATGACGGCCACTGCGGCCGGGAACGAGGTCACACTCCGCGTGCCCATGCCAAGCGCTCCCCGCAGGGTTGGATTTGTCGCGCGCCGGCCTTCCCTGCTGCCTTTCTAATTCCATTTCGTTGACGCGCGCAGTTCTCTGGACCGATGGGCGCACGTTAGCGACGAACGCGCAGGCCGATATCGCGTTTGTGAATGCCAGCATGAAGGCGCTGGTCGATCTACTCCCGGCTCAAGCGACTGCGCCGGCAAAACAGCGGCGGACCCTGTTGGCGGCTGCTCAAGCCGTGCGAAACTATCGCATCGACCGCGTCGAGGCCATCACTGCGTTCCAGCGCGTGATCGTGAACAGTGTCGATCAGATCCGAATTGGAGCAAATACTGTCTGAAAAAGCGGGCATGCGGGACACTATGACGCCAGTCTTCGTTAGAAATACAGCGCCGTAGCTGGCACACGGATAACCTCAGAATGGCCGGGTGGTCGGCGCGAATGTCCAAGCCGTTTGCGGCTAAAGGTGTCGGCCCATGCACCTCAGACATGGCTCAACACCCGGCTCACAATCGACGATGATGATCTACGGGAGTCGGGTCGCGCTGGACATTCACAAACGCGCCCGCAAGCCGCGTGCCGATATCGGTAAATCTCCGCTGAGGCCGTATGTCGCGCGAAACTTCGGTCGAGATTATCCGAGTGCCAGCCGCTCCTGGCAGATTTCTCGCACCAGCGATTGCAGCACATCGATACGCTCGCCGATCCATTCAAGCTCTTCGGGTGTGATCTTATAGTGCGGCGAATAGCGCGCATCGACATAGGCGCGCCGCAGCAGCTCGAAGCAGCGCTGACCGAAGCGAGTGTCGCGCGGCCATACCGCGATCAGTCGCGTCTCATTGCTTTCCGCCTGCGAGCGCAAGAAATTGAGCTTGTGCGACTTCGGGCTGTAGAGCGTCAGCACGAGCAGGACGCAGTGATAGAAACGCTCGGCCGCCTGATGATAGTTGAAAGCAGCTTCGTTCGGTCGATCAATGCTGACGAGAAATGCCGCACTCTTCTTAAACGCCTCTGCGCTCGAGAACCATTTGTCGAAGTAGCCTTGCGCTTCGGCCTGCCGCTTCGCACGCGCGATGTGGCGCGGCGGCTCGAAGTCGCAACCCTCCGTCTCATAGAGCACTATCCCGTCTCGCGCGATGTCGGCGAAGAACGGTCGCCCGTGCCGCAGCTGCTCGTTCAGGTCGGCGAGATCATGGACGATGAAATTGACCGGTGCCGAGATCGACTTCTCGATCGTGACGGCGCGCATAAAATGGTCGTCGGCCTTGGCCCAGAATTCGAGCACGTCGGTGAGGCGCCGGTCGCTGACGACGATGAGGATATCATAGTCCGAGAAATAGCCGCCCTTGGGATCGGCCACCCAATCGCCGCGCGCGAACGAGCCGAACAGCACGATCCTGAGGATGCGGCCCTGCTTCTTCCAGTCTCGTGTCGCAAGCGCGGTCGCGTCCTCGAACTCGGCGAATAGAATTTCGACCGCCCGTTCGAGATCGCGCCGGTTCCGGTCGGGAAGATGATCAAGGTCCGTTCTCATCGTGTTCAGTGTTCTCGATCGACAGGGCATTTGGCAAGGGCTGTTTGGATGATTACCCGAGCGCCGCAATAATAGACTTAAACAACACCTTGCGCCCGGGCTTGCAATGCCCCGCATAACGGATAAGTTGAGCGGGCGCTGCACAACACCGCGGCGCCGAGGCGCGGGAACACGTCCTGGAATTTGGTCCGGAAGATTGATTCGTGTCCGGGTCGTTGCTGTGAATGTCCAAGCCGGCTTCCGGCTAAAGGCGGTGACATCGCTCCAGGCTGCTCCCGGTTTCCGACGTTGGTCGGCGTTTCGACGTGGATCGTGCAATGGCTTGCCACATCGCTGGTATGGGTCGGGGCCGCGTCGAGCGGTCGTCCTCGGCCGTGTCGTGCGCCTGAGCGTGCGCGGCGACGAGATGGTCACCGAGTTCGTGAGGTCGCGCGTCTCGGCGGGAGATCCGCTGCCGCCGGAAGATCGTGCAATTGCGGCCGTCGCGGATCGCTCGATCGACGCGCTGTATCGCACGCAAGCGCCACGCCTGCTGCGCTTTTTCGCGCGACGTTCCGGCCACGACGACGCGCTCGATCTTGTACATGAAACCTTCGAGCGCCTCGTCCGCCGCGACAGTGATTCCGCGCCCGCCGTCGATCGTCCCGAAGCCTATCTCAGCAGGATCGCCGGCAATCTCCTGCGCGACCGCGCCAAGTTTGCCGTGCGACGCGCGGCCGCCTTCCATGTGTCGATCGACGACGTGTCCCTTACAGGCGACGATCCACACGACCAGTTGGAAGCGCGCGACATGATCAATCGCCTGGAAACCGCTATGCAGCTACTCCGTCCACGGACACGGGAGATTTTCATGGCGTGCCGACTTGATGGCTATACCTATGCGGAGGTCGCGGAGCGGGTTGGAATGAGTGTGCGCGGCGTTCGCAAGGAGATGAGCCGGGCCATCGCCGAGATCGATCGCGTTCTCGGCGAGGAATGACGGTGATGTCCGGCCACGCGTGCCGATCCGACGAGGCGGTGCGCCGTGATGCGTCCGACTGGGTGACGCTGGTCCACGACCCAGACAGCGCCGTCGATCGTGCGGCGTTCGAGCAGTGGCGCATGGCTGATCCGCGGCACGCCCAGGCATATGCCCGCGCCGAACGCGCTTGGGATAGCGCGGCGTTGCTGGGACAGACCAGTTTCGGGCGCGTACGCGGTTTGCCCGAGCGGCGGCGCATGATCGACCGGCCGCCGGTGCGTTACGCGTTTGCCGCCGCGGCAATGTTGGTTGTCGCGATCCTCGGCCTGTCCGTGAGCGGCGTTCGATTGGTCGGCCCCGATCGCGCGTCGCAAGCCACAGAGCTGGCGTCGCGCGTCGGTCAGATCCGGAAAATCGCACTGGCGGACGGATCGACCGTCACGCTCGATACCGACAGCGTGCTGCACACCGCATTCAGCAGCAACGAGCGCCGCCTCTATCTCTCACGCGGTCGCGCACGCTTTGTCGTGGCACATGATGCCGCGCGCCGGTTCGTCGTCATGGCCGGCAGCGGCTCCGTGATCGCCCGAGGGACGATCTTCGATGTGGCTGTCGCCGGCAACCACGTAAAGGTGGTGTTGCTGCGCGGCGTCGTCGAAGTGCGCGGCGGCCGTTCGCGATTGGCGGCATCGCAACCCGTGACCGCCCAGCTCAAGCCGGGCCAGCAAATCTCCTATGCCGCGGCCGAGCCGCTGGTAACTCCGCAGCCGGCTTCCGCGGTCGAAACCCAATGGCCTGCCGGGATGCTGAGCTTTGACCGCACCCGGCTGGCCGACGCCATCGCCCAAGCCAATCGCTATAGCACGACGAAGATCAGCCTAGCCAATCCCTCGCTCAATGATCTGCGCCTCACAGGTGCCTATCACGTTGGCGATGTCGCCGGCCTGGCGGAGAGCATCGCTGGCTCGCTCGGTTTGCATGTTGCCCGAACCAAGCGAGGCGACCT
This sequence comes from Sphingomonas sp. UYAg733, assembly GCF_054057355.1. Lineage (NCBI taxonomy): Bacteria > Pseudomonadati > Pseudomonadota > Alphaproteobacteria > Sphingomonadales > Sphingomonadaceae > Sphingomonas > Sphingomonas sp. UYAg733. Next base: position 8,516 of record NZ_JBSRZE010000020.1, read on the forward strand.
TATGATGTCCGCCCCGCCTTCGGCCCCTGCCAGTTGAAATAATTCGCTCAAGGGAGGGGCAGGTCTTCTCCCGCTGTCGTCAATCGCCCCGAACGACGCCGCCAAGTGCGTCGCGAGGGGAGACGACGAACGTGACTAGACGGTTCTCAAGAAGCATCTGTGTCTGCGCTGCCGGTGCCTCGATCATCGCGATGGCGACACAGGCTCACGCACAAAAGGCCGGTGAACAACGGTATGATCTTCGAGCCCAGTCGCTCGGAACCTCACTCCGCGCCGTGGCGCTCGTTTCCAGCACGAACATCATCGTTTCCTCCGCGCTGATCGAGAGCAAGCTCGCCCCCACGCTTTCGGGTCGGTTCACAGCTATCGACGCCGTTTCGGTGCTGCTGCGAGGATCAGGTCTTCGAGCAAGAATGACAGGCTCTCGGATTGTCATTGAGCGGGACGCGCCTCAAGTCTCGTCCGACGAAAACGAGTCAGAGATCGTCGTAACGGGAACGCGAATTCGAGGCTCCGCGCCGATCGGTGCCCCAGTCATAGTCCTCGATCGAAATGCTATCGAAAGCAGCGGTCGCGGCAGCGTCGCCGATATCTTTCAGTCGATCCCGCAGAATTTCAATGGCGGCCCGAGCGAAACCACGGTCGGCACGACGGCCCGTAACGGCGCGGGGGCCAACGCAGCCAATGGTTCGAGCATCAACCTGCGCGGCCTCGGGACCGCCTCCACGCTCGTTCTCTTTGACGGCAACCGGCCCGCGCTCGGCGGGACCACGGGCACGTTCACTGATGTCTCGCTCATCCCGCAGTCCGCGATCGACCGGATCGAAATCCTGACCGATGGCGCTTCGGCGATTTACGGCACCGATGCTGTCGCAGGCGTGGTCAATATCCGATTCCGCAATCGCTTCGAAGGCTTCGAGACATCGGCGCGATCGGGCACTGCCGACGGCGATTTTGGCGAACTTCAGCTGAGCCAGATCGCGGGCAAACGATGGTCGAGCGGTGGCATCGTTCTCGCCTATCAATTTGCCAAACGAGATCGGTTCAGCGGTGCGGACCGATCATTCTCAACTGAAGACCTGCGACCCTATGGCGGCCCTGATTACCGGTCGCTCTATGCGTCACCAGGCACGATCGTTGCCGCCAATGGTGCCGTATTCGGCATTCCGCAGAATCAGAACGGTGCCACGCTGCGCGCAAGCGACCTCATTCCCGGTCAGATAAATCGCCGTAATGCACGCAAAACGATCGACCTTCTGCCGAGTCAGCTCAGTCACTCGCTCTATGCCTCGTTCGACCAGGATATCACGTCCGGCTTGAGACTGTTCGCGCGGGGCCTTTATGCGCGCCGGTCGTTCGATCAGCAGCGCCCGCTTGGATTTCCCGAAACGGTCAGGGTGCCGGTAACAAACGCCTTCTATGTCGATCCGATCGGCACGAGACAGCCGATCAGCGTGCGTTATGATTTTACGCCCGACCTCGGTCAGCAGCGCCAGACCGGCACGGTCGATGGCCTGACCACTACCGCCGGATTGGCGGGCTCTTTCGGCCGCTGGAACTATGAAGCATCCGTCACCTATGGTAGCCAAATCCAGCATTTTAATGCCTTCAACGCGGTCAATACTGCGCGGCTCGCCGTGGCCCTTGCCGACAATAGCCGAGCAACCGCCTTCAACGTATTCGGCGACGGCAGCTTTACGAATCCCGCCACTATCGATCGGGTGCGCGGCGGCACGCGGCAGCGCACCCACTACGCCGTATGGTCGGGTGCCCTGCGCCTCGACGGCCCATTGGTCGATCTCCCATGGGGTACAGTTAAGCTTGCGATTGGCGCGGAACATCGTGACGAGCGGCTCGATTACCGCCAGACCGCCGATATCCGGCGGCTTACCCCAAACGATAGCCTGCTTGCTGGTCTGCCCGGCCATCGCAACATCGAGGCGATGTATGGCGAATTGGCCATCCCCGTCTTTGGCAAAGGATCGCGCTGGTTACCCGGTAAGCTCGATATTGCTCTGGCAGGCCGGATCGAGCGATACAGCGACGTGGGTCAGACCACGAATCCCAAGATCGGCGTGACTTGGCAGCTGACCGATGGCCTTTCGCTTCGGTCGTCCTACGGCACATCGTTCCGAGCGCCCAATTTCCCCGAACAGGCCGGAACCGCCGGCAACTTCTATGCGCCGGTGTTTCTTGACGATCCGAACGCGCCGACGGGCAAGACGCTGGCGCTCGGGCTGTTCGGCCTGTCGCCGTTGATCGGTCCCGAAAAGGCAGCGACGTGGACGATTGGTGCCGATCTGAAATCGCTGCCGGTGGACGGGCTCACCCTGTCCGCCACCTATTTCAACATCGCGTACCGGGATCGCATCGGTTCGGCGTCGGCGGATTATTTGAGTTTCCTCACTCGCCGCGACCTCTACGGCTCCCTCGTCACCGACAATCCCAGCCCAGCGCTGGTCGCCAGCTATTTCGCAGACCCCAACTTCTTCAACACGCTCGGCGTCGGACCGGGGGACATCAAGGTCATCATAGACGGGCTGATCCGCAACTTGTCGGAGGTCACCATCCGCGGCATCGATCTCGACATCGGCTATCAGCGGTCGCTCGCCGGGGGCACGGCCGCTATCGGCATGGCAGGCACCTATCTGCTCGCGATCGACCAGCGGCTCACACCGACATCACCTGCGGTGAATGTCGTATCCACGCTCGGGAATCCGACTGATTTGCGGCTGCGCGGGCGTGCGTCATGGTCTAAAGGCGGCTTCGATTTCGGCGCTTTCATCAATTATGTAGCTCGGTATCAGAACCAGACAACGACGCCGGCCGAGCGCGTCGGTTCTTGGACGACGGTCGATCTCCAGGTCGGCTATCGATTTGCCGATAGTGGCCCTTTTCGTAATGCTCGCTTCGCGCTGAGTGCCAACAATCTGTTCGATCGCGCACCGCCTTACGTGAATAATCATGCCTTCGACTCGACACTCGCCTATGATCCCGAGCAGGCCAGTCCGGTCGGCCGCTTGATCTCGGTTCAGGCGAGATTTGGCTGGTGATCGCGACGTTGCTGACGGCAGCAATTGCCGCCGTCTCACCTTCGCAGGGTATCGGCGTGCGCGACATCGTGGAGATTGCCGACATCGCCTCGCCCGTGGTTTCGCCAGACGGCCGTTTCGTGGCGTTTCGCGTTGATCGGCCCTCGATCGAGCGGAACCGGGTTGATTTAACCTGGTATATCGCGAGGGTCGATACCGCCGCGCCTGCGTGGGCGATTGCCGATGGCGGTAGCGGACTGTTCAACAGCGCGGGAACCCTCATCGCGGAAGTGCCGACCTGGTCTCTGGATTCACGCGCCATCTACTTTCGAGCGCTGATCGGCGGGGCGGTCCAGATTTGGCGGGCATCGCTCGACAGCAACGCTGCGGCGCAGATCACGGCGGATGCTGCCGATGTTCGCAATTTCGTGCTGACGGCGGGCGGTCGTTCGATCGTCTATCGCACGGGAGCTACTAGGGGCGCCATCGCTTTGGCCGAGGCGCGCAGCCGAGATTCGGGCGTGCTGGTCGATGCCACCGTCGATCTGGCGCTCGGCGTGTCGGGCGGCAGCATCGTCAATGGTCGGTCGGCGAGCCAGCGCTTGACCGGTCACTGGTTCGAGCGTCGCGGGCTGCTGGATGATCAGCCCGAGCAAGTCAAAATATTCACGCTGGAAAGGGCCGCATTTGCGTCCGCTTACGACGATCAGGTCTCGGGGATCGGAGAAACTGGTTCGTCTTCGACGATAGAAGAACCCGGAGCGGAGATGAAGCGGGAGGCTTGCCGAGCGATACGGTGCGGCACCCGACGGATCATTCGCGTCCAGCTTATTCCTGACAGCACCGACGTTTTGGTCACGACCGAGACCGCTGCATTCGAACAATCGCTCTATCGTTGGCGGAAGGAAGCAGCATCAGCGCGCGTGCTAATGCACACCGACGGATTGGCAAGTGGGGGGCGCGATCCGGTTACGCCATGTGGAATCACCCCCGTTATCGCCATTTGCGTCCAGGCAAGCGCCACCGTGCCACCTCGACTCGTGCGAATCTCGCTGCAAACCGGAGCGGCGAGCACGATGTTCGATCCAAACCGGAATGTGCGGTCGCGGATCGAAACACCGGCGCGACAGCTGACGTGGCGCGACGCTCAGGGTCGCCAATTCACTGGCCAGTTGCTTCTGCCGCGGCGCCTTGCAAAAGGTCAGCGTGTCCCGCTCGTGATCGACTATTACCGATGCCCTGGCTTCATGCGCGGCGGTGTTGGCGACGAAACCCCGCTACTGCCGCTCGCCAGCCGGGGCATCGCTACCCTGTGTGTCAATGCGGTGTTCGCGGCCGCAACGCAGGATTCACAGGCGGATTATGCAGCGGCGCTGTCGGGCATTCGCGCGATCGTCGCGCAACTCGGCAATGACGGCATCGTGGATACGAGCCGCGTCGGCATGGCGGGCCTGAGCTTCGGGAGCGAAGTCGTCATGTGGGTCGCCCGTCACTCCTCGCTGCTTGCGGCCGCCTCGATCGCGTCCGGGCAGCTCGAACCGGGTTATTACTGGTATAACGCCGTGCGCGGTCGTGACGTCCCGGATGCGTTGAAGGCAGCCTGGGACCTTGGCGATCCGGACCACGACCGTGCCGGTTGGGCAGCGATCGCGTCGGCACGCGATACCGACGCGATCCGAGTTCCCTTGCTGATGCAGCTGCCCGAACTCGAAGCGCGGTGGTCGATGGAACTCTATGCCAAGCTCAGCCGATCGGCGACGCCGGTCGAACTCTACGCCTTTCCGAATGCGGCCCATGTCAAAAGCCAGCCGCGTCAAAAGCTGGCAGCATACGGGCGCAACCTCGACTGGTTTTGCTTCTGGCTTGCCGGGCAGGAAGATTTCGACCCGACGAAGAGTGATCAATACGCCTCCTGGCGACATTTAGCGGCGAGGCGCATCCCGATCGTCAAGATCGAGGATCGAACACACCCATAGTTCGGCATCGACCAGTTCGAGAATCCTGGTGTAAGCAAAATTGTCGGCGCTGACGGGCTTGCGGAGCGCCTCGCCAACAGCATCCCGGTCGATAATCCCGTTGCGCACGAGGTGGCCGTGCGCCAGCAGATCCAGCAGCGTCGGCCGGGACCGGGCAAATGCCGGCAGCACCGCAGATTCGAGCCGCCCCTTGCTGCGCCGCCCCGTAATCTCGCGCGGCAGGCGGCTGTCGAACGCCTCGCGAACCGCCGCGCGATCGCGACCTCCGGTCATCCAGCGCCAACTCGGCACCGCGATGCACGCTTCGATGACCGGCTGCGACATCAGCGGGAACACCACGCCCGGCTCGACGGCACGATCGAACGCGTCCATCATTGGCATGATCCGCAAAATTGAGGCGATGTGGGTCCGCGATCCGCACAAGCCATCGCCGGGACGGTCGAGCCACGGGTGCAATTCCAAGGGCGGACAGGTGGCGTTACCCAAAAACGCCGTCGTGACAGGCCACCTCTGTGGTCGCGCTGCGTCTAGCACAGCGCGTTGCAGCGCATGGCGCGCAACGCTCCAGCTAGTGGTGCCGCTGATATCGGCAATATCGGCAGCAGTCTTGCATGCCTGCGCTAAGCCCGTGCAGCGAAACGCATCCAGCACGGGCGTTGGCGAAAGGATATAGCAGAAAACATTGTCGCCGCCGGTGCCACTGAAAATAGCGTCCGCGCCGAAGGATATGGCAGCCGAGCCGGCAACAACGTCGATCGCATCAAGGACGCCGAACCCGCTAGGTCGTGGACGAAGCCTGCGGGGTCGTCGCGTAAGATCGATGTCGTCGGCGTTGACCGGAAGATCGATAATCGGCGCCGACGCCGCCTCAGCCATCAGGTGTGCATAAGGCCGTTCGTCTCCATCGGCACCGGGCGTATGGATCGTCGCACAACGCCACGGACCGCTTCGTCCGGCAAGGCAGCTTGCGAGAATCGAAGAATCGAGGCCGCCGGATAATTCGAGCTGAATGCTGTCGTACCGTGAACCCCACGCCGCGACCGTCCGGGCGACAGTGTCAGCTAGCGCGTCTGGTCGATTTGGTTTGCACGCGCCGCGTCGCGGTGCGAAAGTCCAGGGTGACCAGAGCATTTCGCATGCCGGTGTGGGTGCCCCCAAGATGATACGTTGACCGGGCAAGAGCTCCGATACTGTCTCGAGCCCGGTTCGTTCGGTCGGCAATTGGCGGTAGCGCAGCAGATGCGCGATCCCGGCCCAATCGACCCTTGCAGCCAGCAGTCCTGAAAAGATCGCGAGGCGAAGGTCGCTGAACACAATGTCCCAGCACTTCGTCCGGCAATAAAAGAGCGGCAATGCGCCTGACGGATCCCGGAACACTGCGAGCGCATTGCTCTGCCGGTCTCGCCAGAACGCGACATAGGCGCCCCACAAATTTTCAGGAAGGTAGCGTCCATCCGCCCCTTCGATGGCGAGGCACTGGCTTGAACGAAGCACCCGGACACGTCCGCCGCCGGCGCGATCGAAAATCGTGCCGACAAGGGCACCTTCGGCGCCAATGAAGGGCAGGATCGATGCCGCGTCGTCAATGAACAGCGTGGCGCTGCCGATCGCCTGCCGATCGAGACCCAGTCGGTCGAGCCGCTCAAACGCGGCCTGAACCTCGTTTTGCGCGTCATCGCGCGGAACGATCACGATTAGGCCCGGCCTCATATCGACAAGATCGGTGTCAGTTCGCGGATTGGCGCGAGCGCATCCGTAAGGATGAATGCGTCGGTCTGGACCCAGCAATGCGCCGCAAAGGGCTGGTCGCGAACGCCGATTACGAGCGTGGCGTCGATTCCCGCAGCGACAAGAAGCCCGAAAAGCGCGAGCGAGTCGGGCAGGCAGGCCCGGGCGATCGGTATCGCGTTTCGCGCTCGCGCATATCCTCGCGCGAGCGCGACAGCACGGCCCTCGGATACGACCGATCTGGCACCAGCCTTCCATGTCCGCACCACCTCAATAGTGCGTTCAAAGCCGGTGACCCTTAACCGCGCTTGCGCACCAAGCACCGCAAGCCCGCACCGCACGACGCTAGGCCGCCGGTCGAGATCGGGAGTCACTTGTTCGAGCGCGCTTGCGGTCGGTAGCGCGAGGAGCAATCCAGCGACCCGTCTCCCCGACCCATCGCCGGCCAAAATACCCGCCGCGGCCAGTTTACGAGCCGCCTCTGTCTGCTCGACGGAAAGCCGATCGTCTCGGGCGAGCGTAAGCAACACATCCGCGGCAACTTTGCCAAGCCGGGAATAACGATCCGCGCGAAGATCGAGCACGATGATGTGCTCGGCGAAGGTAGCGATCCAGATATGCGGGGGCAGTGTATGGCGCATCGCGACATCGGCGCACGGACACAATCGCGACCGCGCGCCGCTTCGTCAGTCGTCGTTCGAGATGCCGGCGAGATCTCGATAGCCGCCCAGCTCGAAGTTCGTCACGCCGATACCGCGTGTCTCTTCGCTGGCGACGCCGAGATCGACAAGCTCGGCATGGACTTCCGTGTCGCGTTCCATGGTGCATTCCTTTGGTCAGCTGCGGGATAGCAGCAGTCCAAAGTTATGCGTTCGCTCGCGCTATCTGAATTTTATACGGATTTTATATTGAGATTGTTTGAGCTGACATCGTTACCTTCAGCGGGTGCCGCCATTGCGGTACAGTATCCGTACCACCTCCGCTGCGGCCTGCTGGCGTCGCCGGTGATAGGCAGCAACCTGCCTGCGTACGTCGTTGCGATTTGCGGCAGCGACGGCCTCTCGAAGGTTTGCGAGTTCGTCTGCGATGCCGTCGAGAATTTTTGTCTCCGCAACGCGTGCGGCGTGGAGCCTGTCATTGGCAGAGCTGATCGCGCGTCGATGCTCTATATTGCGCGATCGCTGAGCAATATCGGCGAACAATGCAGCGGTGGCATCGGCGAGAGCGATTGTCACTCCGCCGATCCGGGTTGATGACACGCCGCCGACGATGGGCTGGGTCGAACTTTTGATAGCCAATGCAAGGATCTCGGCGGTCCAGCGATACAGATCCTGCAATCCCGGCACGTCGATCTGCGGCAAATGAAAACCGTCACTTGGGCGAACCTCGACCAACCCTTCACCAGTGAGCTTATGCAGAGCGTCACGAATCGGCGTGACACTGCTATTGAGGGTGTCGCCGAGCATGGATGGGTCTAGGCGGTCGCCCGGCCGGAATTCGCGTTCGCAGATGCGACGCTTCAGCGCGTCATAGACGCGCTCCGATGTTGCTCCCGAATTCACGATGCCCGGCGTTGGTCATCGACGAACGCGGCGATCATCGCTTCCTGGTGGGGACGTAGCGCGTCGATCGCGCCGATCGCGTCCGGAACGTCTTCACCGAGCAGGACCGACGGACACTGCCCCTCATAATTACCGAGGTTGGGGCGGTGCTGCCGATAACCGACCAAGGCGGCAAGTTCCGGCGAAAAACTTCGCGCTACCGGCGGCGGATAGGCGAGCCATTGGTTCTCATAGGGCTTTAGCCAGCCGAGCGCATAGCCGACCACCAGCCCGCGCCGAATCTCGCGCGTCACGTTGCCGCCGGCCCCGTGTAGCGTTGATCCGAGGAACAAAAGCGCCGAACCCGGTGCCATTTCGGCGGGGACGGGATCGGTGTCCGGCGCGATCTCGAGCGCCTTCACGCCGTGGCTGTGCGGCCAGACCATCGTTGCACCGTTCTCGGCACGGAACTGTGTCAGCGGCCAGATGACGTTGACGAGATACTCGACCTCTCCTTTGCTCGCCGCCCACATATCCTGATCGCGGTGCGGGAGCTGAGCGAGAGCGCCGGGATGCACGGCGATCGCCTGGGTAACGTTGAGTTGCAGCGTGTCGCACCACGGCGACAACAGCCTTTCGACGATGCCGGTGATCAGCGGATGCTGAACGAGCATCGGCATCCGATCCGATCGCGCCAGCAGCCGCCCGAACCGTTTGGTCTTCGCGCCGTAGAAGCCGCCTTGGCAATAGGGAGTTCGCGCGAACGTCGGCGCGAGCTCGTCGTCGAGCGCGGTGATGTCCGCCTTGGGCAGGACATTGGGGATGATGCAATAACCGTCGCGTTGGAGGCGATCGGCCCAAGCATCGATGAGCGTGTTGGAGGATGAGGTCATCGGACGTCTCCTGTTCACGCAGCGATGCGCTGATTGCTGGCCCGCACGGTATCGTCGGCCTTGATCCCGGCGCGCTCGAGCAGCGCAGGCGTCTCCGGGCCGATGTCGATCCTGAGCGCCGCAAGCACCGATCCGTCGACGAGTTGCGGTAGCCCGAGCGGCAGGCAGCGCCAGCCGAACGCGAGAATCTGTTGGAACCACCCCATCTCCGCGATCGCGGTGTAATGGGTGAAGCCGTGCGCGAGCGCATGATCGACAAGTGCCGCGACCAGCGTGTCTCGCACCTGACGGCGCTCGCGGGCGTTCAATCGGCGATCAAGGCAGAAACGGGTGATTTCGGCGATATGATTGCCGCGCGGCGGCGACCCCTCGCATAGCTGCGCGTAGAGGGTATCGAGGATATGGGGCCGGAGCGTTGGCAGCAGTCGCGCCGATCCGAGATGCTCGCCGAAACGGTCGGAGAGGATCAGATAGGTCGCATGCTCGGTGTCGAACTGGTCGATCTCATAGCGCCCGTCGAGCACGGGGACGTCCCATTTGAGCAGGTCGACGAACACCGACTTGCGTGCCGCGAACATCGCGCGGAGCGCCTTGTTGCTCGTCGGCGCCGCAGCGGAACGAATGATACGAAGCATGGGCATTTCCTCAGCCGTGAATGCGGTTGAGGATCGCGAGGACGGCGGGTCCGCGCTATTCCCAGAAAAGGGAATATCAGCGCTTCAGGACATCGGTGAAGCTGAGCGTTCCATCGAACAAGGCCCGGATCGCCAGCAATGTCCGCTTCTGCACTCCGTATCGCTCGCGTGCCTGCTTGAGATGGCGGATCACGGTCTCCTCGCCGATACCAAGGATACGGCTGATCTCCCAGTCGCTCTTGCCACGTGCCGCCCAAAGCAGACAGTCGCGCTGGCGGTCGGTCAGCACCGGCGGCGGCGGCGTCGCCATGTGCCCGCGCTGCGACCACAGCCGGCGCGCCGCTTCGAACGCGAACGTGCCGGCGAGCTGCGCCAGCGGCAGCATGGCCTCGAGCATCGGCCGGCCCGCGTCATTGGCGAACGAGCACGATCCGCGCGCCTCGCCAGGGACATTCGCGGGGACCGTGAACCCGTCGCCGATCCCTTCGGCAAGACCAAGCGCGAGCACACGCCGATCTGTCGCGGTCAACGGAATCATCTGTGGCATCTTCGACCAAGTAAAGCCTGCGCTGGTCACATGGCTGGCGCGATGAACCGGATCGGACACGCCGAGCGTGTTGGCATCGTAATATTCGGCCCATTTGTCCGGATAGTTATGCAACCGGATCGCGGTGCCACTCGCGACGATGATATCGACGTGATGGGTGAGCGCGAAGTATTGGAATCCGAGATCTGCCGCGATCGCGGCCATTACCACGTTAAGGTCGTGCGCGCTGCGCACGGCCTCGACGATACGAATGAATTCGATCGTCATCATGTGCATGCCCATCGGGCAGCATCCCGACCGCAGGCGGCGCCTCAAATCGCCGCTGTTCCCGCGATCGCCCTTCCCTGTTTTCTCGGGCGAAGCGACGGCATCTCACGCCGACGCTTCGCGAATCGTGTAATAGAATTGCAATATCATAAATGGTTGCTGCAGATAAGTCCCGCTCGCAGCTTATCACAGCGAGCGGCGCCCGAGGCGTGACCGACGATGAATCCGCGGCGTGGCGCGATCCGCAAGACTATCTTCGCTTGCGCAACATCGATTGCGCCGGATTGATGTGGGAATGGCTGCGTCGCGACCCCGGCTATGTCGACTGGTACACCCGCGCGAGCACCGCGACGCGGGGTGCTACGCTATTGGTCGATGGCAAGATTGACGACCCGGCCCAGTGGGGGATTCACTTTCGCTGAGCATCCGGAGCGTGCGGCCCCGGATGCGCGGATCATTTGGCATGCCGATCTCGATCCCGGCGCGCTGCGCGTCGTCGCTTTGCCGGCCGCGTTACAGGATCCCGACGGTATCGATTTGCAGCATCTCGCACCGTGGCTGACGCTCGCGGTCGGTAGTGATGACCGCGAACATGCGGTCCTGTCCGACGGCTGGAATCACATCCGGCTCGATCTCGAGGCCGGCAGTCTCATCAGCGGCCCCGTGGTCCTCCATTATCGCCTGCACGGACGGCGTAGCGCCGAGACAAGGCTTCTGCCGTTGCGTCGATTCCTTCATCTGTGCCGCCACCGGCGCTTCGCGGCATCACTATTTCCCGCTGATTCCTGGGTGCCGCGCGGACTGATACTGCTCCGCGTCCACGATGCGCTCCGGGCGGGTGCGAGTCACCGCGAAATGGCCGATGCCCTGTTCGGCGAAAAACGCGTCGCGCGCGACTGGCGTGATCCTTCGGAGTCGCTGCGATCGCGGATTCGACGCCTGGTCACAGAGGCGCGGTCGATGGCGCGCGGCGGCTACCGCTCGTTGATGCGCCGCTAGCTTGAAGTTGCCCATTCTCAGATTTTCGAGAACCGAACGGGTCACTGCGTTTTCCACGCCGACTCCGACGATCCCAGGGGTTTATACCGGCGCTGTCCGGCGCCTCGCGCCGGGCTTCGCCCGCGCGACCGCGCTCTATGGCTCGGGCTTGCCCTCGCCACCTAGCCCCTGGCGGGTCTCGGCCTGACGGTGACGATCGGCTGGCGCCGGGACGGGCGGTGCCCGTCCCGTGTCGCGGTCGCCGCGCGGATGCGCGGCGGCGCTGTTTGTGGCCTTCCCGGGCAAGCGCGGGTGGGCGGCGCTCCCTGCTAGGCCCGCCCGCGTCGCCGGCAAGCCGGGCTGCGCCCGGCTCCTCCACTGCGTTCCGGCCTGCGGTGCCGCCGCCGCTCGCGGCGGGCCTCTCCGGTCGCATCTCGCCGCCCACCCCCGCTTTTTCGGGGAGGCCATGCGGGTTTTTGGGGCGGTGATGGAGGCTTGCGATGCGTTCCCCGACCAGCCCTCGCGCGAAGGCCAAGCGCCGGACCCGCGCGGCATCGACGGCGCGCAGCACAGGTGCGCGTGATACCCGGCCCGCACCCGAGGCACCCCGCACCAACCTTTATGACGAGGTGACCGTGCGCATCGTGGGAGAACTCGAAGCGGGGCGGGTGCCGTGGGTTCAGCCTTGGGGCCGACCCGGCGGCACCACCACCGGCTTGCCCCGGAACGCCCTTACCGCACGGCATTATTCGGGCGTCAATGTGTTGATCCTGTGGGGCGCGGTGATCGATCACAGTTTCCCGTCGCAAGGGTGGCTGACCTTCAAACAGGCCATCGACGCGGGCGGCGCGGTCAGGAAGGGCGAGCGCGGCACGACCGTGGTCTATGCCGACCGCTTCATCCCCGAGGCCGAAAAGGCCCGCGCCGTCGAAACCGGCAACGACGCCAAGACCATCGCCTTCCTCAAACGCTTTACCGTGTTCAACGTCGCGCAGTGCGAGGGCTTGCGTCCCGGCCTCGCGCCCGAACCCGTCCCGCTCCCCGAACGCGAGATCGTGCCGGTCGCAGAATGCATGATCGCAGCCAGCGGCGTCGATTTCCGCATCGGCGGCAATCAGGCGTTCTACGTCCCCGCAAAGGATTTCGTGCAGGTGCCGCCGCAACCGGCGTTCTTCGAGCAGATCAATTACTATCGGACCTGCCTTCACGAACTGACCCACGCCACCGGCCACCCGTCGCGGCTCGACCGCAAGCTGTTCACCGGGTTCGGCAGCAAGGATTACGCGCGCGAGGAACTGGTCGCCGAAATGGGATCGGCGTTTCTCTGCGCGGCACTCGGCATCGTCCCGACCGTGCGTCACGCCGATTATCTGGCATCGTGGCTCGACGTGCTCCGCGAGGACAATCGCGCGATCTTCCGCGCCGCCAGCGCCGCAACTAAAGCCGCCGATTGGTTGCTCGCGCGTCATGCCGAACATTGCACCCCGCAGAATCAGGCAGACGCGGCATGACCATGACCGCTGCCACGCCCGCACCCGGTTTCGAGATCGAGGCGACCGCCATCGGGCCGCAAACCCTCGTCCCCGGTGTCGTCCCGATCACGCAACTTGATCGGCTGACCGCGCGCGCCGCCGCCCCGCTCGAACCCAAGAAGCCACAGCATCCATGCGACCTCGGCTTGTTCGACATCAACGCGCGCAACCAGCTCGACCTGTTCCAGCCGAAGGATTTGTGACGATGGATTTGCTCACGCCCGACTTGCGCGACGCCTTGATCCGCAACGCCGCCGCGCGGCGCGACGCTTATCGCGCGCACGCCTGCGAACCCGACCCCCCGCCGGTCGTCAAATTCTTTAATCCCGTTGGTGCCGCGACGTGGCTCGCGACCGAACTCGATAGCGATGGCGATACGCTGTTCGGCCTTGCCGACCTCGGCTTCGGTTGCCCCGAACTCGGCAGTTTCAGTCTGTCGGAGATAGCTGCCGTCCGACTGCCGCTCGGTCTTTCCATTGAACGCGATCTTGGTTTTGCCAGCCTCATAGCCTTGTCGCTCTGGGCGGACACGGCGTGTGCGACCGGGTCGACCATCCAGACCGAAGCGGCATTTGCCGACGCAGAAATCCGGCTGCGCGCCGCCCTGACCTACCTCGCACCCGACCAGCTTCCGCCATCCGAACCGGATGGCGGCCGACGCTGCGGCCGTTCGCCGCAATCCCGAAAACCGGTCCGCATCCCCTTCAAAGAAACACGGACCGGCACTCACAAGGAGTAGAATGATGAAACTCGATTTTATCGCGCTCGACAAGCTGTCGGTCAGCAAGGCCAATATGCGTTACGGCAAAAAAGCCCCCGACGTGTCCGACATATTGCCGACCGTGCGCAGCCGGGGCGTCCTACAGCCGGTGATCGTCCGCCCCAATTGCGGCCCCGGCCTGTTCGAGATCGTCGCCGGAAGCCGCCGCTTCCATGCGGCGAAGATCGTCGCCGACGAACGTCGCGCGGCGGGCGATCCGACGCCCGAACCAATGCCGTGCGCGATCCTCGACGAGGGCGACGATGCCGCCGCCATCGAAGCGTCGATGATCGAGAACATGGCGCGATTGGACCCAGACGAGGTGACACAGTGGGAGAATTTCACCCGGTTGGTGAAAGAGGGCCGCAAGGTCGAGGACATCGCCGCGACCTTCGGCTTGCCCGACCTCGCTATCAAACGGGTGCTGGCGCTCGGCAATCTGTTGCCCGCGATCCGCGATCTGTTTCGCCACGAACGGATCGATGCGGCGACCGTCCGTCACCTGACCCTCGCCAGCAAGAGCCAGCAAAAGGCATGGCTGGCGCTCGCCGACGACGAGAATGCCTATCTCCCGACCGGCCATCAATTGAAGGCGTGGCTGTTCGGCGGGCAGTCGGTGCCGGTCAAACACGCGCTGTTCGACGTGGAGGCAAGCGGCCTTGTCACCATCGCCGATCTGTTTGGCGAGGACCGCTATTTCGCCGATGCCGATGCCTTCTGGACGGTGCAAAATGCAGCGATCGAGGCGCGCCGTTTGGCGGTCATCGAGGAAGGCTGGGCCGATGCGATTGTCGTCCCGTCGTCCGAACATTTCTCGACCTGGGAATATGAGAAGGCGGGGAAGCGTAAGGGCGGGCGCGTCTATCTCGACGTGCGCGCCAATGGCGAAGTGACGATCCACGAAGGCTATGTCAGCCGCAAGGAAGCCGCGCGGCTCGCCAAGTCCGAAACGGCTGCGAAACCAACCCGACCCGAAGTCACTTCGACGATGCAGACCTATATCGACCTGCATCGCCACGCCGCCGTCCGCGCAGGCATGACCGCGCATCCCGGCGTCGCGCTGCGCTTGATGGTCGCCCATACGATTGTCGGGTCGCACCTGTGGACGATCAAACCCGAGCCGCAATCCACCCGCAACGACGAGGTCCGCGATAGCCTCGACAACTGCAAGGCCGAGGCGGATTTCGACGAACGTCGCCGGGCGGTGCTGGGCGTTCTCGGCTTTGGCGAAGACGAGCCGAACGTGACCGGCGGGAATGGCGACGATTACGATTTGGTCGCCATTTTACACCGATTGCTCGATCTGCCCGACCGGATCGTCATGGAGGTGATCGCCATCGTCATGGGCGAAACCCTCGCCAGCGGCAGTGCCGCCGTTGAGGCGGTCGGGACGCACATCGGCGTCGATATGACGCATTACTGGCTGGCGGACGATGCGTTCTTCGCGTTGCTCCGCGACAAGCAGGTGCTGTTACGGATCGTCGCCGAGGTCGCGGGCGAAACCGTCGCCGCCGCTAATGGGGGCGAGAAGACCAAGACGATGAAGCGCATCATCCGCGACCATCTGGAGGGTGCGAACGGGCGCACCAAGCGCGAGGATTGGGTGCCGCGTTGGATGGCGTTCCCGCCGACCGCCTATACCGAGCGTGGCGGCGTCGGCACGGTGTCGGCTCACGCCAAGGCCGAGGCCGCGCGCGAGATCGGGCAGCAAACCGGCGACGATGAGCCGGCCCCCGCCGCCCCCGGCAAGGTGATCGCCTTGCCGCAGAGAGAAGACGATGCCGACGCGGTGTCACTGGCGGCGTGATCCCTTGGGGAGCGGCGCGAGGCCGCTCCCCATTTTCTCGACCCCTCAAAAAATCGGCCGCGCGCCGCCGCCGTCCCGGCGGCTGGCGCGCGGAAAGGAGCAATGACATGGCCGACCGTGTTTCCGTATCGATCGCCATCGGCGGCGATCTTACCGCTGGATTATGCAACCAACTGGTCGATCTCATCACCGGCGAAGGGCTGTCCACTGACTGGGATGGCCCCGATTTCGACGCTTCGCAAATCCCGCCTGACGATGCGCTTCGCCTCCATGCGCACGAGGTCGCATGGGGGCGGCTCGACGATCTCGAAGGCTTTTGCGTCGATCATCATCTGCCGTTCGTGCGCTGGTCGGGCGGCTATCCCGGCCAGTTCGGTCCCGAAATCGCGGTGTTCACGGGTAGCGGCGAGGTTCCGTTATTCGCCGCCGACGAGGAGGAATATGTCGTGATCGGACTGTCGACCGCTGAACGGCTTGGCAGTTATGATGCGATCCTCGCGTACTTCGCTGCGGCCGAATTTGTGCCGCCGCCGCTACGGCTGACGGGCTGAATCTCGATTGGTTCCTGCTGATCCAGCGCCCCCGGCGCGGCGCGGCGGTCAACCATGTTGCCCGCCGCCGCTCAGGCGGCAGCGCGATGCTCGCGCCGCGCCGCGCTCCAGACCTCACGCGCGGCATCGGCGTTCAACGCCGCGATGCCCAGCCCGACGATCACATCGGGCCACGCCGATCGCCATACCGACGCGGTGACGACCGCCGCCGCGATGATCGCGACATTGGCGAACGCATCGTTACGCGCCGACAGGAACGCCGCGCGCGTCAGGCTCCCGCCATGATGCCGGAACCGCGCCAGCAGCAGCGCGCAGAACAGATTGACCGCGAGCGCGCCAAGCGCGGTCGCCGACAGCGCCAGCGGGTCGGGCGCGATCGGCGCACCGATCTTCGCCCAGGCGGTCCACAGCGTCGCGATGCCGGGCGCGAGCAGGATCAGCGCGAGCGCGATGCCGATTCGCGCCCGCGCCCGCGCCGACCAGGCGAGCGCCATCAGGATCAGCAGATTGACCGAGGCGTCTTCGAGGAAATCAACCGAATCGGCGAACAGCGACACCGAACCGATCCGCAGCGCGACCGCGAATTCGACCCCGAAATAGGCCAGATTGAGCAGCGCCACCACGCCCACGGTCCGGCGTAGAGCGGCGGCATCAGGAACGGATTCGAGGTCGATCGGCATCGTACCAGTTCCAGCCAGTCACCGCCGCCGCGATTGGCGCGGGACGGTCCCGCTGTGCCAGCAAAAGAGCGACGACGCATCTCTTCCGCTCACACTTGCGACGTCGGTTTGGCCCGTCGTCGAACGCAGCCCGCGATGAATTATATCATCAGCGCGGTGCACTGCGGGCGGTGCAGCACGACCGATGCACAGGATCCAGGGCTGACTTTGCCTGCGAAGCCGCCGGCGCAGATGACCTGATCCGGCAGTCGTTTTTCAGTCTCATGTTCGAGTCCCGTGCCAACCATCCGGGCTTGTCGGGCGCATGACCTGGGCCGGCCGCGGGCCGGCGAAACCATCGTCGACAGCTCATTTCCCCGCCCGCTGTGCGGGCTCCTCGCGGCCGCTGCGCTGCAAATGAGCCGCCGCCTTCCGGTCCTCCGCTGCGCTGCGGCCTGACGGTTCGCCGACCCGCTAACGCCGTCCCCACGGTCGGCCCATCGCCCGCGAATGGTTCGCAACGGCGACATCAAGGAGACCTGCAATGCCTGCCATCGGATATGTCACCCGCGACGGAAACGGCTTCAAGGGCCAGCTCAAGACCCTCTCGATCCGCACCGACATCGAAATCCTCCCGAACACCCGCAAGAGTGGCGACCGGCAGCCCGACTATCGGGTCATGGCGGGACCAGTCGAAGTCGGCGCGGGCTGGAACCGGGTCAGCGAGTCTTCGGGGAACGAGTATGTGTCGCTTTCGCTAGCCGCCCCTGAGTTCGGGCCGCGCCGCCTCTACGCCAATCTCGGCCGCGCCGCCGGTCAGGACGACGATGACGCCTTCGCGATCATCTGGAATCCCGCCGACTGATCGCGACCGGTTCCCGCGCCTACCGGGCGCGGGAACCGCTTCGCTCTTCCAATGGAGGGGGGTCGGAATCGCGTATAGTCGATTCCGACCCTCCCCGACCTCAGTTCAGACGCGCATCCCGGCCGCCGCGACGCGCGGCGTAAGGCCGCGTTCGGAACGAGCGAGGCGCAGGATGGCGAATACCGACGAAGACGAGAATGCACGCGCGGCGCGCGCCTTGAAGGGTTCGCCCTTTCTCAGCCCCGAACAGGCGGCGCATTATCTCGGCGTCTCGACCCGCACGCTTCAGGAACATCGTTCCGGCGGGACCGGACCGCGCTTCCGCCGACACTGCCGACACATCCGCTACCATATCGACGATCTCGACGTCTGGTCGCTGGGGGAGACGGGCAATGGCTGATCCCCGTCGCGCCATGCGCGCAAAGCGGCATTTTCGGAGCGGCTGCGCAATCGCGCTGGGGCTTTTGGGCATCGCCGCCGCGGCCACCATCGCGGTCCCGCCGCGCCCGCTGCTGGTCTGGAATGCGAGCGCCAGCGCGCCCGTCGGCCTCTATCTGGTCGGCGGCGCGGACGACATCGGCAAGGGCGACATGGTGATCGCACGACTGGCCGAGCCATATCGCTCGCTCGCCGCGCAGCGCCATTACCTTCCGGCCAACGTGCCCTTGGTCAAGCGCGTCGTCGCGATGCCGGGTGACCGTGTTTGTGCGGACCGCAACATCATTCTCGTCAATGATGAACCGGTTGCGGCCCGTCTCAAGATCGATGCGAGCGGTCGGGCGATGCCGTGGTGGCGCGGGTGCGTTCGGCTTCGGCGCAGCCAGCTCCTTCTGCTCATGACCGACAGCCCCGCATCGTTCGACGGTCGCTATTTTGGCGTGAGCGCGCGCCGCGACCTCGTCGGTCGCGCCCGCCTGATATGGGCATGGTGATGTTGCTCGCGGCGGCATTGTCGGTCGCATCGGCGACGGTCGCGCCCGATAAGGTGACCCGCTGGCGGCCCTATTCCGAGCAGGCATCGGGGCGCTGCGGGATGCCGGTCCTGTGGATCGAGCGCGTCATTCGTGCAGAAAGCGCTGGGCTGACGACGCTCGGCGGTCGCCCGATCACGAGCCGCGCTGGCGCGATAGGGCTGATGCAATTGATGCCCACAACCTGGGCAGCGATGCGCAACCGGTTCACGCTTGGCCCCGATCCGCATGATCCGCGCGACAATATCCTCGCCGGCAGTTGCTATCTGCGGCTGATGTATGATCGGTTCGGCTATCCCGGTTTGTTCGCCGCCTACAATGCCGGCCCGGCGCGCTACGCCGATCATCTCGCGACCGGACGCGCGCTGCCGGGCGAAACGCGCGCCTATCTGGCGGCACTGGTCGGTGGCGAAACCGGACCCGCCAAGTCACCAAATACGCCGCCGCCTAGCACGATATTCTATGTGCTGATGGCGCGATCAGCGAAGAATGAGCCGTCGGCACCGGCCGCCGCAAATGGTCTGTTCGTGGCGCTCGGCAGCGACATGTCCCGGCACTAGGCATCAGTGCGCACAATGCGGATGGGGTGGGGCTCGTCTCGGCAAGGCCAAGCATGACGGCCGCCGGAACGCCTATCAAGGCCGGCGGCCCCTCCAATTTTGCTGCGAAGCGGAAGCGTGCTGCGCACGCGCGTTTGTTCGTTTTCAGCGCAACAAAATCGGTTCCTCCGCCGCCGCTCACGCGGCGCTTACGGCTTCGCCTCCAGCGGCCCTGACAGCCGCTCCGCCGCCCGTCGGCGAGGGGTCGCCCTCGAATGGTCGAGGAGAAAAGGAGCAGGTCATGAACATGATGCAGAGCATTGGAACGGCGTCGGATCGGGTGATGGCGGCGCTGCTTTCGGGACTGGAGATCGAGTTCGGGCGGGGCGCGGGAGAGGCGCTGGCGCAGCGGTTTCTGGAAGCGGAGGAGGTGGATTTTCACTGGGATGCGCGGGTCCAGGAACGCTGGATCGGCGCATATGCGAGTGTCGATGAGGAGGATCTGGAGCTGGATCGAGTGGCGATTGTCGGGCGGTTGGATGGCAAATGGTTCGTCGCGGTGATGATCGTCGATGGCGATGGCAATGCGCACGGGATGATGGGCAAACGGAGATTCCGGGGTCGCGTGCAGGCACAGCAGGCGTTCGACAAGACGCAATGAGGACAAGTTTCGAGGAGCGGCGCTCGGTCGGGCGTCGCTCCTCTTTTTTACCTCGGCTCGGTTGGATCGTGAGCGGGAATGAGAGGGGATTCGGCGGTTTTTGCGGGAGGGCGGCGTAAGGCAAGATTAAGCAATGGTGCCGGTCCTGCGGACCATCACCATAAGCTGTTGTCTGCACATCGTTTTTTGAGAGGATCGCGAGCGATTCTTGGCACTAGACGGCCGATCATGGTGCCAAGCGCGTCTCCATGCCGCGGAACAGCTCGATTTTTTTGGCACCGGTTTTCATGGAGTTGCAGCCGAGTCATGCTGGCCGCTCAACCCGTGAGCTGAGGGTCCAGCATGGCGAGCGAAGACGATTTCGAACCCCGCCTGGGGCGCATCCGCGCCAAGGGCAGCAAGCAAGGGCGCAAGTTCCTCCACCGCGTCCTGGCCGCCGCCAATCTCGCGCGCGGCGGCACGGGCGTGTCCGGTCGGCGCGGCCGGTTCGACGGGAGCCGGATCGGGCGGGGTGCTGGCGTTGGCCGGGTGCTCGGCAGCCGTGACCATTTTGCCGCGTTCCGCGCGCGCCGCGTCATCATCAAGGCGAGCACCGTCAAGCTGGCGGGCAAGGGCTATGGCGCGGCGCGTGCGCACCTGCGCTATGTCGAGCGCGACGGGACCACCCGCGACGGTGGACGCGGACAGCTCTACGGCGCCGACACCGACAAGATCGACGGCAAGGCGTTCGTCGACAAGGCGAAGGGCGATCGTCACCAGTTCCGCTTTATCGTGTCGCCCGAGGATGGCGCCGACTATGATGACCTGCAGCCGCTCACCCGCCGCCTGATGGCGCGCATGGAAGAGGATCTGGGGACGAAGCTCGATTGGGTCGCGGTCGATCACTTCAACACCGGCCATCCGCACAGCCACATCATCGTTCGCGGCAAGGACGACCGCGGCAAGGATCTGATCATCGCGCGGGAATATCTCACGCAGGGGATGCGCGAGCGTGCCGCCGAGCTGGTCGATCTCGATCTCGGGCCGCGCACGAACGACGCCATCCAGGCCCGGCTTCATGGCGAGGTCGAGCAGGAACGGTTGACCAGTATCGATCGTTTGCTGCTGAGCGACGCCGATGCCGTTCGGTTGGTCAGCGCGGGCGCGAGCGATGCGTTCGACCAGACCGTCCGCATGGGACGGCTGCGTAAGCTGGAACGGCTGGGCCTCGCCGACCAGATGGGCGTCGCGACCTGGCGGCTCGCGCCCGATCTTGCAGCCACGCTGAAACAGATGGGCGAGCGCGGCGACATCATCCGCACGATGCAGCGCGCGTTCGCCGCGCGCGGGCGGTCGCCGGCGCTTGCCGATCAGGCGATCTATGAACCGACCGCGCCCGACGCCCGACCGCTGATCGGCCGCGTTATCCAGCGTGGGCTGTCCGATGAGGCTGGCGACCGACACTATCTGCTCGTCGAAGCGACCGACGGCCGCACTCATTATGTCGAGATCGGCAAGGGCGAGAATGTCGAACCCTATGCCAGCGGCGCGATCGTGCGGATCGAGGCCGTCGCGACCGCGGTGCGCGAGGCCGACCACACCGTTGCCGCGATCGCCGCCGCAAATGGCGGACGCTACGATATCGATGCGCATCTTCGGCATGACTCGTCCGCGACCGAGGCGTTCGCCGAAACCCATGTTCGCCGGCTCGAGGCCATCCGGCGGCTGACCGGCGGTGTCACGCGCGAGGCGGATGGGACGTGGATCGTCGCGTCTGATCATCTCGATCGCGCCGTGGCTTATGAAGCCGCGCGCGCCCGGGATCGTCCGGTAACGATCCAGATACTTTCGACGCAGCCGCTGGAGAAGCTGGTCGGCGCCGAGGCAGCGACTTGGCTCGACCGCGAGCTGGTCGCGGCCGATCCGGTGCCGCTGCGCGATACCGGGTTCGGGCATGACGCGCGTGATGCGCAGGCCCGGCGGCGGCAATGGCTGATCGCGCAAGGGTTCGTCGAGGAAATGGATGGTCGCAAGGCATATCGCGCCGGCATGATTGCCGGCCTTCAAAGGCGCGAGTTGTTGCGCGTCGGCGCGCAGCTATCTCGTGAGATAGGAATGCCCTTTGCCGAAACCGAATCTGGCGCGCGGGTGAGCGGCATCTATCGCAGGCCAATCGACACGATGAGCGGGCGATTCGCGCTGGTCGAGAAGTCGCGCGAGTTCACGCTGGTGCCGTGGCGCCCTGTGCTCGATCGCCATATCGGCAAGAGCGTGTCCGGCATCGTGCGCGGCGACGGGATCAGCTGGAGCTTCGGTCGTGGGCGTAGCGGCCCAAGCATTTCGTAGTTTGTCGGACCTGCTCGACTGCTTCACGGCCGCAAAGACCCAAAAGTGGCCATCCGCGGCGATCTTCATGCTTCCGCAGTGCGGACATTCGTTCATATCGATCTAGCCGCAGCGTTTGGGACGGCACGGATCCCGACCCGACCGCCGAAGTAGTAGCTACGGCTCGACCTCAATCGCTCGGAATATTTTGGCGCCACTCCACCGGCCCTGAGCGACGCTTGAACACAATTTTCGCCGGCGTCTCGGACACGAGGTCATAGGGCGCCCAAGACATGTCCTCGACGAGACGGTCGCGTCCGCAGACCATGTGTCTTACCATCGGGAAATTGGCGAATTGACCTGCGACACTGCGGTTGAACCCCTCAGCGGTATCAAGCGGCATTTCGTTGTTTACGAACGCGCCCCCGAAATCGCCGACGACGACCAGAACGAGCGTGTGAGGGTCGACGGCCAATACGCGCTGGAAGGGCACCATGCTCGGTAAGGGCATGTCGATGGCTGGGTGCGCCGGCGCTGGCGCCGAGAGTACCGGCGTGGTGGACGTACGCAGAGGAATCGGTGACCGGGCAACCTGAATCAGCGATCGATCATAGTCATTGGCAAATGAGCGCAGCGCCATTGCATTGTACATGGCCTTCGCATCTTCCGGATTGGCGCGAAGATATGCATACATTTCGCGCTCCTCGTCCGTGAACTTCATGTTGGATTCGGGATCGGCGGCCATCGCCGCTAGTTCCGCTCCAGTCTGCAGATAGTGCGGCGTGCGGGTCTCAAGGTGGCGTACCAGCGAATAGAGGATCGGGCGGTCGGACATGTCCAGCTCCGCAGTGTGGCCTTCCACGATCTTCGTCCAAGTGTCACTTTGGCTGATCGGCGTCTCAATCGATCGGTTAATGTCCGTCTCCACGGAAACCGGGCGGCCGCGCTCCATGTGAACATAGAAGTCGCGTTCATAGCCGATGCTCTTAATCGAACGCTCTTTCCAAACCGCGACCGTGCCTTCCTTGGCCACTGTGGTCACTTTGGTGCGCGCGTCATCAACCGCGAAATTGCGCAGAAAAAATTGAGGGACGACATGATGGTCGCGGGGGTCGTTCATGCTGGATTGCCCTCGACTGAGGCAGCTATCGGGCCTTGCGTTTTCGAGATCCGACCGGTCGATCGAGTCCAGTCGGCAAGTCACACTTGAGCGGTTGGTCGCCCGGCCCTTGCGACGCAATTACCTGCAGGTCGCCGAGTGCCAGGATATTGCCCTCCGCCGCCATAATTTCGAGTTGTCGTCGATACGCACGCTCGATTGGCTCCGGCGCCCATTCCGATGCATTAGCGACAAAGCTGTGCAGAATGCGGGCAGTGCCGAAACCTATCCGCCGCCGCCCTCCGTTGAGTCGCTCGTCCTTTATCAGCGCGCGGCGCGCCACGACGCCCACCATCGTGTCGCCAATCTCCGCCCAGCTATATGCAAGCATCGCCGCGAATTTCTGCGGGATCCCGCGCTCGGGATTGAAATCGAGCCGCATCAACCGTTCGCTGGCCAAGGCGCACATGATTTCGAGTTGCCAGGCGGCTGAGTTGAGGCTGGCGAGCGATGACGGCGGCATCGGCTTGCCGGCGACCGAAACGGCATTGCGAACAACAGCGATCGACAATCCCATCCACGGCCAACCGCTGCTTTGATCCTGGCCCTGCATCTCGATGAAGCCAAGGTCCAGCAACTGTCCCCCGACCTCGACTTCGACAAAGACCTTGGCGCCAGAAGCTGTCGCCTGGAGGTGGGCGAAGAGCGCAAGCTCCTCGATATGCGTCACGACATCCGCCTCGAGGCTGGCCTTGGCCCTGACACGACCGTGAGGGCCGTAAACGACGTCGAGGCATTCGGTCACCGCCCGCCAGGCGCGGACATCCCCATCTTCGGCGGCATAAAGTTTCGCTGCAACTGCAACGGACGCACCGCTAGGAAAGGTTGCGCGAAGGAGCGCAGCTTGTCCCTCGGGAGCGAGAATTATGCGAACGTCGCGAAGGTCGACTTCGGGTTGGCCAGCGCTGATTCCGAAGCGCTCGCTGCGATATACGAAGCGATTGGCATCGATGTGCGGCTTGAGGCCAAGCTGCAGGTCGAGGAGGTCATTTGCACCGCCGAGTGTGAAGGTGACGTTGGCGGTGCCGCGCGATTTGCCGAAGCCTATCGTGTCGAAGATGTGCGTCTTGGTAGCAGCATAAGGTGCCCGGACGTTCGAAATCTGAAGTTCGATCCAAGGCAACAATTCCCCGGTCTGTTCGTCCTTGTCGTCGAACGTGATCGATACTCGCTGAAGGTGCGTGTCCACGCGACCCTCGGCATCGGCCACACGCGCGACCTGGAGCCAGGCGCCGATCAGCGACGCCCAGACATGTTTCACAAAGAAGCGCGGCCTGTCCTCGCCAAGCATGACTAGGACGATGAAGGTCGGCAGCGGCGAACTAGCGTACCGAAGCGCATTGGCGAGGTTGATCGCGACCGAGCGATCAGCGCCTTCGGTGGCCTTGACCTGGACAAGGGCGGCAACCGGACCTCGCTGCATGTCGAGTGCGATCGCTGGCTGTGGCCGCGGCGGAAATTCGATCGCCATATCCCAGCCGAAGTCGTCTTCGCTCGACTTGTTGCAGGTTACGTCCGCTTCCGAGCAGAGAAGGCTGAACAGCTTCTCTCCGCGACGGCCGATCATTTGATTATGCTTCGACATGGCGATCCTTGCCCTCGGCGTAGCAAACCGCTGGGGTTGCGCCCAGCCCCTCTCCGCGGTGGCTCCTGACCGGCAACTTCGCGGCGGGCAGGACCCACATGCGGTCATACACAGGCTAAATTCGGCTTCCCCGCTTCCGCCATCCATTCATGTTTGGCCGGCGCGCTTCGACTAGCGCGATCGGCCGTCCACGCCAATTTCCGGCGCACTTACCAGCGCATTCAGCTCGCGGCCGCAGGAGGACAATAGAACCTGCATTCGCCGTTTTCGCGTGCTCGTGCGTTGGCGTGGAACCGCAAAGGAGAAGAACATGAACGCCACACGGATTCCCGGCAATGAGCCTGACCCCGGCGATATGTCCACAGAGCCCAGCCCTGGAGGGCCGAACGATCAACCGGAAAAGCATGACTTGCCCGACGAAGCCGAAAAGCTGGGAGATTTCGCTTAACTTGCTTGCTGTCCGGTAGAGGGAGACTTCTATCCGGCGGCTCGCCCGCCGCGAGGACCCATACCCGGTCATTCAAGAGCATTTGGCTCACTTTCAATAGCCGCCGTTCGTTCAGCTAATCTCGTCGAAAGAATGACCGAAAATCGCAGCTGAGCCGAACGCAGCTTTTCAAGATTTTCTCCAAAGGAGCTCTCGCGGCAATGCCGTTCACCGCGGCTGCGGGACGTTTGGATTGATGAACGTGCTCTGGAAATTGCGGATGCGCCAACCCTCGTCGGTCCGAACCACGACATCCGTCACTCGCCCCTGCGGATCCGCGTAATGCGTGCCATCAGGGTCCGCATAAGGCTTCAGCCGCCATCGATACTGCAGGACCGCGACCTTCGGCCCGACCGCGCTCACCGACACATCGCTCGCGACGATGGGATTGTCCGGATAAATCCGGGTCAAGGCGAAGGCGATCCCCTGCTCGACTTCGGCACGACCACGCCACCACATTCCATAGGCGTTGATATGCTCGGCATCCGGCACGAACTGCCCTGCATAGGCTGCGGCGTCGTGGTTCCGCCAAGCCGTTTCCATGGCTGGCACCATCGCCTTAATCGCCGTCATATCCTCGGGCGATAGCATCGTTCGTGCCTCCTTGGCTGGTGCAGCATATGGGCCGAAAGATGCGCCCGCCAGCAGCATAATTGCTACCATTGCCACGACAGACCGAGCCCTCACGACTTGGAGCCTTTGAGCGCAGGGTCGAAGCGCTGGGCCTCCTCCACGATCGTGATGTTGGCGCCGTGGACGATCACGAAGCGATCGCCATCGCGCGCGAGGACCAGCGACATCCTGTCGCGGCTCGGTGGATTGAGGTGACCGTCGGGCGTCTTGAAAGCGCCCAGCGACCAGCGCGTGACGACGCTCACTGCGCCGCCCGCGATCGGCACGATGGACTCGATCGCGTCGAGTGACTGGTGAACGCCCTTGAACATCAGGTCGAAATAGATCCGGTGAGCATGTTCGACCTCGGCACGCCCCTTCCAGTGCATACCGACGATATTGACCCAGTGCGCGTCCGCCCGGAACAGAGCGAACATGGCGTCCATGTCGGACGCGTTCCAAGCGGCAAGCCACCGATTGAGCAGATCCTGGACTTTGCGGGTCGTATCGTCCGATGCCATGGTCGCTTCTGTGGCCGCTGCGGTCATCACCGGTATCGCCATCAGACTGATGGCCAGATCGCGTCGTGTCATCGCTGCTCGCTCCCGTTGCTGCGGGAGGATTAGCTGAGCCATCCTATGCGGAATTGAACGAATCCGTCATGCACCCGACCATTCGGCAAAGAACCGCGCGGGCGTGGTCCCACTGAAGGCATGGGAGTCGCGGATGAAATGCGCCTGATCGGCATAGCCTGCATCGTGGACGAGATCGGTCCACAGTGCGTTGGGATCAGCCTCCTTCGCGGCGAGAACTGCATTGAACCGGATAGTTCGGGCATAGAGCTTCGGCGGAAGCCCGACCTGCGTAGTGAAACGACGCGTGAACTGTCGCTCGCCCAGCCCTGCGCGCCGCGCAAGCGCATCGATCCGAAGGCACCCGCCAGCGCGCGACAACAGCCAAGCCGCATGGGCAACCACATCGATCGGCCGGGCATCGGCCATCCGATCATGTATCCAGCGCTCAGCAATGGCGACGCGCGCATCGAAATCGATCGCGCCTTGCACGGCCCCGCGAAGTCGTTCTGACGCGGCACCGACGATATCGCTGGCGCCGACACCTTCATCGACCAACTCGGACATGTCGATACCGAACAGCGCGTGGAAACCTGCAGGCTGGAACCGAACCGTGAAAACGTCGATCTCGCCCGACATGAACAACTGGGTGCGGCGATAGCTTTGCGGCCCGACGACGACCATCTCTGGCGAAGCATGTCGCAAGCCTTCATCATGCGACACACCGTAAGGTTCGGCGACATAGATCTCGATAAATTGATCGGGTCTGGCCGGTAGCGGTTTCGTGATCACAACGTCATTCAGCACCGCCCGGCGCTCGCTAAACGACCGGACGATTGGCCTGATCGCAGCACAGGCCTTTGCATTGCGAGTTCGCATGATTATCAACCATCCGTCGTGTGATGGTGTCAGGTCTACCGATGTTTCCGCATTCGCCAAAGGTCATTTGCTGCTGGCAACGCGGCTCGCTGTTGAGACGACACTTCGCCGGGAGATCAGCCATTCCCTAGACGAGGACGATGACCCATAATCGGTCATTTAATGCCCTCCAAGACATTCCCAACTCCGGACACTCGTTCATGCGGGCTTGCCGAGCGCACTCGCCGCGCGGAATGACGACAATTGGGACTTATCTGCCGTTCGAAGCGGCAGCGACCGCTATTGCTGCAAACGGACGAAACATCCGTCCCTGCGTGACCTGCGCACAAGCAAATGTCGGGGCCGGTTGCTGATCGGCTGCTCCTAGGCCGGCCAAGCAAGAAGTTGCCCCGGGGCAGGTGTCACAGCCGTTCGGTGTTAGCCCTCGCGGCGGTCGAGTAACCCTTAGCCGTGCAACCTATTCAGCCAAATGCTCGATGATAGGGCAATCGGGGCGATCATCCCCGTGACAGGACTGAGCAAGTTCAGTGAGTGATCGGCGCATGGCTTCCAAGGCGCGGACCTTGCGGCCCAGTTCGGCAGCGCGCGATTGCGCCAAGGCCTTTACTTCGGCGCTCGACCGCGCGCGATCCCACCAGAGTCCCAGCAGCGTGCGGATTTCGTCGATCGGGAATCCTAGGTCGCGCGCGTTGGCGATAAAGCGCAGCCGATGAACGTCGGCATCCGAATATTCCCGGTAGCTCCCGCGCCGGGGCGGCAAGGGCACCAAGCCGATTTTTTCATAGTGGCGGATCATGCGCTGCGAGATGCCGCTCGCATCCGATGCCGCGCCGATGTTCATAGCTTCACCGTGTTGAGCCGCAGCGCGTTGAGGACCACGGTAAGGGACGAGAGCGCCATCGCCGCGCCCGCCAGCATCGGCGAGAGCAGAATGCCCGCTACCGGGTAGAGCACCCCGGCCGCGACGGGCACGCCGATCCCGTTGAACAGGAACGAGAAGAACAGGTTCTGGCGGATATTCCGCATCGTAGCGTGTGCGAGCTTGCGGGCACGCACGATCGCCGAGAGATCGCCGCGCGTGAGCGTTATGCCGGCGCTTTCGATCGCCACGTCCGTTCCCGTGCCCATAGCCAGACCAACATCGGCGGCGGCAAGGGCGGGAGCGTCGTTGATCCCGTCGCCCGCCATCGCGACCTTGGCACCGCTCGCCTTCAGTTCGCCGATGATACGCGCCTTGTCTTCCGGCCGCAGACCGGCGCGCACGTCGTCGAGCCCGCCGACGGCGCGCGCGACCGCATCGGCGGTCGTTTGATTGTCACCAGTCAGCATGATGACGCGGAGCCCTTGCTGGCGAAGTGCGGCGATTGCCTCTCCGGCATTGGCGCGAACCGGATCGGCGACGGCGAGCAGACCGGCAAGAGCACCGTCGATCGCCACCAGAATGACGCCTGCGCCGTTGGCGCGATGACGATCGGCGGCCTCTTCGAGCGGCTTGGGATCAGCGCCGACCCGGCTCATTTGCGCGGCGTTCCCGATCACCACCGAGCGGCCGCCAACCGTTGCGCTGACACCCAAGCCGGTTTGCGATGCGAACTGGGCGACCGTCCCAAGCTTCAATTCACGTTCCTTGGCGGCGACGACGATCGCGTGGGCGAGCGGGTGTTCGGATTGCCCTTCCACAGCGGCAGCAAGGGCGAGCATGTCGTTTTCCTCGACCGCGCCGACGGTCTCAACGGCGATCAACGACGGCTTCCCTTCCGTGAGCGTACCAGTTTTGTCGATGACCAGCGTATCGACCTTCTCTAGCCCCTGTAGCGCTTCCGCGTTCTTCACCAGTA
Organism: Sphingomonas sp. UYAg733; assembly: GCF_054057355.1. NCBI lineage: Bacteria > Pseudomonadati > Pseudomonadota > Alphaproteobacteria > Sphingomonadales > Sphingomonadaceae > Sphingomonas > Sphingomonas sp. UYAg733. The sequence continues at coordinate 37,894 of NZ_JBSRZE010000020.1, forward strand.
CGCCGGCTGTCGCGCCACGTCCTGTGCCGACCATGATCGACATGGGCGTGGCGAGACCCAGCGCGCAGGGGCAAGCGATGACGAGCACCGCGATGGCGTTGAGCAGCGCATGGCCCATCCGCGGCTCAGGACCGACCAGCGACCACACCACGAACGTCGCGATAGAAACCAGAACGACCAACGGGACGAACCAGCCAGACACCCGATCGGCGACCGCCTGGATTGGAGCACGGCTCCGCTGCGCGTCCGCGACCATACGGACGATGCGCGCGAGCATCGTATCCGACCCGACCGCGCGGGCTTCCATGACAAGGCTGCCCGTGCCGTTGACCGTTCCCCCGGTGACGGCCGCCTCGACCTCCTTGAGGACGGGCGCGGGCTCGCCGGTGAGCATCGATTCGTCGACCGAAGAGCGTCCCTCGACTACGACGCCATCGACAGGGATCGCATCGCCAGGGCGAACACGTAGCCGATCGCCGGCCGCTACGTCGGCAAGGCTGACTTCCTCCTCGGACCCGTCCGATCGCACCCGGCGGGCCGTCTTGGGGGCAAGATCCATGAGGGCGCGGATCGCGCGCCCCGTCGCTGCCCTGGCACGCAGTTCAAGGACCTGTCCGAGCAGCACCAGCGCCACCACCACCCCGGCCGCTTCGTAATAAACCGGGACCACGCCCCCGTGCATTCGGAAGGTCGGGGGGAATATGCCGGGCGCGACCGTCGCGACCAGGCTGTAGAGGAAGGCGGCACCGACCCCGATCGAGATCAGCGTGAACATATTGAGATGGCGGGTGCGAAGCGAGGTCCATCCCCGCTCGAAAAACGGCAAGCCTGCCCACAGCACGATCGGAGCGCTGAGCGCGAGCTGTATCCAAGGTGAAGAGGCAGGACTGACGACATGGATGCCGAGCATTTCGGCGACCATCGAGATCGCCAGCAGCGGCACGGCGAGCACGCCCGCCACCCACAGCCGGCGCGTGAAATCGACCAGCTCAGGATTAGGGCCATCGTCGAGCGACGGTTCTTCCGGTTCCAGCGCCATGCCGCAGATCGGGCACGTCCCCGGTCCCTCCTGACGGATTTGCGGGTGCATGGGACACGTCCAGATCGCTCCCGGCGTCGCTGTTGGCTCAGGCTTCGGCTTGTCGCCGAGATAGGCAACAGGGTTGGCGACGAACTTGGTCCGGCAACCGGCGCTGCAAAAATGATAGGTTTGTCCGGCGTGCTTGGCATGATGCGCCGTTTTCGCCGGATCGACCGTCATCCCGCACACCGGGTCCGTAACCGTCGCCGCGCTCTCGGCGGCCTTGCCGCCAGAGCAGCAACCGCTCGTTTTGCTGGTTTGTTGTGCCGTCACTTGTACATCCGAGCAGCAGGACGAGGGCGCAACAGCCGCCTCCGCCGCTGCTTTTCCCGAACAGCCGCAGCCCGTTGCATGGGATCGGGATTGTGGGTCGTTCATGACATGAAACTCCTTCGACCCAAAAGCATGTAGGATCTGACATCATGTCAGGGTCAAGGCCTATCCGCTGCGATGGTCAACTATCGGAATCTACGCGGCGCAGGCGGTTATGCATTCTTGCAAAGCGCTAGCAGGCTGCATTGGGCCGAACCGTCGCTGTTGCCAGCTCGCGTTGATGGCGCTGCGCCGCCGAGCAGCGCGCTCAACCGTGGCCAGCACCACAACGGGCCTTCCCGCACGAATTGAGTCGTGCGCTGTCCACGATCGGTGACAGTCGCGGTGCCGCCAGCGGAGCTACGAATGTCTGATCCACACCCTATGAACCGAAATTGGCGTTTACGTCTGTCCGCGATCACCACGCCGCTGGCGTCCATCTTTGGCAGCGGGTTCCTGGTAATCGTCTCTGTACTGGGCGGCAGCGTCGGACCGTGGTCGGCACCGGCAATGGCGGCGATATGCCTACTTGCCTACGCCGTTGGCTCAGTCATCCGCCACAACATTCGCCATGCCGAACCCCTGATCGCAGCCGACGACACGCCACGACACGTGACAATCCTGTCCACGGTTTCCCAGCTCGCTTTGATCCCTGCTTATGTCATATCGGTCACGCTCTACATCCGGATACTGGCATCGTACGCGCTCGGCTTTGCCGACATAGATAGCCCGTTTGCGGAGAAGGTACTGACCACCGGCGTGATCAGCATCGTGCTCGCCCTCGCGGTGACAAAGGGGCTGCGCGCGCTGGAGTCAGCTGAGAAATGGGCGCTCGCAGGCACCGTTGTGATCATGCTGCTGATGCTCGGCGCATTCGGAGTTTACGACGCTCAAGCCCTCGCGAAACATGGCATCATTCTGCCCACTGTGCCGGGCACCGACGCCTGGCATATCGTTACGGTACTCGCGGGTACATTGATCGTCGTTCAGGGGTTCGAGACGACACGCTATCTAGGCGGCCAGTTTGAGGCCGAGACGCGCATCCGAGGGTCGCGTGACGCGCAGATCGTCTCGAGTGCGGTATATATATTGTTCGTGGCCAGCGCGACGCCACTATTTCATTTTTTGCCCCGACAGGTCGCGGACAATGCGCTGATGCAACTCGCGGGAATTGTTGGGATCTGGCTCACCTATCCGCTGGTGCTGACCGCTATTTTCAGTCAGTTCAGTGCTGCAGTCGCTGATGCGATCAGCGGATCTGGTAGTCTCATAGAGGTCTCTCGAAGCACGCTTTCCAAGCGCACGACTTACCTCCTCATCTGCAGCTTTGCCATCGCGCTGTGCTGGGCCACGACAACCTTCACCATCCTGGCGCTCGCTTCGCGCGCGTTCGCCTTCTATTATCTCATGCAGTGCCTCGTCGGCATCGCAGTCTCGAAAAAGTTCGAAAACAAAGCGCTCTTTTGCCTGATCGCGCTAATCCTCGCGTTCGTAACCGCATTTGCAACGCCGGTCGGGTAACCACGACAACATCGACATTCCGACCGCGCGGCCTGCAAGCGCATGGATTAAAGGTCGACCGGATACTTTGGGCTCAGGTGGCTAGCCTCTCGGAGCCTAAATCGGGCGCGCCCGCTTGCGAGGTTCGCATCATTCGAACAGCCGGTTCCGTCGGGAGCGGACGTTCATCAGTTATCGCGCCAACGACCGGCTTTGGTCGACTCCAGCCGGTCGCCCGGATCGGCGACAAGTGGGACTTGCCAGCCATTCCCGTCTGGACGGTTTAATGTCGGCTTCAAACGGGAGCGGACATTCGCGAGTCGAGATTCGATTCGCTTTTGAATTGGCAAAGTTGGCCGATTTCGGTCTTTCCGGCTTTTTAGGCGAAGTTCTGAGATACCCGCAGTCTCATTGTTCCGAGTTTTCACAATTGATGCAATTGATACCGAAAGCATAGAGGACATTGGGGCTGCGGTGTCCCTCGCGTAAGCGATCCAGCAGCGGCACACTACAAGGTCGCGACAGCCACTTCCCGTTCGAAATTGCAGGCAAGTTCGACGCTAGAATGCTAAGGCGATCGCGACTTGCGGTGCGATATATGAACGCGTGTTTTTACCAGCGAACGATGCTTCGACCCCTACGATGATCCCGGCCCTCCCCGACCAATTATATTCGATCGCCGGAGCAATCGCCGTGCTGGAGGCGCGGTTGCCGCTTGTCGCAACTGGGGTGCCGAGCCCATCGATGCCTAAAAGATGCACGCGGCTGGCGTCGCTGCGAACGAGATCGAGCGCTAGCACCCAACGCTGATCGATCGCGTACCCGGCGGCGACGCCCATCTGCGTCGCAACGCTCGGTCGTGCACGCCCAAAAAACCCTGCAGTGGTGCCATAGACGCTCGAATCCCGCACTTCTGGCGACGCGAGCGGCTCGGTCACTGATGCAAACAAGCGAACCCGCATCGGGTGCCCGCCCTTCGTGTCGAACAAGGATTCGACCACGATCCCCTGCTTCGCCAGGGTCGCACCTCCTCCCAGTCCATTGAGTGCTGTGCGAAGATGGTCGTAGCGACCAGTGGGGAGCACCAGTCCAGCGCTTGCAGTGATCGACGGCGATCCGGTGCGACCATTCTCCTCTTTAAGGCGATATTCGAGTTCCACCGGAAGATCGGCAATCCCCATACTCCGTGCCGAGCGCCCGTCGGTCGAGCGGACGAAGGTCGGTAGCGCCTGAAAACTCAACCGGTCGGTTATGGCATATTTTACGACGAGCACGGTCTGCGCTTGATGGACGCCGTTGCCGCCAGCCTGCCGATGGCCGTCATTTTCATATGCTCCTGTATCGATCTTATAGATCAGATACGGCTCAATCGCGAGAGTGCCAGCCTTGGCGAGCGCAGGCGAAGACGCCTCTAGCGAGCCCGTAAACCACTGGTTTCGCACTGCCGGATCCGCCTCTTGGGCGGCCGCCGCGCAGGGCAAACCCAGCGCAACAAGGGTCACGAAGGCCCGCGACGTTCTCATTTCACCATGTTCCCAACGCCAAGCCCGGGGAACAGCACAAGCAGTGCGCTGGCCATGCCGCCGACCGCGATCGCGACGACCAGCAGGCCGAACACCTTTTCGGTAATGAGCAGCGCCTTTTCGCCGATCACGCGGGTGATCGGTGCCGCGAGGAAATCGAGTGCCACGATTATTGCAGCGTTCACAAGTATTGCGACCGTCGCCGCCAGATATACCGGTCGGTTACCACTGCCCCAGGCAATAACTACCGAAAGGACGCCCGGCCCTGCGTAGATGGGAAAGCCAAGCGGCATGATTCCGACTGAAGACGGCGACGGCGCGACAACGCGACTTGTCGCCACCGGCACGTGAGTGTTCGACGCGCGGTGATGGTGGCTCACCTTTGGCTCCTCGTCGGTCGGGGTCGGCGCGTTCAGCATCCGCCACCCGATCACGCCGATCACCGCCATGCCCGCGACACGCAGCGCCGCGACGCTGACTCCGAACACCGAAAGCGCTGCGTTGCCAGCGAAAAGCGCTAACAAGCCAGCGATGACATAGGTTGCCGCAGCAATCAGTGCGGTGCGGCGCTGACCGCCTGCAGTCTGCCCCTCAGTGCTCGCCACGAACAGCGGCAAGATCGCGATGGGCGCGGTGATCGCGAACAACCCGACGATCATCGTGACCAGCGCGCTGGTATCGAGCGCGCCGGTCATGCGACAGCCTCGAAAGGCTCGAAGTCCGAATCCGCGGCTTTCCATTCGGGCTTGTGGAAAGCGTAGATCAGGAATGGGATTGCTAGGAATAGCGCAGACCCCGCCATCAGCGTGCCGATATAAAGGACCGGATTGCCGGTGCTGATCTGCGCGGGCGGAATGAAGCTGAACCCTAGCGCGACAACCGCGCCCGCCAAGCCGACCAATCCGACAAACCACATCCCAACAATGCCGCCGGGAATGCGGAATGGGCGAACGCGGTGGGGTTGAGAATAGCGCAGGCGGATCGCGGCGACATATAGCAGGACGTACATCACGAGATAAATGATTGTCGCCATCTGGCTGAGCAGTTGGTAAGCCGATTCAACCGAAGGCAGCACCGAGAAGGCGATGCAGAGCAATGTCACGAGCAACCCTTGCAAGAGCAGGATCGCGACCGGCATGCCGTGCGCGTTCGTCTTCTGAAGGAGATTCGGCAGATAGCCCGCTTTGCCGACGGCCAATAGCCCGGTCGACGGTCCGGCAACGATCACGCTCACCTGTCCCAGCACGCCAAAGGCGAGCATTGCTGCCATCACATTTCCGAGCCAGGGCAGGCCAAACGAAGCCCATAAGGCATTGTAGGTAACGAGCAGACCGCGATTAATATCGATAGCCTCGCGGGGCACGACCGCGCCCACGGCGAGTGTGCCAAGAACAAAGATTACCACGACCATTACAGTCGCGATCAAGACCGACAAAGGATAGTTGCGGGTGGGATTGGCGAGATCCTTCACGTGGACAGCCTGCATTTCCATACCGGCAAAATAGAGAAAGACACTCGCTGCCAGCACCATACTGTGAAAATTGCTAAAATCGGGGATCAGGCTACTGCCGAAATCAAGGTGCATCGGCTTGCCGCTAACGAGATAGGCCACGCCCAGCCCAATCAGGATGGCGCCGGGAATGATCGTGCCGAACAGGCCACCGAGCGAGCTCAGCCGCGTTGACGAGGCCATGCCGCGGAACGTGAAAAGCGTGACTGACCAATAAACAGCCAACAGCACGACGATCGTGTAGAGCTTGTTGTTGGCTAGCGCCTGGTCAAATGTCGGCGGCCACCAGATGTAAGCAAGCGCAGCTGCGGCAAAGATCAGCACGGTCGGGAACCATATGACGATCGCCTGCCACTGATAGTAGATCGCTGCGAAACCCCAGCGCGGGCCGAACGCCTCACCAATCCAACGGAACACGCCGCCTTGCTTTGGGAAAGCCGCAGCGAGTTCGGCGGCGACCAGCGATACCGGTATTAAAAACACGATCGCGGCGAACAGATAATAGAAGATCGACGCCATGCCATATTCGGCCTGTGCCGGCATGCCGCGCAAGCTCACGATCGTCGTCACGTTCATGATCGCGAATGCCAGCATGCCGATCACGACTTTGGGTTGCGTTTTAGTCTGTCCGCCATGCGCGAGCCAGCCCGCGACTTTCGGCGTGCCGCCAGAATCGGCGACAGGAAGGGAGCTCGCGGTCATGCAAATAGCCTTGATGAAGCACGCCACCGACCGAAGTCGGCGGCGTGGAAAGAGATCGGAATGATCAGTGGTTCAAGACTTCGTCGCGCGCCTCTTCGACACAGCGTAACGCCCAGTGCATCGTTTCGGGTGTGATGAAGACGTTCATTGGAAACGATTTGAGTGCGTAAACGACGGCCTCTGTATCGGTGCCATCGCGGTTGTATAAGGTGTCGCGAAAGCCAGTGCTGAAGCTCATGTACGGCGTATACTTGCCGTCTATCTGCTTGCCGGTGCGGAACCATTCGAACAGCTTGTTGCCAACCGCTTCGGTTAGATGGTTGTGCTTGATCAGGTCACTGCGCAGTGCCGGATCGCTCATCTCACGCTCGTATTGCACGTGGGCATCGACGCCCTTTGGATAGACGCGGAACAGTGTGATCAGCCCGCTATCGTCGGGGTTGACGCACACCATGTCAGGATGGCTACCGAGAAGATCATAAAGATAGTATTTGGTCTCGAGGATCCCGCCAAGGATCGCCTGCATGCCTTCCTTGCCGAAATATTTGAGCGTGGCCCAACCGGCAAGTGAGCCCGATGCCGTGCGCGAAACTTCGAGCGTATAATACATCGGATTATATGGCGTGCGCGCCTGTAGATAGGCATCAGCGCCTCTCCGATGAATCGATTCAAATTCGGTCGCGTCGCGATACAGGAAGCAGCTACTGACATAGGGTGCCCAGCCGACCTTGTGGAAGTCGATGCCAACGCAATCGGCAAATTCGAGCTTGCGCATCGCGTCGCCGTTGCGCTTCAGCACGGGCAGGATGCGGTCGGAGAACTCGAGCGGATTGGCCTCGAAATCATAGTCCTTGAAGTAAATCCACGACCAGCCGACCACGGCATCGGCATACAAGACTGCCTTGCCGAAGCCTCCGGGATTCGGGTGCCGATCCATCACTTCACGCACTTGGCCGATCGGATCGAACGCACTCGCGTCGGTCGTGCCCATCGTGCATACGACGGTCGCAACTGGAATACCGCGAGCGGCGAAATCGGTAAGCAACTCCTCGAGATGACCCAAGTCCATCTGGTTTGTCGCTACATCGGTGCGCACATGGACGATATTGTCCATGCCAAGCCCGAGCCAGTCGGTCGCATTCTGCTGCACGTAATGTGCCTGCTGCGAACAGATCACCTTTGCGTCGGTCCGCACGCCTTTTTCCCGCGAATCCCTCAGTACCCGAGTGAGCCCGTATTTCAGGCCGTACGTCCAGCAGCCACCTCCGCCATAAGTGTAGATCGCGCCGCTGTTGACTGCGTTCCAGCCGAACATGTTACTCACCATGCCCGCAGTCTCGAGCTCAGCACGGTGGACGTTCCAGGCATATTCGCCCTCAAGGATATTGGCGGAGAAAACCTGCGACAACATCGAGGCAACGACCGCCGCGGTATTAGATTGCGGGATCACGTTGCACATCGTCAGCGGGTTGCCCCAATTGGGCGCGCCTTCGAATAGTTTCACTACATCGTCGAGGACCGCGTCGAGATCGCCCATTGCTTGTGGCACGGTGATATTCTTCACATCCGGGTAGGAGTATGTAAGGGCTGGGTTCGTGCCGAGAAACGCCGGGCCGCCTTTTTTAGGCCGCAGCATGTCCAGCTTCTCGACGAACTTACCGATCTGTCGTGCGAGCGGATCGTCCTCCCCACGAAAGGGCGAAGGAAATTCGCTCGCCATTTTGGCGTGATATTTCGCCCATTTCGGCGGGTTTGGCGACGGATCCGTTTCAATAGCATCGTCTACCGAGGATGCGTGAGCGATGGCTGCTGAAGCGTGGGTGCGGTCGTACATGGCAATACCTCTGATCGTCGAAGGAGCGGCGCGAAGCTCTCCCATCGAACTATCGCAAGCAGCATTACAGCCTCGGAAACTACGCAGGAGGGTCTGAGAGTTTCGGAGCAGGCGCGTTTTTTAGGCTTCGATTCGAGAGACTTTCGCGCCGTTGGACATTACTGCATAGTAAGTGGCGTCACTGCTTCAGCCGCCGGGATCTCCGAGGCTTTGGGAGCCTGCAGGAACGGCGCATGCCTCTGTGAATGGCGACAAATTGACGTGTCGCAGAACGACCGGTTCGTGGATTGCGCACTGCACGTTATGGCAGAAGCCGCCGTTCGCCGTGTGGGACCGGAACGACCGAGGCTGGTCTACTGCTGCCGACGCCTCTTGGGACAAAGCCGTCATTCGATGCGTGCCCATTGAACGGCAGCTCCGACCTAAACCGGCCATCCGTGCTGCATGCATCTGACTGCATGTAATGGGAAGGCGAATTAGCCGACTGCCGTGTGGAACACATGGCCGACGCCCGCCGTCACCGCCATGGCGATCGACCCCCACAGCACGACCCGAAGCACGCCTGGCACAACCGGCGCCCCACCCGCGTGCGCCCCTGCCGCGCCGAGCACCGCCAGCATGACGACCGCGACAGCCGCGATTGCCCACACTACACCAGTCACCGGCGCCAGCACGGCGGTGACGAGCGGCGGGAGTCCACCCGCGAGGAAGGACCCGGCCGAAGCGATCGCCGCCTGGAGCGGGTTGGCGGTTGAGGTGTCGGTGATGCCGAGTTCGTCGCGCGTGTGCGCTTCCAACGCGTCATGCGCAGTAAGCGCGCTCACCACTTCGATGGCGAGGGGCTTGGGCAGGCCGCGCTTGATGTAGATCGCAGCGAGCTCGCGACTTTCGTGCTCTGGGTCGGCCCGGAGCTCGAGCCGTTCACGCTCAATATCGGCCTTCTCTGAATCCGCCTGCGAGCTTACCGAGACATATTCCCCGGCCGCCATCGACATCGCTCCGGCGACGATCCCCGCCACACCGGTGAGGATGATCTGCGACGGTACGGCGGCAGCGGCGGCGACGCCGACCATCAGACTAGAGGTCGAAAGCAGCCCATCGTTTGCGCCGAGCACCGCCGCTCTCAGCCAACCGATCCGCGTGACGAAATGCGTCTCGCCATGGCCCTTGGCGACCGCGTCGTGTGCGCCGGCATCCTGTGATTTCATCTGATTATTCCTGAGACTGGGATTGGTAGGTATCGAGCGCATCAGCGATCGCGTTCGCGGCGGCATCCGCACCGTGCTCGCCGCGCATGGCGTGAGCAATGCGTGCAGCATTGGCGCGAAAGGATGGCTGGCGCAGCAGGACGGCAATCTCCCGGGTGGCGCGCCGCACGGTAAATCGACGGGGTTCGAGGCGAAGTCCAACGCCCAATCGGACAAGGCGTGCAGCGTGGTCGTGCTGGTCGCCCATGTGCGGCACGATCAGCTGGGGCTTGCCAGCGCGCATCGCTTGGCCAGTCGTGCCGACACCGCCGTGATGAATGATCACCGCCGCTTTTGGGAAGAGCTGGGAGTGGGGCGTGTATCCGCAGCGTAGCACGTCGTCGTCACGACGCGGCGGCGCCGCGCCGCCTACCAACAGGATCGCGCGCATGCCCAGCGAGTGCGCCGCCGCAGCAGCCCTTTCGTAGAAACCGCCGGCGCCATCGACGGCGAAGGTACCCAGAGTGAAAACAAGCGGCGGCGGGCCAGCCGCAAGAAAAGCAGTGATCGCAGGATCCGGCGCGTGATCGCCGAACTCTGCGCCGTCGAACTGCGGAAAGCCGACGATCCGCGTCGCGCCCGCGGCATCGCGCGGTAGCGCAGCCAGCTGCGGGGAATAGCAACCCAGCCGCAATAGCGCGCGATCCGGCGCGTCGAGCAGCGCCCTTGCTCCAGTAGGCGGCAACCCTTCCATGCTTCGGGCGCGGTCGATGCGTTTTCCATACAGGCGGTCGAGCACCGAGCGAAGCGCGCCATAGGCAAAGCGATTCCAGCGAGCGCCAGCCGCGCCGACTGGCGCGCCACGCATCATCCAGAAATCACGGGTATGCGGCGGATCATAGGCCGACAGCATCGCCATCGGCTGAAGAATGACCGAAATCATCGGCACATTGTTTTTCTCTGCGACGATCGGCGCGGCGAAGACGAAAACCGAAGCAATCATCGCCTCAGCGTCGGCCGCCACAGCTTCGAGCGCGGTCACGTTGGCCGAAAGTCCGGGCAGCAGGGACCTGTTCGAGCATGACACGTTGATTGCCCATGATCCGACGCACGGCGGCGTCGTGGCTCAGTGCCATGTGCCTGGCGATCGAATCAAAGCCCGGGCGGACGCCAACCGCGTCAAGGCCGGCCTGCACGCACTTTTCCACCTGATCCTCGGGCACTGCCAAAACCGGTGAAAAGCCTCGGCTTCGCAGCGCCAGCGCGATCGCAATGAACGGGTGCAAGTCACCGAGCGTCCCGACAGTCGTGAGCACGATCCTGCGCATAGGCATCGTCTTCCCATCGCGATCGGTTTGCATCAGGACCGCGCTTGTCGCGATATCAGACCATCCTCTGCAGCGTGCGATCACGTACCACGATAGCGTGGTAGAGCGCGCCAAGCACGTGCAGTCCGACGACGACCAGCAATGCGATCGCAGCCGTTTGATGCACGTCGCCGAGCGCCATGCCGAGCGGCGAACCCGGCGCCGACAATGGTGGCAGTGGAACAAACCCGAACAACATCACCGCATATCCACGCGCCGACGCGTTCGCCCAGCCCAAAAAGGGTAGCGCGATGAGGAAGGCATAGAGGCCTGCGTGGGTCAGACGCGACACCCATTGCAGCGCCAGCGATAGGGATGCCGGTGCAGGCGGTGGTCGATGTGTCAGGCGCCAGACCAGGCGCACAAAGACGAGCAACAGAATCGCGGTGCCGATCGACAGATGCCACGCGATCAGCCCGAGCGGCGCGACGCCGCGGTGGATATCAGGCATCGTCCAAGCGACGGCGAACTGAACGATCAACGCACCCACAGTGAGCCAGTGCAGCGTCCGCGCGACTCTGTCATACCGCTCACGATCAGCCGTCTCACGCATCGCATCCGTCCTCGGTCGTAATTGGTACAAGGCTCAGTAAGCCGGCCCGCTAGCGCAGCGCGCGCAGGTCGTCAGCGTCTGGACCAATCGCACGCCAGCGTAGACCCCGGCGCGGTCCGCGACGCGCTCGCGCGCGACGCTGAACAGAACCAAGCTCTGCGAGGCGAAATTGCGTCCGAAAGTACCGGTGTAGATCCGGTCCTGCTGCGTCGGCTTAACCGGATCGGTCGTCCAGCGTTGCGTTGCGGACAGGTCGAACTGCCATGGCCCCTGCATATACTCGGCCGCCTCGGTGGCATAGTTGCGATCGCTGCCTGGCATCCCGAGATAGTTGGCGCGGCGCGCGCCCTCCACATAGAAATGCAACTGCGTGTAGCGCCGCTGGAGCGTACGGCGCACCGTATTGCCGAGCGGAATCGCGATATCGCCACCGAGCGTCGACCAGAACTCGCCGCGCGGCACGCCGTAGGTGCGCCCCCAGCGGATCGCGCTCGCCTGGAAAGTCGCCTGTGCGCCGTGGCCGACCGGCATGTTGAGCACGTCATAGGTCACCGAAACGTTGGTCGGCAGATGTGTGTTGCCGACCCCCCCGTCCTTATAGTGGATCTGCCCCTCGTCGTACGGGAAGCTGCGGTGCAGCGGTGAGCGGTCGACCATGAAGGCCGACACCGAAAGCTGCTGCCAGCCATATTTCTCGCTGCCGAACACGTGCAGTTTCTCGACGCCGAGCATCTCGCTCGGCTCATAGCCTTGGTCAGGCTCTTCGATGAAATCGGCCGAGAAGGGTCCGGGCAGTAAGACATAGGCGCGGCCGAAATTCTGCACGAACTTGCCGACGCGCCACGTGCCGTAGCGGACGTAGAGCTCCTTCATCTTGCCGCCGATCTTGCGTCCCGCACCCTGGTTGACGAACAGGTCTTTGTTGGGGTCGTCGGCCGGCCGCGGTTCGCGCGCCTTGAACTGAAATAGCCCGTAGAAGGTGAGCTGATCGCTGGTATCGACCACGAAGGTGGAATCGAAGCGCAAATAGGGTTGTGGTCCGCGGTTCGGACCGGCGTCCGCCGCCAGCCCCGAGAACTCGAAATTGGCGAGCGTGTCGAAAGTGAACTTAGGATAGGATTTCACTGGCTCGGCGCCCATGTCCATGCCGCCGTCGCTACCGCCGTCGCCGCCCTTAACCTTGCCGGCCTGGAGTGTGTTGCCGTTGGTCGTTCCGTCCGATTGCGCGAGCGCCGCCGGCGCCCAGCCGAGCAGCGCCAATACGCCGGCAGCGGCGTACACACTAGCTCGCATGACGACCCTCCGGCGTCAGCGCGCTCATCTTCATGTCGCCCATTGGGCCCTTCTTGGGATCATAGACCTCGATCGTCGCCATCATGCCTTTGTCCTCATGCTCGAGGATATGGCAGTGGTACATGAAACGACCGACGATCCGCGGATCGGTAAATGCCATGCGAATCTTGACCTCACCGTGTATCGGCACGTCGATGGTATCGCGTAGGCCCACGAACGGCTGGGGCTTCCCGTTGATGCTTACGACCTGGAACGGCAGCTGGTGGATGTGGAAGACGTGCAGTTCCTGCGAGGCGTTGCGGATCGTCCATTCCTCGATCGATCCAAGCGGGACCTTCACGTCGATGCGTTTAGGGTCAAAGGTTTGGTGGTTGATGAAGAACAGGCCGGTGGTCACGTCTTCGGAGAAGACCACCAAGCGATGCGCATCAATATGATCGCCGGGCACCGGCACCTGCTTCGGCGCGTTGACAACAAGCGGACCCAGCGGCGTCGGTGCAGGCCGCGACGGATCTGACGCCACAACAACGGACGCCAGTTCTTGCGCGGGAAACAGATCGCCGAGTGGACCGGTATCATTCTTCTCCTGCATTAGGCGGTATCGACCCGTTGCACCTGCGGTTGCCAAGACATCGACCCGTTCGCTCGGCCCGAGCAACACCTCATCGGTTGGTTCCGGCGTCACCAACGGGCGGGCGTCGCGCCCAACGACAATAAGTTTCAGCCCCTTGGCGCGCAGCCGGAAATAGCCGTTGGCGGTCTGACCGCTCATCCGCCAAAGCTGGGTCTCGCCGGGTTGCATTGCGATCACCGGATCGAGCTGGCCGTTGATCGTCTTGACCGTGCCGTGCGCCGGCTTCGGCACGTTGTTCAGTCGGCCCTTGGTGTTCGGCGAGAATTCCTTGAGCGCCATCAACCGCTCGACCAATGGCTTGGTCGCGGGCACCTCATCCTGGAATCCCTCGATGACGAGCGTGCCACTCAGGCCACCCATGACCTGGCGCTCGGCGAAGTCGTGGCCATGAGTGTGATACCAATAAACGCCGGGCGGATGATCCTTCGGGATTGTGAAGATGTAGTCCCAGCTCTCCCCCGGCGCGATCATGCGCATCGAGTTGTCGCCATGCCCCTCGGGACTGACCGACAGGCCATGAAAGTGGACGTTGGTGATCTGGGGCAGCCGGTTGACGAAGTGCATGCGCAGCGTATCGCCAGGTTTCAACCGAAGCACCGGGCCTCCATATTCACCGTTGTAGGTAGCGCCGTCGATCGTCTGCCCGCCGATCAAGACCTGCGTGGGCCGCGCTTCGATGGTGACGGCGAGGACACCGTCGATGCTCCGATAGACGGTCGGGGTCTTGAGCGGCGATGACGCTGGCCGAGCGACGTCCGAGGAGGCATGGGCCCCGACTTGGCTGCCAGGTATCAGCAGCGCCAAGACCAACAGCGGCGTTAAACTTTTGAGTTTCATGTCGGATTGCCCGTTTATTTACGTCATGAGTAACCGGGCCTGCCCGGCACCGTCGACTAAACACGAGTTCACAGTCTGCTATTCAGTTGACGGCTGCGCTCTACGGAGCCGAACAGGAGACGTGACCCACATTCTGCTCATCGAGGACGACGCGGGGACCGCGACCGAGATCGGTCTCGAATTGCAGGCGGGCGGCTACCGAGTGACCCACCGCCTTCGCATTTCCGAAGGCCTGGATGCGGCGCGAAGCGACGACGTGGATCTCCTTATTGTCGACCGTCAGCTACCTGATGGCGAGGGGCTCGATTTGATTGCTAGGCTTCGGGCAGAGGACCGGCGCACGCCAGCGCTCGTTCTGAGCGCGCTCGGCAGTCTCGACGATCGCGTGCGCGGGCTGCGGTCGGGCGGAGACGACTATCTGCCCAAGCCCTTTGCGCTGGTCGAACTCGTCGCCCGCGTCGAGGCGCTGCTGCGCCGTCCGAATGAAACGCGCGACACGCGTCTCATCGCCGGGCCGCTCGACCTCGACCTGTTCGCGGGCGTGGCGACCCGTGCGGGCCGCCCGCTCGAACTGCTGCCGCGCGAACTGAAACTGCTCGACTATCTGGTTCGGCGTCCGGGCCGGATCGTCACGCGTTCGATGCTGCTGCAGGACGTGTGGGGCTACACCTTCGAGCCAAACAGCAATGTCGTCGACGTCCACATGGGGCGGCTCAGGCGCAAGGTCGACGCCGAAAGTGAGGCACAACTCATCCGCAACGTGCGCGGCAGGGGATATGTGTTCGATGTCCCCGTCTAATCCCAGCGCGCGCGCGACCTGGCGATGGGGCGGAGCGATCGCCGGGCTGCTAATCGTGCAGTCGCTCGTCCTGTCCGGCCTTTTCTGGGCGTTGGCCAGTGGGAGCCACATTCGCGCGGCTGACGCGACGTTTGCTGCCGACTGCCGCACGCTCGGAGCACTCTCCGATGCGGATCGTCATGCAGGCCTCAGGCGGATGATTACCGAGGACATTCACCGCGATCGATTCCTCGCTCTGTTCGATCGATCCGGCCGGCTGATGGACGGTAACGTAGCGGCCATTCCTGACGGCGTTGGCCTCGGCGCGGCATCCTCGGTCGCCGACGTCGTCCCGACCCAGCTTCCCGGCAAGACCCGTGACACTGCCCGTCTCAGGCTCTGCGTCATGCCGGATGGCGATCAGCTCCTGACCGGGATCGACCTCGACGAAGCGGAGGAAGCGCTGCTTGTCGTGGAGCGCTCCCTGGTTTTCGGCTTAATCCCAGGCCTGCTGCTCGCAGTTGGATTCGGCATGATCGCGGGCCGCCGCGCGGCGTGGCAGGTGGAGACCGTTCGCCGCCTGACCGAGAGGATCGTCTCGGGTGAACTCGAGCAGCGTCTGCCCGTCGGCTCGCGGCCCGACAGCTTCGGTCTCCTATGTGCCCACATCAACACCATGCTGGATCGGCTCCAGACATTGGTCGCCGACGTACGCGGGGTCGGCGACGATATCGCTCATCAGCTTCGGACGCCGTTGACCCGATTGAGAGCGCGAATCGAACGGGGCTTACGCGAAGCTCAGCACCGCGAGGGGTTTGAGACAGTCGCTGACGCCGCGCTCGTCGAGATCGACAAGCTGCTCGGTATCGTTGCGGCGCTGCTGCGCATTCGCGAACTCGAGGATCATGCCCGCCGCAGCCGCTTCGCGCCAATCGACCTCGCGCATCTGATCGAGGACGCGTGCGAGCTCCACCAGCCCACCGCCGAGGATCGTGGCATCGACCTTCGATGCACCATCTCGGCGCATGTCACGATCGAAGGTGACGCCAGCCTGCTGATGGAGGCGGTTTCGAACCTGATCGACAACGCCATGAAATTCGGTCCTGACGACGGCGTCGTTGCGGTGTCGCTGACCGACGATAACGGCGCTGCCGTCATCACCGTTGCGGATCAGGGCGGCGGCATTCCTACAGCCGACAGGGTGTTCGTAACTCAGCGCTTCTACCGCGGTCGTCATGAATGCGAAGGCGCTGGCCTGGGCCTAAGTCTGGTGAAGGCCATCGCCGACCTGCACGGCTTCACGCTGCACTTCGGCGACACTGGGAGCGCTGTGTCGCTCGTCTCGATCACGAGGAGAGTCTGAACTCGAATTTAGGCAGCACCGCACAAGACAGACGCTACCGTTGTGATGCGCGCTCGGGGTTGTATACCCGGCTCGGCTTCCTTGTAGTCAAAACGAGCCAGATCAATGACCCTCGAGGTTTCGGCAGCGACCCGCCAGACGCTGAAGGGCATGATGGCTCTGGTCGCCATACTCGAGATGGGTGGCTGCGCGACGGGGGAGAAGATGGTGCGACCATCAGTCCCTACTCCGCACTTCGACGCCAGTGCTTTCTTCGTCGGCCGCACGACGGGGGAGGGCATTCTCAAGATCATGTTCCGCCGACCCGAGATCATCCATGTCGACGGCACGGGGCACGTGCTCGGCGACCGGACGATAGTTCTCGACCAGTCGGTCAGACGGGAGGGCCACCGAACGACTCAGCGTCAGTGGCGCCTGCGACCCGAGGGACGCGGCGGCTACGTGGGCACGCTGTCCGATGCCGCCGGCCCGGTGGTGGGGACCGTCGATGGCAACCGGCTCCACCTTGCCTTCAGGCTGAAGGGCGGTCTGCGCGCCGAACAGTGGCTGTCGCTCGATGGCAACGGCATGATGGCACACAATGTCATGATCGTCCGCAAGTTCGGTGTTCCGGTCGCGCACCTCACCGAGACGATTACCCGAGCGCCCGCATGATCATGCCAAGAGAACATGAGAGCCCGCAGCTGGCCCGAGAAAGTGATGACCGATGCTGAAGGTGCTCCGCGATCGATATCTAGACCTGCTGGGATCGATCTACATCTACAACGAGTATCGCGGATACACGGCAATCGACCGCGTCCTCGAGGCCGCCCGCGTCTGCGCATCCGGCGACCCGACGTTTATCGCAGCCATCGAGCGGCATCGCGCCGACGAGCGCAAGCACTACATGATGTTCCGGCGATGGTTTGAGCTTCGCGGGGTCATGCCGCTGCTGGTCGATCGGACCTGCGGGCACATCGATCGGTTCGTCGAGATCATGTTCGGCAAGCGCATCGACGACCTTGATACTCAGGCCATCATCGCGGATCATGCCCAGTTCGAGAAACTGTGCCGGGTGATTTCCCTCACCGAGCAGCGCGGCCACCGTCAGGTGGAGATCCTGCTGCGCCATCCGCTGGTGCGGCATGACCGGGTTCTGATGAAGATCTTCCGCATCATCGAGAAGGACGAGCCGAGCCACTGGCAGCCCTATGATGCATGGCTAAAAGCTAACGGGAAACGCGAACCAATGTGGTGGGAGCGTGCCGTCGATACGTTCATTCACTCGGAACTGCTGTTCCTGAAGCTACCCACGCTCTTCCTGTCGACACGTCTAAAGCGCAGGGCGGAATGGGCGGACGATCGCGATCCGGCCACCCGCCTAGCGTCTGCGTGCGAGTTAGCGACGTAAACTCAGCGCCCAACAGATGATCTATTAGGATGCCGATCGCGCTACCAGGCTGTTAGCGGCGAGCGAAGAAAAACACGTTATGCATCGAACTTACGGGGCGGGGTCCGGCGATGTCGGCTATCGGCATGAGTCGACATTCCCGGCACCGCATCGGAAAGGCGCGTATTGGTCGCTTCCTGCCGACGGTAAACTGTCAATCGGCGCGGCAACGGGGACCGGGATCGGCATGTAAAAGGAGACCACTCACGTGCCGTCGTTCTGGGGGATGTCGGCGTAGGGCGTAG
>NZ_JBSRZE010000021.1:0-53045 GCF_054057355.1 Sphingomonas sp. UYAg733
TTCGTCATCTGATCTCCTGTTCGGCAGCCACACTGGCCACCTTCAGGCAGAAACTCCACTTAAACGCTCTGTCCAAAATCCCCGAGCCACCTCTACCAGGCGATGGCCAGGCAACCCAGGCTATGCCCGGCAAGGATCACCGGCGCCTGCGCCTGACGGATCGCCTGGTCGAGCTTGGTCACCCAGGCATTGCGATGCGGTGTATTCCACATGCCGAGCTCGACACGGACCGTGTCGGGCCGCGAGCTTTCCCACAGCGTCTGCCAATGCGAGGGGCCGGAGCCGCCGAGCCCGGGAACGGTCAATATGGTCGGTTGCGCAGGGTTGAACGGCGAAAAAGTGCCCATCTTCTGTCTCCCGATAAATTCGCGAAAAACTGGTGAGAAGACGTGACCGCGCTTTGCTCTAGGGGACGCCGAGCAGTCACGCTTCCCAACGCAAAAGGTATTCCTACTAATTCGATAGGCAATAGGGCCTGCGCCAGAATGCGCGCCGGTTGCGACAGCCGGAAACGACCGCGCCGTTCATCGTACAGAAAGGTTGCCTCGACCCGCCGGTTCAGCCGATCGGGATGATCGTCGCCTGTGCCACGGCGGCGAGAACCGGGTCCGAGTCGCCCGATTCGGACCACACATCGGCGCGTACGATCACCTGTCTTTTGCCCGCCTTGATCACGCTCCCTTTCGCGCGCAGCCGGCTGCCTTTGGCGGGGGAGAGGAAATTGATGCTGTACGATCCGGTCACGACATCGCCGGCGACCGAGCTTGCCGCCCAGGCACAGGCATTGTCGGCCATCAGGCCGACGATCGCGCCATGCGCGAAGCCGTGATGCTGAGTCATGTCGGGGCGCACATCGAGGGTCAGTTCGGATTCACCCTGCCAGCACAGCACTGGCTCCACGCCGAGAAAATGGGTGAAGCCCGAGCCGTCGACCGCGACCCGCTTCATATAGGCGATCGATTCTTCATTGCTGGCAAAGGCGGTGCGGGTCATGGCTGGCTCCCATAAGTCTGTAAAACAGACTATATCCATGCTATCCCCTGCGCGGCAAGTTTCGTAATCGTCGGTGCCATGAAATCTTATCAGCCGTCCCGTTCGCCATGCCCGGTTGGCCGCGCGTCGCGTATCATCGGCGATCGCTGGGCGCTGTTGATCCTGCGTGAGGCGTTCCTCGGTGCGGAGCGGTTCGACCAGTTTCTCGAGCGGCTAGACATTTCGCGCGCGGCGTTGAGCTCGCGGCTCGGTATCCTGGTCGCTGGTGGCGTGCTCGAACGCGTGCCGCCGGAGGGCAAACGCGCGGTCTATCGCCTGACCGACGCGGGGCAGGCGCTGAAGCCGACTTATGAAGCATTGCGCGCCTGGGGCGATGCGTGGCTGTTCGCGGGGGAGGATCGTCGTGGCCAAGACGCGCGTTGACCAATTGCTGGTCGATCGCGGCCTGGTCGAAAGCCGCACCCGCGCGCAGGCGCTGATCATGGCCGGGCTGGTGTTCGCCGGGGAACGCAAGATCGACAAGCCGGGCCAGACGATCGCCGACGATGTCGTGCTCGACGTGCGTGGCCGCGATCATCCGTGGGTGTCGCGCGGCGGGATCAAGCTGGCGCATGGGCTCGACCATTTCGGCTGGGACGTGACCGGGTTGGTGGCGATCGATGTCGGATCGTCGACCGGCGGCTTCACCGATGTGCTGCTTCAGCGCGGTGCGGTGCGAGTCTATGCTGTCGATAGCGGCACCAACCAGCTCGCATGGAAACTGCGCCAGGACGACCGCGTCATCGTCCATGAACAGACCAGCGCACGAATTCTGACCCCGGCGCATATTCCCGAGACCATCGATCTGATCGTATGCGACGCGAGCTTTATCGGCCTTGCCAAGGTGCTCGACGTGCCGCTCGGCTTCGCGCGGCCGGGCGCGCGGTTGATGGCGCTGATCAAACCGCAATTCGAGGCGGGGCGCGAGGAAGTGGGCAAGGGCGGTGTCGTGCGCGATCCCGCGATCCACCTTCGCGTGTGCGACGAAGTCGCGGCCTGGCTGGATGCGAAAGGCTGGACTGTATCCGGAGTGGTCGAAAGTCCGATCACCGGTCCCGAGGGCAATATCGAATTCCTGATCGCCGCCACTCGCCAATAGGGACCGCGAACAGGATAGGGAGACACCGTCCTATTTTGTTCGCAGCTGCAGAATTTAACGCTCCGTTTCCGCGTCGATTCTTTATATATGGGCGACAATTGCCGCGGGGGCAGCATGGAAGGGCGATCGCGTTGAGGGAAATCGCATCGAAAGAGCAGCTACGAATGGCGTATCTGCGCTGGGCGGTGGTCACCGTGCCTTTCATCCTGCTGCTCGGTTTCGCGTCGGCGCGGATCGTGCCGACCGGGTCCGAAAACAGATGGTATGCGGCGCTGGTCAAACCCGAAGCGACGCCGCCGAACTGGGCATTCCCGGTCGCCTGGACGACAATCTATATCCTGATGGGTCTCGCTTTGGCGATGATCATCCATGCGCGCGGATCGAAATTGCGTGGGTCGGCGATCATCCTGTTCGCGGCGCAGATGGTGGTCAATTTGATCTGGAGCCCGTTATTCTTCGGCGCGCATCAGGTGTTCTGGTCGCTCATCGTGATCGGCGTGATGTTCGTGCTCGCGCTGGCGACGACGATGGTATTCGGTCGGATCCGCACCGCCGCGGCCTGGTTGTTGGTGCCTTATCTGGCCTGGCTGGTGGTCGCGGGAATCCTGACCTACAGGATCGATCAGCTCAACCCCAATGCCGAAACACTTGTGCCGTCATCAAGCAGCACCCAGATTAGCCTTTAGAACTTTCCCGGGAATAATTGACCATGCAGTCCGACAACAAGCTCTTCGACGATTTCGTGAAGTTCGTGAACGGTGCCGCCGGCACGCTCGCGGGCGTCGGCCGCGAAGCCGAGGCGGGCGCCCGTTCGCGCGCCAAGGAATGGATCGGCGGGCTCGATTTCGTGTCGCGCGACGAGTTCGATGCGGTCAAGGCGATGGCCGCCGCCGCGCGTGACGATGCCGATGCGCTGCGCGCGCGGCTCGACGCGCTCGAAGCCAAGGTCGCTGCCGGCAAGGCCGCCGGAAAGCCGAAAGCCGGAGTCTGACCATCTTTTCCACAAGTTTTTCTGAAATCTTGCCGACCTTAGGCTTGCATGAGTTCATTGCCCCCGGCACCTCCATTTTAATAAGTGGGGGTTTCGAGTGATGCTCGACGAAGCCGATTATGAACGCGACGACGCCGCGCCGATCGACATGCTCGAAAGCTATTTCGCTGCGCATGGCTGGGAACATGAACGCCTCGAGGATGAGGTGATCGCCAAGGTCAAGGGCAGTTGGACGCAATATGAGCTTCGCGCGCTGTGGCGCGACGATGACAGCGTGCTGCAATTCCTCGCTTTCCCCGACATCCGCGTCACGGACGAGCGTCGCGCCGCAATCTACGAGGCGATCGGGCTGATCAACGAACAGCTCTGGGTCGGTCATTTCGAGCTCTGGTCGTCGAGCGGCATCCTGCTCTATCGTCACGCCGCGATGATCGAGAGCGATGGCGGCACCCTGTCGCTTGGCGCGGCCGAATTGCTGGTCGATTCCGCGATCGACGAGTGCGAGCGTTTTTACCCGGTGTTCCAGTTCGTCCTTTGGGGCGGCAAGACTCCCAAGGAAGCAATGGCCGCGGCGATGACCGAGACGCAGGGCGAAGCGTGAGCATTTCACGGCTGTGGATGGTCGGGTGCGGCAATATGGGCGGTGCGATGCTGCGCCAATGGATTGCCAGCGGCGTGATTGCCGCCGACCAGGTCGATATCGTGAATCGCGGCGACCGCGACCTACCGCCGGGCGTGCGTCAGGCGCGCGACCTGCCGGGTGGGCCGCTGCCCGATATGGTGATGCTTGGCATGAAGCCGCAGCAGATCGGCGACATCGCGGCGCGGTTCGCCGATCGGCTGGCCGGTGTGCCCGTGCTGGTCTCGATCCTTGCGGGGGTCGAGGAAGCGAGTTTGGCCAACCGGTTTCAGGCTGGGGCGATCGTGCGGGCTATGCCCAATCTTCCGGTCGGCATCGGCAAGGGCGTGGTCGGACTTCACTCGGATAGCGCCGGCCCCGCCGTACGCGACGACATCGCCAGGTTGATGGCGCCGCTCGGGCTGGTTGAGTGGATCGACGATGTGTCGTTGTTCGACGCCGTCACCGCGCTGGCCGGCAGTGGGCCGGGTTTTCTCTATCGGTTTATCGATGCGCTGGCCGCTGGCGGCGTCGCGCTGGGTTTCTCCGCCGATCAGGCGCAGCGGCTCGCGGTCTCGACCGTCGAGGGATCGGCGCTGCTCGCTGCTGCCGCCGACGTTTCGCCTGCAGTACTGGCCGATCGTGTGGCGAGCCCGGGCGGCTCGACTCGTGAGGGGCTGAATGTGCTCGATCGCGACGATGCGCTGCAGAAACTACTCACGGAGACGCTGCAAGCCGCCACGAAACGCAACGCGGAAATGGCTGCCGCCGCCCGCGAATAGCGAGTTGGACCCTATTACGGCACCGGGCCGTTGGTCTCGCTGCGGGCACGAATTCGGCACCACAGTGTTCGATGCCGACAAGCTGGCGTTGCTCGAAATCTCAAGATGCTCTGATCCGGCGGTCGGTTGGCTGTGAATGATCGGATGACATTGGGCCGTTCAAGCCGCGCAAGTCGAATCAAGGGCGCTTCGAGAGGCTCAGGGCGACGGCAGAAGGTCTTTGTGTGCAAGTCGACACAAAGCCTGTGCCTCAATCGCGCAGGCTCTCGACGCGTGGCCGCTCCTCGGCGGGAATGAGCCCCTCGAGCACGGCCCAAAAACCGCCGACAGCCGCTTGTCCGGCACTCGCATAAGCGGCCGAAAGACGTTCGCGAAGTGCCTCGAACAATTCGTTCTCCAGCGCCGCGCCGTCCGCCGTCAATCGCAGCAATCGCTGCCGTCGGTCGCGCTCGCCGGGACGTACCTCGATCAGCCCGCGATCGGTTAACTCATTCAGAACACGGCCCAAAGATTGTTTGGTGATGGCGAGCAGAGCGAGCAGATGGCTGACCGTCATGTCGGGCTGACGCGCGACGAAATAGAGCGCACGGTGATGCGCGCGGCCAAGGCCCTGAGCCGCCAGGCCGCGATCGATCGCCCGCGTGAGGTGGCTGTTACCGAAATAAAGCAGTTCCACACCGCGCCGGATTTCGGGCTCGCGGAGGAAAAGTGGCGAAGCGGAGGGGGTTGGGGCAGCCATGTTGACCCGTTTTGCCATCCGCCTTAGGCGTTCGCAACCTGTTTGCCATGCCCCTTGTCCGGGTTCGGCGATCCCGACCGCCAGAGGAAGACCATGACCGCGACTATCGGCTTGTCGTTCGAATTCGAACCCAACCCTTCGCCCGTCGCGGCGAGCGAGCGAGCGGCGCGGCTGGTCGACCCGGGTTTTGGCCGGGTCTTCACCGACCATATGGCGGTGGTGCGCTATACTGAGGGGCAGGGGTGGCACAGCGCGAAGATCCAGGCGCGCGCGCCGTTGCAGATGGATCCGGCCTCGTCGGTGCTGCATTACGCGCAGGAAATCTTCGAGGGCATGAAGGCCTATCGAGTCGCCGATGACGGCATCGCGCTGTTCCGGCCCGAAGCGAATGCCAAGCGCTTCCAGTCTTCGGCGCGGCGTATGGCGATGCCCGAACTGCCCGAGGACATCTTCCTCGAATCGGTCCGCCGGTTGGTCGAGATCGACAAGGAATGGATCCCGGACAGCGAGGGCGGCTCGCTTTATCTGCGCCCCTTCATGTTCGCGAGCGAGGTGTTCCTCGGCGTGAAACCAAGCTCGGAATATCTCTACATCGTCATCGCCTCTTCGGTCGGTGCCTATTTCAAGGGAGGCGCGCCGAGCGTCTCGCTCTGGGTGTCGCAGGATTACACGCGGGCGGCACCGGGCGGCACGGGTGCGGCCAAGTGTGGCGGGAACTACGCCTCCAGCCTGCTCGCGCAGTCCGAGGCCATTCGTCAGGGCTGCGATCAGGTCGTCTTCCTCGATGCGGTCGAGCGCCGCTGGATCGAGGAACTGGGCGGCATGAATATCTTCTTCGTGTTCGATGACGGATCGATGGTGACCCCGCCGCTGACCGGCACGATCCTGCCCGGCATCACCCGCGATTCGATCCTCACTCTGGCGCGCGATCAGGGCATCACGGTGCGTGAGGAGCCTTATTCGCTCGACCAATGGCGCGCCGATGCGACGAGCGGCAGGCTGACCGAGAGTTTCGCCTGCGGTACCGCTGCGGTGGTCACGCCGATCGGCAAGGTCGCGACGCCCGAGGGCAGCTTCACGATCGGCAGCGGTTCGGCGGGGCAATTGACCTCGCAAATGCGCGCCCGGCTGGTCGAGATTCAGCGCGGCCAGGCGCCAGATCCGCACGGCTGGGTCTCGCGGCTCGATTGATCGGCGCTTTGCCCCTTTTCATGGGGCATAACCGGCTTTAAGGCCGCGCATTCTCGTTGGGGCGTCGCCAAGCGGTAAGGCAGCGGCTTTTGATGCCGCCATGCGCAGGTTCGAATCCTGCCGCCCCAGCCAGTCTTTCTGTTTTATGAAGCAACCGCACCAATCGGCCTCGGCTGTTTTGGCGAACTGCGGTTATTCGGATGACAGGGCGATTCGCGCAGCATGGCCGATGCGGTCAATGGCGGTCCGGCCATCGCCGATATAGGCCTGGCGGAGCGGTGCTTATCTGCTGAGCTGTCAGCGTCTCAGCCTTTTTTCTGGCCACATCCGCTCTAGCTCGCGTTCATGGTCGAACCATTGATGCTTGAGAGCGCCGGCGACATGAAGTGCGACCAGCGCATAAATCGCCCAGGCTAGATACCCATGCGCCGCGCCGAACCCGTCATGGATCTGGTCGCGCAGTGCCGGATCGAGATGCATTATGGCGGCGATCCGGGGCCATTCGAACAGGCCGAACCAGTACATTGGATGGGCTGCCGCATCCTTATAGGCAGAGTCCATGATCCAGCCGGTCAACGGCATCGCGAAAATCAGCAGATAGAGCGCCCAATGGACGGCGCATGCCGTCTTGCGCTCGATCGGGGCTAGCTGTTCGGACATTGGCGGCGGGCGATGCGCCAGGCGCCATAACAGCCGCATGATCGCCAGGCCGAGCACGGCAATGCCGATCGATTTGTGCGTATCGATCGCCGGCCGCACGGATTCGTCCGCAACATAAGGCCAGAGCCAGGCCAACGCGATATTGGCGATGACACCAGCGGCGACGATCCAATGCAGCGCGATGGCCGTCCGCGTATATCGAGCAACCATTCGACGCTATTCCACTTCATTGATGACGCTCGGCCTTGAAACGGCCGCGCCGCAACGCGATCTCGCAAACGAACCTATATCGCATCGGTAGATCATGACATCCTTGAACGCGACGCTGGTCGCGGAATCTCCGCGCTATTCGCCGCGGCCGGTCCCGATGAAAGGGCGCCTGATCGGCCTGCTTGCCCCGTCAATCTTCGCCATATTGCTGGTGCAGGCCTTTCTGCGCCAGGGGATTGCGGTCTGGTCGATCGGCATCGCCTATATCCTGTACGATACCGCGCTGCTGTTTTTCACCGCACTCAATATCCGTAACCTCGCCGCCGCGCCGCTCGAGCCCGAGAAGAAGGACCGGGCGCGCCCAACGCTCGGCGTGATCGTCGCGACCTATAATGAGGCCAACGTGATCGAGACGACGATCGCCCGGCTGCAATCGCAACGCGAGGCGCCCGATGTCATCCTGATCGCGGATGACGGGTCGGACGACTCCACGGCCTTGTTACTGGGATCGCGGTTCGGGCTGGCTAAGCCATCATTGGGCGCGCTGAGCATGCTGGTCGCATCCCATCCGACGCTGCGGTGGTTGCGGCTGGCGCATCGCGGCAAGGCGCACGCACTGAATGACGCGCTGCTCGCGATCGATTGCGACGTGGTGCTGACTGTCGATGCCGACACGATGCTCAAGCCCGACGCGATCGCGGCGATGCGCGCCGCCTTTGCCGTCGAACCTCAACTGGTCGCGGCGACCGGTGTACTCGCGCCGGTCTGCGGTCCGCATCTGTCGGGCCGACTCTTCGAATGGTTCCAGTCGTACGAATATGTCCGAAATTTCCTGTCACGCCACGCCTGGGAACAGGTGTCGAGCCTGTTGCTGATCTCCGGCGCATTCGCCGCGTTCCGGCGCGACGCGGTGATCGCGGTCGGCGGCTTCGACGCCGACTGCATGGTGGAGGATTATGAGCTGATCCATCGGCTCTATCGCCATGCTGCCGACATTGGCTGCGACTGGCGCGTGCGCGTGGTCGGCGGCGCACTCGCCTATACCGATGCGCCGGCCGATATGCTCTCCTTTCTGCGTCAGCGCCGACGCTGGTTCGGCGGCTTCCTGCAAACGCAGCACTGGAATCGTGACATGGTCGGTAATGCGCATTTCGGCCGGCTTGGCACCAAGATGCTGCCGATCAAGGCGCTCGACACGTTCCAGCCGGTTTATGGCCTTGCCGCCTTCGTGATTCTGATCGTGCTGGTGGTGACCGGACGTTTCATGATCGCGCTGCCGATCCTGGTCGTGATGCTGGTCAAGATCGCCATCGACCTGACCTTCCACCTCTGGTCGCTCGGTATCTACAAGCGCTGGACCGGACAGGAAAAAGGCCTGTCGATCGGTCCGGCGATCGTGGCGGCAATCGCCGAGCCATTCACCTTTCAGCTTTTACGTCATGCGGGCGCGATATGGGGCTGGATAGCCTTCTTGACCGGCCGGGAAACCTGGCACGCCCAGTCCCGCACTGCATTTGGCCCGCGCCTGAGGGGATGAGTGCAGCGCGCCGGGGCGATAAACCATTCCCGGTCGATCGCTTGGTTCAACTCGCTGCTTTTCCGGTCCCAGTACCGGGCGCGGATTCCGCGCTTGGACACCTTTCCCGCTTTGATCGTACAAGGTCATGCCGAACGGCGCTGAGACCACGCGGCAGTGTCGTAGTTAAAGAAATGATCAGCATAAATAACGGGATACCGATTCGCTCTTGCATCGTGTTGGAACCATTACGGGGTGATGCCACTTGGTTGACGCGGTTGACATCGCTTGCCGGATTCGTCTCTCTTGCCGCGCGCCGCCTTGTACGTAGCGCCTGAAACAGGAGAGTTTATGCGCGTATTTCAAGCTGCTTCCGTCACGACCTTAATTGCGGCGCTTGCTCTTGCCGGCTGCGGCAAGGGTGAAAAGCAGGTTTCCGCAGAGAATGCGTCACTCGAAAGCGTCGCGAGCCAGGCGAAAGATGCGATCAAACTGGAACCCGGACAGTGGGAAATGACGTTTGAAATCGGCAAGATGGAAATTCCCGGCATGCCCGCGGGCGCGCCGCAGATGAAGCAGGCGGCACAGACTTCGTCGACCTGCATCACGCCCGAACAGGCTGCCAAGCCAGCCGGCGACATGTTTGCCGGCAAGGGCGCCGGAGACTGCAAGTTCGACAAGTTCAACATGGCCGGGGGCAAGCTGAATGCGGTCATGTCGTGCAAATTGCCGAACATGCCGGGTCAATCGAAGACGACCATGGCGGGCACTTATTCATCGACCGCCTTCTCCAACGAGATTTCCTCGTCCGTCTCGGGCATGCCCGGCGGGCAGACCATGACGATGCAGGCGAAATCGTCTGGCCGTCGCACCGGCGAATGCGTCGCCAAGGCGAGCTGACCCTAACGCATAGGGCCCCGGGGATCAGTTGAAGCGCTGATCCCCGGGCCTTTCACATGCGACCGAGCGCAGCCTCGATCTTCATCACCGTGCTCCAGTTGCGATTGGTGCCGACCGCGCCGAGTGATTTCAGCCCGAAGCCGCTGATCAGCTTCGACCCCGCAATCACGCCATTGCCGAACCAGCAATAGAAATCGCCGCTTGTAGATCGTTCAACGCGCTCGATGCCTTGCGCGCGGCGGCGCAGCTGATCGAGGCCGTGATCGGGCAGCGGATCGCGCATCGCCCAGACGATCACCTGCGAGGGCGTTGCTTCGGCTTCCGCCTTGAACGGATTGCCGGCGATCAAACTGCGCCATTGTGCGGCTGTCTTGACCACGACCTCGGTCGCGCGACCATATTCCGCGACACAGGCCGCCTCGAGCTCGCGTTCCAGCCTGTCAGCGCCCTTGCGTGACCGGAATAGCAGATTGCCAGTGGCGATCACGGTGCGCGCGTCGCTGCCACCGACCGCGTCAGCCAAGCGCAGCAGGGTTTCGCGCGACAATCGCCGGTCGCCGATCACCATGCTGCGAAACAAGGCGACGCAGGCCGGCATTTGTATCAGGCGCCGATCAGTTCGCGCCCGATCAGAAAGCGGCGAATCTCGTTGGTGCCGGCGCCTATATCATAGAGCTTGGCATCGCGCAGGAAACGTTCGACCGGCCATTCCCTGGTATAGCCGGCACCACCCAGTGCCTGAATCGCCTCGAGCGAGGTCTTCACCGCATTCTCGGACGCCAGCAGGATCGCGCCCGCCGCGTCGAAGCGCGTGGTCTTGCCCGCATCGCACGCGCGCGCCACCGCATAGACATAGGCGCGGGCGGAATTGAGCGCGACATACATGTCGGCGACCTTGGCCTGCATCAGCTGGAAGCTGCCGATCGGGGTGCCGAACTGCTTGCGCTCGCGGACATAGGGCAGGACCACGTCGAGGCACGCCTGCATGATGCCGATCGGCCCGCCGGCAAGCACGGTGCGCTCATAATCGAGGCCGGACATCAGCACGCCGACGCCGCCGTTAAGCGGGCCCATGACGTTTTCGGCCGGAACCTCGCAATCCTCGAACACCAGCTCGGCAGTGTCGGAGCCGCGCATGCCCATCTTGTCGAGCTTCTTCGAGACCGAGAAACCAGGCATGCCCTTTTCGATCAGGAAGGCGGTGATGCCGCGCGGACCGGCCTCGCCGTCGGTCTTGGCGTAGACCACCAGCGTGTCGGCCTCGGTCGAATTTGTGATCCAGAATTTGGTGCCGTTGAGCAGGTACCGGTCATTGCCTTGCAGCGTCGCCTTGAGCTTCATCGAGACGACGTCGGAACCGGATCCGGCTTCGGACATCGCGAGGCTGCCGACATGTTCGCCGGAAATCAGCTTGGGCAGATATTTGGTCTTCTGCTCGTCATTGCCCCAGCGGCGGATCTGATTGACGCACAGATTGGAGTGCGCGCCATAGCTGAGACCGATCGAGGCGGAGGCCCGCGACACTTCCTCCATCGCGACGACATGTTCGAGATAACCAAGGCCGAGACCGCCCCATTCTTCCTCGACGGTGATACCATGCAGGCCGAGTTCGCCCATTTCCGGCCAAAGCGAACGATCGAACTTGTTATTCTCGTCGATCGCGGCGGCGCGCGGTGCGATCCGGTCGGTCGCGAACCGCTCCGTCGTATCGCGGATCATGTCGGCATTCTCGCCCAGGTTGAAATCCAGGGTCATGCTCATCGTCGCTCTCCAGAACTCGGTTTTACGCGACCGTCCTACGCGCCGAGGCGGTGATGCGCCACAGCGTGACTATGCCGATCAGCAGCCATAATATGTTCAACACCGTCGAGGGCAGGGCGCCGTGCGATCCGCTGTTGATGATGAAGCAGGCCGCACCGACCAGGTTCATCCACTGAAACGCCAGCGACTGGCCGGTGAGACGACCGGTCGAGACGAGCAGATAGGCGACCAGGATCAGGACCGCGCCGGTCCAGCCGATCAATTCGATCGCGACGGTCACGCCGCGACCTTGGTCGAGCCGATCGAACGGCGACACGTCTCCGTGCTGACCGACGCGAGGGCGGCGATCAGCGACCTGGTCATGCCGCGAGGTTTCTCAGTACATATTGCAGGATGCCGCCGTGCAGGAAATATTCCAGCTCGTTGACGGTATCGATGCGGCAGCGCGTCATGAAGGTTTCGATCGTGCCGTCGGCGCGGGTCATGGTGACCTCGACGTCCTGGCGCGGACGGATCTCGGCGACCTTCATGATGGTGAAGCTTTCCGATCCGTCGAGGCCGAGCGTCTGACGGGTCACGCCGTCGGCGAACTGCAGCGGCAGTACGCCCATTCCGACCAGATTCGAGCGATGGATGCGTTCGAAGCTTTCGGTGATCACCGCGCGCACACCGAGCAAATTGGTGCCTTTCGCCGCCCAGTCGCGCGACGACCCGGTGCCATATTCCTTGCCCGCGATGACGACCAGCGGCACGCCGTCCGCCTTGAATCGCATCGCCGCGTCATAGATCGCCATGACCTCGCCCTTGTAGGACGACATGCCGCCCTCGACGCCGGGAACCATCTCGTTCTTGATGCGGATATTGGCGAAGGTGCCGCGCATCATCACGTCATGGTTGCCGCGCCGCGCGCCATAGGAATTGAAGTCGGCCTTGCTGACCTGATGTTCCTGCAGGAACGTGCCGGCGGGCGAATCCGCCTTGATCGACCCGGCGGGAGAGATGTGGTCGGTGGTGATCGAATCGCCGAGAATGGCGAGCGGTCGGGCCTCGATGATGTCCTGCACCGGGGCCGGGGTCATCGTCATGCCGTCGAAGTAAGGCGGATTGGCGACATAGGTCGATCCGGCGCGCCACTGATAGGTGTCGGAACCCTCGATCTGGATGCCGCTCCATTTCGCGTCACCCTGATAGACATTGCCGTAGCGCGCGCGGAACATCGAATCGTCGATGTTCGCGGCCATGATTTCGTTGATTTCGGCATTGGTCGGCCACACGTCCTTCAGGAACACGTCCTGTCCGTCCGACCCCTGGCCGAGCGGGGTTTCGATCATGTCCTCGGTGACGGTACCCTTGATCGCGTAAGCGACGACCAGCGGCGGCGAGGCGAGGAAATTGGCGCGGACATCGGGCGACACGCGGCCTTCGAAGTTGCGGTTGCCCGACAATACCGACGCGGCAACGAGGTCATTCTCGTTGATCGCCGCCGACAATTCGGTCGCGAGCGGGCCGGAATTGCCGATACAGGTGGTGCAGCCATAACCGACCAGGTTGAAGCCCATCGCATTGAGGTCCTCGGTCAGGCCGGCCTTGTTGAGATAATCGGTGACGACCTGCGATCCCGGCGCGAGCGACGTCTTGACCCAGGGCTTGGAGCTCAAGCCGGCGGCGCGCGCCTTGCGAGCGACCAGGCCGGCGGCGACCAGCACGCTCGGGTTCGAGGTGTTGGTGCAACTGGTGATCGCGGCGATCACGACATCGCCGTCGCCCAGGTCATGGTCGCGGCCCTCGACCGCGACGCGGGTCGGGCGGTTCTTGTTATAAAGCTTGAACAGGTCGCCGTTGAACACCTCGTCGACCTTGGACAGCGAGACGCGGTCCTGCGGGCGCTTGGGACCGGCGAGCGACGCGGTGACCGTAGCCATGTCGAGTTCGAGCGTGTCGGTGAACACCGGATCGACGCTGTCCGCATCGTGCCACAGACCCTGCGCCTTGCAATACGCCTCGACCAGAGCGACGGTTTCGTCGGGGCGACCGGTGAGCTTCAGATAATCGATCGTCTTGGTGTCGATCGGGAAGAAACCGCAGGTCGCGCCATACTCCGGCGCCATATTGGCGATGGTCGCACGATCGGCGAGCGTCATCGTGTCGAGGCCGGGGCCGTAGAACTCCACGAAACGCCCCACCACTCCCCTGGCGCGGAGCATCTGCGTGACGGTCAGCACCAGGTCGGTCGCGGTGATGCCCTCGGCCATCGCGCCGAGCAGCTTGAAGCCGACGACTTCGGGGATGAGCATCGACACCGGCTGGCCGAGCATCGCCGCCTCGGCTTCGATCCCGCCGACGCCCCAGCCGAGCACGCCCATGCCGTTGACCATCGTGGTGTGGCTGTCGGTGCCGACCAACGTGTCGGGATAAGCGATCGTCGTGCCGTCACCATGCTCGCCGACGCTGTCGGTCGACCACACGCCACGGCCGATATATTCCAGGTTCACCTGATGGCAGATGCCAGTGCCGGGGGGGACGACCGAGAAATTGTCGAGCGCCTTGGAGCCCCATTTGAGGAACTCGTAACGCTCCATGTTGCGGCTATATTCGAGATCGACATTGTCGGTGAATGCCTTGGGCGTGCCGAATTCATCGACCATTACCGAGTGATCGATGACCAGATGGACCGGGACGAGCGGGTTGATCTTGGCCGCATCACCGCCGAGCTTGGTGATCGCGTCGCGCATCGCCGCCAGGTCGACGACGCAGGGGACGCCGGTGAAATCCTGCATCAGCACGCGCGCCGGGCGGTACTGGATCTCGCGGTCGGAGCGGCGCTCCTGCTGCCAGTCGATGATCGCCTGCACATCGTCGGTGGTGACCGTCTTGCCGTCCTCGAAGCGCAGCATGTTCTCGAGCAGCACCTTCATCGAGAAGGGCAGGCGCGAAATGTCGCCATATTTCTCCGCCGCGGTGGCGAGCGAATAATAGTCGTAGGACTTGTCGCCGACGGTGAGGGTCTTGCGAGCGGAGAGCGTGTCCTGGCCGATGGCGGTCATGTGGCGGAGAGTCCTTCCCGTTGTGCTCAGCCGGAGCGCGGCGGGGAGGCGGGACGTAAAGGCCCGCGCGGGCGCGCTAGCGGCATGTGCGAATGCCTAGAGTCGGGCGGGCTTTAGCAAGGGGGTGGGGCGGGGGGAAGGGCTGGCTGGACGCATCGGCAATTCTCACTCTGGCATCATGTCCGGCATGATTTTCATGTGCGCCCGGATAGCGCAGGCCAAACAGCGATTGAATCAATCTGCCCGACGGCAATGACGGGCGGTTGAGAGAAATGACGGGCGGTCGGGAGATATGTCACACCCCTTTGTGACATCTCTCCCGTTACGATGTGACGGTATGTGACGGTGCCTGATGGTGTCAGGTGCCACCGGATGCCGGTCGCGCCAGCCATGGTCGAGCCACATTGCCGACGAGCGATGCCCCGGTCGGAGATACCCCGGACCTGCACGGCCGGATTGATGGAACCCTTGCCCGTCCGACGGGTTCGCCTGATAGGATGCAACAAACACTAGGCAACCTGGGAGATACGACATGCGGACGGTTCTGATCGGTACGGCGGCGCTGGCGATGGTCACTCTTGCCGGCTGCAACGACAAGAGCATGGAGACCGGCATGCCGATCGCGGGCGGCGCGCATGCGGTGGGGATACTCAAGACAGCGAACGGCGCGGATGTCGGCCGGGTCAGTGCGAGCGAGGTCGCCGGCGGCCTGCGCTTCACGATCGATGCCAAGGGCATGCCGGCAGGCACGCACGGCGCGCATGTCCATATGGCCGGATTGTGCGAAGGGCCCGAATTCACCAGCGCGGGCGGGCATTGGAACCCGACCGGCATGAAGCATGGTTCGATGAACTCGCAAGGGCCGCACGAGGGTGACCTGCCCAATCTGATCATCGGCACCGATGGTCGCGGGACGCTCGGCATCACCATTCCCGGTGCGACCATGGCCGGGCTGCTCGATGCCGACGGATCGGCGCTGGTGGTCCATGCCGTGGCCGACGATCTGATGACCGATCCGTCGGGAAACAGCGGCGCGCGCATCGCCTGTGGCGTGTTCGGCGCGAGCTGATCCGGCTCAGCCGAGCGGCCAGCGACCGATCGGCTCGTATCTCGTGTCGTCGCTATCGAGATGGCTTTCGTAGAGAATGAATTGCTCGAGCGTGAAAGGCTCGCTGGTCAGCGCCGCGTGCGCAACCAGCCATTCGCGGGTTTCGATTTGCCGCCCGGCGCGCTTCGACAGGCGCGCCAGCGTGATGTGCGGCCGATAGGCTCGGCCCTCGGGCGGCAGGCCGCATCGAACCAGCGCGTGATCGATCTTGCGATGCAGCGCGGCGAGCGGCTCGTGCGGCCCGACCCCTGCCCACAGGCTGTCATTGCCGCTTTGCGGGTCGAACCGGCCGACGCCGGAAAGGCGCAAGACGAGCGGCTGTGCCCGGATGCCGCTCAGCGTGACTGCAACGTCCTCGGCCATGTGACGATCGACCTTGCCGACATAACGCAGCGTCAGATGAAGCTGTTCGTCATCCTGCCAGCGCGCATCGGGAACGCCGTCCATGATGAGGTCAAGCGCCTCGCGGATCGTAGGGGGCAGGCGGAGCGCGACGAACAAGCGGTGCATCCGTGTTGTCTAGCGCGGACCGCATGGGCGATGCCAACCGCTTTCGCTTGAAAAAAAGGTCCGGACCGACGATATTGACGCTTATCCGGCATGAGGCCGGGCATAGGAGTTACTACGACATGGCAAACTGGTCCGACCCCCGGCCGAACGCCGCGAACTTCGCGACGACGGGCGCGCGTACGGAAACGTACGATGCGGGTCTTCGCGCCTATATGCTGTCCGTCTATAATTACATGACGTCGGGCATCCTGCTGACCGGCGTCGTCGCGATGCTGTTCGCGTCGACCGGTTATGCCGAGGCGGTGTTCGACGGCTCAGGCATCCTGAAATACGTCATCATGTTCGCGCCGCTGGCATTCGTGTTCGCGATGAGCTTCGGCCAGGGCCGTATGTCGATGCCGACGCTTCAGGCGATGTTCTGGGGCTTCGCGATCGCGATGGGCCTGTCGCTCTCGACCGTGTTCCTGCGCTACACCGACACCTCGATCGCGCAGGCGTTCTTCGCGACCGCCGCGGCGTTCGCCGGCCTGTCGCTCTACGGCTACACCACCAAGCGCGATCTGACCGCGGTCGGCACCTTCCTGATCATGGGCCTGGTCGGCCTGATCGTCGCGAGCCTGCTCAACCTGTGGTTCCAGTCTGGCGTCATGGCGCTGGTCATCAGCATCATCGGCGTGGTCGTGTTCGCTGGCCTGACGGCTTACGATACGCAGCGCACCAAGAGCATGTACGCGCAGGTCGCGGGCACCGAACACGAAGGCCGCGTGGTCATCATGTCAGCACTGTCGCTGTACCTCGACTTCATCAACATGTTCCTCTTCCTGCTGCGCATCTTCGGTTCCAGCCGGAACTAGGGCGCGCATACTGATGCGGCGAAAGGCCCGGCGGGGAAACCTGCCGGGCCTTTTTCTTTATGCGGCGTTCTGATGTTGAGCGAAGTCATTTCACTTGCATCTCGCCCCGCTAAGCACACTCAATCGCCCGTCGCGCCGTTCGGGTACGATCGGGATTTTTCCGGGAACATCAATGCGCCTCTCGATCGACGTCATGCTGGACTATTTCGTCGACGACAGCGCGGAGGTGCTGTTGCAGATCGAGGCGGCGGCGATGGCCGACCAGCGGCTCGAGCATCAGGACCTGCGGGTCTATTCCAACGATCCGCTGCGTGCGATGCCGGGCGAGGACGGGATCGGGCAGCGCACCTGGGCGCGGGGCACCGGACCCTTTCAGGCAGAATATCATGCGATCGTGGTGATCGACCGCGCCGGCGTGGATCTCTCGACCCTGCCACCGACCGCGATGGCCGAGTTGCCGGCCGAGGCGATCCCTTATCTGTTGCCGAGCCGCTATTGCGAATCCGACCGGTTCGAAGGGTTCGTGCAGGGCGAGTTCGCCGGGCTGGAGGGCGGCGCGCTGGCGTCGGCGATCGGCACATGGGTGCGCGAACACCTGACCTACGCATCGGGTTCGAGCAGCGGCGTTACGACCGCGATGATGACGTTTGCCGACCGGCGCGGCGTGTGCCGCGATTATGCGCATCTGCTGGTCGCGCTGGCCCGGGCGGGGGGCATTCCGGCGCGCTGCGTATCGGCCTATGCGCCCGGCGTCGATCCGCCGGACTTCCACGCCGTCGCCGAAGTGTGGCTGGCCGGTGGCTGGCATCTGATCGACGCGACCGGCATGGCCAGTTGCGGCGAGATCGCGCGAGTGGCGGTGGGCCGCGACGCGACCGACATCGCGTTCATGACCGTCTTCGGCACGGCAACGATGTACGTGCAGACCGTGAAAGTCACGCGCCTGGACGACGAAGCCGGAACGACCGCGCAAACCGATCGTTCTGTTACCGGAACAGCCAAAAGAGGATTGGCCATGAACGATGACAGCAAGACGATCGACCCCAAGGCGCTCGACAGCCTGTCGGTCGCCCCACCCGAACCCGACGAGAACGATCAGATCCACCATCCGCGCCAGAATGCCGGCCAGGACGAATCGATCGTGAAGCGCCTGGAGAAGAATCCGGAGGATGAGGAGGCTCGGCTCGATGCCGCGCTCGACGAGTCGATGGATGCGTCGGATCCGCCGGCATCGACCCAGCCGGTACACAACAACGCTCCGGCCAAATCCTCGGGCTTCGATGCTCTTGCAGAGGCGAAGATCCAGAAGGGTCGCGATTGACCCCAAGCCGGTCCGGCCCGGATCAACCAGATCAGATTGCTAAAAATGTTGCGTAAACGTCGCACCTGACGACCTTTTTGTCTGTCTCGATCCATTCATCGCAACGTTTGTTGCGTCGCAACAAGAAGTATGATTCCATGCTTAACGCCGGACGACACGGCGTTAAGCATGGCGTTAACCATCTTGGCGCATGATCCGCTCCGGTCCAACAATGCGGGCGGGGTGACGACATGGGTTCCAGGATGAAACCAGCCAACGGCGCGATGACCTTGGCGGAAATGAAGGAATTTGCCGGGTTCAGTTCGGCGACGCAGCGTTATGTGCGCCGCTCGCTCGACGTCGGGCTCGATCGTGACGATGCGATGGCGCGCTGGTCGCGCGACGTGGTCGAAGCGGCGAGCATCCGCGCTCAGGCCCGGCTCTACGAACGCCTCCCCGATATTCGTGCGATGATGCCCGACGATAGCGGTCTCGATGCGGTCGAGCCATTTCTCGCGCCACTGATGACGGTCACCGCGTTCGATCTGGGGCAGGGGCGGCTGACCACTTTTTCGGCCTATCGCTTTCTCTATGAGCGGCTGATCGGAGCCGATGTGCGGCCATGGCTGCCTGCGGCCTTTTGTTCGGCCTCGGCCTTGCCGCATCTCCATCCCGACCTGCGGCGCAAATTGCTGCAGTCGATCAGCGAAGCCGCGGCGACCGCGTCGGGCTGGTCGAACCGCGCGCCGGGGTTCTTCCCCAAATGGGTCGAGAAGGTCGATGTGGCGGCTCTTCCGAACTGATTTGAAGCGCCTGCCCCTGGCCGGGGGCGGGCGTCGCTCTTCACGAGGCAGATACGAGAGGCCCAGCGCTAATGGCACGAGCGCCAACCCATCTGACCCCGCTCCGCCTGGTCGAAGTGGAAGTGATCGCGGTGCGCCGCGTTGTAATCCGGCGAGAGTGCGGTCGAGAACAGGCGGCACGCGCCGTTGCGCACGGCACGCAGGAACGTGCCCTTGTCCCCGGTATCGGCCCAGTCGGCGAGCACGGTGATCTTGGTGCCGTCCTCCAGCGTGAAGCCGGCGATATCGATCGCATCCGCGGTCGCGTGCTCACTCAGCGACCCGGTCGCGCGGCCATACATGTTGCGGCAATTATAACTGCCGAGATGATCGATACTGGTGACGCGTTGGCCGAAAAAGCGCCGCGCTTCTGGTTGCACGACATTCCATTCCCACACCGAGAGCGCCGCCGCGACCGGACATGACGTTTTGACCGATGCCGGCTTGAAGTCGATTCGTCGCGCTCCGCCACTCTCGAAGCGAACGCCATCGCGATAGCCGCATTGGCCGGCGATAACGGGTTCGACTTCGCTGTATCGCACCCCGGCCTTGTCGAGCAGTGCGCGGCATTTTGGGTAATCGTGAGCCAGGCCGGCAAGCTTGCGTCCGGTGAACATGCCGACCGGCTGCGACAGGTCGAGCGGTGTCCAGGGCAAATCCTGCGGTCGGCCGCGGAGCGCCGCGAAGATCGCCAGGAAGAACACCAGCATGAGCGCGCCCGCGACGGCGGCGCCGGCGATGCGCCGCACCGTGTGCATCAGCCGCGCCCGATCTCAATCACGTCCGGCCTCAACCACGCCCGACCCACGCCCAACTCAACCACGAAGGGCGCTCGCGATCGTCTCCGACGCGACCGGATAACCGATATCGTGCGGGATGCAGAGATGCTCCTCGCCGCCGCGCTGTTCGATCCATGGCGTGACCGTCTCGATCGGATGGCGGATCGTATCGTCGATGGCATCGGCGAAGCTGCGATATTGCGCGAGCCGTTCGAGATTGCGCCGCGTCGGAAAGATGATCCTCACCCGCCCGGCGTCGGCATCATCAAGCACTTGCTGCGCTGTCGTCCATAAAACCCGGACATTCTCCGTCGCATCGACCTCGGGCAAGGGCGCGTCGGCCGGGAGCCGGGCAAGATAGAAACGCGTGTCGAAGATGCGCATATTGGCGTGGCGCGGCAGCCAGCGCGCATAGGGCACAAGCGACGACGGATCGACCGACAAGCCGGCATCGGCCAGCGCGGCGCCGAACGAGGTTCCGGCGTGCAGCGCGGCACGCAGCGCCGCGAGACCCTCCGACGTCGGTACCGGCTCGAGCCCGATCGGCATCGCGACTTCCTCGATCGTCTCGCGGATCGCGGCGATCCGTCCCGCCATATCATCGCTATCGCCACCCAGGATCGTCGCGAGCGAGTGATCGCCGGGGTCGATACGCCCGCCGGGAAAGACCAGGGCGCCGGCGGCGAAGACCATTGTCTTGGCGCGTTCGACCATCAGCAATTCGGGAGCGCCGCCCGGGCGTTCGCGGAGCAGCACCAGCGTCGCGGCGGGAATGGCTTCGGGAAATTCATCGGTCATCGGTTGGATGTAGTATCGCCCGGCCGGTGGCGATAGTTCCCTTGGCAGCCGCGCTGGAATGCCGCTATCCCTGACGGCCATGAACCATATCGCTTTTCGCGCGCTGCTCGGCGCCGCCCTGATCGCCATCATTCCCGCTACCGCCCAGGCAAAGCTCAGCGCAGCCGAGGCGCGTATGGCGAAGACGGTCGATGCCGAATATGAACGCTCGGTCGCGCTGCTGCAGAAGCTGGTCGACCAGAATAGTGGCACGATGAACTTCGTCGGAGTCGAGGCGGTCGGCAAGATGATGCGCGCCGAACTCGAGCCGCTCGGTTTCACCGTGGAATGGAAACCGCAAGCCGCCGCCAATCGCGCCGGCCATCTGATCGCGACCAAAACCGGCAAGCCCGGCGCCAAGAAGCTGCTGCTGATCGGCCATCTCGACACGGTGTTCGAGAAGGATTCACCGTTCCAGAAATTCACCCGCAAGGGCGAAAAAGGCGAGGGGCCCGGCGCCGGTGACGACAAGGGCGGCATGGTCGTGATGCTTGCCGCGCTGCGCGCGATGCACGCGGCGGGGACGCTAAAGGACTCCAATATCGAGATCATGCTGTCGGGCGACGAGGAGGATGCGGGTGACCCGGTCGAGGTCGCCCGCGCCGACCTGATCGCGGCGGGCAAGCGCGCCGATGTCGCGCTCGATTTCGAGGGGCTGGCGATTGAGGACGGCAAGGATATGGGCTCGATCGCACGGCGGTCGTCGAACACCTGGACGATCACGACCACCGGCAAGACCGGCCATTCCTCATTGATCTTCTCAAGCGAATATGGCGACGGCGCGATCAACGAGATGACGCGTATCCTGGCAGCATTCCGCAAGGAATTGCCTGAACCCAATTTGACCTTCAACACCGGCATCATCGCCGGCGGGTCGAGTGCCGCGCTCGACGCCGATGCGGTGCGCGCAACAGCGGCGGGCAAGGGTAACATCATTCCTCAGACGGCGGTCGCGCGCGGCGATTTCCGCACCTTGTCGCCCGAGCAGACCGACCGCGTCCGCGCCAAGATGCAGGCGATCGTCGCGGCGCATGCGCCGGGCACCGATGCGAAGATCGCGTTCGACCCGGGCAGCTATCCGGCGATGGCGCCGACCGCCGGCAATAAAGCGCTGCTCGATGCGCTTAATATCGTGAACAAGGATCTCCGGCTCGACGCGATGGCGGCGCTCGATCCGCTCAAGCGCGGTGCGGGCGATATCTCCTTCGTCGCGGGCGATGTCGATGGGCTGATCGGTCTCGGCACCAGCAGCAGCGGCGATCATGCGCCGGGCGAGACGGTCGATCTCGACAGTATTCGCCGCCAGGGCAAGCGCGCGGCGATCCTGATGACCCGGCTTTCGGCCGCTAAATGAGCGACGCGGCGACGATCGAGGACCTGCCGCCTCATCACAAGGCGACGCAGAGCGAAAAACTCGTTATCGCCGCCTCGTCGCTCGGCACCGTGTTCGAATGGTACGATTTCTACCTTTACGGCTTGCTCGCGACGATCATCACCGCGCAATTCTTCTCCGGCGTGAACGAGACGACGGGGTTCATCTTCGCGCTCGCGGCATTCGCGGCTGGTTTCGCGGTGCGGCCGTTCGGTGCGCTTCTCTTTGGCCGGATCGGCGATCTGGTCGGGCGCAAGAATACTTTCCTCGCCACCATGGGCATCATGGGCCTGTCTACGTTCGTCGTCGGCCTGCTGCCGAGCTATGCGACGATCGGCGTCGCCGCGCCGATTCTGCTGGTGGTGCTCAGGCTGTTGCAGGGCCTGGCGCTCGGTGGTGAATATGGCGGCGCGGCGACCTATGTCGCGGAGCATGCGCCGAACCATCGCCGCGGGCTTTACACCAGCTTCATTCAGACCACGGCGACGCTCGGCCTGTTCGCGGCCCTGCTGGTGGTGATCGGGGTGCGCACCGCGATCGGCGAAGCGGCGTTTGCCGACTGGGGCTGGCGCGTGCCGTTCATCGTTTCGATCGTACTGCTCGGCGTTTCCCTGTGGATACGCATGCAGCTCGAGGAAAGCCCGGTCTTCCTCAAGATGAAAGCCGAAGGCAAAGCATCGAAGGCGCCGCTGACCGATGCGTTCGCCAAATGGGGCAATCTGCGCATCGTCATCATTGCGCTGGTCGGTGCGGTCGCGGGGCAAGCGGTGGTCTGGTACACCGGCCAATTCTACGCACTGTTCTTCCTTGAAAAAATGCTCAAGGTCGATGGCGCGACCGCCAATATCCTGATCGCCATCGCGCTTGCCCTCGGCACACCGTTCTTCCTCATCTTTGGCTGGCTGTCCGACAAGATCGGGCGCAAGCCGATCATCCTGACGGGCTGCGCGATTGCCGCGCTGACCTATTTTCCGTTGTTCCACGCGCTGACCTATGCCGCCAATCCGGCGCTGGCCGCGGCGCAGGCAAGCGCGCCGGTGAGCGTCGTTTCCTATGACGATCAATGTTCGTTCCAATTCGATCCGATCGGCAAGAACCGTTTCGAATCCTCAAGTTGCGATGTCGCCAAATCCTATCTGGCCAAGGCCGGCGTGCCGTATCAGGCGGAGCAGGTGCTGGCGCCTGGCGTTCGTCGCCTGACTGCGATCACGATCGGTCAGCAAGTCTATTCGATCGTCGACCCGGCAACGATGACCGCGGCCGCTCGAAAGGCGGCGATCGCGAGCTTTCAGGATGAAGTGAAAGCCGGCCTGGTCAAGGCCGGCTACCCCGCCAAGGCCGATCCGGCACGGATCGACAAGCCGATGGTCGTCGCGATCCTGTTCGTTCTCGTCCTGCTGGTAACCGCCGTCTATGGGCCGATCGCCGCACTGCTGGTCGAACTGTTCCCGACCAACATCCGCTACACCTCGATGTCGCTGCCCTATCATATCGGCAATGGCTGGTTCGGCGGTTTCCTGCCGACCACCGCCTTTGCGATGGTCGCGGCGACCGGCGATATCTATTACGGCCTGTGGTATCCGATCGTCGTTGCCGCCCTGACCGTCATCCTCGGCCTGTTCCTGCTGCCCGAGACATTTCGGCGCAGCATCGAGTGAGGCGAGGCCGGATCAGGCGCCGACCAGTTCCAGCAATCCCTCGAACAGCCGGCGACCGTCGCTGCCGCCATGCGCGGTCTCGATGCGACGTTCCGGGTGGGGCATCATGCCCAGCACATTGCCGCTTGGGTTGATCACGCCCGCAATGTCGCGCGCCGAGCCGTTGACCGTGCCGTCGTAACGGAACGCCACCCGGCCTTCGCCTTCAAGCCGGTCGAGCGTGGCCGCGTCGGCGAAGAAATTGCCGTCATGATGCGCGACGGGAATGGTGATCTTCTCACCCTCGGCATAGCGGCTGGTGAAGATCGACTGGGAATTCTCGACCGTAAGTGTGACGTCGCGGCATACGAAGTCGATGCCGGCATTGCGCATCAGCGCACCGGGTAGCAGCCCGGCCTCGGTCAGCACCTGGAAACCGTTGCACACGCCGAGCACGGGCACGCCGCGCCCCGCCGCATCGATCACCGCGCGCATGATCGGCGACCGCGCCGACATCGCGCCGGAGCGCAGGTAATCGCCATAGGAAAAACCGCCGGGCAGTGCGATCAGGCTGAGATCGTCGGGAAGCTCCGTATCGCCATGCCACACCATGGTCGGCGCCATGCCGCTGACATCGCGAATCGCCACCGCCAGATCGCGGTCGCAGTTCGATCCGGGAAAGACGATGACCGCGGATTTCATGCCCGTTCAACCCGATAATTTTCGATCACCGTATTGGCGAGCAGCTTGCGGCACATCTCGTCGATCGTGGCGTCGTCGGTCGCATCGGCGACATCGAGCTCGATCAGTTTGCCCGCGCGTACGTCGTTGACCCCGGCAAAGCCCAGGCCGTCGAGCGCCTTGTGGATCGCCTTGCCCTGCGGATCCAGCACGCCGGGTTTCAGCGTGACGAAGATGCGGAGTTTCATGGGCAGGTCCTGATGCTTTTGGCGGGCACGGGTCCTATGGCGAGGCCGCCCGCGTGCCGCAAGCTTCATCGCTCGTTTACGAATTCGGTGCGGCGAGTCGCGCTGAAGCGAGGTGCCATTTTGGGGAATCATGCCGTGGCCACCCTCGCCATGACCATGTTCGTCGCGCCGTTCGCGTTCGGCGGGCAATATTTTGGCTGGACCGACCCGGTCGGCCGGGTTCAGCCCGCCTTGTTCAGCGCCTTTGTGTTTGGCATCATCTGCGGTTGTCGCGCGACGGGCTGAAGGCTTATTTACCCTTGCTCTTGCGGTGCTTTTCCAGGTCGAGCACGGCACCGTCGACACCTTCGGGCATCAGGCCAAGACGGCGCGCAACTTCCTGATATGCCTCGACTTCGCCGCCGAGGTCGCGGCGAAAGCGATCCTTGTCGAGCTTCTCGTTGGTTTCCATATCCCAGAGGCGGCAACCGTCCGGACTGATCTCGTCGGCGAGGATGACTCGCGCGTAATCATTGTCCCAGATGCGGCCGAATTCGAGTTTGAAGTCGACCAGCCGGATGCCGATCCCGGCGAACAGACCACACAGGAAATCATTCACGCGGATCGCCAGGTCGGCGATGTCGTGCATCTCCTCCTGGCTGGCCCAGCCGAACGCTGCGATATGTTCGTCGGTGATCATCGGATCGCCGAGCGCGTCGTCCTTGTAATAATATTCGATGATCGTGCGGGGCAGTTGCGTGCCCTCCTCGATCCCCAGCCGCGTCGACAGCGAACCCGCCGCAACATTGCGAATCACCACCTCGACCGGGATGATCTCGACCTGACGGATCAGCTGCTCGCGCATGTTGAGGCGGCGAATGAAATGGGTCGGCACGCCGATCAGGCCGAGCAGAGTGAAGATATGCTCGCTGATCCGGTTGTTGAGCACGCCCTTGCCGCTGATCGTGCCCTTTTTCTGGGCGTTGAAGGCGGTCGCATCGTCCTTGAAATACTGGATCAGCGTACCCGGCTCCGGACCCTCGTACAGGATCTTTGCCTTGCCTTCGTAGATTTGGCGGCGGCGAGCCATGCGGCATTACCCCTGAAAAAACGGTCACGAAAAGACAGCCCCGGCGGCGCGGATGCGCGGGCCGGGGCCAGGAACGCGAAGCTATACGCCATGCGTTTCAGAGGCGCAATTATTCAACACCATCCAATTTCGCCGCGCGCAGCCGACGGCGCGGCCGAAACCGCCGCCAGGCGAGCCAGCCGAGCAGCACAATCAATCCCGGCGGGCCGAAGATCGCGATCGCGCCGAGTAGCACGGCAATGGTGATCTGGACCGATCCGATGCCGGTATCGAGCGCACTGCTCAGCGGGGCGCTCGCGTCGAATCCGCGGATCGCCGCGCCCGACTCGTAGTTGAAGGTCATCGGCGTGGTGGCCAGGCTCTCGCGCTGTTCCGCGCGGCTGTCATCGGTCGCGCTGATATTCTGCACGATCTCCGCGCGCTGGCGCTGCAATTCGGCGCGCTCGCTCGCGGTCAGTTTGGGCCTGGCCAATTCGCCATCGATGCGGTGCAATTCGTCCGAAGCGCGGCTGCGCTGTGTGGTCAGCCGGTCGATCGCGGCACCGGCATCGGTTCCGGTGATTTCGGCGTCGACCAGCGTGCCCTTGGCTGCCGTGACTTCCGCAATGCCGCTCTTGCCGAATGCGCGGGCGATCGCCGGGTCGAGCTTGAACGACAGCATCGCCTCGATGTTGTTCTCGCCGAGCAGTCGATAACGCATGCCTGTAATACGGCACCGGGCAATGCCGAGCTTCTCGCACGCCACCGCATGCGCTTCCTGCGCCGCCGAAATGCGCTCGGACGGCAAGCGAAAGGCGTAGCGATAGGTGAACGCGACGCCGGGCGCGGCGGTCACCGCGATTCCCAGAGCGGCACTGTCGGCCTGAGACGCTGCCGGCGCACTTTCCATCGCCGCGTCTTTTTGGCTCATTTCGGCCCGATCGGGCGCGGGGCTGCACGCCGCCAGTGCCAGAGGGATGGTCATCAA
Organism: Sphingomonas sp. UYAg733; assembly: GCF_054057355.1. Taxonomy (NCBI): domain Bacteria; kingdom Pseudomonadati; phylum Pseudomonadota; class Alphaproteobacteria; order Sphingomonadales; family Sphingomonadaceae; genus Sphingomonas; species Sphingomonas sp. UYAg733. Next base: position 26,749 of record NZ_JBSRZE010000021.1, read on the forward strand.
CAACGTGTTGCGCATTGCCGCTCTCCCGTTCCGTGTAATACAACATCACATCGATAGGATATCTAGTCAACGCGAAAAAATAACGCTTCGGCGTGCGGTGAAATCGATGGCTACTTTCTGAGCGCTGTCCGGATCAGGCGCTTGGTCTCCGCCCATGCGGCGGTTTCGGGCGCAACCAGTTCGACATGACCGGTATTGGGCACGATGTGCAGCACCGCCGCGTCACCGGCCTTCTTCGCCTGCTCGACATAATTGGTGCCGAGGCGGATCGGAATGATGCGGTCCTCGCGGCCATTGACCAGATCCTGCGGCACGCCAATCGGCAACAGGCGTGGGACTGACGTGTCGGCATAGACGTCGCCGCGCGCTGGGGAGGGCGCGCCGACCAATTGCGCGACGACCTCGATACCGCAGCCATTGTCGGGGCTGGCCGCGGTCGCTTCGAGATCGGGCAGACCACCAAGGCTGACGACATGGGCGATCGCGATCGGCTTGCCTGTGCGAAGCGGACTGTTCCTGGGTAAATTGGCGCGCGCGGCGAGCCATAGCGCGAGGTGGCCGCCGGCCGAATGTCCGACCGCGACGATATGTTTCGTGTCGAGATGGAAGCGTGCCGCGTTGATCCTCAGCGCATCCGCCGCGGCGGCGGCGTCGATGAAGGTGCCGGGATAACCGCCACCGGTGCGGTCAACTCCGCGATAATCGATGTTCCACACCGCGATCCCGTCGCGGCGCAAATCGTCGGCGATCCAGTTCATCAGGCTGCGGTCGGCGATGCTCGTGGTCCAGCATCCGCCATGGACCATCAGCACGGTGGGATATTTCTTATTGCCGCGATGTTTGTCGGCCGGAAGCCAGACATCGACCTTCTGAAGATTATCGGCGCCATAGTCGATCGTGGCGTCGGGCTTGGGCTGGGGACGGCCCGTCAGGTCGGGCCAGGTCAGCAGCTTGGGTTCGGCAGCGTTGGACATGGTCGGGGTGAACGCGAGAAGCGCGATAAGGGCAAGCCTGAACATGCTCGCCATAGTAGCTCTCGTTGATCTTGTTGTCGAAAGCCTATCGGAGCCCGGAACGAGGTGATTGGATCGGGCAGAGTTCGCGATGTGCCGGCCGCGAGGGATACGGCCGGCATCCGCGCCGCGCGATCAACGCCTGGCCGCCGTCCCGGTTTTCGAACGATGGCGCCAGGGCGCGTCGAACTGCTGAGCATTCAGCCGATCGAGGCTATGGCCAATGGCATGAAACAACCGGCCGATCGCGGCGCTGAGTTCGCCATGATGGTCGGCCCATGCCTGGCTCTGATAATCGTCACGCATTGTCTTTCTCCTTATCTGACTGGGGATGCTGACAACACGGATATGCTCGCTTGGCGGCGCGCCCGCCAACAAATCGTTGGACAGGATCGACAAGCCAGCCTTATCAAGTCGCCATGCGTCGCATTCCCCCGCTCGCCGCCGTTCGCGTCTTCGAAGCGGCTGCGCGCCATGAGAATTTCACCACCGCGGCGGCGGAGCTGGGCATGACCCAGGCGGCGGTCAGCTATCAGATCAAATTGCTCGAGGAGCGGCTCGGCGTGCCGCTCTTCCGGCGCGAAAAGAAACGCGTGCTGCTGAGCGACGCTGGGCGACGGGCTGCACCGCAGGTCGCACGTGCGTTCGATGCGCTCGATGCGGCGTTCGGCGCGATCCGGGCCGAGGACGAAGCGCTGCTCACCATCTCGACCTCCAACACCTTCGCCAATACCTGGCTGGCCTGGCGGCTCGGCGTTTTTCAGATGGCGCACCCCGAAATGGCGGTCCGCATGCTGACCAGCGACGCGCTGACCGATTTCGCGTCCGACGATGTCGACCTCGCGGTGCGCGCGGGGCAGGGGCAATGGCCGGGCCTGGCGTGCGATCTGCTGCTACCGGTCGATTTCACGCCGATGTGCAGCCCGGAATTCCTTGCCCGTCATGGGGGCAGGATCGATGTCGCCGACATGATGTCGCTGCCGCTGATCAGCCCGCACGACGTGTGGTGGCCATTATGGCTGCGCGAGGCCGGCGTCGATGTGCCGGACGGGCGATTGCGCCCCGGCGTGCGCCTCGATTCGCAGGCGCATGAAGGGCATGCGGCGATGGCCGGGCAGGGGATCGCGCTGCTCACGCCCTTTTTCTGGCGCAACGACCTTGCCGAGGGGCGGCTGGTTCGCGTCTCCGATCAGGTGTCGACGCGCGGTTTCGGTTACTGGCTGGTCTGTCCGGAACATCGCCGCAACACGCCCAAGATCAAACGTTTCCGTGACTGGCTGATCACCGAAGTCGCGCGCGACCGCGCGCTGGATTGAGGGGCGGGGCGGCGCTCAGCTAAGCCAGTCTTTCCGGTGATCCTCGAAGTATCGCGCAAAACAAAAGCATCGCGTCCCCATCTCGCCACCACCCGAACGCGCTGCTATCGGCAAGGGGATGACCACCGATGTGACCGACCCCTTCAACGCCATCGTCGACGCGCCCTTCGATAGCGCGCTCTCCGATCGCTACCTTGTTTATGCGCTATCGACGATCACCGCGCGTTCGCTGCCGGATGTCCGCGACGGGCTGAAACCGGTGCACCGCCGCCTGTTATGGGCGATGCGGCTGCTCAAGCTCGATCCGAGCCAGGGTTACAAGAAATGCGCGCGCGTCGTCGGCGATGTGATCGGCAAATATCATCCGCATGGCGATCAGTCGGTCTATGACGCGATGGTGCGGCTCGCGCAGAGTTTCGCGATGCGCTACCCGCTGGTCGACGGACAGGGCAATTTCGGCAATATCGATGGCGATAACGCCGCCGCCTATCGCTATACCGAGGCGCGGCTGACCCAAGTCGCGATCGACATGATGGACGGCCTCGACGAGGACGCCGTCGATTACCGCCCGACCTATAATGGCGAGGAGCAGGAGCCCGAGCTCTTCCCCGGCCTGTTTCCCAATCTGCTCGCCAATGGCGCGGCCGGCATCGCGGTCGGCATGGCGACGAGCATCCCGCCGCACAATGCCGCCGAACTGTTCGACGCCGCGATCCTGCTGATCGACCAGCCGGGCGCGACCGACGCGCAGGTGCTCGAGCATGTAAAGGGCCCGGATTTTCCGACCGGCGGCCTGGTCGTCGACAGCCCGGCCGCGATCGCCGAAGCCTATGCCACCGGGCGTGGCGGTTTTCGAGTGCGCGCGCGCTGGGTGATCGAGCGCGAGAAAGGTGGCGGCTGGAACGCGATCATCACCGAGATCCCGTACGGCATCGCCAAGGGCAAGTTGATCGAACAGATCGCCGGGCTGATCAACGACAAGAAACTGCCGATCCTCGCCGATATCCGCGACGAATCCGACAGCGAGATCCGCATCGTCATCGAACCGCGCAGCCGCACGGTCGATCCCGACATGCTGATGGAAAGCCTGTTCCGGATGAGCGATCTGGAAAATCGCGTCAGCCTCAACCTCAACGTGCTCGATTCACGCCGCACCCCGCGCGTGATGTCGCTACGCGAGGCGTTGCAGGGCTGGGTCGAGCATCAGTTTATTGTCCTGCAGCGCCGCACCGCGCACCGGCTGGGCAAGATCGGCGACCGGGTCGAGTTGCTCGACGGGTATCTCATCGCTTACCTCAACCTCGATCGCGTGATCGAGATCATCCGCACCGAGGATGAGCCCAAGCCGGTGATGATCGCCGAATTCGGCCTGACCGACCGCCAGGCCGAGGCGATCCTCGACATGCGGCTGCGCCGGTTGCGCAAGCTCGAGGAAATGGAGATCCGCAAGGAGCGCGAAGGCCTTGAAGCGGAGAAGACCGGCCTCGAACTGCTGCTCGGCAGCGACGCACGGCAGCGCACCCGGCTCAAAAAGGACATGGGCAAGCTGCGCGAGCGCTATGGCCCGGAAACGATCCTCGGCAAGCGCCGCACCACGGTCGAAGAGGCAGGGCCAGCGCGCGACATCCCGCTCGAGGCGATGATCGAGCGTGAACCGATCACCGTGATCATGTCGCAGCGCGGCTGGATCCGCGCGATGAAGGGCCATGCCGACGAAGCGACGATCGCTGCGCAGAAATTCAAGGAAGGTGATGGCCCGATGTTCGCCTTTCCGGCGCAGACCACCGACAAGATTCTGCTCGCCGCCGAGACCGGGCGTTTTTACACGCTCGCGGCCGACAAGCTGCCGGGCGGGCGCGGCTTCGGCGAGCCGGTCCGGTTGATGATCGACCTTGATGGCGAGACCGGCATTGTCGCCCTGTTTCCAGCGAGCGTCGCCGAAAAGCTGATTGTCGCTGCGACCGATGGCCGTGGTTTCATCGTCCGCGCCGCCGATACGATCGCCGAGACGCGAAAAGGAAAGACGGTGGTCACACCGCGCATCGGTGCGAAACTGAAGGTCGTCCGGCCAGTCACGCCCGGAGCCGATTATGTCGCCGCGATCGGCGATAATCGCCGCCTGCTGGTCTTTCCATTGTCCGAACTGGCCGAGCTGGCGCGCGGGCAGGGGGTGCAATTACAGCGCTATGGCGATGGCGGCCTGTCCGATGCGATCACCTTCGTGTTCGCCACCGGGCTGAGCTGGCCGATGGGGGGTGACACCGGTCGCACAAGGACCGAGACCGATCTCGCGCCGTGGCGCGCGGCGCGGGGCGCGGCCGGACGCATGCCGCCGACAGGGTTTCCGCGCGATAATCGCTTTTAGCATGTTGCCGGATAATCGCTTCCTCGACGCGACCGAAAAGGGTGCGTAAATAAACCAATTTTCAGCGGGCCTTAACGAAGTTGGACTAGGCGCTAATCCAATGGCGCTGACAAAGCCTTTAAATCTTTTCAAACTGAAGCAGCCGGACGTCCCGGCGGCAACGATCACTGCCGTCCCCGCGCTGGACATGGCGGCGGCGGCGATCAACCTGTTGCCAATCCCGGGGGCGCTCGTCGCGCACCGCGACGGCAAGTTCCTGCTCCTGACCGTCAACCACCCATTCCGCCTCGCCGGACTGGGCACGCAGCCGGAGCAATCGCCGTTCATCGCGCAGATCGGTTCCCGTCTGCAGGCATTTATCGAAGGAGACTGCCTGCGCGAGGATTTCGCGTGGGAATTCGGCGACACGGTCGATTGTCGGTACTACCGCGTGACTCTGGCGCGCCTCGTCCGCAATGACGACCGCCGATGCCTTGTCACGTTGGTCGATCACACCTCGGAACTGCGCACCGAACATAATCTTCGTCGTGAGATGATGACCGACAGCCTGACCGGCTTGTCGAATCGCGCAGGTTTTTCCGACCGGCTGGAAGCCCTGATGGCGGATCAGGATCAGCGCGCGCGCTACGCCGTGCTGGTGCTCGACCTCGATCGCTTCAGCCGGGTCAACGCTTGCCTCGGTTCGATGGCGGGCGACGAATTGCTGATCACCGTGGCCCGTCGGCTCAAGGGTGCGCTCAGGGCGCATGACGTGCTCGCACGCACCGGCGGCGACGAATTCGGCATCTTGCTGACGCTCGAGGAAGGGCCGGCCGATGCCGATCAGGTCGCCCGGCGCATCCAGGGCGCGCTCGCCACGCCATTTCGCCTTTCGGATTTCGAAATCCGCGTTTCCTGTTCGATCGGCATCGCGTTCGGTTCGGCCGCGGTCGATGACGCCGAGGAGCTGATCCGCCACGCGCAGTTCGCGGTCAAACGGTCCAAGGTCAGCGGCGAGGCCGAAGCCTATCAGACCCAGGCATTCGACATCGCGCGCGAACAGTTCGGCATGGAAACCGCGCTGCGCCGTGCGATCGAAAACGGTCTGATGCGGCTGACCTATCAACCGATCTGCGATCTTGCGACGGGCAAGATCGTCGCCTTCGAATCGCTCGCGCGCTGGACCGACGAGGATGGCGTCGAGCATTCGCCCAATGATTTCATCCCCGTTGCCGAGGAATCAGGCCTGATCGTGCCGCTCGGCCGCTGGGCGATCGAGGAAGCGGCACGCACGCTCGCCGGGTGGGATGTAAAGGCGGGCGGCGATTGCGGCGTGAAGCTCGCGGTCAACCTGTCGGCGATCCAGTTGCAGCGCGACACCATCGCGCCGGTGGTCGAACGCGCTTTGTCGCTCAACGGCCTGCCCGGGTCACGCTTCACGCTGGAACTGACCGAAAGCGCACTGGTCACCGATCCCGACCGCATCGCCGGCATCATGCACGCACTGAAGAGCCTGGGCACGACCATCGCGATGGACGATTTCGGCACCGGTTATTCCAACCTCGCCTATCTGCAGAAACTGCCGATCGACGTGCTCAAGATCGACCGCAGCTTCATCACCGGAATGCTCGCCGACCGCGACAAGATCGCCATCGTTCGCGCTATTCTCAGCCTGGCTCAGGCGCTGGGCATGAAGACGACGGCGGAGGGCATCGAGACCAACGAGCTGGCGCAGACGCTCGCCGCGCTCGGCTGCACCTATGGTCAGGGGTATGTCTATGCCCGCGCGCTCGAGGCCGACGCGGCTTATGCCTATCTGGTGGCCAATAACCATTGAGCGACGCTGTCGTCGGCGATCGCCGCTACGCGCGCCGCATCGGGAAAACCTTCCGCGATCCATTGCTCCTCGACGCTGCGCAGCAATCGCGCGACGTCCGGGCCCTTCTTCACCCCGCGCTCGACCAGCGCACCACCGGTCAGCGGCAGGGCCGGGCCGGTCCAGTCGGCCAGTGACACGGTCTCGATGACAGGACGCTCGGACAGCAGCAACCGGTCGATCGCGAGCGTTTGCCCAAATCGATAGGCGATCACCGCGGCCGGCTCGTCGCCCACGGATTGCGCCGCGCCGATCAGGCGCCGGCGGTCGATCTTGGATAGTTTGAGCCGAGCGCCGACGTCCTCCGCCACCGCAGGATCGCGCGGCAGCAGCGCGCCCAGCCGGCGGATCGCGTCGCCAGCGAGTCCGGATGCCGCTTCGCGCTCTGCAAGCACCGCCATCTGCTGTACGCCCTGCGCGTCGATCTCGGGCAGGACGGGCAGGAGAATGCCGCGCTTCACCATCAGCGCCACGACTGTCACGGCATGCTGGGCGATCAGCAACTTGAGCAGTTCGGACGCGATCCGTTCACGCGACAAGGCCATCAGGTCGTTGGCACGTGTGGCGCATGCCTCCAGTCCCGCATGATCGATCTCGTCACCGAAGCGGGCATGGAAGCGGAAGAAGCGCAGGATGCGCAAGTGATCCTCGGCGATGCGCTGCAACGGATCGCCGATGAAGCGCACGCGTTGCGCCGCCAGGTCCTCGCGCCCACCGAAATAATCGACGATCTCGCCGGTCAGCGCATCGGCGTAGAGCGCGTTGATCGTGAAATCGCGCCGCGCTGCGTCCTCGCGCCAATCGTCGGTAAATGCGACCCTCGCATGCCGGCCGTCGGTCGAGACATCGCGGCGCAGCGTGGTCACCTCGACCGGCGACCCGCCCGGCAGGATCGCGGTGATCGTGCCATGCGCCAGCCCGGTCGGTACCGCGCGGATGCTCGCCGCGCGCAAGCGATCGAGCACGTCTTCGGGCGCCAGCGGCGTGGCCAGGTCGATATCGGCGACCTCGATGCCGATTAGCGTATCCCGCACCGCGCCGCCGACGAATCGGACATTGCCTTCGGCCGCACCGAGCACGTCGCACAGCCCGGCCAGCCCCTCGCGCTCGCGCCAAGCGGCGGCGGGCAGGATCATCCGGTCCATCGCAGCCGCCGTGATAAGTTGACGATCATCGCGGCGGTCGCGCCCCAGATGCGGCGGCCTTCCCAATTGATCTCGTAATAATGCCGGTTGCGCCCCTGCCATTCGGTGGTCGCCTCGATATGGTTGGCGCTTTCGAGCAGGTAGCCGAGCGGGACTTCGAACACGTCGGCGACCTCGGCCGTATTGGGAATGAACGACAGGTCGGGCGGCACCACGCCGATTACCGGCGTGACATCGAAACCGGTGACGGTGCGATAGCGGTCGGCGGTGCCGATCACGGTGACCCGTTCGCGCGGCAGGGCGATTTCCTCTTCCGCTTCACGCAGCGCGGCGGCGATCGCGTCGATATCGCCCGAATCGATTCGCCCGCCAGGAAAGGCGATCTGTCCGGCATGACTGCGCATCGTGTCGGGCCGCTGGGTCAGGATGACGCCCGGGTCGTGCCGGTCGGTAACCGCGACGAGCACCGCTGCCCGCGCAAGCGCCGGGCTGGCGTCGAGTTCGATGTCGCGATGATCGCCGGTCAGCAACACGGTATCCAGCGTGTGCCCCGTCTCCAGCGCCCGGCGCAACCGTTCGGTGAGCATCATGCCGGGGGCTCCAGTGCGAAAAAACTGCCATCGCTCCAGATGCCCGGCGGCTCATCCTCGCCCGCCAGCGCGATCGACGCCAGTTCGTAATAGACCGGTCGCGCGACCAGTGCTTCGAGCCCGCCGCGCACATGCAGATAGGGTCGCGGGCCGTCCTCGCGCGTTTCGAAGCGCAGCGGATGGTCATGCCCCGCCGTCACCAGATCGCCGGTGTTCAGCCGGAAGGCGAGGCGGGCATCGCGCCCTTCGCCCTCGGCCTTCAATTCGACCGCGACGAACGGCGCGTCCTCGACTGCGATGTCGAGCTTCTCGACCGGCGTGACGAGCACATAATTGCCGTCCGGCTCGCGGCGCAGGATCGTCGAGAACAGCCGTACCATCGCTTGTCGACCGATCGGCGACCCCTGATGGAACCAGGTGCCGTCGCGTGCGATGCGCATTTCGCTGTCGCCGCAATGCGTTGGATTCCAACGCTCGATCGGAGGCAGTTTATTCTCTTCGGCGAGCCGCGCGATGTCGGTCAGCGACAGCGAAGCGAGATCCGGAACGGGGGGCATCGGCATATCAAGTGCGGTAGGCCAGCCCCGCGCGCCGGTAAAGCGCCCAGCCTCAGCTAAAAGGGCCTAAACTAAAGTCTCACGCATGGGCGAACAGCGGACCCAGCGACCCTGTACCGGCCGGCACCTTTGCTCCGCGCGCGAGCAGCCGTTCGCGTTCGACCGGGCCGGGTACCCGCCAGCCGCCAGTCCGTTCGGCCGAAAAGCCAAAGAATCGGCCATAATATTCGGGATCGCCGATAAGCATAAGGGAAGCCGAATCACCGCGTGCCTCGGCGGTGTCGAGTGCGTGGTGCATCAGCATCCGGCCGATGCCATCACGCTGCCGCGCCGGTTCGACCGCGACCGGGCCAACCATGACCAGCGGCACGGCGTTGCCCGCACTGCCGGTAAAGGCGATCGGCCAGCATTGGATCGTGCCGACCAGCACGCCGTCTTCCGTCGCCGCGAAGCTCAGCGCGGGCAGGGCGGGAACATTGTCGCGGATGCGATACGCGGTTCGGCCGTGCCGGTCGGTGCCGAACGCGCGGTCGAGCAATTGCTCGACCATATCCTCGTTCACATCGGCAATCGGCACGATTTCGATCACGGTCCGGGCTCCCTCATAATATTTACCCCGCAGTATTACCGGGGCCGCGCGCTTTAACTGTGGCGTGTCTGAACGCAAGCGGAATGACATGGATTGGGCCGCAGGCGGCTTTCGCGGCCCGTACCATCTGCTATGGCGCGCGCTCAGTCAGTGAAAGGGCCGCGCTTGGACGACCGTCTCAGCCTCGAAGTACATGACCTCGACGTTCAGGTGCTGACGGGAATTTATTCCGAGGAAACGCATCTGCCGCAGCCGCTGCGGATCTCGATCACCGTGGATATCGATTGCCCGGACCGATTCGTCGCCAATACGCCGTTGCGCGCCTCGAAAAACTATATGGACATCAAACACGCTGCGACCACCGCGTTACCGGAGGGCGTGCACTTCACCCTGATCGAGGGGGTGGCCGATCATATTGCGGAAACCCTGTTCCTGCAGGACAAGCGCGTGACGAAGGTCGTCGTGAAGATCGTCAAGCTGGCGATTGCCGAAGCCGGCGAATCGATCGGCATCACGCTGACACGCCACCGGCGATGACGGCCGGGCCGGCGACCGGCGATTTGCTGTCCGCCGTCGCGGCCCTGATCGGTGGCGTGCCCGACTCGGCGCGAATCCTGCGAGCTATCGTCCCGATCGGGGTCATGATCGAGCAGCTTCGGGTCGCTAAAACGGAAATGACCCTTATCCTCGTCGGACCTGACCTGACCGGGATCGATCGCGCGATGCTGGTCGCGGCGATCGCTCCTTTGGCGATCGAATTGGCGCCGGCGCGGCGAATCGGTGCGCTGGACGTCGCGGATGGCGCGGCGGCCGCGGATGTCGCTGCGGCGGCCCGGTTCCTGATCGAAGCCGGATCGACCACCGGCCAGACCCTGCGTATCGAGGCTGTCTTCTAGCGGGCGGGAACCCGGTCGCAGGAGCCGAGGGATTCAATGACGACCCGATAATCCTCACGCACGATCGTCGCGTCGCTCGCCTCGAGCGATGCCAGGCCGACGCTCGGCAGTGCCGGTGGCAATGCGCAGGCCAGCCGGTACCAGAGCAATGTGTCACGTGCCGGTGGAGGGGCGGCCTGTTCGACCACGTCGCTCAGCGATACCGACCAGCGCGGCGCCTCGCCGGGGCGTCGCGAGATGCTCAGCGACACCGGCCGGCTGTCGGCCGTGGTCAGGAATATCTGTGTCTCGCCTTCGCCGGGCAGATTGCCGGCGGTGTGAAAGGCATTGCCGATCCCGGTGATCGTTGGCGGCGCGTCCGGGGCAAGCGTCTCGGTCGTGATTCGTCGGGTCAGCGCGTCGGCGGCCGGCGTCCAGGCGCGCTGTCCATCGGGCCGCACAAGCTGGATCTGACTGGCCGATCCCGGCACGGGGCGGGCGAACAGCAGCACCCGGAACTTGCGCAAGCCGGGTAATTTGCCGCGCGAATCGATCGGCACGTCGAGCACATACCCAATACGGGGCGGCAATGGAGCGGGGCTGCGAATCAGTGCCATCACATCGGCCTCGACATAAAGACGCGCAAAACCCTGGGGTACCATTGCCGCTTCCGGCCCCTTGATTCGCGTCGTGCCGCGAATCACCGCATCGACGATCGCGGGCGCCGCCAGAACAAGGTCGGCATAGGCCGCATAAGGTGGTGGAGGCGCGGGCAAGGGCGCTGCGACAGGCCTGCGCTGCGCCATGGCGGGGTGGGAGATTGCGGCGGCGGCAAGGGCCGCTCCGCACAGGATTCCGGGAACACGAACCATCCTGCGGCGTTACGCGATCGGTCCTGTCTTATACAGAAATAATTCTGTCGTGTTCCGATTGTACGTTTGGTGCGTCCGACAAAGCGTTTGCGTCGTAGTTTACCTCACGATAGAGGTTCGGCTCTGTTTGAGGATACACTAGCCCTTGGCAGACGGATCGACGATCGGTTAACGATCGTCCAAACCGGACTGACCGGGATAGAGGAGTGTCGTTTCTGAATGGCCTACGTTGACCAAAGAATGAGCGGTAGCAAGGTGGTCGCGATCGTTATCGTCGCGCTCATCCATGCCGTAATCGGTTATGCTTTCGTCACCGGACTCGCGTATCAGTACGTGAAGAAGGCGGCTGAAAAGCTCAATACGTTCGATGTCGAGGAGCCACCGCCCCCGCCGCCGGACGAACCGCCGCCCCCGCCACCTGACACGCCCCTGACGCCGCCGCCGGTCGTATCGCCGCCGCCGATCGTCAATGTGCCGCGTCCTCCGGTTGTGATGCAGACCGTGACGATCCCGCCGCCGGCTGCGCCGATGGTTCCGATCGCCGCGCCGCCAGCGCCACCACCACCAGCGCCGCCAGCCCCACCTCGCGTCGCCAGCCCGGTGTCCCCGCGCGGCAACCAAGCAAACTGGTTCCCACAGGATTCATATCCTGCGGCGGCTCGGCGCGCCGAAGCCGAAGGGCGCGTCAGCGTCAAGGTGACGGTCAATGCCAGTGGCCGTGTTGCAAACTGCAGCGTGGTTTCGTCGAGCGGCAATTCGGATCTCGATGAGGCAACATGCCGATTGGCGACGCGCAATGGCCGGTTCAATGCCGCCAAGGATGTGGCCGGAAACGCGATCGAAGCGCAATTCACGGTGCGCAACGTCGTGTGGAAGATCGAGACCGAGTGATAGTATACCGACGCCTCCGGTGACCCGGGGGCGTCGGTCCAGTTTCAGTATTTAGACTGTTTGAGAGGGAAGTACCGCAATGTTGACCACCATTTTTGCCGCGGGTGCGGCGCCCGCCGGAAACAACAACCCGTACGGCTTCTGGGAAGCGCTCCAGCAGGGCGGCGTGATCGCCTGGACGGTGTTCGGGATCTTGGCGTTCATGTCGATCGTCTCGTTCTACATCCTGTTCACCAAGCTGTTCGAACAGCAGAAGATCATGAACCAGGCGAAGCGCGTCCGTTCAAACTTCTGGAATTCGAACTCGCTGCGCGAAGGCGCCGCCAAGCTCGAAAAGAACTCGGCCTATCGCCAGATCGTCGACGACGGTCTCGAAGCGCAGGACCAGCACGGTCAGCTGACCGATCCGGTCGAGGCGCATGACTGGCTGCACGGGTCGCTGGCGCGTTCGGAAGCATCGATCAACTCGAAGCTGGGTGGCGGCCTCGCCTTCCTCGCGACGGTCGGCGCGACCGCGCCGTTCATCGGTCTGTTCGGTACGGTTATCGGCATCTACCGCGCGCTGATCAAGATCGGTGCGGCGGGTCAGGCTTCGATCGACGCCGTCGCCGGCCCGGTTGGTGAAGCACTGATCATGACCGCGCTTGGTCTGGCCGTGGCCGTTCCTGCCGTGCTCGCGTACAACTGGCTGCAACGCCGCAACAAGTCGATCGCGGAAGACCTCAGCTCCTTCTCGAACGACGTGCTCGGCTTCCTCGCATCGAATGGTGCTGTTCGCCCGGCAGCGCTGGCCCGCAAGCCTGTAGCAGCCAAGCCGGCCGCTGCGACGACGGCCGCTCCTGCGCGCTGATGATGATGGATCGGGGCCGCCTCGTGCGGCCCCGGACCTTTGCGGGTGCCCTGCTGGCGCCTGCTGAATGCAAGCCCCGCCGGAAGTATCCGGCGGTGCGACTGAATGGATAGGGATAGCCCTCAATGGCAATGAGTGTTGGCGGCGATGGCGCCGTCGAAAAGCCGATGTCGGACATCAACACCACCCCGTTGGTGGATGTGATGCTCGTCCTGCTGATCATCTTCCTGATCGCGATTCCGGTCGCGATCCAGGCGATCAAGCTCAAGCTGCCGTCTGTGAAATATGATCCGACGACAACCAAGCCGGAAAATGTGTCTCTGTCGATCACCACCGACAAGGATGGTCGGTGCGCGGTGTATTGGAACCTGTCGCGGGTAACGCATGAGGATTTGCTCAAGCGGGCAGTCGATAAACTGACGGCCGAGATCGCGCGCCAGGGCGGAGTCGGCAACCCCGATCTCGAGCTCCCCGAGGCGCATATTCGCGGCGACGTCAACGTGCCGTACCAGTGCATCGGCGGTGCCATCTACACCATGCAGATGGCCGGCTTCGCAAAGGTTGGCTTCATTTCAGAACCGCCTCCCGGCGGCAATGTCCAGCGCCTGTAACGGCCCGCGAGACTCAGGAGTAATATAGTATGTCAATGAGCGGCGGTTCCGACGACGGTGAACCGATGATGGAAATGAACACGACGCCGTTGATCGACGTCATGCTCGTTCTCCTCATCATGTTCATCATCACGATCCCGATCCAGACTCACGCGGTGAAGGTGGATCTTCCCGTCAACGATCGAAACCAGGTGAATCAGCCGATCGACCCTGAAAAGAACAAGGTCAATATCGATCCGGCTGGCGTTGTCACCTGGAACGGCACGCCGGTCGATACAGTCACGCTCCAGCAATATCTGGAGCAGACCAGGACGATTAATCCGGAACCCGAACTCCACTTCCAGCCCGACCCTCAGGCGCGTTATGCCAAGGTCGATGAGGTTCTGGCGGTGATCAAGCGGTCCGGCGTGGCCAAGCTCGGCTTCATCGGCAATGAACAGTATCGCAACGATTTCTGATCTCTGATCACATATCGTTACGTGGAAAAGGGCGGCCTTCGGGTCGCCCTTTTTCGTTTCGGCGCATCTGGCGAACCTTTTCTTGCATTTGTTTCACTAAAGTGACACACCAATGTCACAAAAGTGAAACCTTCCGATAATGGGAGGTCGCGAGGAGACAGAGGATGCGCATCGTTTTCCAGATGATGATCGTCGCGACGGCGTTGGTTGTTCCCGCGCTCGCGCAAGCCGCCAGTGATGACCGTAACGGGTCGGCCGAAATCGTTCGTGGTGATTATGTCAGCGCAGAACGCACGCTGGTCGATCAGCGTCGCCTGTTCCCCGACCATGCGGATCTGACGCTCAACCTGGCTGCAGTCTATCAACATGCCGGACGTGTCAGTGAAGCACGCGCTCTGTATCGTGATGTGCTGCGGCGCCCGGACGAGGAAGTCGATCTAACCGACCGGACATTCTCATCGCATCAACTGGCGACGATTGCGCTCACGCGCCTGGAGCGGACACAGCTCACCGTCCGCTGATTTCCTGCCATGGCCTCGCCAGCGAGGCCATCGCTGCCCTGTCGTTTTGCCTTTATAGCTTGGGCAGCGTGACGCCACGCTGGCCCATATATTTGCCCGCACGATCGGCATAGCTCGTCTCGCACGGCTCATTGCCCTGCAGGAACAGGAACTGGCACGCCCCCTCATTGGCGTAAATCTTGGCCGGTAATGGGGTGGTATTCGAAAACTCCAGCGTGACATGCCCCTCCCAGCCGGGTTCGAGCGGTGTCACGTTCACGATGATCCCGCACCGTGCATAGGTCGATTTGCCCAGGCAGATGACGAGCACGTCGCGCGGCACCCGAAAATATTCGACCGTCCGCGCCAGCGCGAAGCTGTTGGGCGGGATGATACAGACATCGGTCTTGCGATCGACAAAGCTGTTCGCCGCGAAATCCTTCGGATCGACGATCACACTGTCGATGTTGGTGAAAATCTTGAATTCGTCCGAAACCCTGGCGTCATAGCCATAGGATGAAAGGCCGTAAGAGATGCATCCGTCGCGTTTCTGCCCGTCGACGAACGGCTCGATCATGCCGTTGGTGACGGCCTGTTCGCGAATCCAGCGGTCGGACAGAATGGACATGCTCTTGCTCCCCTGATCAACACGCTTTCGCGGGAATGATGATGCGGAGCAAGGGCTGAAGCGATTGGCAGGCGACTCCTTGAAAGTATCGACTTAATAGGGTAGGGGGGTATTCTATGGCTCATCTCACCAAAGACAATGAAGCGCTGACCAATCGCGTCAAGCGCATCGCCGGCCAGGTCGAGGCGATCGATCGCGCGCTTGCCAGTTCGGCGAGCTGTGCCAGTATCCTGCATCTTGTCGCGGCAACGCGTGGGGCGATCAACGGACTGATGGAGGAAATCATCGACGCCTATCTGCGCGAACATGTCGCGGGCCCTGATCTCTCCGACGCGGCACGCAGCCAGGGCGCCGACGAGCTTCTCGCGGCCATCCGACGTTATGCGAAATAAGGCCGGGGCGATGGGCGATTCGAAGCCGGTGACGGTTTGTCATGCGCCGATTCCGCTTGCCGCCAGTCATGACAGCAATGCCCGCCGCACCATGTGGGTCGTTCTACTCACCGCGGTGACGATGGTCGGCGAAATCGTTGCGGGCTACATCACGGGGTCGATGGCACTGCTCGCCGACGGTTTCCATATGGCGACACATGCGGGGGCGCTGGGCGTTGCCGCGGCGGCCTATGCCTATGCCAAACGCCACGCCGCGAGCGGCCGCTACAGCTTCGGCACCGGAAAGGTCGGCGATCTGGCCGGCTTCACCTCGGCATTGCTGCTCGGGCTGGTCGCGATCGGCATTGGATTCGAATCGATCATGCGCCTGGCGCATCCGACACGGGTCGATTTTGGCGATGCCACGCTGGTCGCGGTGCTTGGGCTGCTGGTTAATATCGTCAGCGCCGTACTGCTTTCCGGTGGACATGGCCATTCGCACGGGGCGACGCATGCGACCCATGCGTCCGGCGAGCATGATCACCACGATCACCATCATGCACACGGCCACGACAATAATATGCGGTCGGCCTATGTGCATGTGCTGGCCGATGCGCTGACCTCGATCTTCGCGATCGTGGCGCTGCTGGCCGGGCGTTATCTCGGCTGGGTATGGCTCGATCCGGCGATGGGCGTGGTCGGTGCGCTGGTCATCGCGCGCTGGTCCTGGGGTTTGCTCCATGATACGGCGGGCATTCTGCTCGACCGCACCGATGCGCGGCTCGCCGCTCAGCTCCGCACCGCGATCGAGGCGCCGGGGGATGTGTCGATTATCGATCTGCACGTCTGGCCGCTCGGTTCGGCTGCGCATGCCGCGATCGTGACCGTCGCCTCCGCCGGCATTATCCCTGTCGCGACGATCCGCGACCGCGCCGCGATCGTCGGCGGAATCCGACATCTCACGATCGAATGCGCTTAGTCCGTAACTGAGCAAGCCTATTGCAGGTCGCGTGGCCCGAATGCATGGGGCAGCAGTTCCGAGAGCAGATGCTGCTCGATCGCGTCGCCCTCCGCCCCGCCGCACCATATCACCACGTCGCGATCGCCGATCTGTGCCGCTTCGTTGATCACCTGGCGGCATCGTCCACAGGGCCGCACCGGCGTCAGGCCACGCGCAATGCCGGCGGCGTCCATCGCGCCGCCGATCACGCCGATCGCCACGACATCGGCCAACCGGCCCGCGCTGTTGACCGTGGCCAGCGCGACCGTCTCGGCGCACAGCGACAGGCCATAGCTCGCATTCTCGAAATTCGCGCCGGTCACCGCGCTGCCGTCGACCAGCAGGACCGCCGCGCCGACACCAAAGCGCGAATAGGGCGCATGCGCGTTGCGGGCCGCGTCGCGCGCCGCGGCGATCAGCTTGTCGCGGATATCATCGTTTAACATCATGGCGCCACCACGTTCCAATGTACCGGACCCTCGACGCCATCGATGCGCCGCATGTCGCTGGCCTGCCACATGCGCCACGGGCGGGCGGCATAATCGGGCGGGAAGAAATTCTGCATGCTCCAGATCGGTCGCGGCACCGAAGCAGACAATTGATACGCGGCCTCGACCGGCTGTGCGATCTTGAGCAGCACCGGTTTGCGGGTATGCGATTCGACCATCGTGATGAACCGGCTCACTTCGCCGACCACGATGTCACGCGTCGGCCGCGCCGGGCAGTCCTCCGCGAAATCCAGCAGGATCGCGGCGGGCAGCGCATCGTCGGCATGCGGCACGGTAGTATTGAAATTGTTCGCCTGGTCCGCTGCCAGCTGACAGAATGACCAGACATGGATCGCGCCACGCCGGATGCCGCTGGCATTGGTGTCGGCCCAGTTCGCCGCGAAGCGGTCGTCACGACCGCTCGAGCCGATCGTCGCGCGCAGATAAGCGAAGTCCGCGCCGCCCGCCATCACGGTTGGCCAATGGATCTCGCCCTGCGTCGCGCTCACATCGATGCCCTGAAAGACATAATCGGTGTCGGAGGGCCGCCAGCTGAGGGCAAGGGTCCAGACGACGACACCGGTCAGCGCGATTGCGATGACGATCGCACCGGTGCGGCCGATGCGTCGACCCAAAAGGCGCAGGCTCACCATCGTCAGCCCTTGATGTGCAGGACGCAGATCAGCGTGAAGAGCCGTCGGGCGGTGTCGAAATCGATCTCGATCTTGCCTTCCAGCCTTTCCTTCAGCAGTTCCGCCGCCTCATTGTGGATGCCGCGTCGCGCCATGTCCACGGTTTCGATCTGGGTCGGCGTCGCATTGCGGATTGCCTGGTAATAGCTGTCGCAGATCGCGAAATAATCCTTGATCGGTCGGCGAAAGCGACCGAGCGCTAGGACATAGGTTTCGAGATGCGTACCGTCCTCGGCGTTGATGGAGATCGCCAGCCGGCCTTCCTCGACCGCCAGCTCGATCTTGTATGGGCCGGCATAACCATTCTGATAATCGCGCTGCGGTGCAAAATGATTGCCCTCGATCAGGTCGAAGATCGCGATGCGGCGTTCCTGCTCGATATCCGCAGACCGCCATAATATGGTACGTTCGTCGAGGTTGACGGCGATGATGCGCGGATCGGACATTGCCACCGCCCTATCGGGGATGAAGGCGTGGGACAATGCGTGCCGTTGACCCGAACGGGGACGGGAGCACAGCTATCACCGTTATCCACAGTTGCTTTGGCGCAAGTCGCTTGAGAGAAGGGGCAGGGCGTCTATGAGGTCCGATATGGCCACCATCCTTCCGCTACCCACTGCACCCGAATCGATCGCGCTGCCGCAGAATATCGAGGCGGAAGCGGCGATGCTTGGCGCGATGATGATCGACAACCGGCTGGCCGACGATCTGATCGACAAGCTCGAGCCCGACCATTTCTTCGAGCCGCTGCACGGCCGCATCTTCGCCGCGATCAAGACCGCGCGGATCAACGACATGCTCGCCACGCCAGTGACGTTGCGGCCGATGTTCGAAGCGGACGAGGGCATGAAGCAGCTCGGCGGCCCGGCCTATCTTGCCCAGCTGACCGGCAGCGGCGCCGGCCTGATCGGCGCGCGACAGTTCGCGCAGCAAATATACGACCTTGCCATGTTGCGCACGCTCGTCACGGTTGGACGCGGTCTGGTCGATCGCGCGCTCGACACCTCGGAAGAGGTGAATCCCCGGGCACAGATCGAGGCGGCCGAGGAGGAGCTGTTCAAGGTCGCGGCAGACGGCGGGACCGAGAGCCAGATCAAGAGCTTTGCCCAGGCGACCACTGCGGCGATCAAGATGGCGCAGCGCGCGCTCAATTCGGGCGGCAATCTGTCGGGCATCACGACGGGCCTGGATTCAGTCAACGCCAAGATCGGTGGCATGCACCATTCGGATCTGATGATCCTCGCCGGCCGTCCCGGCATGGGCAAGACCGCGCTTGCCACCAACTTCGCCTTCAACGCCGCGCAGCGCTACATGCGCGACCGCGCCGACGGGATGGAGCATTCCGCCTCGGTCGGGGCCAAGGTCGCTTTTTTCAGCCTGGAAATGTCGGCGGATCAGCTGGCGACGCGTATCCTGGCCGAACAGTCGCGGATCAGTTCCGAAGCGCTGCGCATGGGCAAGATCAGCCGCGTCGAGTTCAACCAGCTCGCCGCCGCCGCCGCCGACCTGGAGAATCTGCCGCTGTTTATCGACGATACCGCCGGCCTGACGATCGGTTCGCTGCACACGCGGATGCGGCGGCTGCAGCGGCGGCACAATAATGAGATCGGCCTGGTGGTGGTCGATTACCTGCAGCTGCTGACCGGATCGGCGCGCGCGTCGAGCGATGGCCGTGTGCAGGAAATCTCTGAGATCAGTCGTGGCCTGAAGACGCTGGCCAAGGACATGAACGTGCCGGTGCTGGCGCTGTCGCAGCTCAGCCGGCAGGTCGAACAGCGTGAGGACAAGCGCCCGCAGCTGTCGGATCTGCGTGAATCGGGGTCGATCGAGCAGGACGCCGATATCGTCATGTTCGTGTACCGCGAGGATTATTACGTCGCGGCGAAGGAGCCGAAGCGCCCGGTCGATGGCGACAATGCCAAGATCTTCGAAGACCATGCGCAATGGGCGACCGACATGGAGCGGGTCTATGGCCTGGCCGAACTGATCATCGCCAAACAGCGCCACGGCGCCACCGGCAAGGTGGTGATGAAGTTCGAGCCGAGCGTGACCAGGTTCTCGGACTTTGTGGGCGAGGGGTATTAATCCTCCCAGTGCTGGGGAGGATAGTTAGAAAACCGGCTCTTCGCCTGGCTTTTCAGCCACGTGGATGCCGCACTCGACCTTTTCCCAGCCACGCCACCGTCCCGCACGCGGGTCTTCGCCGGGCTGGACCTTGCTGGTGCAGGGCGCACAGCCGATCGATGGATAGCCCTCCGCCTCAAGCGGGTGATGAGGCAGCTGGTGTTCGTCGAAATAGGCGTTGAGCGTGTCCTTGTCCCAGTCCGCGAGCGGATTGAGCTTGAGCCGGCCCTCATCCTCCTCGAAACGCGGCATGGCGATGCGCGTACCGGCCTGGAACCCCTTGCGGCCCGACACCCAGGCGTCGAACGGCGCGAGCGCGCGGCGGAGCGGCTCGACCTTGCGCAAGTCGCAGCAGCCATCGGGATCATATGACCAGCGCAAGCCCGTTTTGTCCTTCGCCGCGAGCAGGCGTGGATCGGGACGGAAGACGCGCAGATCGGTGAAGCCAAGCTGTTCGGACAGCGTGTCGCGATAGGCGAGCGTTTCGCCGAAGATCTTTTGCGTGTTGACGAAAATCACCGGGATATCGCGGTCGATGCTCGCGATCAGGTGGAGCAGCACCGCGCTCTCCGCGCCGAACGACGACACCGCCGCTACGCGACCAAGCAATTCGCCGGTGAGCAGCTCATCAAGCATGGCATGCGTCGGCACGCCCGCGAAGCGTGCGTTCATTGCCGCAGCATCCGCCTTGGTGAACGGCGTCACGTCGATCAGGTCGAGTTTGCGTGCGGCCTCAGCCATGACGCAGCTTCCATACCGGCACCGCGTGATCGGCGGCGGTCTGGTAGAATTCGGGATAGCGGTTGAGCGAGGCGGTGGCGGTCGCCGCGTCAATCTCGGCCTCGGGCGCGAAGCTGTCGAAGCCGCAGCGGCGCATATAGAGGAGCTGATCGACCAGCACGTCGCCTTGCGCGCGCAGTTCGCCTTCGTAGCCCGCTTCGCGCAGGATACGCGCGGCCGAATAACCACGCCCGTCGCGGAAGCTCGGGAAGCTGATCTCGACCAAAGCGATCTGGCCGAGGTGCGGAATCAGCGCGCGCGCGTCATCGCCCGCCTCGATGCGCACGGCGGTGGCATTGGTCTGGCCGAGGAATGCCTCCAGCGTGACGGCGGGTTCGTCATGTGCGGCATCGTCGCGGAAGCGGAGCAGGGTATCGGTCATAACAAACCCGTCATGCCAGCGCAGGCTGGCATCTTTGTGGGAAAGGGTGCGCGCTGGCCGCTTGAGATCCCAGCCTGCGCTGGGATGACGGCGATTGGTGCGGCGGGAAAGGCTTTACCCATAAAGCGCCTCCTTGAACGGATCGAGGCCGACGCGGCGATAGGTGTCGAGGAAGCGTTCGCCATCCTCGCGCGATGCCAGATAGACATTGGTGACCTTCTCGACCGCGTCGACGATGCCGTCCTCGTCGAAGCCGGGTCCGGTAATGCGTGCGAGGCTCGCATCTTCTGCGCCGGAACCGCCGAGCAGCAGCTGGTAATTCTCGGTGCCTTTCTTGTCGACGCCGAGGATGCCGATGTGTCCGGCATGATGATGGCCGCAGGCATTGATGCAGCCGCTGATCTTGAGCTTCAATTCGCCCAGTTCGCGTTGTCGGCCAAGATCGGAAAAACGCGCCGCGATCTTCTGTGCGATCGGGATCGAGCGCGCATTGGCGAGGCTGCAATAATCGAGACCCGGACATGCGATGATGTCGCTGATCAGGTCGAGATTGGCGGGCGCCAGGCCGGCCGCGTCGAGCGCCTGCCACACCGTGTAAAGGTCGGCCTTGCGGACATGCGGCAGGACGATGTTCTGCGCATGGGTGACGCGCAGTTCGTCGAACGAGTAACGCTCGGCGAGATCGGCCATCAGGTCGATCTGGTCGGCGCTGGCGTCGCCCGGAATGCCGGCGGTCGGCTTCAGGCTGATATTGACGATCGCATAACCCGGCTGCTTGTGCGGCTTGACGTTCTGGTCGAGCCAGACGGCGAAATCGGGGTCGCTGCGGTCGGCCGCGACGCCCCCATTTTCATTGGCATCGGCAACGAAAGCGGGCGGAGCGAAGAACGCGCTGATGCGGTCGAACTCGGCCTGGGGCGGATCGATGCCCAGTGCCTTGACCAGAGCGAACTCTTCCTCGACCTGGCGGCGATATTCGTCGGCGCCGAGTTCATGGATCAAGATCTTGATCCGCGCCTTGTAGATATTGTCGCGCCGGCCGTAGCGATTGTACACACGCAGGCATGCCTCGACATAGCTGAGCAGATCGGCGGCGGTAATGAAGTCCTTGATCTCCGGCGCGACCATCGGCGTGCGGCCCATGCCGCCACCGACGAAGACGCGCCCACCAAGTTGTCCGTCACGCTCGACCAGCTGGATGCCGATGTCGTGCAGCCGCATCGCCGCGCGATCCTCGTCCGCCGCGATCACCGCGATCTTGAACTTGCGTGGGAGGTAGCTGAATTCGGGGTGGAACGTGCTCCATTGCCGCAACAATTCGGCCCATACGCGCGGATCGGTGACTTCGTCCGCGGCGGCGCCGGCATATTGGTCGGAGGAGATGTTGCGGATGCAATTGCCGCTGGTCTGGATCGCATGCATTTCGACCGTCGCGAGATCGGTGAGAATATCGGGCGCATCCTCCAGCTTTATCCAGTTATACTGGATATTCTGGCGCGTGGTGAAATGGCCATAGCCGCGATCGTACTTGCGCGCGATGTGGCCGAGCATACGCATCTGGCGCCCGTCGAGCGTGCCGTACGGCACCGCGATGCGCAGCATGTACGCGTGAAGCTGCAGATAGAGGCCGTTCATCAGCCGTAGCGGCTTGAACTGATCCTCGGTGATCTGCCCGGCAAGGCGGCGCTTCACCTGGTCGCGGAATTCCTCAACACGGGCATCGACGATCTGCTGGTCGTAAGTGTCGTACTTGTACATGACTTTCCTTACTCCTCCCCGGCACGGGGAGGGGGGCCAGCGAAGCTGGTGGAGGGGGCGTGCCGCAGACGGAGCGCTTGTGGCACGCCCCCTCCACCATTTGCCAAGAGGCAAATGGTCCCCCTCCCCGTTCCGGGGAGGATCTTAAGGACACTCATATTACCCAACTCCCCGCCTGCGGATCGGCGGGTTTCAATGTCAGGTCGGGGCGTACTGTGGGTCCGAGCGCGCGGACGCGGTCCTTGATGTGCGCGGGGCGGGGGCCATCGGGCGTCAGCGTCGCGTCGATCACATAAGCGGCGTTGACGCGGCGCGCGCCTTCCTCGGCACGCGCGATGCTTTCGCCCTGGTCGGTGACGTCGGCCGAATCCTCGACATGGCGCGACCAGCTTTCGCCGGTCCACCAGATCACATCGCCGGTCGGCAAATCGTTTCCGGTCAGCAATTTCATGCGTAGCTTCCTTCGGCGACACGCGCCCAGCGGCCCAGTTTGTCCTCGGCATCCGAGAGATCGACCACTTCGCCGACGACGATGATCGCCGGGCTGGCGACCTTTTCGCGCGTCACCATCGAGCCGAGATCGGCGAGCAGGGTACGGATCGCGCGGGCGCCTTTCAGCGTGCCGCGTTCGAGCACCGCGACCGGCATTTCCGGCGCCACGCCGTCGCGGATCAGCTTGTCGGCGATATCGGCGGCGGTGGCGACGCCCATATAGATGACGAGCGTGCGGCCTTTGCCGGCGAGCCCCGACCAGTCCTGATCGGCAAGTCCCTTGCACTGTCCGGCGACGAAGCTGACCGCGCTGCTATGGTCGCGGTGGGTGAGCGGCAGCATGGCCTCGGCGGCACAACCGAGCGCGGCCGAGACGCCGGGAATGACCTCGACCGGCAGGCCGGCGGCGCGGACCGCCTCGACCTCTTCGCCGCCGCGGCCGAAGATGAACGGATCGCCGCCCTTCAGCCGCACGACGATCGCGCCGGTCTTCACATGCGCGATGATCAGCGCGTTGATCGCTTCCTGCGGTAGCGTATGGCGCGCGCGCCGCTTGGCGACCGAGATGCGCTGTGCCTGTGGCGGCGCGATGTCGAGCACGCGCGGATCAATCAGCCCGTCATGCACGACGATGTCGGCAGATTTCAGCGCCGCAACGGCGCGCACGGTGAGCAACCCGGGATCGCCGGGGCCCGCACCGACCAGAATGACGCGCCCGCGCGCGGTGGGATCGAGGAGAGTGGCCATCGCTGTCAGATGGTCGCATGGACCGCGTGTGGCAACCGACGCTTGCTTTTGGCGGGGGTAGGGAAACTTTGCGCGGCCACGCCGTGTAGGGGACACATCCACGCTTATTTCTTCTTGCGATTGATCAGCCAGGGCTTGACCAGCCCGGTCGGCCTAGCCGGGCCATCGAGCCGCCGGGCGTTGACCACCGGGACCGATTTGAGCAGCATCTGCCCGCGCATGCCGCCGCCGGTCGGCTTGGCGAGGATGCGCTTGACCGTGTCCATACCGCCGACGACGCGGCCGAACGCGGCATAACCGGGGAAGTCGCCCTTCGCGTCGAAGCTGGGCAATGCGCCGACGGTGATGAAGAAATTGCCGCCGGCCGAACCGGGTTCGGTCCGCCGCGCCATCGAGATCGTGCCGTCGAGATGCTTGATCCCGGTCTGGTCGGTGCGTTCATGCTTGAACGGCGGCAGGATGCGGCGCGCGTCGGTGCGGATGCCGCCCTGGATGAAGCCATATTGTTGCGCATTGCGGCTGCGCGCCGAGCGATAGATCACCGCGCCGTCGAAGCGCCCGTCATCGACATAGGCGAGGAAGTTGGCGCTGGTCACCGGCGCGCGGCGCGTGTCGAGCGCGAGGATGATCGGCCCCTCCGCGGTCAGCATGCGCACGCGCACGATACCGGCGGCGGGGCGGGCGGCCTTCTTCGCGGGCTGGGCGGTGGAGGGGCCGGTGAGGGAAAGAGCGGCGAGGGCGAGGATGAGGAGACGTATTGGGCGCATCGAGGGTAGATAGGGGAAGAGGCGCGATCGCCCAAGTACCCAATGCCCGGCGATGTCGCGCCTTGGCGTCCGATCGCCCGATCTGCGGTTCGAATTCCCGTGGCTGCGCCGACCATTACGGGAAAACGCTTTTTCGAAGGCTCTACGGGAATCTACGGGAAATCTTACGGGAGTTTCGTTGGAGCGACACGGGAATTTCGCGGTGCGTTTACGGGAAGATCGGGAAGCGGCAGGGATGGCAATCATGATCTGCTCAATTCGGATTGGCTTGATACCGGTCCGCGCAATTCAACTTCGCCGGTGATGTGAAAGCGTGCGCCAAGAGAGCAGGCATAACCACGCCCGAGATTGATGTGAATCGAGCAAGCGGGTTGGGACGAACCGCGAGGAGATATGTCACACCCTATTGTAACATATCTCCTGTACTGGCTGAGCGGCAATTTAACGAAATTCCGCCGTATATTCAGTCACTTGTTGGCTGCCACCCATTCTGCAAGCATCGTCGATGCATCCAAATCGGGAGCGATTGATGTGCTTTCCGGGATTTTCGTCTTGTGCCGCCGCCGGGGTCGGCCTCTACTCATGAATGGGGCGATCGAGTCGCGGTCATGCGATCCTGTCGATATGGCGAACAAGATAATAACACGCTTTGCCAAGGCTTTGCGTGAACGAGGAAAGCTGGCCGAGTTGCCGCGCTTGCGTTGTTGGATTTCAAATGTTCTTCATTTGTTCGGTGGCGCCCAAGTCGGTTTAAACAGGGAAAATTCTATGGTTCGCAAATCCACAATTGCACTGGTGGCGACGGGTGCCGCGATCATGGCGGGCCTGACCGCGATCACCGGCATCGCCGGCGCGTCGGAGACGATCAATTATACCTATGACGCCAAGGGCCGGCTGGTGAAGGTCGAGCATTCGGGCACGATCAACAACGGCATCGTCGCCAATTATACGCTCGACCGGGCCGACAACCGCAAGAACGTCAAGGTCACCGGCGCGCCGTAAGGCCGACGCCGCACCGACAGCTTTTCCAATCGCTATTCAGTTCAAAGGAGGATGGACCATGTCCAGCCGTAAGTTCGCGCGCGCTCTTCTCGTGACTACCGCATTGTGCAGTGGCTTTGCTTCTTCGGCATTTGCCCAATCGGTGCCGGTACGCCAGTCGATCGACGACAATGGAGTCGACCTTTTTCGAGGTAAGATTAATTACGATGGACCGGCACTAAGCGCGGGTCAGGATGACAAAACCGGTCTGATATACCGGTACCTGAACCGCAGTGGCGGTCCTGGTGATAGCCTGTGGGCATCGATCTACATTGATACCGGTATGGTGACGGTCAACTTCGGCGGCATTTCCGACGGCTTTACAGTCTCGGGCTCGAATTATCTTCCGACCGAAGGGAACGGCGCCAGCCTGTCGCTTAGCGGCACAGTCTATACCTATGTCGCGCGAGACGGCACCCTTATCCATTTTGATAAGACGAAACAGAGAGGTGGCTCGGGGATTTTGGACAGAGCGTTTAAGTGGAGTTTCTGCCTGAAGGTGGCCAGTGTGGCTGCCGAACAGGAGATCAGATGACGAAG
>NZ_JBSRZE010000022.1:0-52618 GCF_054057355.1 Sphingomonas sp. UYAg733
CAAGAACCACGACCGTTCGTCTGGAAGGCCGATCCCGATCACATTATCGCAGCTGTCAGGCGCGGGCACCAAACGTTGGAATCAATCCACTAGGACGGTTTGACCACCAGAATGTGGAAGCTGCCGGACACCATCGTCGGACGGCTACCAGCAGCCACGGGCGCGGCAAATTTTGCGGTCGGCAGGTATATCGTGCCCGTCGAACTATCGAGCGCACCGGTGCGTGCGCCGGCCTCTGTCGTGACGCGACCGACCCGCGCCACGCCGCCCGGCGCGTCGAGCGAGAGAATGTCGAGTACGCCGTCACGACCGCACGGGATGAAGGCAAGCCGCCGCTTTACGTCCATGATGACCGCATCGGCACCTTTGCCGATATCGACCAGTCCGATGAAGCGCCGCGTTCCTGCTGCAACGATCGCCGCCTTGCCGTTGGCGCACGCCGCGATCAACCTGTCGTGCCGCGCGTCATAGCCCAGTCCCGTCGGCCCTTCGCAGCCCGGCATCGCAATCGGTTTGCCCGTCTTGCTCCGCGCGACCTCGACGACCTCGATCTCGTTGGCGTCCTCGTTATTGACGAACAGCGTCCCATCCTCGACCAGTGCGGCATATTCGAGTGCTGGCTTGACCGCGACAGTCGCTGTGACTCGCATCGCTTGCGTGTCGATCACCGACACCGAACCACTGTCCGAATTCATCACCATGGCGCGGTGGCGCGGCTCATCGTAGATCGCCGCATCCGGCTTCTTGCCAACCCCGACGCTCGCAATCTGCTTACCGGACGACGTGTCGAAGAACCGCACAGTGGCGTCGTTGCCACTTGTCACCAACAAGCGATTGTCCGGGAGCGGCAACACTGCGTGTCCGCGGGATAATTCGCCCCATGACGTGACGTGCCCGCCCGACGCCAGATCTACCACGGTGATCGATCCCGATCGTGCGACATACAGCCGGTGCATCTCAGCATCGACGCGCGCATAATCCCATGTTCCGTCCGGCCCCGCGATGCTACCGGTCACCGCATAGGTCGGCACGGGCGGCGGCGTGGCGGCGATGCTGGGCGCAGCACAAGCGAGCAAAGCAAGGGTCGATCGGCGCATGTCGGACTCCATCAGATGATCACCATTTCTGCGCCCGCCGCCCTCCGCATGCCAGCGCCGGGCGCTTCATTGGGAAAATACAATCGCGCGACCGGAGCGTCCGCGCCTGTCGTTGTTAACGAACATTGGGAAAAAGGAAGTGCCGCGTAAGCTGCAGCCAATCTAGGGAAGAGCATGATCGCGGCGCGGTCGGGTTTTGGATCGCAAGGCTAAGGAACACAGCAATGAAGACCATTCCCATGTCGCTTGCCGCCATCGCGTTGATTGGCACCGCGCCCCCTGCCTTTGCCGCCAAGGTGGCCAAGCCGAAGATCACGATGGCGCAGGCGCGTACGATCGCACTGAAGCGCGCGCCGGGCCGGATCAAGGACGCCGAATACGAGTTCGAAAAGGGCGGCTGGCGCTATTCGTTCGATATCTTGCAAGGCAAGCGCATTCACGAAATCGGCGTCAACGCAATGACCGGCACAATCGTCGAGGATGCGTTCGAAGCGCCTGGCAAGAAGGATTGACCTAAGGGATGCGCATCCTCCTCGCCGAAGACGATACCGAGACCTCCGCGTTCGTCGAGCGCGGGCTAGGCGAGCTCGGTCATGCCGTAACGGCTGTCGGCAGCGGAGAGGATGCGCTGCATCTCGGCGCGACCGAGAGCTTCGACGTGATAGTGCTCGATCGCATGCTACCGCAAATCGAGGGCCTCGATGTGTTGCGCCGCTTGCGCGCCGCAGCGGTGCGTACACCGGTACTGGTGCTGACCGCCAAGGGCGGCATCGCCGACCGGGTTGATGGGCTCGACGCGGGCGCGGACGATTATCTCGTCAAGCCGTTCGCAATGGCCGAATTGGTCGCGCGGCTGAACGCGCTAATGCGCCGCCCGCCAATCAGCGACGTCGTGACCCGGATCGAGGTCGGCGACATCGTACTCGACATATTGCGCCGCCAGGTGATGCGTGCAGGGAAGCCGATCCATCTCCAACCGCGCGAGTTCGCCCTGCTCGAACAGCTGATGCGCAATGCCGGGCGCGTCGTCACGCGAACCATGTTCCTCGAACAGGTGTGGGGATTCCATTTTGACCCGCAGACCAACATCGTCGAAAGCCATCTGAGCAGGATGCGATCGAAACTGCGCGAAGGGTTTGCCGACGACCCAATCGAGACGATCCGAGGCGCAGGCTATCGGATGCGCGCCGATGGCTAGTCTCAGGTCGAGCGCGGCCTACCGCATTGCGTTCACCTACGCCGCTGCGTTCGCCGCGGCGATTTTGCTGCTCGGAACAGCGGTCTATTTTGCCGCGGATGCCGAGTTCCGTCACTTGCGCGACCAGACGATTTCGGACGAACTGGCAGATTTGTCGCAGGAAAGCAGCGATGGCGATCTCGCTCGTGAGATTGGCGAGCGCGAAACGGCGCGCGCCACCCAGTCGTTCGTCTATGCGCTGTACGACCGAACAGGTAGGCGGATCGCCGGTACACTGGATACGCCGCGACCGGCGATCGGCTTTAGCCTTATCGTGTTCCACGATCCAGCCGAAGGCGACGATCCAGCCCGCGCCAAGGCAGTCGACCTTCCAAACGGTGAGCGGCTGGTCGTGGCGGTCGATTCGGAATCGGTCGAGGCGATCGATGAGACGATCCTCACCCTTTTCGGGATCGCGTTTCTGGGCGTGCTGGCGATTGGCTCGACAGGGGCGCTACTGCTTGGCCGCTATTTGCGCTATCGGCTGGGGGCGATCAGCACGACTGCTAACGCGATTGTAGCGGGCGACCTCGACCATCGCATGCCGGTGGGGCCCAACCGTGACGAATTCGACACCGCGGGGCTGGCGCTCAACGCCATGCTCGATCGCATCGCCGGGCTGATGGAAAATCTGCGGCAGGTGTCGAGCGACGTTGCGCACGATCTGCGCACGCCTTTGCTCCGCCTGCGCAACCGGCTCGAACAGGTCGGCACGGTCGAAGGCGCGGCACAGCGTGCGATCGAGCAGGGTGACGAGATGCTGAAACTGTTCGGATCGATCCTGCGCATCGCCGAGGTCGAGGGCGGCGGGCTAAAGCAAGGTTTCGCGCGGATCGACCTGTCGGCGCTGATCGAAGATGTCGGGGACGGTTTCCTGCCCGCGCTGACCGACAGCGGCCACACTTTGTCATGGGCGGTGGAGCCCGGCATCGCCGTGCTGGGCGACCGCGAGCTGATTGCGCAGGCGGTGGCTAATCTGCTCGACAATGCGCGTGTCCACACGCCGGCCGGGACTGCAGTCAGCCTGACGCTCGATGGCGAAAACGGGTGGGCGCGGCTGTCGATCGCGGATAACGGGCCGGGCGTACCAAGCCAGGATCGCGACGCCATCTTGCGCCGCTTTTTTCGCGGCGAAGCTAGCCGCACGACGCCGGGCAATGGCCTGGGGCTCAGCCTGGTCGCCGCAGTGGCAGCAGCGCATGGCGGTGAGGTGGCGATTGACGCCGCCGAGCCGGGGCTGCGGGTGTTGATCGTTTTGCCGAGGATGTCATGAAGCGCGCCCTGATCGTCGCTTTCCTGCTGCTCGGCGGCTGTCAGAGCTACGCGCCTGTGCGCTTGTCGTCGTCGCCCGACGTGCTGGCCGCACCGGACCCTGCTGCCCTGTCCAAAGCGGCGTCAGCGATCGACCGCCCTTATCTGAAGCCCGTTGCGATCGACTTGGGCGCACCGCTTGACGGCAATGCCATTGCAACGCTCGCGGTGATCGCGAATCCCGATCTCAAGGCATTGCGCACACGCGCCGGGGTGGCCGATGCGCAGGTGTTCGACGCGCGACTGCTGCCCGACCCAACGCTAAGTCTTGGCGCGAGCAGGGTGCTGAGCGGCCCCGATCCGCTGGTGGATCTGGTCGGCGCATTGGGGTTCGATCTCAATACGCTGCGCACTCGCGGGGTAAAGGTTGCGCAGGCCGAGGCAGCCGCCCGACAGGTCCGGCTCGATCTCGCCTGGAGCGAATGGCAGACATCAGGGCAGGCACGCTTGCAGGCGGTGCGGATCATCGCTTTGACCCGATCGCTCACGCTTGTTGAGACAAGCCGCGAGAGTGCGAGGTTGCTGCTCGATCGCACACTGCGCGCCGCCGGGCGTGGCGATATTGCGGGCGATCAGGTCCAGTCGGCACGCACCGCGAATGTCGATGCCGAAACAAAGGCACGCACCGCGCAGACCGACTTCAATACCGCGCAGTTCGAACTCGCCCGCCTGCTCGGCCTGCCGCCCGCGACGCGGTTGCAGTTTGCGCCGCTCAGCGAAACCGACATGCCTCTCGATGCGGAGCGCCTGTTCGAGGCCGCGCGCGCCAACCGCACCGACATCAAGGCGCTGGAGGCCGGCTATGCCTCGCAAGAGGCGGCGGTGCGCAAAGCGATCCTCGACCAGTTCCCCTCGCTCGCGCTGACCGTCACCGGCAACCGTGATACCGCAGGCAATCTGATCGTCGGCCCATCGATCGATTTCACGCTGCCGTTGTGGAACCGCAACCGCGGCGGGATCGCGATTGAAATGGCCACGCGCGAAACGTTGAAGGCCGAATATGACGCCCGCCTGTTCCACACCCGCGCCGAGATCGCAGTCGCCGTCGCCGGGATCGAGATCGCGCGGCGCCAGCGCGACGCGGTGCTGCGCGACCTGCCGGCGGCGGAACGTTACGCCAAGGCGAACCGCGCCGCTGCCGATCGCGGCGATTTGTCGCTCTCCGTTGCCGAAACCGCCGAACAGGGGTTGCGCGACAAGCGCATACTGCTCGCGCAGAGC
The DNA here is from genome assembly GCF_054057355.1 of Sphingomonas sp. UYAg733. NCBI lineage: Bacteria > Pseudomonadati > Pseudomonadota > Alphaproteobacteria > Sphingomonadales > Sphingomonadaceae > Sphingomonas > Sphingomonas sp. UYAg733. Next base: position 4,867 of record NZ_JBSRZE010000022.1, read on the forward strand.
GACCAGGCGATCGCCGAACAGATGATTGCGCTCGAACTGTTGACCGGCACGCTGAGGGAGGCGTGGACCTGATGAGAATATCGATTATCGGTGTGGCGCTGTTGGTCACGGCATGCTCGGGTCCGGACGAAACGGCGAGCGCGCCGGACGCGGTCGCGCTGGTCAAGCTCGCCCCAGTCAGTCAGGGCGGTGCCGGGCAGCGGGTTACCGTCTATGGCGCGGCCGAGCCGGGCCCTGCCGGCAAGGCGTCGCTGGTCGCCCCTGCCGAGGCGAAAGTCATCGCGATCACCGCGCCGGTTGGCACTCGTGTCGGGCAGGGGCAGGTGATCGTGCGGCTCGCCGCCTCGCCGGCCACACGTGCGGATGCCACTAAAGCCTCCAGCGATGCTACCTCCGCCGACAAGGCGCTTGGCCGCGCGATCCGCCTGCGTGCGGATGGTCTTGCCAGCGATGCCGAAGTCGAGACAGCGCGCGCCGCCGCTGCTTCCGCCAACGCGCTGCGCTCCAGCTTTGCCAGCCGCACCGGCGACCTGACATTGCGCGCTCCCACCGCTGGCATCGTCGACAGCATTGCGGTCGCGCCCGGTGATCTGCTTCAGACCGGGGCTGCGGTCGCATCGATCGCGCGCGCGGGCGATGTCCGGGTCAGGTTCGGGATCGATCCCGACACCGCGCAGGCGATTCGCCCCGGTATGGCGATCAACATTGCCGGCACCGGTGCGCGCGCACGGCTTGCGGTCGGGGTCGAATCGGTCAGCCCGACAGTCGATCCGCAGACCAGGCTGGCTGCGGTCTTTGCGCGTATCCCGGCGAGCAGCGGGATCGTTGCGGGCGAGACATTGACCGCGACGATTGACGCCGGCGGGCTTGATGCGGGGCCGAGCGGCGATGCACTGAGCATTCCCTATGCCGCGCTGCTCGACGATGGTGGGCAACCCTATGTCTATGTCGTCTCGAACGGGGTGGCGCATCGCCGCGATCTCGCCACCAAGCCATCGAGCGGCGACCGCGTCACCGTGGATAAGGGGCTCAAGTTTGGCGAGCAGGTCGTGATCGAGGGCGGCACCGCACTTGAAGACGGCATGAAGGTGCGTACGAAGTGACGGACGCGCTGCAGCGTCACGCCCGCGCATTTTGGCTTGCGGCGATTCTGCTCGTCGTGGGCGGCGTGTTCGCCGCGACACGGATGCCAGTCAGCCTGTTCCCGCATATCGATTTCCCGCGCGTCGTCGTGTCGATCGACGCCGGAGACCGCGACGCTCAGCAGATGGCGGCGGAGATCACCCGCCCGATCGAGATCGCCCTGCGAGCGGTGCCCGGCGTCACCCGCGTACGATCCATCACCAGCCGCGGTTCGGCCGAGGTCGCGGTCGATTTTCCTTGGGGCCAGGACATGGTCGCCGCTACTTTGGCGACGCAGACCACGCTGGCGACCACCTTGCCCGACTTACCCATCGGGACGCGCTTCGACGTCCGGCGCTCCGACCCGACGATCTTCCCCGCGCTCGGCATTGCCCTGACCTCTAAAACGCTCGATCAGACCGCGCTCCGCCAGATCGCCGAACTCAACGTGCGCCCTGCTTTGACCGCAGTGTCGGGTGTCGCAGGCGTCGATATCCTCGGTGGGTCGCCGCGCGAGCTCGCGGTCGATGTCGATCCGGCCAAGGCGCAGGCGCTCGGCTTGTCGCTCGACACAATCGCGAGCGCTCTCGGCAAGACCAATGCGGTGCGTGGGGTCGGGCGGCTTGAGGATCGCCACCGGCTCTACCTTGTGCTCAGCGAGAACCGTCTAGCCTCGATCGACGACCTCGCCGCCACCCCGGTCCGGGCGGGCACAACCGGCGGCGCCGGCTTGGTGACGCTCGGTCAGATTGCGATAATCAGGCCCTCGGTCGAACCAAATTTTACCAAAGTGACGGCAAGCGGTCAGGATGCCGTGCTCGTCAACATCCGCCAGTCGCCCAGCGGTGACACCGTGCGTATCGTGGCAGAGGTCGGTGCGCGGCTGAAATCGCTAGGCCTGCCGCCAAGCGTCACTGCGACGCCCTTTTACGATCAGTCCGAGCTCGTAAAGGGCGCAGCAAACGCGGTGCGCGACGCGATCCTGATCGGCGCGGTGCTGGCGGGGCTGGTGCTGTTCCTGTTCTTACGCTCGGGCCGGCTGATGTTGATCACTGGACTGATGCTGCCCGCCGTGCTCGGCTCGACTTGCCTGATCCTCTATGCACTGGGGATGAGCTTCAACATGATGACGCTGGGCGGCATGGCGGCCGCGGTTGGCCTGATAGTCGATGACGCTGTCGTTATGCTCGAACACATAATGCGGCGCTTGCAGGAGGGAGGAAAATCAGTTTCGGCCGCAGCCGCCGAAATGGCGCAGCCGCTGTTCGGATCGACCGCCGCGACGATCGTCGTGTTTACGCCTCTCGCCTTTATCAGCGGCGTCACCGGCGGCTTCTTCAAGGCGCTGGCGTTGACAATGGTCGCCGCGCTCGGACTGTCGTTGCTCTTCGCGCGCTTCCTGTTGCCGCTGATCGCCGAGCGTTGGGTGCGCATCAAGGATGTCGAAGCGGCGGATCGCGCTGGCGCGTTCCTCGGTCGGATCGAGCACTGGAACGGTCGCGCGAGCGAGCGCGCATTTGCCCGGCCCAAGCTGTTCGTCGCGCTGCTCGGCATCGGCATGGCGGTGCTTGGTTTTGCGGCGTGGAATCACGTCCCGTCGGGCTTTATGCCGGCGATGGACGAAGGCGGCTTCATCCTCGATTATAAGGCGCAGCCGGGGGCGGCACTCAGCGACACCGATCGGTTGCTGCGCCAGGCCGAACAGATCATCTCTGCTACCCCCGAGGTCGCAAGCTATTCACGCCGCACCGGTGCGCAGCTCGGCGGTGGACTGACAGAAGCGGATGAGGGCGACTATTTTATCCGGCTGAAGGGCGGTTCGCGCCGCCCGATCGACGCAGTGATGGCCGACATCCGCCAGCAGGTCGCGGCCAAGGTACCCGGCATCGAGATCGAGACCGCTCAGTTGATGGAGGATCTGATCGGCGATCTGACCGCCGTCCCGCAGCCGATCGAGGTCAAACTGTTCGGCGACGATCCGAAGCTATTGGCCGATTCCGCCAGGCGAGTCGGTGAGGGGATTGGCAAAGTCGCCGGCGTGGTCGAAGTAGTCGATGGCCTACGCGTCGCGGGCGATGCGCTGACAATCAAGGTCAACCCGGCAGCGGCACTGCAACAGGGGCTCGATCCCGATGTGATCTCGAACCAGGTTGAGGCGCTGATCGCGGGGGCGCCCGCGACCCAGTTGCGCATCGGCGAGCAGCTCGTCACGGTCCGCGTTCGCGCCTCGATAGATTTGCGATCTCGCGTCGACGACATCGCTAGGCTGCCGCTGGTAGCACCCGACGGGCATCTTGTCCGGCTTGGACAGGTCGCGGCGATCTCGGTCTCGCCCGGACAGGAGCAAATTACGCGCGAAGACCTCGCACCGTTCGTTGCGGTCACCGCGCGGCTCGAAGGGCGCGATCTCGGTTCTACGATGAAGGAGGTGCGCTCAACCGTTGCTGGGCTCAAACTGCCCGCGGCGGTGCGCGTCGATTATGGCGGTCTTTATGCGCAGCAACAGCGAAGCTTCTCCGATCTTACCGTCGTGTTCCTCGCCGCCCTCCTGCTCACCGCCCTGCTGCTGACACTGCTGTTCGAGCGGCTCGCCTGGACGCTCGCTGCAATCGTTACCGTCCTGCTGTCTGCGGCTGCCGTGCTGTGCGGATTGTGGATTACCGGGATCGAACTGGACATTTCCGCGCTGATGGGGCTGACGATGGTCGTCGGCATGGTCACCGAACTGGTGATATTCTTTCTCGCCGAACTCCCCAAGAACGCGCCGGTCGATCTCGCGGCGTTGCGCGAAGCCGGGACCAAGCGACTACGACCGATCCTGATGTCGGCACTGATCGCGATACTGACACTGGCCCCGCTCGCGCTCGGCTTGTCGCGCGGTGCAGGTTTGCAGCGCCCGCTCGCCACCGCGATCATCTTCGGCCTGACCGCGGCGGTACCGCTAGTTTTGCTGTTCCTTCCATCGCTCATCAAGGTCCTGACGGAAGCGCACGAAAGGTTGGCGTTGACCGGCGTCCAAAAGGGACCCCTCATTTCGACGGTTTAGGCTGCGGTCTGGATTTGCAGGTGGTGAGATCGAGAGCTGCCTTAAGCGTTCGCTTGGAAGCTACACCGCAATGATGCGAGACCACGAAGTGTATTGTGCGGACGACGCACGGGATCCGACGCTGCAATCCGCGCGACCTGCCGCAATAACGTCTCGAGGATGATCGAGATTTCGAGCTTGGCGAGATGCATCCCTGCGCAAACATGCGTCCCCATTCCGAACCCGAGATGATCGCTCGGCTTCCGGTTTACATCGAAGCGTCCCGCGTCCGGGTACTTCGTCGAATCGCGATTGGCGCAGGCATACAGCATCAACGCCTTATCCCCTTTTGCCAGCATCGCCCCGTACCACTGGACGTCTCGCGTCACCGTGCGGGCAAAGGCGCGGATGGGCGATTCAATGCGGATCACCTCGTTGATCGCGTGCGGGATCAACGACGGGTCGGCACGCAGCTTATCATATTCCGCCGGATTAGCGGCGAACAACTCCAGCGCAGCACTCGTTGCGTTGATAGTCGTGTCGAGCGACGGTGTCAGATAATCGACCAGCATCATTCGAGCGTTTTGCTCAGTGATATGCCCCGCATCGGCGGCAGCGAACAGCGCCTCGCCCCATCCACCGGGCACCATGTTGGCGCGTTCGACGCGTTCGAGGACATAGTCAATCACCTGCTGCGCGATTTCCAGTCCATCAAGTGTCCGCTGGCTCTCGATCGGTCCGAAGGCGTCAAAGATCCCGGCCGCCCATTCGAGCATCCGGGCGCGTCCCTCCTCGTCCAGCCCGACCAGTTCGGTGACGACCGCCAGCGGCAGAAAATGCGCGAGATCGGCCACGCCGTCGAAGGAATCGCGGTTGAGCAGGTCGCTGATCCGCCGTTCGACCAGCGCCTCGAGGCGGGGCCGCAGCACGGCAAGCGCTTTCGGTTGGAGAGGCTTGGCGAACAGCCGACGCATCCTGAGATGTTCTGGATCGTCGCTGCACAGCATGATGCCGCTGGTTGCCATGTTCATCGGCTCGTTCATCATGCAGCCCGAGGCCGACGAGAAAATGTCCGACGCGAGCAGTGCGCGACGGACGGTGTCGTATTGCGTGAGCGCCCAGGCGTCATGGCGACTGAGTCGCACCACCGGTCCCAGCGTGCGCAATCGATCATAGTGCGGATAAGGGTCGAGGATCACCTCGTTGCTCCAGAAATCACCGTCATAGACCGGGGTCGGATCGTTTAGCGCCATGTCCCTTGCTCCTCACGGCTTTCACCAATCATGCGAGACTTCTCCCCGCATCGTTCATGTGTCATTATTTGTTCATGCCCTCCGCCCCGCAAAAGACGCCTGCTAACGCTATCATGCCGCGCGAGGACCACCGCGTCCGGGTCGCGCGCGGACGCCGCGAGCGGATGCGCGCGCATCTCCTGCAATCGGTGCTGAGTGTATGCGCCGGTCGCAAACTGACGGGCGCTACGGTGATCGAGGATGTCGTCACGCATGCCAATGTTTCGCGCGGCACCTTCTACAAATATTTCGAGTCCATGGATGAGGCGGTCACGCAACTCGCGTTCGAACTTGCCGAGACGATGACCGCCGACATCGGGAACGTCTACGACGTGCTCGACGACCCGGTCATGCGCACGGCAACGGGCTTCCAGACGTTCCTGCTGCGCGCTTGGATCGATCCCGACTGGGGCGCCTTCCTCACTCACCTCGGTCTCCTCGACGGCGAAAACGGGTTGATCTCCAGCAAGGTCAAGGGCGATATCCGGCTTGGCGTGGAGACCGGCGACTATTCGGTCGTTTCCGTCGACCTTGCCGCCGATCTCCTGATGGGCGCGAAGCACGAGGCGATCCGCCGCATTGTCTCGGGCGAGCGTAATACCAGCTACGTCCGTGGCGTGACTGCGATGGTGCTGCGCAGCTTCAGCGTTTCGCCGACAAAGGCGGAAGTTACGGTTGAGAAGGCATATCGACGGCTGCTGGTCGAAGCGCCAGGGAAGGTCGGGTGGTGGCGCCCGATCGAATAGGATGCGTTGCGCCACCAAGCTTGATCAATATTTGAAGTGCACGGACAGCATGATGGTCCGCAGCTGGTTCGGGCCGGCCAGATAGGAGCTGTAATAAGCGCCGAAACGCGGATCCACCGAGGGACTCGCAAAGTCCTGTGAAATCGAGTTGGTGACGTTCTTCGCGACGAGGTCGAGTCCAAGCCGCTTATCCGAAGTTTCGACGCCGGCCTGCAGATCGAGCGTCGTCAGCGGTTCGGACAGAAACATCTCCTGACGCTGGTTGTACATACTGCTGCGCCTCCGCACGTTTGCGCCGAGGCGTCCATTCAACCCGTTGCTTATCGGCGCTTCATACGTAAAGCCTGCGTTGAAGATCAGCTTTGGCGCCTGCGACCGGCGGTACCGCCCAAGGATCGGCTTGCTGCCGGCGTCAACCGCCGGCGCATTGGTCGCCGGATCGATCGGCTGGATGGTGCCGGTCGAGTCGACATAAGTCAGGCCGCCGTCGAATCTGAGTCCGGGTGTTATCTGAAGGGCTGTCTCGATTTCCACGCCGCGGCTGCGCGCCGGTCCGTTGAAGGTGATGAACCCCAGCGTGCCGCCGGTGAATACAGTGTCCTGGAAGTTGTCGATATCGGTCGAGAAGCCGGCGACGTTGAAGCGCAGCTTGCGATCGAACAGTGTCGTCTTTAGCCCGACTTCGTACGTCTTGACCTTCTCGTCCTTGATCGCGGAGCCCGCCGCCACCAGGGCGGCCGGAACCTTTCCACCCACCAGTGCGGTCGGCGGCACGGCGATCGTATTGGTCTCGACATAGCCGCCAGCCTTGCTGCCATGGCCGAACGAGGCATAGGCCATTACACTCGGCGCAATGTCATATTGCAGACTGACATTGCCATCGACAAAGTCCGAATCGTGCTTGAGCGGCGTCGGATCGAAAGGAGGATTGGCGATCGTGTTCCAAACTGTGAACGGCGGGAGCGCGACGCGGCCGAATAGGACGTCCTTGGTCTCCCGCGTGTAGCGTAAGCCGCCGGACAGACGCAGCGCATCGGTGACGTGGATAGTGCCCGACGCGAACGCCGAATAGGCTTTCTGATCCTGGATGAAGGTGTTGCGGAAGGGACCATTAAATAGCTGACCGGGCGGCGGGCCGCCGGCCGGGGGAAACCCCGGCACCTGCCACAACTGACTTTCCACCGAGTTCCAATGACTGCTGAGGAAAAACCCTCCGATCATCCAGTCGAAGGTGCCGCCCGTTGGCGACTGCAGGCGAAGCTCCTGGGTGAACTGACGGTACCGCTCGTTGCGTACGAAATTGACGCTGTCGTCGACCGAGAAATCGAAATCGTCACGGTTGTTCAGCGTGTAAGTGACATAGCCGGTTTGCGCGGTAAGCGTCAGTTGCCCGACGTCGAGTTCACCCTTGACACTCGCGACGTTCGACTTGGTTACGTGGAATGTGTCCCCGTTCTTATTGAGCGAGGTAAATTGCGCGGTTCGATCGTCGAGAATGTTGTCGCCGTAGATTGCCGGCAGCGTGCCGCCGATAAGCTGGTAGCTTGCGCCGATCTGGCGATTGTCGGCATATTGATACGACCCGGTCAGCCGGAACGTGTCGGTTACATCGGCCCGGATGGTTGCGCGGAGCCCGAGATCCTGTCGCTCCGGCCCTTTCTGGCCGGTGAAGGTGTTGCGGACGAATCCGTTGAGATCGTTATAGTGGCCGGCGAGGCGGATCGACACCTTGTCGCTGAGCGGCAGATCGCTAGCCAAATCGAGTTGATAGCCACCATATTGGAACTCGTAGCCGGCGCGGCCTTCGATCGAGAATTTGTCGCCGGGTTGCCGAGTGACGACGCTGATCGCGCCCAAGCTGGCGTTTTTGCCCAGCAGGGTCGATTGCGTGCCTTTGATGAACTCCATTCGATCGACGTCGAAGAAACCGACCGCGTAGAGGCGCGTCTTGCCGAAAAAGATACCGTCGGAAAACAGCGCGACCGATTGCTCGAACGCCTGCGGTCGCGCCTGCGTGCCAAGCCCGCGAAAGGTAAGCGCGAGACCGTCATCCGGCGCCCGCGAAAACACCACGCCCGGTACCAGCGTCACCGCCTGGAACAGATCCTTGACGCCTGCCGTCGCGAGCTTGTCACCCGAGACTGCGGTGACACTGACCGGGATACGCTGCGCTGATTCGGAGCGTTTCGTCACGGTAACCACGATGTCGCCGACCTGGTTCTGTGGCTCCGATGCCGGGGTTTCGGCCGTTGTGGTCGGTGTGGCGGCAGGAGCGGGAGGCGGCGGAGCATCTTGTGCTGCGCCCTGCGTGCTCCATCCGGCAATCAGGCAACACGTTGCGACGGACGAAAGCCAGTCCTTGCGTGACATAGAAATCCCCTCTCCTCGATCCCGCGGGTCGACCATTCTGGCGGCCCTACGGTCGTATTCGCGTCTTTTTTAGAGCGTCGTTGCGGACAGTTGACTTCAAAGTATCATTCCTGTCAAGATGACATAATCGATACTAAGAAAATAGCGACGCATCGACGTCGATAGGAGGGCAGGTGCCGGAGCTAATCTACGATGTGATCCAGATCGGTTATGGTCCGGTCAGCGAGTCGTTGGCGCTGATGCTCGGTCGGCAGGGCCGATCGGTCGCAGTCTGCGAACGATGGACGACGCGGTATCCGCTGCCCCGCGCGGTCTGCGTCGATCACGAGCTTTATCGCGTCCTCGCGGCGAACGGCATGGGCGGGGTGCTACCGTCAATTACGCACGGCGGGCCGCTCTACCAATGGTTCAACGCCGATTGGAAAGAGCTGCTGGTCATCGACTGGGCAAAGCCATCGATTTCTGGCGGACCGGAGGTCAATTTCGTCCACCAGCCTACGCTCGAGGGTGCGCTCGACACCGAAGTTCGCGAACATCCTAGCGTACAATTGTTTCTCGGATGGGATGCTATTTCGATCGAGCAGGACGAGAAGCTCGCCTATGTCCGTCTTCGGCACGGCGAAACGGGGGAGGAGAAGACTCTTTCCGCACGCTACCTGGTCGGCTGCGACGGCGCCAATTCGATCGTGCGCGATACGATCGGCGGCTCTCTCGAGGACCGCGGCTTCGAAGCCGACTGGCTCGTAATCGACGTTCAGCTCAAGCACGGCGTCACGATCGAGTCACTCGGCATTCCCGCAGCGGGCCAATATTGCAATCCAGTACGTCCGACGACGATCGTGCCTGCCGGCATCCGCGATGGCCGGCTGTTTCGCCGATGGGAATTCATGCGGCTGCCAGGCGAGCGGATCGAAGACCTCGAAAGCGAGGATGCCGTCTGGGCGTTGCTCAAGCCTTGGGCTGGACCGAACGACATCGAGCTGGTTCGGCACAAAGTCTATAATTTTCGCTCGCTGCTGGCCGAGCGGTGGCGCGACCGCCGGCTGTTGGTGGCGGGCGACGCGGCGCACGTCATGCCGCCGTTCATGGGACAAGGCATGTGTTCGGGACTGCGTGATACGTGGAACCTGGCCTGGAAGCTCGGTTTGATTCTTGACGGTAAGTCTGACGATCAGTTGCTGGCCAGCTATCAGGCGGAGCGCATGCCGCACGTCAGCCAGATCACTGACATGGCGATTTATCTGGGCAAGATCATCTGCATTCCCGATCCTGAGGAGGCGGCCGAGCGCGACCGCGCTTTCCTTGGCGGCACCGCGCCGCCGCCGCCGCCCTTCCCGCATCTGACCGACGGATTGCTCCACCACGGCCCGGATGGCTCGGTTAAGCCTGGCGCCGGCCTGCTGTCGCCTCATGTCGAAGTCGAGCAGGGGGGGCGTGTCGAACGGTTCGATGATGTGGTCGAAGCCGGTAGCGGTTTCGTCATCATCGCGCGCGGTGCCGATCCTGAGACCAGGCTGGATGGCATGGCGCACAGGGCGCTGGCCGTCGTCAGCACCCGCTACGTCGCGCTGGACGGGACGGGGGCGAACGGCTGGCACGATCGGGACGGTCGCCTCGATGCCTTCCTCGATGAACAGCACTGGTCGGCGATGATCGTCAGGCCCGACTTTTACGTTTATGGTGGCGTTGCATCAGTCGCCGACCTCCCATCGCTCGCTGCTGCGCTGATTGCCGATCTTGCGGCTGCGGGCGTGCACATCGGCGAGAGTGCCAACCAAAAGGAGCATGCATGAAGCTCGGTCGTATCCAGGCTGCGGACGGGGTGCATCTCGCATCCATCGTCGGCGATTCACTCGTCGACCTCACCACTGCGGGCATTCCCTTTAAAACGATGCGCGCTCTGATTGCGGCGGGTGACGCAGGCCTTGACGCGGCGCGTGTAGCGACCTTGTCCGGGCGGCCGATTGCGCTCGCGGAGGTCCGGCTCCTCGCGCCGGTCGAGCGACCCGGCAAATATCTCGCGATCGGAATGAACTATCAGAAGCATCTCGAAGAGGCCGATAAACTCGGCGTCGCGCGCTCCAAGCACCAGGTCTGGTTCAACAAACAAACGACGTGCGTATCCGGCCCCTATGACGTGATCGAACCGGGGGTGACCGAGAAACTGGACTACGAGGTCGAACTCGGTCTCGTCATCGGTACAGCCGCCAAGGGAGTGACGGTGGAGAATGCCCTTTCCCATGTGTTTGGCTACTTCGTCGCGAACGACGTGTCGGCGCGCGACTGGCAGTTTCACTCGGCAACGTTCACCATGGGCAAGTCGTTCGACACGCACGGCCCGATCGGTCCGTGGATCGTGACAACGGACGAGGTGCCAGATCCACAGGCACTCGATCTGCGCTGCATCGTCAACGGCGAAGTCCGACAGTCGAGCAATACCGCCGGTATGATCCATCCGATCGCTGAACAAATCGCCTATCTCTCGACAGCCTTTACGCTGGAGCCGGGCGACCTGATTGCCTCTGGTACGCCGGAGGGCGTTGGCGTCGGCATGGAGCCGCAGAGTTTCCTCAAGAGCGGCGACGTCGTGCGATGCGAAATCGACGGCATCGGAGCCATCGAGAACCGCGTGGCGTGAGAAGAAACGCCCGTTAACGAATGGAGAAGCGAGATGGCCGTTCGAGGTATGATATCTTACACGCTGGAGGTCCCCGACCTCGACGAAGGCGTGCGATTCTATAGCGATGCCGGACTGTCGGCGACCGTCGATGGCAATGTTGGACGGCTGCGCTGTGCCGGACAGGATCGGGATTCGGTTGTCCTGATCGGCGGGTCACCGATAAAGCGGCTCCATCATGTCTGTCTGCGCGCGGACCGCCTCGACGAGATTTCGGCCGCGGTCGCGCGGCACGGCGGCAAGGTTGTGCCAGAACCACAGGGCTTCGCTGACAACGGATTGTGGGTCGAAGATCCGCACGGGATGCTGCTCCACCTGGTCGAACGCCCTGCCGACCCGCCATTACGGGCGGGGCCGAGTTTTGAGATCAACGGACCGGGGCGTATCGTTCGCACACGTCGCTCCGCGATGCTGCCGGGCCGATCCTATGGTTCCGCCGCACCGTTGCGGCTCGGCCATGTCCTCGTATTTTCGCCCGACGTTCCGACGAGCGTGGCATTCGTCACCCAAGCTTTGGGCATGGGCCTTGCCGATCGGGCTCAGGATATCATCGCATTTTGCTGCGCCCGTAAGGACAGCGACCATCACGTTCTGGCGTTCGCCAAGTCTCCCGGCATCGGCTTTCACCATGGCAGTTTTCAAGTCGCCGACCCCGACGAGGTCGGCCGCAACGGGCGTGCGCTAGTCGAAAAAATGCAAAAAGGCGATTGGGGCGTCGGTCGCCACACCATTGGATCGAACTTCTTTCACTATATCCAGGATCCGTGGGGGTCGTGGTTCGAATATTATTCCGACATGGATTTCATTGACGACTACGCGCTCTGGACTCCTACCAATTACGATATGAAAGACAGCCTTGCCAATTGGGGGCCGTCAGTCCCGAGCGACTTCGTCCATAATTACGAAGTGGATGCAACGTCGACAGCGGGTGCCGTGCCCGATTAGTTTAGCCTCCGTCTCGAAAGGCGAAGTCGTGATTTCGGGACCGGAGGAAATGCTTGGGAACGGCCTCGTCAACGGAGTCTCGCGTCTCAAATGGGTGGCACCCATCTTTGACGGGAAGTGGGGTATCAGCCATCAGTAACGCAAGCCTCGAGCCAGGTTCGCCGAAGCCGGCCGGAGCACCTCCCATTCCTGCACTGCTAGCGCGGCATAGGATTGGTCTGTGCCGGAGGCTTCGAAGGTCGCGCGGATGGCTGTTGTCGAGACCGGCTCGAAGCGGACGGTCTGGTAGCTACCGGCCGCGTTCGGATAGCCGCTGGGATGGCCGACCGGCTTCCAGCTGCCGCCGTCCCAATAGTCGATCCGCCATGATCTTGGCGGCGCCACCCCGGCATTCGCGCCCGCAGCCGCATCAGCCCAGAACCAGATGCGGGATTCGTTCACCGTTACCGGCTTGATCCAGCGATATTGCAGCCATTGGCGTGGCGGATTGTTCGGTGTCCAACTGGCCCACATATCGGGCGGCAGCGGCGCGTCGCGGACGATGCCGTCGTTCAGCGCCTTGATCCAATATTGCAATGGGATCGGCTCGTTGGAAGCACTGGCGATAGCCGTTGGGGCAACGTTGCGGGTCGGCGGCAGCGCCGGCCGGGGCCGCATTGTTGGGGAGAGCGGCAGGATGCGCGCGGGGGTGACAGTGTCGTCCCATTTCAGCTCGTCAATTGCGACACTGCGGCGAAAATGCCCGCCGCCCGCGGCATCGGCCGTATGATAAACGAGATACCATTTGCCCCGGAAAGCCACAACTCCACCGTGCGACGTGGTCGAACTTACAGGCTTTAGGAACACCCCGCGATAGGTCCAGGGCCCGAGCGGCGAGGTCGCGGTGCCATATGCCTGGCAGGCATGATAGACCGCCGGCGTGCAGCCCGAAGCGGGACCCGCCGCATTGCCCGCGTAGATCATGTAATACACGCGCTTGCGCTTCATCAGCCACGGGGCCTCGAAGAATCCCTTGAGTGTATCGACCTTCACAACCGGCCCCCTGGCCGTGACCATGTCGCGCTCCAGTTCAACGCCGCGCAATTGGCCGAAGGTGCCCCAATACAGATAGACCCGGCCGTCATCGTCGATGATCACCGTGGGATCGATGCTTTGCATCTTTTCCGCGCCCGGGGTCAGCGGACCGACGATCGGCCCCGCCGGATGCGCATCCTTCCACGGCCCTGTGATGTGATCCGCAACGGCAACGCCGATCACAGAGCGGTCATTGTCCTTGTACGTGGGCGTTTCCTTGATCGCTACCGGTGCGTAGAGGTAAAATCTCTTGTCCTGCCCGCGAACGATCTGTGCGGCATAGGCATGGCCCGGCTCGGCCCAGCCGAAGATCTGTTCGGGGCGCAGGAATGCCGGATAATGCCGCCATTTGCCCGAAGCGGCTCCGCGTGTGGCGAACATCTGCCACTCGTTCATCACGAAGCCGCCATCGCGCGAACCCGCTTCGTCATGCCCGGCAATGACATACAGCGTATCGTCAGCGACGATCGGGGCCGGATCGGCGGAATAATAGCTACCATCGGCGATGATCGGATTGCCCGGCACAGCAATGTCGCGCGGCGTGCCGGCGGTCTGTGCAAATGCTGTGCCGGTGAGTGCCACCGCGGCGCACATCGATCTCAACATCCAGCGCATGATAATTCCTATTTGTCAGACAAATTGTCTCTATAGCCGGTTTTGTCTGTGCGCAATCGCTACCGCCAGTTCTTCCGAAATCGGGTCAGCGAAAACGGGCCGAGATCGATCGGTGTGCGATCGCCCATCACCAAGTCGGCGATCCGTTCGGCCGTGGTTGCGGCAAGCGTCAGGCCGAGATGATTGTGCCCGAAGGCGTAGAATATGTTGGGCGCGTGCAGACTCACGCCGATCGCTGGCAAATAGTCGGGCAGGGTCGGGCGCGCGCCCATCCAACGCGTGACCGGATCCTGCATCGGCAGGCCGAGTGTCGCGAGATGACTTGCCAGCCGTTGCCATTTCGCCGGATCTGCCGGCGCGTCGCGGCGCGCGAATTCGACGAAGCTTGCCGCACGCAACCCTTCGCGGAAGCGGGTCACGATCATCGACCGGTCTTCAAACACCACCGGTGGCATGGTTTCCGGCCAGCCGGGCGCCTGGCCTTGCAGATGATAACCGCGCTCCGCAATGAGCGGCGCACGGTGCCCGAGCGGGGCGAGCAGGTCTGCTGATGCGATCCCGGCGGTAACCAGAACCCGGTCCGCCGGAAAGGGGGTGCCATCGACTGCCAGGCGCCCGATTCCGTTGCAGGCGGACAGTGTCGCCCTGCCGGCCACGCGCGAGCCGCCACAATCTCGGAAATGTCGTTCGAGTGCGCCGGCGAGCGCCGGGAGGGATATAATCTGCGCGGTCCCGCTGAATCGGATCGCATCCACCACTGGCGCGAGCGCGCGCAGGCCGTTCAGTTCGTCTTCGGTCGCATCGCGAAAGCGGGCATTGCCGGTGTCGGTCCGTGCCCAGGCCGCACGGCCGTTGGCCGCGGTCGCAATGCTTTCCCAGGCGACGAAATGACCGTCCTCGCGCAACAGGTCGGCAGCACCGATCTCCCCCAATAACGTTCGCCACGCGGGCAGCGCATCGGCGAGCAACGTCTTGAGTGCGGCGGTGCCGCGATCATGATCCCTTGCCGCAACTGCCATCCGCAGACCAAAGGGAAGCCATGCAGCAACTTCGCGCGGCGGCAGTGCCACCGGACCGCCGCCGCTGAACCGCCGCCGCCACACGCTTCGAAGTGCGGCGGGCGAGGCAAGCGGCTCGGCCTGCTCGATCGCAATGTGCCCGGCATTGCCCCATGATGCCGCGTCGCTTTCGCCGCCGCGATCGACCAAGGTGACATGCCAGCCCAGCCGCTGCAGCGTGATTGCCGCGGCGAGCCCGATGACCCCCGCACCGACGACGATAACGCTTGGCACATTTGGAAATGGGGGTAGCATCGGCTATTATTATATCGTATACAAAGATGCGGCAAGTGGAGGGCAGCAGTGCGGACACGAAATTTATGGCACGGGGTTTACCCCGCGGCGACAACCCAATTCAATGAAGCGCTTGCGGTGGATTTGGACGCCACGCAGGCCGTACAGGTTGCGCTGGTCGATGACGGTGTTGATGGTCTGGTGCTGCTCGGAACCTGCGGCGAAAACAATTCGCTCGAGCCGCACGAAAAACGCACGGTGCTACGCGCTGCGCGTGAGGCTGTCGGCGGCCGGGTACCGCTCGTTGCCGGAGTTTCGGAGATGACGACGGAACGCGCCATCGCCTATGCCAGCGAGGCTGAAGCGATCGGGATCGACGCGCTGATGCTATTGCCGGCGATGGTCTATGTGCCGACACCCGACGAACTATGTCATCATTTCCGCGCCGTTGCCGAGGCGACCAGCCTGCCGATCATGCTCTATAACAATCCTCCGGCCTACCGAGTCGCCATCGGCTTCGACACGCTCGATCGGCTGGCCGATCTTCCCAATATCGTTGCGGTCAAGGAGAGCGCGCCCGATTCGCGGCGCTTTACCGACATGATAAATCGCTATGGTGGTCGTTTCACGTTGATGGCCGGGCTCGACGATATTGCGCTCGAGGGGTTGATGCTCGGCGCGGCGGGCTGGGTTTCCGGGCTGACCAGCGCGTTTCCCATGGAATCGGTGGCGCTGGTCGCGGCGGTCGATCGCGGTGATCTGGCGGAGGCGCGGCGCATCTATCGCTGGTTCATGCCTTTGCTGCATCTCGATGCCGATCACGATCTGGTCCAGTCGATCAAGCTCGCGGAGCAGATCATGGGCCGGGGATCGGAACGCGTGCGGATGCCGCGCCAGCCGCTGGCCGGCGCACGCCGCGATGAAGTTATAGCGATGGTCGAGCGGGCGCGCGACACTCGTCCGATCCGCGATCTCGCCGCAGTCGCCTGAACGGGCTGCATGCGCCACACCTTCTTCTGCATCGACGGCCATACCGCCGGTAATCCAGTGCGGCTGGTGGCCGGAGGGGCACCGCTGCTGCGCGGCGCCGATATGGCGGAGCGGCGGCAGGATTTTCTGAAAAGATTCGACTGGGTCCGCACCGGCCTGTGTTTCGAACCGCGCGGGCACGATATGATGTCGGGCGGCTTCCTCTACCCGCCAGCCGATCCGGCGAACGATGCGGGCATCCTGTTCATCGAAACGTCCGGATGCCTGCCGATGTGTGGGCACGGCACGATCGGAATGGTAACGTTCGGCCTGGAGCACGGCCTAATCATCCCGCGCACGCCAGGGCGGCTCTCGATCGAGGTGCCCGCCGGGATGGTCCAGGCCGATTATACGGTGGAGCGCGACAAAGTGATTTCGGTGTGCGTTCGCAACGTCGCCTCTTATCTCGCCGAAACCGACATCATGATCGAGGTGCCGGGCTTGGGGCCGCTCAGCGTAGACGTCGCTTATGGCGGCAATTTCTACGCCATCGTCGAGCCCCAGGGCGCGTATTCCGGCATCGATGCGTTTGACGCATCGCGGCTGATCTCACTCAGTCGTGAGGTTCGGGCGCTCGTCCGCGCCAGGATTGAACCGGTCCATCCCGAGAATTCCTCCATACGCGGCGTCAGCCACGTCTTGTGGGCAGACGTGCCCAAGGCGGCGGACGCCGACGGGCGCAATGCGGTCTTCTACGGCGAGCGCGCGATCGATCGCAGCCCGTGCGGCACCGGCACCTCGGCGCGGCTGGCGCAGCTTCACGCGACGGGCCGCCTGAATGTCGGCGACAGATTCGTCCATGAAAGCTATATCGGCAGCCGCTTCACCGGGCGCGTGGAGGGCGTTACCCAAGTGGGCGGCCGACCGGCGATCGTCCCGTCGATCGAGGGATCGGCGGTGGCAACGGGTTTCAACACGATCTGGATCGATCGCACCGATCCTTTCCATGCTGGTTTCAGCGTCGTTTGAGTGCAGACTAGCGGGGGAAATGGATCGATGGGAATGGCATGGCAGGATTGATCGTCCGGACGCTCTCCAACCAGCTTGTCGATCTGGTGCGCGATCGCATTCTTTCGGGCGAAGCAGCGCCCGACATGCCGATCCGGCAGGATGCGCTCGCCTCCGAACTGGGGGTCAGCAAAATTCCGCTACGTGAGGCGCTCGCGCGGCTGGCCGAGGAGGGGCTGATCGTCAGCCGCGCCAATCGCGGTTTCTTCGTTACAGCGTTGACGACCGAAGAAGCCGAGGAGGTCTATGCGTTGCGCCTGAAGCTGGAGCCGCAGGAGACCGCCCGCGCCGCAGGCCAGGCCGATGATACCGAGCGCGCGACAGCGTGTGCAGCGCTGGCCGCGCTCGAATCATCGACCAGCGCGCATGCCGACGATGTCGGACGGCTCAACCGTTCGTTTCATCTGGCGCTGATCCGGCCCGGCAGGCAGCGCGTGACCGGAAACTTTCTGGAGCGGCTGCACGTGATGGCCGACCGCTATGTCCGCAAACACCTCGAGCCGACCGGCCGCGATCGCCGTGCCAACGATGAACATCAGCAAATCATGAGCGCGTGGCTGGCGCGTGACACGGTGGCGATCGAAGCGCTGATCGCGACTCACATCGGCCGGACGCTGGACGATCTCCGGCTCCAACTCGACGCGGCGGAATAAGCCCGCGCGCAAGCGCTTTCAGGGAGACACAGGATGCATGGTGGAATGTTCGGGCCGCTCAAGCCGATCGACCGGCATGGTGGGGGCCGCGAAGGACAGCGATTGCGACCAACACTTTCCTGGCCGCATCTGGTCGCCCTTGGCGTCGGCGCGATCGTCGGCACTGGGATCTATACGTTGACCGGCGTGGGGGCCGATCGCGCCGGACCGGCGGTTATATTGGCCTTCGCTATTGCCGGAGCAGTGTGCGCCTGCGCCGCGCTCGCTTATGCCGAACTCGCCACGTTGATTCCGACTGCGGGCAGCGCCTACACCTATACCTATTCGGTGCTCGGCGAGACGCTGGCCTGGGTGGTCGGCTGGAGCTTGATCCTTGAATATTCGTTGGCCTGTTCGACCGTGGCGGTCGGCTGGTCTGCGCATGTCGTCGGCGTGATCGAGGCAGGCGGTATTCACCTGCCGCAGTGGCTGCTGGTCGGCCCGCACGGCGGCGGGATAGTCAATCTGCCGGCGGTGTTGGTCGCGCTGGCGATCGCCGGATTGCTGATGGCGGGCACCAAGGAAAGCGCGACGCTCAATATCGTTCTGGTGATCGTAAAGCTCGTCGCGCTCACCGCATTCGTGGCGATCGTCGCGCCCGCATTCAACGGCGACAATCTCCATCCATTCATGCCGTACGGCTTTGGCAGCCATGTCGAGGGCGACAAGGTGCGTGGGGTGATGGCGGCGGCGGCGATCGTGTTCTTCGCCTTTTTCGGCTTCGATGCGGTCTCCACTTCGGCGGAGGAAGCCAAGAATCCGGGGCGCGACCTGACGATCGGTATTATCGGATCGATGGCAGCGTGCACCTTGATCTACATGGCGGTCGCGTTCTCGGCGGTGGGCGCAGTTGACTATCGTGCTTTTGCCGCCTCTGCCGAGCCGCTCGCCTTCGTCCTCCGCGCGCTCGAACATCCGCTGGCCGCGACATTGGTGGCGGGCGCGGCAATTGTCGCGTTGCCGTCGGTGATTCTGGTGATGATGTACGGGCAGAGCCGCATCTTCTTCGTCATGGCGCGCGACGGGCTGCTCCCCGAACGGCTGAGCCGGGTCAATGCGCGGACCGGCGCGCCGGTGCTGATCACGGGGGTGACGGGCGTGTTCGTCGCGGCCGTCGCAGGCTTCTTCCGGCTCGACGAGATCGCCGAACTGTCCAACGCCGGCACGCTGATCGCGTTCATTGCAGTTGCGGCATGCATGATGGTGCTACGCAAGACCCGGCCAGAACTGAAGCGGGTATTTACCTGCCCGGTGCCCTATGTCGTCGGGACGCTGGCGATCCTTGGCTGCCTGTACCTGATGATCAGCCTGCCCGGTGCAACGCTGCTGCGCTTTATCGGCTGGAACGCGATCGGCGTGATCGTCTATCTTGCTTATGGCCGCCGCCGCAGCGTCGCCCGGAGGCCGAGGGAAGCGCTCACAGATGCGGGCGAGACGATGCCGCCGGCGCCTTTCGTCTAAAAAACTTCGACCACAAATCGCACAGTTCACAAATGGTCTTTTATACTATATTAGTAGGACAAATAAAACTGGTCGATAGGAATGACGCATGATCCGGCGACGTGAACTTCTGCTTGGTGGTGGCGCGCTTGGTGCATTTCTTGCCACCGCGCCGCAGGTGTGGGCGAAGACCGTGATCGGCAATGCCGCGCTCCCCGCAAGCGCCAAGCCGTTTCCGCTTTCGGCGGTGCGCCTAACGCCGTCGGTGTTCCTCGACGCGGTCGAGGGCAACCGGCGCTTTCTGCTGTGGCTCGAGCCCGATCGGCTGCTGCATAATTATCGCAACAATGCCGGGCTCGGGCCCAAGGGCAAGCTGTATGGCGGGTGGGAGCAGGATACGATCGCGGGCCATACGCTTGGCCATTATCTCTCGGCCTTGGCATTGATGTATGCGCAGACCGGCGACATCGAGATGAAGCGCCGCGCCGATTATATCGTCGATCAGCTAGCCGAATGTCAGGCGGCGGAGGGCGATGGCTATGTCGCAGGGTTTACGCGAAAGCGCGGCGAGATCGTTGAGAATGGCAAGCTGATTTTTCCCGAGTTGATGCGCGGCGAAATCCGTTCCCAGGGCTTCGATCTCAACGGCAGCTGGGTGCCGCTGTACAATTGGCACAAACTTTATGCCGGGCTGTTCGACGTGCAGACATGGTGCGGCAACGCCAAGGGGATCGCGATCGCAACCGCGCTGGGCGGGTACATCGACAAGGTTTTCGCCGCGCTGGATGACGATCAGGTGCAGAAGGTGCTGGATTGCGAGCATGGCGGGATCAACGAAAGCTTTGCTGAACTCTATGCCCGAACCAAAGACGCGCGCTGGTTGAAGCTGGCCGAACGGCTGCGCCACAAGAAGGTTCTCGATCCGCTCACCCGCGGCGAGGATATTCTGCCCAATCACCATGCCAACACCCAAATCCCCAAGCTGATCGGCCTCGCTCGGCTGCACGAGTTGACCGGCGATGTCGGGCAGGGCGCCGCGCCGCGCTTCTTCTGGGATACGGTGACGCGCGACTATAGCTATGTGATCGGCGGCAATGCCGACCGCGAATATTTCCCCGCGCCGCGCACTATCTCGCGCCATATCACCGAGAGTACGTGCGAGAGCTGCAACAGCTATAACATGCTGAAGCTCACGCGGCATCTCTATGCATGGCGACCCCAGGCGCATTTGTTCGACTATTACGAACGGACGCACCTCAACCACATCCTCGCCCAGCAGGATCCGGCGACCGGCAAATTCGCCTATATGGTGCCGATGGCGTCCGGTGCGGCACGCGGCTGGTCCGATCCCGAATACAGCTTCTGGTGCTGCGTCGGCTCGGGGATGGAAAGCCACGCCAAGCACGGCGAATCGATCTGGTGGGAAGGCGGCGATACGCTGCTGGTCAACCTCTTCATCCCTTCCACGTTGGACTGGAAGGCGCGGCATGCGAAGGTCTCGCTGGAAACCGGTTATCCCTTTGACGGCAAGATTGGAGTCGTCATCTCGGCACTGGCCAAGCCGCAGACGTTCGCGATCGCGCTGCGCATTCCGTCCTGGAGTCAGGGCGCTACCGTGATGGTGAACGACAAACCCAATCCGCTGATCCGGGCCGACGGCTATGCAATCATCCGCCGCAACTGGCGTGCGGGGGACCGCGTGACGCTCGATCTGCCGCTCACGTTGCGCAGCGAGGCGACAAATGACGATCCGGACGTGATTGCGCTGCTACGCGGGCCGCTGGTGCTCGCCGCCGATGTCGGCCCGGCCGACAAGGAGTTTGCCGGCCCGGCCCCGGCGCTGATCGGCGCGAATGTGCTCGACGGCTTCGTTCCCGCAGAGGGCGGCCCGGCACACTATCGCACCACCGGCGTGCTGCGGCCCGAGCAATTGACCTTTGCGCCATTTTTCCAGCAACGGCAGCGCCGCACAGCAGTTTATTTCCGGCGCTTCACTGAGACCGGCTGGCAGGCCAACCGCGCCGTGTATGTTGCGGCGGAAGCCAGGCGCCGCGAAGTCGAAGCGCGCACCGTCGATCTTATTCATCTGGGCGAAATGCAGCAGGAGCGCGACCACAAGGTGGAATCAAAGGAAAGCTATCCAATCGCCTATCGCGGCCGCAACGGGCGCGATGCGCGCAAGGGCGGCTATATCGAATTCGAGATGAAGGCGCGGTCCGGCCCGCTTGTGCTGCAAGCGAGCTATTGGGGGGACGAACGCCCCGCGCGGTTCGACATCCTGGTCGATGGCACCAAGGTGGCAACGCAGACGTTGGGTGGTGGCGCATCGACGCTCGAATTCATCGACGTGGATTATCCGCTGCCCTCCGAGCTGACCGAAGGCAAGGCGACGCTCAAAGTGCGGTTTCAGCCAGCTGCGGGCGAATCGCGCTGCGGGCCGATCTACGATGTGCGCGTCTATGTCGCACAGGCAGCAGCCAAAGCTTGATCGGTCCCCCAAGTCCCAAAAATTGATGTCGAATTTGTTACTGGCGTCTCTCTATTTGTCGTAGTATACAATACACGATTCGGGATTGGCTCAGGAAAGGGCGAGTCGTGAGAATGAGCAAGTGGCAAGATAAGGACGCGGTTTTCCGCCGGTTACACAGTCCGGGCGGGGTCATGGCGGATCGCCAGGCTGGTGCCCGCGCAAGCTCGCAAAGAGAAAGTCTTCAGGGCTTCGAATATCGGGAAAATCAAAGGGGGGAATTATGAAAATTCGCACGAAACTCATCACCGGTACCGCCAGCGGCATTCTGGCGATTGCGCTGGTCAGCCCGGCGCTCGCGCAATCCGCGAGCATCGACGATCGCCAAGGTGTTCAGGCGGCCGAGGATCCGGACGGCGACGGCAAGGACGATTACGGCAACGACATCGTCGTCATCGGCATCCGCAGCAGCCTTCAGAAGGCTGCGAACAAGAAGCGCAACGCGAAGCAGATCGTCGATGCCGTGGTCGCCGAAGATGTCGGCAAGCTGCCCGACAACAATGTACCCGAGGCGCTGGCGCGGGTGCCCGGCGTGCAGATCGATCGGATTCATGGCGAAGGCAGCGGTGTTGCGATCCGCGGCTTGACCGACATCCAGACAACGGTGAACGGCTACAACAACGCGGTTGGCGGCTCGCGCACAAGCAATCTCTCCGATATTCCGGCCGAATTGCTAAAATCGGTCGAGGTCTACAAGACCCGAACCGCCGATCAGGTCGAGGGTGGCATCGGCGGCACTGTGAATGTCGAACTGCGCCGTCCGCTCGATCTTCCCAAGGGATTGACCGTCGCGGGCAGCTTTCGCGAAGTGTTTTCCAACATTGGCAACACCAAAAGCCCCTATGCTAGCTTGCTGCTTGCCGATCGCTTCGACACCGGTATCGGTGAGTTCGGCATTCTGGTGAACGCGGCTTACACCAAGAACAATTACAACGAAAATTTCATCGAGAGCGAATCCCCCGGGCTATTTTTCGGTAGCGACCAGACGAGCCTGCCAGCTAACAGGCAGATGAACACGATCGCGCCCTATGCTGTCAATTATGGTGTTGAGGCCGGTTCGATCGAGCGGCGCTCGGTTAATGTCTCGACCCAATGGCGGCCGAGCGACAATCTCGAATTCGTACTCGAAGGCTCGTATTTCGGCAGCAGAGAGACGCGTGCCAGGGACCGGCTTCACCTCGTCATCCGTAACGGCAACTATAACCTATCTAACGTGACCTATCAGCCCGATGACCGGACCGTGCGAACCGTGACTGTCACACAGCCGCTGGGCTTCCTCAACGGCGGACCGGAATCCTATTACCAGAACGTCGATTCGGACAATTATCAGACAAACTTTGAAACCCATTGGCATGACGATAACACGCAGATCAACGGCAGTGTCCAGTATAACTGGAGTAAGTCACGTGGCTACGATCTATTGTCCATCGTCCGGCTGAAAGGCGTCACCAGCGCGACGGCGGATTTTAATTCACCAAACGTACCCGGCGGCGGACCCTACATTACCTTCAATGGCGTCGATCTCAGCGACGTCTCACGCTACAGCCTGCAAAACTTCCACGACGAGCTGTCGAACGAAAAGAATAATGAGTTCGCCAGTCAGATCGATCTAACCCACAAGACTAGCGACACCGGTTTGCTGCGCAGCTTTCAGATCGGTGCGCGCTATTCGCGCCGTAACACCAATCGTATCTACGGCTATCGGGACTCCTTTCCGATCGTTAACGGGGCATCGCCGGACTTGACTGCGTTCCCGACCGGCGCGCAATACACATCGACCACGCCCGATATTCCCGGCTTCGCCGCGCCGACCTGGTACCATCTGTCAGGGCCGGCGCTGGCCGACAATATCGCAGACGTGCGCAGCTATCTCGCCACGCGTGCCACATGCTGCGGCGTCAATTATTGGGCGCTTGAATACCCCGCCCTTCAGCAGGTCGGCGGCGGCTCCGGCTATAAATCGCGTGAAAATACGTTCGCCGCCTATGCGCAGATAAACTACGCTATCGACATCGGCTTTCCAATCGATGGGGTCATCGGCGCTCGGGCAGTAAATACCTGGGGTGCGATCTCCAGCACGTCGGCATCGATCGCCAACCCGACTGGTGTGATTACGGTCCGCGACAATAGCGGCCGGGGTAACTATCTAGATCTACTGCCAAGCGCGAATGCGGTGCTTCACTTCACGCCAAAGTTACAGCTTCGTCTCGCTTATACAAAAAACGTTCAACGGCCAAATTTCCTGGATCTCAGCCCGTTCGTCGTCATCAACGGATTCGATACCAACAACGTTTTTGCCGGAAACCCGAACCTAAAGGCGAACAAGGAAAATAGCTACGATGCGTCGCTTGAGTATTATTTCGGGCGCGCTGGATCGATCACTGCGGCGGCCTATCTGAAAAAGCCCAATGGCTTCATTTATTATAGCGGGCTATCCCAGTTCGTCCCCGAATTAGGCCGCGAAGCTACGGTCTTCACCAATCGCAACGCTGGCCCTGGCACCTTCCAGGGCTTCGAGGTTTCCGCGCAGACCTTTTTCGATTTCCTGCCTGATTTCTGGCGCAATTTCGGAGTGAGCGCCAATGCGACCTATCTGGCGAAGGGTGAAATCAAATATCCGGACGGCAGCGACAATGCCGCGATCGGGCTGTCGAAATATACCTACAATCTCGCGTTCTACTACGATACCCCGGTGTTCAGCGCTCGCGTAGCCT
This sequence comes from Sphingomonas sp. UYAg733, assembly GCF_054057355.1. Taxonomy (NCBI): domain Bacteria; kingdom Pseudomonadati; phylum Pseudomonadota; class Alphaproteobacteria; order Sphingomonadales; family Sphingomonadaceae; genus Sphingomonas; species Sphingomonas sp. UYAg733. Next base: position 29,435 of record NZ_JBSRZE010000022.1, read on the forward strand.
ACAACTACCGTGCGCGCTATCGCCTGTCGGTGCAGTCGGACTTCCCGGAATATTCGCTGTACAACGATCCAACTTCGCGACTCGATGCGGCGATCAACTTCACGCCGGTCAAGTTCCTGACACTCAGCGTTGAGGCTGCGAACCTGCTCAAGAACTCCAATCGAGTTTACTGGGGCAGGGACCGGTTGCTGCCGCAAGGTCTGCGCGTTCAGGCGCGCACGATCCAGGCCAGCGCGCGCTTCCGCTTCTGATGCGGCAGAGGCGCGTAATTTACCATCATGATCTGGCGTCGCATTTCCCGGCGTTACTGTAATCAAGGGATACGTCATGCGCGATACGATCAGTCGGCGGAATGTGCTGGCCGGGGCGGTTGGCCTGGGCGCGGCGCAGGCGCTGGGCGTCACGCCGGCGATTGCGGGCCAGGCCGCAAAGCCGGTCGCGGCGGGCGATGCCCGGTTGCCGATCGGCGGCGTGCCCGAGGCGCGCGGCCTGAAGCTGTTCACCAGCATCGACGGCGTGAAGCTGTTCGGGATGCAGAAGTTCAGCTTTGCGTGGCCCGAGCCTGCCGCCGAATTCGCCGGCCTGCATTTCGCCTTTGAAATCCTGACGTTCGAGAATGCCTATGCGGTCGATCCGGATAAGGTGCGGCTGGAACGCACAGCGAATGCGCTGATCTTCACCGCGACCGGCTTTACCTGGGCAGGCGGGCAGGAAAAGCATCCCGGACGGCTGGTCGCCCGGCTCGAACGGCGCAACGATGGCGCGATCCGCTGGAGCGTCGAAACCGATTTCGACACCCCCGTAAAATCGATCAAGACGATCGTGCGCGGGCTGCCGCGTGGGCGCTTTTCAATCGGGGCGAACGACTGGCAGGACCTGGGCGATATCGACGTGAAGGCGGAATATCCGCTGCTCGCGGGCGGCATGGCGACGCCGCTGGTGGCGATCGAGGCGGCGAGCGACAAACGCGTATGGGGCATCTCCGCTATTCAGCACGAGGTTCGCACCACGCGCTTCCTGTTCCAGCCCGGTCCGGATGCCTATCGCACCGAATTGATCTACGAACAGGCGGGCTGGCAAAAAACCAGCGCGGTGAAGACCCATGTGTGGGAAATCGTCATCGTGCCCGATTTCGCCGCCTTGGCCGATCGCCACTTCACGCGGCTAGGCACCGATCTCGGTATCCCCGCCGATCTCCAATCGCGCCCCGACGCGCCGGAATGGATGAAGCAGGTCGCGCTGGTGCTGACGCTGCACGGCATGCATTGGTCGGGCTTCATCTTCAACGATTACGCGCGCCAGCTCGAGATTTTGAAATGGGTTGCGACGCAGATCGATCCCAGGAATGTGCTCGCTTTTTTGCCTGCATGGGACGGGCGCTACTACTGGAATTATCCTCGCTACGCGGTCGATGCGCGGATGGGCGGCGAGGAGGGTTTTCGCAGATTGATGACCGCAGGCCGCAAGCTAGGCTTCCGCTTTGCGCCAATGTATGGATCGAACGTCGCCAATCCGCGCATCCCTGAATTTGCCGGCGTCCGCGATGCGCAGGCGATGACGATCAACGATTTCCCGATGACCAATGGCGAAGGCGTGGATTGGGACGGCGATCGCAGCCCGGAGCCGTTGCCGTTCATGAACCTGGCGGTGCCGAGCTACCGCAACCACATGATCGAGCGCATTTCGCACATGATCTCGACCTATGGTGCGGATGCCTATTTCCTCGATCTGTGCGGTACGTGGGACAATAATCCGCATGGCGATATGCTGCTAGGGCTGAAGGCGATGATCGATGAACTGGCGCGCCGCCACCCCGGCGTCGTGCCGATTGGCGAGATGCTGTTCGATGCGCAGATGCCGATCGTGCCGATGACGCATGTCGGGCGCTTCTACATGCACAAGGGCTATTTCGGGAAGCGCGAGGCGGTTTTCAGCCACCTGATCGCGGCGGCACCGGGGAAAGGATCGACCGGCGTGCACGAGGCCGGGTTTGGCTATCCATCGACGATCAGCGAGGAACAGGGATCAATCCCGACCGCGATCTTCGTCGATGATACGTTCAGCGATTATCGCAAGGAAACCGCCGAGGCGATCGCTCGCGCCAAGCGCCGTTTCGCCAAACGTGGCGGTCGCACCTAAAAGGGACCCGCCCGCGGGCTCGATTGTCCCGGACTGCGCTTGATCGAGTTCCACAGCTCGGGCGAGCGTATCTGGTGCTGACCACCGACTGGTACGGCCCGATACCGATGGAGCAACTGACCGTCAGGCAAGGCGTAGCGCGGTTCCCGACCGGCAACCGCAATCCCAATCTGCCGCGCAGGGAATGGACCGCCCGGCGTATTGATGGGTAGCTGCGAATGACGGGTGACATCTGGTACCAGCAGGTTGATTTCGCGCGTCGGGGCAGTCCGGCTGAGCGCGTGGTAGGCTTCACGCTGGCCGGACCGTTGCCGCTGATCCGCACGCTCGCGACCGATGGGCTGGCACCGACGCCGCTATTGGGCTGGAGCAATTGAACAAGTTCGGTACAGAGATCGACGATGTCGCGATCCGGCGGATGGCGGACGCGACGCCGTAGTTGGCCCGGCGCGATGCAGGGTATCGTTACGTCAATATCGACGATGGCAGGCAGGGCACGCGCGGGCCGGACGGTGCGCTCCGCCGCAATGCGCGCTTCCCGGATATGAAGGCGCTGGGCGATTACGTCCATGCGCGCCGGCTGAAGCTCGGCATTTACAACTCTCCGCGGCCGAAAAACCTGCGCCGGGTTCCCTGGCAGTTACGGCCATGTCGTGCAGGAGGCGCGCTCCTTTGCAGCATGGGGCGTGGATTATCTCAAATACGATCTCTGTTCGGGCGAATATTTCTACCTGATCGTGACAGCATCCGCCGCGTCTTCCAGCAGATGGGTGCGGCGTTGCGCGCGACGCGGCGGCCGATGCTCTACCGTCTGTGCGAATATCGCCGCGAAAAGGTCGGGGAATGGGGCCGCGCGGCGGGCGGGCATCTGTGGCGGACGACTGGCGAAATCGTCGATCGCTATGACGTGATGGCAGGGATCGGTTTCGACTAGAATGGCGATCCCGCCAATGCCGGGCCGGGCGAGGTGGAACGACGCCGATGCTGGAGATCGGCAATGGCGGGATGAGCCTTGAGGCCTATCGCTCGCATATGACCCTGTGGGCGATGCTCGCTGCGCCGCTGATGATGGGGGCATGACGTATCGGCCATCACGCCCGCGATCCCGGCGACCCTCAAGAACTCGGCGGTGCTGGCGATCGACCAAGATCCGCTCGGGCGGTACGGCGCACGGGCGATGCGGAAATCTGGTCTAAGCCGCTGGCCGATGGTTCGGTCGCGCTGGCGCTGTTCAATCGTGGCACTAGGCCGATCGACATCGCGTAATCGGCGGCCGATGCCGGGTTGAACGGGGTATCAACCGCTATCGATGTGTGGGCCGCTGCACCTGTCGATCCGGTCAGAAACCGCGTCACCGTCCCCGGACAGGGAACGGTGTTGCTGAAAGCGATCGGCCTTCGGGCTTCCTGACCGCCGCTATTCGGGCACCAGTTCGATCGTTGCCGCGCCGTTCCTGGCTGGCACTAGATAGGCGCCGCGCTCGGTACGGCCGCCGCGCATGGTGTACGTATCCTTGCCCGCGACGGTGGTTTCCACCCGCACCCGCGCGGCTGCGGCATGATTCCCGGCGGTGCTCAGGCGCAGCGTCACACGGCGCGAAGCGAGATCGTAATCGGCGCTGTCGATCTTGCCCGAATCGAGCGTGATCCACAGTCCGGCGGGGGCGACGAACAGCCGGCTGCGCGCGCTGTCATTGGGCGCGATCCGAACGCTGGCCTTGCCTGGCGTCACCTTGCCGCCAAAGCCGATCCAGCCGAATTCAGGATCATCAACGAGGTAGCTGGCAGTGGCATAGGCATGACCCCAGAAGCCCATGGCATGATCGCCCGAATAGCCATCGAAGCGCAGCATATCGGGGAAGGCGTGAAATGCCGCCGAGCCGAAGCCTTCCTCGTCCATGTTGGTCAGCGCGCCCATCAGCCCGCCATAGGCGACCCGCAACAGGTGGAAGTCGGACGGCTTATCCCGATAGGCATCGAACAGCGGCACCGCGTTCAGCGCCGATCCGTAATGGTGTAGCTGACGTTCAAGCCGCTGCGTTTTGCCTGCGAAGCCGAAATCCCAATAACGCCGCGCGCTGCCATTATAGCCCCAATGCGGCACTGTCGGATCGTATCCCAGGATCACCTCGCGGGTCATGTCGGCCTGTGGCTTATGGCCGAAATAACGCATCCAGGCATAGACTTCGGCTTGGCCGGTCGAATCCCACGGCATCTCGCTGCCAAAGGGATAAGCAAGCGTGGTCCAATGATCGGCGCGGGCCTTCATCGCTGCTTCCAGCGCCGCGGCCTCCGCCGTCATGCCCTCGCGCTTCAGATCGCGCAGGATTTCGATGAAGGTCTCGCCCTCGATCTGGCCGAACTGCGTATAGTGCGCGGCCAGCTTTGGCATCGCGATTGCGGTCTTGTAAGCCTGTTCCAGATACCAGCGCCAATCGTGCGTTTTGACCAGCCCCTCATGATCGCGCGCGAGCCGATAAAAGGTCCAATAGGCGACCGCGACGTGCGGATAGTTGAACGAACGGCCGAGATCGTCTGCACCCGTCTTGGGCCACGACGGCCAGTCCGCCTTCCAGCCCTTGCCCTTGTAATAATCGGGGAAAGCGACGGGATCGTAATACAACAGGCTCTTCTTGACGCCGCCGGCATTGGGCCCTTCGGTGACTTGCAGACGGCCGTGGACGACCTCGGTGACGAAACGTTCGAGCTTGGCGATCTCCGCCGGATCCGGATTGTCGAGCTGCTTGATGATCGCGCCGACCCAGCTGCCGGCACCACCCTCGTCGCTCAATCCGGAGATCCACACGCGCGGGTCCTGTGTAACCTGGGTGTTAGTGTCGCGATCGTAGCTGATCACCGAGGGCGAGCGCTTGAACGGATCGGAAGGGTCTTCGAACCATTGCTTGGTGGTCAGGAACTTGCCCATGTCGCCCGCCACCTGCGCGGCGGGCTTGGTGACGAAATACTGGATCGATTGGACCTGGCCGTCGGCATAGGTGAGTTCGAGCCGGGCGCGCCCCCATTTCACGCCGCTGACCTTGTAGCGCTTGTAATGCGCGGTGGGTGCAGCGGGCGCAACGCTCAGCGCACCCGCTGGAAACACCTCGATCTTCGCCACTGCCGAGGGGGCCTTGAGAAACAGATCGGCGGCAAGATCAGTCGGCACGACATAGCCGGGAATGCCGACAGCCACGGGCCTGCGGTGTGCCGCGAGCGTATCCTCGATCGCGCGGATCGACGGGGAGAGCGCGAAGCGGATGCCAATTTCGCGCATCTGCCCAGGTGCCAGAGTGATCGCAGTCGGCGCGTTCCACGGTGTCGCGTCCTTCCATTCCTTTTCGGCGAATGCGCTGCTCGCGACCATCCAGTCATAAAAGCCCTCGAACGGAATGCCGCGCCGGGTCTTGTCCGCCATCGCGCCGTCGCCGGTGGAGATCGGGCGATAGGCCTCGAACGGGGTCTTCCCTTCGGGCATGACCAGCAGCGCCGGACCCTTGCCGTTCAGGCGTGTCACCTGCAGATAGCCGGCATCGCGGCCGATATAGGGATCGAAGAAGATCGCCTGTTCGTGCGCCTGCTCTAGGCTGCGGTCGGTCAACACGTTGTCGAACACCATTGGAATGCCGAGCCCACCGATCTCGATCGCGGTCTTGCCCGGATTGGAAAGGGTGAAGGTCAGCACCAGATCGTTACCGACTGCGACCCAACGCCGCTCCACCCGCAGCGGAAATCCAGCGCCCATGGTCGGCGTGATGTCCGCCGACATTAGCACACCCTTGCGGGAGCCCAGCGCGCGGACGGCGACGCGATGCTGCGCACTGCCGAAATCCTGCCATGCCGCCCCGCCAGTGCGAAGCCGAACATTGAGATCTCCGGGATACATATAATGATCGCCTTGGCGCGCGATCTTGCCATCCATCACCGGTACGAAATCGAAATCCTTGACGCCGACGGGGGCCAATCGTGTCAGCAATTGCGACGCTGGATCGAAGCCAAGCTTGAACCCCGGGGTCGTCACAATGCGCGCTGCCGCATACGGTGCCGGATTAGCCGGAGCGTCCTGCGCCATGATAGCGACCGGCAGTGCCGATAACGGCAGTGCGAAACACAGCGCGGTAGACAGCAACAGCCGGTTCATAGACAAAACCCTTCAAGCGTTAATTCAATAGTCCGACAAAATAGCGTTTCCATCCGGCTGTCAAATATATTATACGATTTGTATCAGCGGGAGGATTGCTTGATCATTGGCGGAATGGGCAGACGGGGCAACCGGCGGGCGCCAGGGCCGTACACCCTCGCGCAATGGTTACTCCTCGCATCGCTTTCGGCGGCGTCGACCGCCATGCCCAGCAAGATAGCGCGGGGCGATGCGGCACGACTAAAGGCGCTCTATTCTGAGGATTGGAACCACGATTCGGCTGAAAGCGCACCGTCGGAAAATCACGGTCATGCCGAGCCAACCGTCTTGCCCGACGTCTCTCCGCGAGCGCAGGCTGGCCGCTTGGAGCGGCTTCAGTCGTCGTTCGGGAAACTGAAGGCGATCCGGCTCGATCGGCTCACGTCCGATCAGCGCGACGATTACGCCGTTTATGCCTATCAGCTGCGCATCCGTGTCGCAGAGCTTCGCTATCGCGATTACGAAAAGCCGCTCAACGCCGATACCGCCTTCTGGTCGGATCTCAACAATGGCAACGACCGCGCCTTTGCCGATGAGGCTGCCTATCGTGGCTATCTCAAGCAACTAAGCGATATCCCGCGCTATTTCGCGCAGCAAATCATCAATATGCGCGCCGGACTCGCGCGCGGCTTTACGCCGCCACAGATTGCTTTGCAGGGGCGCGACGCGACCATCGTATCGGTGATCGCAGCGAAGCGGATCGAGGACAATGTTTTCTACGCGCCGTTCCGCGACATGCCGGGATCTATCCCGGCTGCATCGCGCGATGCGCTGCGTGCAGCGGCGCGGAAGGCCATTGCGGAAAAGGTGATCCCCGCGCACCGCGATCTGCTTACTTTCATGCGCGGTACCTATGTACCGGGAGCACGCACCGCGTTGGCAGCGACCGAATTGCCCGACGGCCAAGCCTATTACCGCTCGAAGTTGTATGAATTCGCTACCGAGGACATGACGCCCGAGGCGATCCATGCGCTTGGCTTGGCCGAAGTAGCGCGGATCAAGGCCGAGATGATTGCGACAATGCGGCAATCTGGATTTGACGGCGACCTGCCAGCCTTTCTAGCTTTCTTGCGGCGCGATCCGCGCTTCTACGCCAAAACCGGCGACGAACTGCTCCATCAAGCGGCGTGGATCGCCAAGGAAGTCGATGGCAAGGCGTCCGCCTGGTTCGGGCGTCTGCCGCGTAGCCGCTTTGCGGTGCTGCCGGTGCCACCGGCGCTGGCGCCTTTCTACACCTCGGGCCGTGGTGGGCCAGGGGTGTATTTTGTCAACACCTACAATCTGTCTGCCCGGCCGCTCTATGCCCTACGCGCGCTGACGCTGCATGAAAGTGCGCCGGGCCATGCCTTCCAGATGCCACTCGCCGAGGAAAATCAGGCTCTGCCGCCGTTTCGCCGCAATATCTACATCTCGGCCTATGGCGAGGGTTGGGCGCTGTATTGCGAGAAACTGGGCGACGAAATGGGCCTGTATCCCACGCCACATGACCGCTTCGGGATGCTCAGTTACCAGATGTGGCGGGCAGCACGGCTGGTGGTCGATACCGGCATTCATGCGCAAGGCTGGAGCCGCGCACGTGCGCAAGCCTATTTGCACGACAATACCGCGCTTGCCGATCATGAGATCGAAACCGAGGTCGATCGCTACATCGCCTGGCCCGGCCAGGCGGTGAGCTATTATCTTGGCGAGATGGCGATCGTCGCGGCGCGCGCGAAGGCCGAACAGGCGCTGGGCGCGAAATTCGACATCCGCCATTTCCACGATACCGTGCTCCAGACCGGATCGGTACCGCTGCCGGTACTGCGGAGGCGAATCGATCGCTTCATCGCCGCGGGTGGCCCTGATCCCTATCCCCATGACTGATCGCGCACGCACACCGCGCCGCTCGCCGGGACGGATTATCCGGCTGGGTTCGATCCTGTTTGCCGTGCTGATGCTCCCCGCTGCGGCGCGCGCGCGCGATTTCGCGGCGGACGATGCGGCGGCGGAAAAGTATCTCCGGATTGACCGGCTGGTCGCCAATCTCGACGTCTCTGCGCACTTCGTAGCTGACGGGAAACTTGTCCTCTACCATCTCGGCCCGTTTGGCAGCCGCCGCTTTATGCTGGCCGATCCCGACGTTGGTACAGCGCGTCAAATCGCGCTCGAAGAAGAACTCGTGCCCGCGCTTGCGATCGCGCGCGGCAGGTCGATCAAGCCGGCGGATATCGATGCCAGGAAGATCGATTGGAATGCCGGCAAGCAACGGCTCGAAGGCGAGATCGATAAGGTGCGCTGGTGGTACGATCCGGCCACCCGCACCGCGTCTTACGAAGCGCAGGTGGAAAAGCCCGACGGCGTCGTATCGCCCGATGGTCGGTTCCGGGTTGTCGCCCAAAACAACAATCTGGTCGCGATCGAGATCGCCACCGGACGCGAGCAGCCGCTGACGACCGATGGAACAGCGGACCAGCCCTATGGCCAAGGCGTGGCGATGCTGCCCGACATCCTGCGCGAGGGCACCGAACAGCCCAAATTGCCGACCGTTGCTTCCTGGTCAGCCGATTCACGGCGGATCGTGACCTATCGGCTGGACATTCGCGGCGTCGAGCCCCTGACGATGACTCAATCGAGTCCGGACGGCGCACGCTATCCGCGTTCGTTCCGATATATCTATCCAACCGCCGGTGCGCCGCGCGTGCCGCTGGAAACACCGGTGATCATCGATGTCGCCACCAGTGTCGCGAGAAAGCGGGCTGCGCTGCTTGTTCCGGCTGTGCCGCCGCAAACGATGCTATATCCCTCCGACCCCGATCTCGGTTGGGAGGGTGATCGTGTGCGGTATCTCTGGACCGAGCGCGGCTACGGGCAAATCGTCGATTTCGAGATCGATCCGGCCAATGGCCTCGTGCGCCGGATCGCTCGTGAGCGTGTCAAGCCGGTCGTCACGATCACCTCGACTATCATCCGGCACGCGCCGGATATGGGCGGCGACCTGATCGTCTCCGAACGCAGCGGCTGGACGCAGTTGTATTTTGTCGGGGCCGGTGATCCGGATGGCGGTGTGCCGCTGACGCTCGGGAAGTGGGAAGTCGCGGCGATCGAAAGCATCGACCGCGATGACGGCGTGCTGATTACGGGCACCGGGCGTGAACCCGGTGTCAACCTGACCTGGCGCGCATTTTATCGCATCCGCCCTGGCGCGCAGCCGCAGTTGCTGACGCCCGAGCCGCTCGACCACGAAGTCACGGTTTCGCCTGACCGGCGCTGGTTCCTCGATGCGATGTCCAGCCCGACCGAGCCGACGCGCACGCTGCTCCGCCGCGCTAGTGACGGCAAGATCATGATGGAACTGGCGCGCGCCGATCCTGCCGCATTGCTCGCCAGCGGCTTCACCCCACCCGAGCCGTTTGCGATACAAATCGAGGGCACAACGCTCTACGGCATGCTCTATCGTCCGCGGCGATTCGATCACGCGCAGCGTTATCCCGTGCTCGACAACGTTTATACCGGGCCGACCACCAGCAACGTGCCGGCCACCTATGGCGGCACGATCCGCAACGCTGCCAACAGCATCGCGCAACTCGGCATCGTAGTTGCGCAGATCGACGGGCGCGGCACCTCGCTTCGCGGCCAGGCATTCAGGCTGCCAGCGTGGCGCAATCTCGGTGAGGTCGGGCTCGACGATCATATTGCGGTGCTCCGCGCGATGGCAGTCCGCTACCCCTCGCTCGATCTGAAGCGGGTCGGCGCCTACGGATTCTCGGCCGGCGGTTACGACGCGGCGCGCTTCATCCTGCGGCGGCCCGATTTCTTCACCGCCGCGCTGGCGGGGGCGGGTAACCACGATCTGCGGCTCGACAAGGCATGGTGGCCCGAAGTGTCGATGGGCTTGGCCGATGATGCAACGTGGGAGCGCAATTCAAACATTGCGGTCGCCGGGCAGCTGAAGGGCAAGCTGATGCTGGTGCACGGCGAGATCGACGACAATGTGCCCGTCGCCGCGACCTACCGCCTGGCCAAGGCGCTGAGCAAGGCGCAGAAGCCGTTCGAGCTCGTCATCCTCCCCGACACTGCCCACCGCGTCTACCAGCCGTTCTTCTGGCTCAAGGCGCGCGACTTCTTTCGCCGCGCGCTGCTTATTCCTGGAGATGCGCAGTGACGACCGTTTCCCATTCGAGGAGCTTCCAGATGAAATTCACCCCAGCGTTCCTGGCGGCGGTGTTGGTGTGCGCTTCGGCGCAGGCGCAGGAAGCCGCCAGGGCTCCCGACCCGGTCGAGGAGCGCATCCACAACGATTGGCCGGAATTGGGCCGGTATCGCAGCGCGAACGCCGCGTTGAAACCGACACCCGGGCGATCGCGCATCGTGTTCATCGGCGATTCGATCACCGACTGGTGGCTGGGGGCGGATCGCGCTTTCTTCACGCCGGGCCGGATCGATCGCGGGATCGGCGGGCAGACCACGCCGCAGATGGTCGTGCGTTTCCGCCAGGACGTGATCGATCTGAAACCCGATGTGGTGCAGATCATGGCCGGGACCAACGATATCGGCGGCAATACCGGGCCGATGACGGCGGAGCAGACGCAGGATAATTTCAAGACGATGGTCGAGCTGGCGCAGGCGCATGGCATCCGCGTTATCATCGGATCAATCTTGCCGTCGGATCGCTTTCCGTGGAAACCGGCGATGGAAACCGGCACTCGGATCATGAAACTCAACGCCTGGCTGAAGGCCTATGCCGCCAGTACGGGATCGGTCTATGCCGACTATTGGGCGGTGCTAAAAGGCGATGGGCTGGGCATGCGCGACGGCATGACCGGCGACGGCGTACACCCGACCGCCGAAGGCTATCGCGCGATGGCGCCGGTCGCCGAGGCGGCGATAAAGGCGGCGTTGGCTAGCGCCGCGCCCAAGCCGCTCAGGGCGGCCGAGTGATGCAGACGGCAATCGACGTGGGGCATTTTGCGGACCGCCAGCGCATCGCTGAAATGTTGCACGCGATCGACGTTGTCGATGCGGTGATTGCGGTCGAGCCGCTGCCTGGCGGCGTGTCGTCGGATGTCTTCCGGGTCGATCTGGGCGATCGCATGTTGTGCATGAAATTCGCCATTCCGCGGCTGCGCGTCGCGCGCGAATGGTACGCGCCGGTCGCTCGGAGTATCGCCGAATATCGCTGGCTAGCGTTTATCGGCAACCGCTTTCCCGGCTATGCGCCGCGCGTGCTCGGCCACGATCCCGATCGCCACGGCATCGCGATGGAGTTCCTGCCCCGCGACACGCATTCCAACTGGAAGTCCGATCTGCTCAGTGGCAAGATCGACGTGGGTATTGCGGCGTCGGTTGGCCGCCGGCTCGGCGAAATCCATGCCGCCTCGGCGCGCGATTCGGAGTGCATGGAACGCTTCGCCAGCCAAGCCGATTTCGATGCGCTGCGTATCGATCCTTATCTGCGCTTCACCGCCAACCAGCACCCCGCGATCGCCGATCGTATCGATGCGTTGGCGCGCGAGCAGGGCAACGCACGGATCGCGCTGGTGCACGGCGACATCAGCCCCAAGAACATCCTATGCGGACCAGATGGGCCGGTGTTCATCGATGCGGAATGCGCGACCTTCGGCGATCCCGCCTTCGATGCCGCGTTCGTACTCAATCATCTTGCGATCAAGGCGATCGTGTACCCGGCGGATGGCGCTGCGCTATTGCAGGCGGCTATCGCGCTTTGGGCGGCGTACCGGGGTGCGGTCGATTGGGAGCCGATCGCGTCGATCAACGCCCGCGTAGCACGGCTGCTCCCCGCGCTTATGCTGACGCGGGTCGATGGTAAATCCCCGCTTGAATATCTGACCTCGGCCACCGCCAAGGATGTGCGCGACGTAGCGCTCAAGCTGTTCGATCAAAACGCATCCGGCGTTCACGCGACCCTATACTCCATTGCCGGGATAAGCCGATGACGCTGTCCTCGATCGCATCGGTCCATGCCCGGCGCGTGTGGGATTCGCGCGGATTGCCGACGGTGGAGGCTGAAATTCGGCTGACCGGCGGTGCCTGGGGCCGCGCGATCGCACCAGCGGGGGCATCGTGCGGTTCGCGCGAAGCTGTCGATCTGCGTGACGGCGGCGCGGCGTTTGGCGGCAAGGGCGTGGCGCGCGCCATCGCCGGAATCCTATCCGAGATCGCGCCCGCCTTGTACCGCCTGGACGCAACCGATCAGCCGGCGATCGATGCGCTGCTGGCCACGCTGGACGGCACGCAAACATTGTCCCGGCTCGGCGGTAACGCGACCGTAGCTGTTTCGCTTGCGGTGCTCCACGCGGCCGCTGCCGCTGCCGGCCAGCCGCTGTGGCGATATCTGGCCGACATGCGCGCCGCCCGGCCGTTGCTGCCGCTGGCCGAAGTCCAGATTTTCGGCGGCGGGGCGCATGCTGCGCGCCGCGTGGACGTACAGGATTTCATGATAATGGTGCCCGGTGCAGCCAGCTTCGACGAGGCGATGGCGATCACTGCCGAAGTCTATCACGCGGCAGGGCGCTGTATGGCCGATCGGGGGCGCAGCGGCGGTGTAGCGGACGAAGGCGGCTGGTGGCCTGATTTCGAATCCAACGAAGATGCGCTCGACATGCTAATGCGCGCGATCGAGGCAGCCGGGGAAGTGCCGGGCGAACGTGTGGTAATCTCGCTCGATATCGCCGCCACGCAGTTCCGCGATGGCGATCACTATCGGCTGGCGCGAGACGGGCGGCTGCTCGATCGCGATGCGCTGATCGCGCAATTGGCCGATTGGCTCGCGCGCTATCCGATCGTCGCGATCGAGGATCCGGTGGGTGAAGATGAGGAGCAAGGCTTTGCCGCCTTCACGCGAGCGCATGGCGGCAGCGTTCAGGTAGTCGGCGACGATTATCTCGTCACCGATGCCGCGCGCATCAGGCACAGCCAAAGCCGGGGCGCGTGCAATACGGCGCTGATCAAGGTCAATCAGGCGGGCACCGTTTCGCGCGCGATCGCTGCGTTCGACGCGGCGCGCTCTGCCGGCTGGTCGACAATCGTGTCCGCGCGATCGGGCGAGAGCGAGGATGTTTCGATCAGCCACCTCGCGGTCGGGCTGGGTGCAGGGCAGCTCAAGGTCGGTTCGTTCGCGCGCAGCGAGCGGATGGCAAAATGGAACGAATGCCTGCGGATCGAGGAGCAGCTTGGCGCCGCACATTATGCGGGGGGGGCACCGCTTGCAGACACGTGGTGGGGCAAGACGCAGACCGGTTCCGCAACCACTCCGGGAGACAAAAAATGAAACTATTTCGTTTTGGCCAGCCGGGCCTCGAACGTCCGGGCGTGTTCGATCCGTCCGGCATTGCGATCGACGTTTCGGCGATCGTCGGCGATTACGATCCGGCTACGCTCGGGCCAGCGCTGGTCGAAAAGCTGTCGACAGTAACCGCAGCGCATCATCCGGCGGTGGACTTGGCGGGTGAGCGGCTCGGCCCCCCGCTCGCCCGGCCGGGGACGATCTGGTGCATCGGCCTCAATTACCGCGATCACGCGCACGAAGCCGGCATGTCGATTCCCGACGAGCCGGTAGTGTTCAGCAAGGCGGCCAGCGCGCTCAGCGGCCCGAGTGACGCGATTCCGTTCAGCGATGGGATGACCAAGCTCGATTGGGAAGTCGAACTTGGCATCGTTATCGGTACGGCGGCCTTCGATGTCGCGGAAGGCGCGGCGCTGGACCATGTCTTCGGCTACACCTTGATCAACGACGTTTCCGAACGCGCCTGGCAGCTCGAGCGTGGCGGGCAGTGGATCAAGGGCAAAAGCCATCCCGGCTTCTGCCCCGCAGGGCCGTGGCTGGTAACGCGCGATGGCGTGGCCGACCCGCAAAACCTGCGGCTGTGGCTCGACGTCAATGGCGACCGACGGCAGGATGGATCGACCGCAGCAATGATTTTTCCGGCCGCGCAGATCATCAGCTATCTCAGCCGCTTCGCGCGGCTCGAACCCGGCGATCTGATCTGCACTGGCACGCCGGCCGGGGTTGGGGCGGGATTCAAGCCGCCTGTTTTTCTGTCACCCGGGGATCGCCTGGAACTCGGCATCGACGGGCTGGGTATGCAATGCCAGATCGTCGCGCGGCGATGAACCGGATTGATCTGGAAGGCGCGGTCGCAGTCGTAACGGGCGGCGCGCAGGGCATCGGCGCGGCGGTTGCAAAGCGGCTCACCGCTTCAGGCGCGCAGGTCGTCATCTGGGATCTGGAGGCGGCGGCAGACATACCCGGCCAGATCAAGATCGATGTGTCGCACGAAGCCAGTGTGCAGGCGGCGGCGAACGAAACGCTCCACCGCCACCAGCAGATCGATATCCTCGTCAACAGCGCGGGGATTGCCGGGCCGACCGCCAATTTGTGGGACTATTCGTTGGCCGATTGGCGGCGGGTGCAAGCGGTGAACAGCGATGGCACCTTCCTGTGCTGCCGCGCCGTGCTTCCTGCTATGATCGCGCGCAATTATGGCCGGATCGTCAACATCGCCTCGATCGCGGGCAAGGAAGGCAATCCCAAAGCGGCGGCATACAGCGCATCAAAGGCCGCGGTGATCGCGCTCACCAAATCGCTCGGCAAGGAGCTCGCCGAATACGATATCGGCGTCAATTGCGTTACTCCCGCGGCGGCGCGAACGCGAATTTTCGACAGCGTTTCGCCGGAATTCATCGATTACATGCTGGCCAAGATTCCGCGCGCGCGATTCTTGGAGCTCGACGAAATCGGATCGATGATCGCCTGGCTGGTGTCGCGCGAAAATTCTTTCTCGACCGGTGCGGTGTTCGATATTTCGGGTGGCCGGGCGACCTATTGATGCAGCGCGGGGGGCAGTGACGATGACCATGTCGTGGATCGATGCGGCGATCGTCGTCGCCTATTTCATCGCCATTTTTGGGCTGGCGCAGCGTGTTTCGCGTGACAAACCCGGACACGTCAAGGATGCGACCGATTACTTTCTGGCGTCGAAGAACCTGCCATGGTGGGCGATCGGCGCATCGCTGATCGCGGCGAACATTTCGGCCGAACAGATCGTCGGCATGTCGGGCTCGGGTTATGCGATCGGGCTGGCTATCGCGTCGTACGAATGGATGGCGGCGTTGACGTTGCTGATCGTCGGCAAATTCTTCCTGCCAATATTTCTGCGCAACGAAATCTATTCGATGCCCCAGTTCCTGGAGCGGCGTTACGGCCCCTCGATCCGTACCCTGATGGCAGTGTTCTGGCTTGGCCTGTACGTATTCGTGAACCTCACCTCGATCATCTGGCTCGGCTCGATTGCGGTGGCACAGGTGACCGGGATCGATCAGGATATCGCGCTCTATGCGCTGGGCGCGTTTGCCTTGCTTTATCAGCTCCGCGGCGGGCTGAAGGCGGTCGCGCTGACCGATATCGTCCAAGTGACATTGCTTGTCGCCGGCGGGCTGACGATCAGCGCGATCACGCTCAGCCGGATCGGCGAGGGTAGCATCATCGGCGGCTTTTTCAGTCTGCTGCATTCCGCGCCCGAACATTTCCATATGATCCTGAAACCGGACAATCCCTTTTACAAGGACCTGCCGGGGATCAGCGTCATCGTCGGCGGGATGTGGATCGCCAACCTCGCTTACTGGGGCTTCAACCAATATATCATCCAACGTGCGCTGGCCGCGAAGAACCTGGCCGAAGCGCAGAAGGGCGTGGTATTCGCCGCCTATCTGAAACTGCTGATGCCGGTGATCATCGTCTTGCCGGGGATCGCTGCGGTGGTGCTGGCACCTGGGCTCGCCAAGCCCGACCAGGCCTATCCGACGATGATGACGTTGCTGCCCACCGGCATGCTCGGACTGGTCTTCGCCGCACTGACCGCAGCGATCGTCGCGTCGGCGGCGTCAAAGATCAACTCGATCGGCACGATTTTCACGCTCGATCTTTACCGCGCATTCGCGGGCAAGCGATCGGAGGATGCGACGCCCGAACAGGCGTATCGCGAGGAGCGGGACCTCGTATTCGTCGGGCGGATCAGCGCGATCGTGGCGACGCTGATCGCGGTTGCCGTAGCGCGGCCCCTGCTTGGCAAATCGGATCAGGCGTTCCAGTTCATCCAGGAATATACCGGCTTTTTCACTCCCGGCGTCACCGTCATCTTTCTGCTTGGCCTGTTCTGGAAACGAGCAAGCGAGGCGGGCGCGCTGGCCGGGGCGATCGGTTCATTATTGCTGTCGATGGTCTTCGCGCAATTCTGGCCGTCGCTGCCTTTCATGGATCGCTGGGCGGTGGTGTTCGTCGCGGCATTACTGCTGGCGATGTTCGTGTCTTTGCTGCGCCCGCAACAGCGTGTCGATCACATTGTCACGAACGATGTCAGCTACCGGACGACGACCGCGTTCAACATTCTGGGCGCGGGCGTCATCCTAGTGCTCACCGCGCTGTATCTGGCGTTCTGGTAAGCTGCTGCGTCGCTCAGTGATTGTCGCGCGGCAGGCCCATTGTCTGGGCGATGCGCAGATATTTCTCCGCCCCTTCCAAGATCGCGCCAGTCTCCATCTGTCCGACCACGCCGCGCGGCATCTCCTGCCACGGCGTCTGCGAGGTGGAAGGCGTAGCCGCCGGCCTGCGCCAGCGCGCGGCGGCGCTGGGCGAGTTCGATGCCCTCGATCAGCACGTTGGCGCCGTCCGCGCTAGGTCTCCGGTACGGATCAGCGCCAGCCCACCCATCGCGCGGCCTCGGGCGACGCGATGAGAGCAGCGCGCGAGCGGTCGGTTCCACATCATGTCTTCCAAAGCTGGTGTCGCAACCCCTCGGAATCACATCAAAACCCGATCGTCCACTATTACACTACCGTTCTGATACAGCCTCTTACCCCGCAAACTCATGCGTCGGCAGGCCGATCGAACCGGTTTCCACTTCGAACAGTGCGCCGTCGAATTCGGACTGAGGCAACCCGGTCGCTGCTGAGGTAACAAACAGCCGGTCGAGCCGTTCGCCGACAAAGGCCATATTGGTGATCTGACGCGCGGGCAGAGCAATGGCGCGATCGAGCGTTCCGTTGGGCGCAAAGCGACTGATGCGGCTGCCACCCCAATGAGCGACCCATAATCCGCCTGCGGCATCGACCGTCATGCCGTCGGGATAGCCGTCGGCCTCCTCGAATCGGATGAACGGCTGGCGGTCCGACACCGACCCATCGTCATGCAGCGCAAAGCGGTGGATCGTCTGCCGCGCGGTATCGCTGTGATAGAGCCATTGTCCATCGATCGAGAAGGCCGGGCCGTTTGGCACCCGGTAGCCTTTGTCCAATCGGGTCCATCGCCGGTCGGTGTCCAACCGATACAGCGATCCGGAATCGGCCTGTTCGGCCATATCCATCGTGCCGAACCAGATCCGGCCCTGCGCGTCCGCCTTGCCGTCATTAATCCGGTTGCCCGGGAAATTAGGCTCGGGGTCGACGATCGGGCGGATAGCGACCGGATCGAGGTCAATTTCGGCCACACCGCTCCGGAAACCGCCGATCAGTCCGCCGGCGCTGCGCCGCACGACCCAGCCAAGCGGTTCGGGCATCGCCCAGCGGGTGATCGCGCCATCAGTGAGCGACAGGCGGTTGAGCGCGGGGGCGAGAATGTCGACCCAGTACAGCGCCTGATCGCGTGGTGACCAGCAGGTGCCTTCGCCCAATTGGTCGCAAACGTCGCGCCGGATCATCTGCCATTCGGTCACAGCCAGAGCCTCAATGATTGTCGCGCGGAAGGCCCATCGTCTGGGCGATGCGTTGATATTTCTCCGCACCCTCCAGAATGGCGCCGGTGTCCATCTGGCCGACCACCGCGCGCTGAATCTCCTGCCACGGCGTCTGCGATGCGGGGTAGGCATAGCCGCCCTTCGCCTCGAGCGCGCGCCGCCGTGCCGCCAACTCCTCGTCCGACAGAGCCACGTTCACCGTGCCGCGTTTGAGATCGATGCGTACCCGGTCGCCGGTTTCGAGCAATGCGAGACCGCCCATCGCCGCGGCTTCCGGACTGGCGTTGAGGATCGACGGGCTGCCGCTGGTGCCCGATTGGCGACCATCGCCAACACAGGGCAGCGTCCCGATGCCTTCGGTGATGAGATAGGCCGGCGGGCGCATATTGACGACCTCCGCCGCGCCCGGATAGCCGATCGGTCCGGCACCGCGCATGAACATCAGCGTCTCAGGCGTCATGCCCAGCGCGGGATCGTCGATGCGGTGGTGATAATCCTCCGGCCCGTCGAATACGACCGCCGGCCCCTCGAACGCGTCGGGGTCGTCGGGATTGGACAGGTAACGCGCGCGGAAGGCATCATCGATCACGCTGGTCTTCATGATCGCGGCGTCGAACAGATTGCCCGACAGGACCAGAAAGCCCGCCTCCTCCTTCAACGGCTGGTCAAAGCGGCGGATGACCCGTTCGTCCTCAATTCCTGCGCTGCGGCAATTGTCGCCGATGGTGCGGCCGTTGGCGGTCATGGCACCTTCGCGGATCAGCCCATGGCCCATCAACTCTGCAACGACGGCGGGCACACCGCCCGCGCGGTAATAATCCTCCCCCAGATATTCGCCGGCCGGTTGCAGATTGACCAGCAGCGGCACCTTGTGGCCGACCGTCTCCCAATCCTTCAGCGGCAGATCGACCCCGATATGACGAGCGATCGCCGCAAGATGTATTGGCGCGTTGGTCGAACCGCCGATTGCCGAATTGACGACGATCGCATTGTGGAACGCATCACGCGTCAGGATGTCAGAGGGCTTCAGATCCTCCGCAACCATCGCGACGATGCGCTTGCCGGTCAGGTAGGCGACCTCCTGACGGTCGCGGTAGGGCGCAGGGATCGCGGCCGAGCCCGGCAGCATCATGCCCAGCGCCTCGGCGAGCGAATTCATCGTGCTCGCGGTGCCCATCGTGTTGCAATAGCCGGTCGATGGCGCGGAACTCGCCACCAGCTTGATAAAGCCTTTATCATCGATCTCGCCGGTCGCGAGCAATTGCCGCGCCTTCCACACGATCGTGCCGGACCCGGTACGCTCGCCTTTGTACCAGCCGTTGAGCATCGGGCCGACCGACAAAGCGATCGCCGGCAGATTGACGGTTGCCGCCGCCATCAGGCAGGCGGGCGTGGTCTTGTCGCAACCCGTCGTTAGCACCACGCCATCGAGCGGGTAGCCATACAGCGTCTCGACCAGACCGAGATAGGCGAGATTGCGATCGAGACCGGCGGTGGGGCGCTTGCCGGTTTCCTGAATCGGATGGACCGGGAATTCGAGCGCGATGCCGCCCGCCTCGCGAATACCGTCGCGGATGCGCTCCGCCAGCACCAGATGATGGCGGTTGCAAGGGGAAAGGTCGCTGCCGGTCTGGGCGATACCGATGATTGGCTTGCCGGAGCGCAACTCCTCCAGGCTCAGCCCGAAATTCAGATACCGCTCCAGATACAGCGCGGTCATGTCGATATTGTCGGGATTGTCGAACCAGGCGCGCGACCGGAGCTTGGGCAGGGGAGCGTTGCTATTGGGCGAGGTCATCAAGAGTTCCGTCATGGGCGGGTGAAAAGGCGGTGGCTCGACGCGGAGCGTGGGCTTGCCGGGATCAGCACATGGGGTCGGGCTGTCGGGCGATTCGTTGCGCCCGAGCGGGCTTGGCACAGCGTCCGGGGTTACGTTGAGGACTGCCGCGACGCTTCCGCGGGTTGCTATCGCTCAGCCTCATCTTCCCGCTTGACCCTGGCATGTCGCCCTCCCCGACGCAGACGCCATTGACGCGTCCTTGGCACATATATAGTCCGACAAATAAATAGAGCGCAAGTCGTGACGGCCAGACCGTCGGGCACGCCTGAACGGTGGAGAAGGATGATATGGCAATGCCGCCATCGACGACGGGAAATCCTGAGCAATTCGGGCAGAAGGGTTTCAGCTACGCCCCGGCGCTCAGTCTGCTGGCAACGTTGTTCTTCATGTGGGGCTTCATCACAGTCATCAACGGGACGTTGCTGCCACACCTGCGCAGCGTGTTCGACCTGTCCTATACCCAGACGACGCTGATCGAGAGCGTCTGGTTCATCGCCTATTTCTTCGCGTCGATCCCCTCCGCCAAGTTGATCGAACGGGTCGGCTATCAGAAATCGATGGTCATCGGGCTTGGCATGATGGCTGGTGGTGCGCTGATCATGGTGCCGGCGGCGCGCATCCCATCCTACGAAGTCACCCTGTTCGCACTATTCGTGATCGCCAGCGGCATCACGCTGCTACAGGTCGCGGCCAACCCCTATGTCGTGGTGGTCGGCAAGCCCGAGACCGCGTCGTCGCGACTGAATCTGGTGCAGGCGTTCAACTCGGCGGGCGCGACGCTCGCCCCCCTGTTCGGCGGTTATCTCATCCTCGGGCGCACTACTTCCGGTACGGCCGCCGCCGGAGCCACCGCACTGACCTCCGCCGAGAAGCTCGCCGACGCGCAGTCGGTGGTGCTGCCTTATCTTATCGTCGCGGGAGTATTGGCGGTCCTCGCCATTGTCATCGCGCGTTTCCCGCTCCCCGCCATGGGCGCAACGACGCAGCGCGCCGCCAAGGCCGATCGCAAGTCCCATTCACTGTGGAGCCATCGCAACCTGGTGTTCGGTATCCCGGCGATCTTCATTTACCTGATCGCCGAGATCGGCGTGGGCAATCTGTTCATCAACTTCGTCAGCCAGCCGGAGATCGGCAATCTGACTCACCAGCAGGCGTCCAACTATCTGTTCCTGTTGTGGGGCGGGATGATGGTCGGCCGGCTGGTCGGCGCATTCGTCATGCAGAAGGTCGATGCCGGCCATGTGCTCGCCATCGCCAGCATCGGCGCGACGGTGGTGATGTTGGTTGCCGCGTTCGCGACGGGCCATGTCGCGATGTGGGCGCTGATCTCGGTCGGGCTGTTTCACTCGATCATGTTCCCGACCATCTTCACCCTCGGCATTCGCGGCCTCGGTCCGCTGACCGAGGAGGGATCGGGATTGCTGATCATGGCGATCGCGGGCGGCGCGCTGGTGATCGTGCAGGGTTGGCTGGCCGATCAATACGGGCTTCAAGCGTCCTTCCTGCTCACTGCCGCCTGCGAACTCTATGTGCTGTTCTATGCATTGTGGGGATCGCGACCGACGCATGTACTGCCCGACCCGGCCGTCGGCTGAGCCTTCCACACAGCAATATGTCCGACTAATAGGAGAATATGATGACCGGGACGCTGCGTGGTGCCGCCGCTGCCTTGTTGCTGTCAGCGAGCGCGATCGACGTGGCGCAGGTTTCAACTGCTCCGGCAGTGGCCGCTGCTGAAGCGCCCGTCGCGGTGACGGTGCAGGGCGACCGGCCCCTGCTGCGCATTCCGGTCAGCAGCCCGACGTTCGAGTTCGGCCGTGGTGGCGTGGTCACGCCGACGCTGAAGCCGGTGAAAGAAGGCCGCCGTATCGTCGTCGCATTCTGGGCGCGCGCGCAACGACGCGCCGTTCAAGGGCGAACAGCAGGTGGCGATCGATCGCCTGCGCTATGCCGGGGATGATACGATACTGCCCGTACGCGTGACCGACTGATACACTGCGGCCCCACGGCCGAAGAGACCGCCCGAGAGACAGAAAAGTGAGCTATATCATGAAACACACCTTCCTCGCTGCGACCGCATTGGTTGCTCTCGCGATCGGCACCGTCGCGGCCACCCCGGCGCTGGCCGCCGGCGCCAAGAAATCGAGCTTCGGCACGATGCCCGATGGCCGCGATGTCCCCGCGGTGACGCTCAGCAATGGTCGCTTGGTCTCCGTCACGGTGATCGCGCTCGGCGCCTCCATCCAGGCGCTGATGATGCCCGACAAGGCGGGCAAGGTAGAGGACGTGCAGATTGGGTACGCCACGCTCGACGGCTATCTCGCCAAGCCCGAATTTTTCGGTGCGACGGTCGGCCGCGTTGCCAATCGTATCGCCAAGGGCCGTTTCACGCTCGACGGCAAGACCTACAACACGCCGACCAATGACGGCCCGAACTCGCTGCATGGCGGCACAAAGGGTTTCGACAAAGTGCTGTGGGAAGTGATCGAGGTTAAGAGCGGCCCGACCGCTTCGGTAACCTTGCGCTACGTCAGCCCGGATGGCGACATGGGCTATCCCGGCACGGTCACCACCTTCGCGACCTACTCGCTCGACGAGAAGAACCAGCTGACGATCGACTATCGCGCGACCACCGACAAGCCGACCGTCGTCAACATCTCCAACCACGCCTATTGGAATCTGGCCGGCGTGGGATCCCCGCGCGGCGCGATGGGCCACGTCGTGACGATCCCGGCGGAGCGCTATACCCCGACCGACGCAACCGCGATCCCGACCGGGCGGCATGTGCCCGTTGCCGGCACGGTTTTCGATTTCCGCAAGCCGCGTGCGATCGGTGACCGGGTGCGCGATGCGCGCGATCCGCAGATCGCTTATGGTCGCGGCTATGATCACAATTGGGTGATCGGTGATAAGGTGACGCCGACCCTCCATATGATGGCGCGCGTCGTCGATCCGGTGTCGGGGCGCGGTTACGAACTGTGGTCCAATCAGCCCGGCCTGCAATTTTATTCGGGCAATTTTTTCAACGCGACGATCACCGGCAAAAAGGGCCAGATCTACCGCATGGGCGACGCGATCGTGATGGAGCCGCAACTGTTCCCCGATGCGCCGAACCAGCCGAACTTCCCCTCGGTTCGGCTCGACCCCGGCCAGACTTACAACAACAAGATGGTCTACAAACTGACAACGCAGCGCTGACGCGACCGACCTAGTGGATTGATCGGAACGAAGGAGTCCGTTTCAGGATTCCCATGGCGGCTGCGGCATGCGACGTTGCGACATGCGCACTGGTATCACGATTGA
>NZ_JBSRZE010000023.1:0-46696 GCF_054057355.1 Sphingomonas sp. UYAg733
AATCGTGATACCAGTGCGCATGTCGCAACGTCGCATGCCGCAGCCGCCATGGGAATCCTGAAACGGACTCCTTCGTTCCGATCAATCCACTAGCGGTTGGCGATCCCGGTCTTCACCAGCTCCGCCTTCGCCGCCGCAAGCGCGATCGCGAAGGCTGGCTTGGCCATGAGCCGCTCGCCGATCAGCAACCCGATCGCTTCGCCTGCTGTCACGTCGCTACGGAAATGCCGCTCGCACACGATCCGGCTTTGCCATAATGTGCGGCGCGCGCCATGATCGCATCGGCCCGCGCCGGCACCAGTCGCGCCAGCACGGCGGCCACCGAGAACGCCATCGCCGTGTGCCCGCCGGGATAGCTCGACAACGGCTTGTCGCTACGCGTGCAATTTTGCAGCGAGGGATCGACGATCGACGGCCGCTGGCGCTTGAACGCAGCCTTGCCGCGATCGACCACATCCTTTTCTGTCGCTCGGACAAGATCGAAAAGATGCGTGGTCGCAGACAGTTTCGCCGCGTCGAACGTCGGTCCAAGTACGTCGGCAAAGATCGCCGCGCTCTTGGTATCGCCCTCCAGCCTGACGATAGCGATGTCGTTGGCGATACGGTGCCGCTCCATTGTGTGAAGCTCGGCCATTTCCGCCAACGCCTGCGCGCTGCCAGCATTTGGAAAAGGAGGCAGCACCGCCTGCGGGTCGAGGTCCGCAGGCGAGAGCATTGATGCCAGTCCGCCTTTAGCCGACTCTGCGCCAGCGCCCGAACCAAGGACCAGCCCGATCGTGGGCAGCGCGGACAGCCGCACGATCAGAACTTGAATGTGATGTCGCCAGTGATGGCGCGACCCGGCTGGTAATAATATTGGTCGAAATTGGTGGTCGTCGGCAGGCCGATCGCCGCAGGCAGCGTCTTGCTGCTCGACCCGATATTGGTCGTACGCTTCGAATCGAACAGATCGGTTACTTCGACCCCGACGCGGACCGGGCCGACCTCATAGCTCGCTGCGAGGATCGTCGTGTTGTAGGGGCGTATGCGGTATTTCCTGTACGTCGCAAGCGTCGGATCTTTCTTGATGTCCGCGTTGTTGGCGTATTGCGCACCGGTCAGCTTGTCGATCACCGAGAAACGGAATGGTCCGCGCTTCACGATGATCCCGCCCGCCGCAGTCATCACGGGCGCATTGGCGACTTGCTGGCGGCTGTCCTTGGCGATCGCGCGGTTGCGCGACCCGTTGGCGAAGATCGCGATGCCGTCCGCGACGGCATAGGTCACCTGACCCTCGACACCCTGGTACAGTGCGCCGCCGATATTGGTGAATATCGTGCCGACGCCCGCGATTGGCGAGACGAAGCTGAAGAACTTGTTCTTGAAGTCAATCGAATAGACGTCGGCATCGAGCGACAGTCGTTGGCCGTGATAGACGAAGCCGGCCTGATAGTTGGTCGAGCGTTCGGGCACGACGTTGGAATAGCTCAGATTATCGACGTAAAGCGCGTTCAGCGGCGGCGCTAGGAAGCCCTTGGCATACTCGCCATATATAGAAAATTGCGGTGTCATTTGCCAATTGGCTTGCAGGAACGGCAAATCGGCCGAATAGCTGTTGGCGAGGTTCTGCGCGTAGCGCGTAGTCTGGTTGTACAGCGCTAGGATCTTGCGGCCATAATCGACATGCTTGTAACCGGGTGTGATGGAGAGGCCAGGCAGCGGGCGTAGCTCGAGCTCGACGAATTCGATGGTATTGTTACCTTCGCTCTTTTGGTCGAACTTGACGTAAAGCGGGGTGGCCGCATTGGTTACCGGGTTGAAGGCCGGCTTTTCTATATAGTTGAAACCCCCGGTGGTCAGATCGACGTCGGTCTGCTGGCGATAGGTGTGGCTCCATTCGATCTGCGCGCCGGTGGTCAGCGCGGCAAACGGCGCGAACTCGATCCGCACTTTGGCGATGTCGCCGAACACGCGATACTTGTTGGTCTTGGTATAGCCCGGAACATTGCCGTTCAGAATCGCGTTGGCCGAGTTCCTGGTCGACAAGGCCGTGGTCGGCAGGACGGTGACGTCATTTGCCGACAGTGTCTCGTTGTCGTAATAATAGGTGTACATCCGGTTCTCGAACACGCTGTTCGGCGCGATCTGCGCCTCTAGCTTGACGATGCCGAAATCGGTCGTCTTGGTCGTGTGGTTGAACCGGTAATATTGCGGCGTCTTGGGGTTGTCGTTCAGGCTGAAATATTTGCCGTAGAGCGACTGTTGGTACAGCGTCGAACCGTCCTTGTCCGGCTGATTGAAGCGGTTGTTGTTATACGTGCCGAGGATCGTCAATGTGACATCGGGCGATAGCGGGATGACCGCTTTTCCGTACAGATTATAGTTGCGATATTTCTGGAAGCTGAGCCGACCGTTGGTGTTGGCATATTGCCCCGTGAAGACGAACTTGGTACCGCCCAGCGCGTCGATCGCACCGGTATTGACGAGCCCGCGAAGTAGGTAAGTGTCGAAGCTGCCATAGCTTGCCTTCAGCTGCCCGCCGAAGTCGTCGCGCGCCGCGCGGCTGAACAGGTTAATGTTGCCGCCGAACGTCGCTTGACCGAGCTGGCTGGCATTGCCCGGGCCGCGATCGACGATCAGCGTCTCGATCGTATTGGACGGGAAGAAGGTCGTCGAATGGTGTGTCGGGTCGTTGGTGTCGCCGAACGGTACGCCGTCATAGGTGATATTGTATTCGCCGTCCTGAAATCCGCGAATCTGCGCCTTCGATTCAGACAGCCCGACGCCATTATTGCCGCCGAAGTTCGACACGCTCGGCGTGATCAGTGCGATCTGGTTGAAATCGGCGGTGGCGGGCAGCGAATCCTCGATCAGCGACCGGCTTACGATTGCCTGTGGCTGGCGCGCTTCAAGCGAAGCAGTAACCGGCGCGATCTCATTTGCCTTGGTTCCCGTGACGACGATGTCGGACCCCTCCGCGATATCGCTTCCGAAAACTTGGCCATCGGGCGGGCGTTGTTCGCTATCGGCCGTCGGCGTTGTGGCATTCGAAGCTTCGGTTGCGGGGGCAGTGGCCGCGGAACCGGTCGCGTCCGCCGCCGGGCTGGTCTTGGCATGCGCGACCCCCAGAAACGAAGAAAAGGTAAGCGCGGCGGCGCTGACGGAGCGCAATAAGATGGAATTGATCATGCGTATTTCGGCGGATATGGGCGTGTTGAGCTGCGGCTCGATACCCCCCCTCGCCAGCAGGACCATGCGATGTTGTGGCATGCCGGATGCGTCGCTGGGCAAGTCTTTTGGCGATTTTGCCGGGAGGCGCACTTCGCGCCAAGTGACAGATCAGTCGCTCTTGTCCAACCGAAAGGGCA
Organism: Sphingomonas sp. UYAg733; assembly: GCF_054057355.1. Classification (NCBI taxonomy): domain Bacteria; kingdom Pseudomonadati; phylum Pseudomonadota; class Alphaproteobacteria; order Sphingomonadales; family Sphingomonadaceae; genus Sphingomonas; species Sphingomonas sp. UYAg733. The sequence continues at coordinate 3,348 of NZ_JBSRZE010000023.1, forward strand.
GCTCGCCGAAGCCAAATAGCCCCCGGTTCGTCCCCATCGCGGGCGTCCCTGCGCTCAATGTCGCATTCGCCTCGACCAACGCTTCCAGCATCACCTCCATCTCGACGCGCGCCAAATGCATTCCGGCGCACATGTGTGGCCCCGTTCCCCAGGCGAGATGGTCGCGAGCGTCGCGGGTCACGTCGAAGTCGTCGGGGCGGGCATAATGGCGCTCGTCGCGGTTGGCGCAGCCGTAAAGTAGCATCACGCGTGCGCCGCGCGGAATGATCATATCGTCGACCGCATAATCCTCCGCCGCGACTCGCGAAAACCATCGTATCACCGAAGAGTGGCGCACGCCCTCAAGGACAGCAGAGGGTATAAGGTTAAGGCGCTGCCGCAGCAGTGACCACTGCGCCGGGTTTCGCGCCAGGTTGTGAAGCAGGTGCCCTTTCGCCAAAATTGTCGTGTCGAGACTGGGGATTATGTACGCGCTGAGCGCCGCCATCGCCTCAGCCTGTGATAGTCGGCCGGTGCGCGCGGCGTCGAACAGCTGTCCCGCCCAGCTGCCGTCTCGCACCATATCTTCGTTTAGGGTCGCGATGAACCCGACCGCTTCGCGGAGGCGCACAATGTCGCTGGGATCGTGATCGGGGCCGATCACGTTGAATGCCGCCGCCGCCCACTCCAGCATCCGCTCGCGCCCGGCGCCCGGAAGTCCGACCAGATGCGACACGGCTTCCACCGGCAGGAACGACGCCAGGCTCCGCATGCCGTCGAACCATCCTGTGCCGATCAGCGCTTCGACACGCATCGCGATCATCGCCTTCAGGTCGACACGTGCGTTACGGAGCTTTGCAGGCGTCAGCGGTCGCATGACGGCTGAGCGCAGGCGGCGGTGAAGGTCACCGTCCGACTGAATGACATTCATCCCTTTCGGAGCGTTGAAGGCATTGCTGAAACCTACTCCCTCTCCGCTGATCAGTCGGGCGGGATCGCGCAGCGCAGATTGGACATCGGCATGGCGGCCGATCGCGTAGACGTCCGGATGACGGAGCCGCACTGCGGCCCCAGCATCGCGCAAGCGTCGATAGTCGTCGAACGGATCGCGAAGACTCGCGTCGCCGAACAGATCGAGCTTAAGTTCGGGGACCGCAGCATATCGCATTGCCATCTCTGTCAAACCTTCCGGCTTTCGCCTGACCTAGCGACGAAGGGGTGTCGATCCGGCCATGTCCGGCAGCCTAGCTTCGCGTCGACGCCGGCCGTTGTCCGCCAATTGCGCGCGCCAGCGCGCCAGTCCAGCGGTCGCCGCGCCAGGCGACATGTTGATCCGGACGCACAAGCGTCATGTCCGCACCATAGAGTTTGGCCACTGGCACGTCGGGTTGACGTATGATGACCATTGGCACACCGAGGTCCCGTGCCTCTCGGGCGGCATGATCGACTTCGACGGAATCAGTGCCGGCCGCGACGACCAGCGCGAAGTTCTGCCCGAAGATATCGTACAGGGAACGCCCATCGTTCAGCCAGGCATGTGGGGCCAGACAGCCTGGGCGCGCGGAGGGGCGGTAGACCTGGCTGTCATGTGGCGGCGGCGGGCCGCCTTCCGCGGCGACGATCGGCGACCTCTCGTAACACAGGCCCAGGACTGTCCCTAGCGTATCAAATTCGCGTGCCTTGGAAGCCTGAATTCCGGCACCGGCTTTCGCGCGGATCGCTGCGCCTTCGGGCGTGTCGTCTTCGATCTCTGGCGGGGGCGGGGCGACGTAGATGGCGTAGTTAGCAAGCGCTTCGTCGATCACCGCGCGATGCACCGGTCGCCGCTCAGCCTCGTAGCTTGCGACCAAGTGCGGCCCGCCCCATCCCTGAAGCGTCGCAGCGATCTTCCAGCCGAGATCGACACCGTCGCCCACGCCCATGTTCATGCCGTAGCCGCCAGCGGGAGGATGGAGATGGCAGGCGTCGCCCGCGAGGATGATGCGGCGGTCGGCGTAATTATCAGCGAGTAATTCGCTCGCCGTCCACGCATCGGCGCTCAGGATCTCGTATGGGAGGTCTATACCGGTACGGGCGCGGATCAGGTCCGCCGCCTCAGCGTCCGACAGCGTCTCTCCTAGCTTGGCGCCACCCGGCATGAATGCCCACACATCATCCTTGTCCATCGGTCCGATCGCGCTGAACCCGTCTTTGCCGATCTGCCAGTAGATCACGCCAGCGCCGTGCGCGTGCGCAGTCGCCAGGCCGGGCGCGCGGAAGATGATGTTGTAATGATGCGACAAGCCGTGACGACCTTCGAGCTTCGCTCCGATCAGTGCGCGCACGCTGCTTCGCGCGCCGTCGGCCCCGATCAGATATCGGGCGACCACCGGGAGTTCGACGCCTCCGCTTTCGATTGTCGCGGTCACCTCGTCATCATCCTGTTTGGCGGTGCCGAAGCTCGTATCGAAACGAACATCGACGCTCGGGAGCGATCGTGCTTTTTCAAGCATCACCTTCTCGAGCGTATATTGCGGCACCCATTGGGCATGTTCGGGGTATAGTGGCGAGCGCGTCGGTGCCGCGTTGAAAGCGTCGTCGAAGCGCGCCAGTTCATAGCCAGAGAGGCGTGTCACGAACACCATAGTGTTCGGATAGTCGACTCCGAACGGTGCCTCCGCCGCCAGGCGATCGGCGATGCCCCAGCGTCGCAGGTGCGTACGCGTCCGCACGTTCGTGGTTTTCGCACGCGGCGCCACGCCGACGCGGGCGTTGCGTTCGATCAGCAGCACGCGGATGCCGCGGGTACCTAACTCGATCGCCGCAGCAAGCCCGACCGGACCCGCCCCGACGATCAGCACATCGGTCCGGATCGGATCGACCATCAGTACGGCTGGCCCAAGGTTGCAAAAGCGTTGGTGAGCAGCGCCATATTTTCTGATGGTGGCGCTTTCTGCTGTTCAAGCTGTCCAAGTTTGACGCTGGTTTCGACGACTAGTTTCACGCGCTCGAAGCGACGCTCCATGAAAGCGGTGAGTGCTTCCTGCAAAGTTTCTGTCGTGCCCACGGATTGACCGAGCACGACGGCATCCTCCAGCGCCATTCCGCCTCCCATGCCCATATGCGCGCTAGTCGCATGGGCCGCGTCGCCGATCAGCAGCACCCGGCCCTTGAACCAAGTGTCGGGAACCATGAGCCAATCGAACGGCCGCCCGATAAACTGCGAATCTTCGGTGACACGACTGCGTAATTTCCTGATCGCTGGAGCAGTCATCGAGTCGAGCAGTTCCAGAAAGATGGTGCGCACGTCTTGGTCCGTCAGCCAACGCCACTCGGGCATGGCAATGACCGCAGGCACATATACCAAGTTATGCGGCAGACGATAGAATCCCAGTCGTCCTACCGATGAGACGTACCACCCTTCGTCCTCGATCGGGGCCCCTGGTGCCATCCATCGAATGCTGAGTTGACCGGCGAACTTCGGCTTGGGGGCATCGGGAAAGATCATCCCCCGAATCTTCGAACTGATGCCGTCGGCTGCGACCAGCAAATCGTAACAGCCTGTTTCTCCGTCGGAGAAGGTGACCGAAACGGCGTCCGCACCATTATCGATCGTCTCGTACGTCACGCCTCTACGAATCCGGACGCCAAGACGTTCGGCGGCGCCTCCTGCGACGTCGAGAAACACGGGACGATAGACAGCAACGGCATCCACTGCGCCGGGCCAGGTCGGCCGCTTGGGGCCAGCGCTGATCAAACTGCCCGTGGCATCGCGCAGCGATGCAGCAGTAGAATCTCGGCCGAACGGCGTCCCCGTGGCGTGGACTTCGTCATAGATACCGAGCTCCACCAATGTTTCAGCGGCACGCCCGGAAAACGCCAATGACGCTCCAAGTGGCGTCTCCGATAACTCGATCAGGTCGACTTTAACTCCCTGCCGCGCAAGCGCGATCGCGGCGTTCATGCCTGCAATACTGCCGCCGACCACCAACGCTGTTGATATACACGCCATTGCTATGCCCTTTTCGGGTTGAAGGTGTCGAAATTGGTCCGCCGAAACTCTGCGTCGGCTCCGGCCATGATCGGCTTGCCGTGCATGAAGCAGGCCTTGTCGAAATCGAGCTGGGCCAGCTTCGCGACGCTGGCGAGAGCGAGCTTCGGATCCTCCGTGCCGATAGCGAGTTTTAGGCGGCCGCGGTTGATACAGGCGTCCGCCGTGAACAGCAGGCCGCCATGTCGCCGCCAGAGGAACGCGATCTGCCCCGCACAGTGGCCAGGCACGTGGATCGCGGTCATGTCGGGCATGAAGGAAGGGGTGTCGCCGTCTTCCAGAAGCCGATCGACCTTGGTCGGTTCCACGTTTCGCACACGCCCGCCGAGCAGCTTGGCGAGGATCGCGTTGCGCAAGCCGGGAGAGGGTGTCATTGGCTCGCGCATCGTCTTGCCGGCCTCGATCATCGGCGCATCGATGGGGTGCGCCCAGACGGTTGCATTTGTCTCACGTTTCAATGCCGCGGCGCTCCCGATATGATCCGGATGACAATGTGTCAGGACGATGTGGCGCACGTCGGCTGGCATCTTACCAAGCGAACGCACGCCCTCGAGGATTTTTCTGGCGCTGCCTGGAAACCCGGTATCGAGCACTGCGAGGCCGTCTTGCGTCTGCAAGATATAGACGTTCACCAGACCTTGAATCAGATACAAGTCATCAGTGAGTTGCTTCACGGCCATGCGATGTTCCTTCGTCGACCTCTCTCGTCGAATGCTTGCGATTACGAACCGAGACAGGCGGCGTCGTCACCGTCGAGCCACCGTTTCATTCGACCGGTCAATGCCTCGATTTCAGGGCCGCGCGTGCCTGGCAGAGTCTTATCGACGTCGAACCCGATCTTTGTCTGCAAATAGGCGAGGTGGCGATAGCCGTCGGGAAACGACCCGAGCAGATCGGGATCCAATGTAGGAACCGCGGCAGGATCGACTGGCGTCATGCGGTCCAGTTCGTAGACTGGTTGCCGCAGCACGATGCCCCAGAGCCCGTCGCGCTTTTCAAGCGCATCGACGAAGCGACCGAGACACGTCACGTCGACCTCGACGTCGTCAACCTTGCCACGCTGCACGATCTGCATCTTTGATTGTGCAACGCCCCGCGCGCCCTGCACGTCGATGCTGATCCCGCCAAGCGCATGAAGACCGACGACGCCGGCATCGAAGCCCTTCCGGCATCCCGCGATGAAGTCTGCTGCGCTTGCCCTGAACCAAGTGGCGATCATCCGACCATCGTCGTGCCAGACCGAAGCGAAACGCTCCCAATCGCCGGCATCGCGCCAGATGACCCAGTTCTGCAGAAGTTCTCGGATCTCAAACCTGTCCATCGCGCCGTCAATCACGTGCCGGTTGTCGGCGCGGTCGAGTTCCCTAGATGCTTGCATCATTCCCGGTCATCCTCCGCTGCGGTCCCATTACGTCGAGGCCTGGCCGTTTAAGCCATGGCAAGCCGCTGGTGTTGCGCCGGACCCTATCGTTGAAGCTGGGTTGCAAGGAGATGCGATTTGCATGAGGTTGTTACCAAACAGGTATAGGGGCGGTATATCTCGAGCTGGCCGACAGGATGTCTATGAAGCTGCATCATCTGCGAAACGTGGTAGCCGTGGTCGAACGGGGAAGCCTGCGCGCGGGCGCCAAGCATCTCGGCCTCGCCCAGCCCGCCGTCTCGAGAAGCATTAAGGAGCTGGAACAGGAACTCGGCCTGGTCCTGTTTGAGCGCAACAAGTTCGGCATGACGTTGACCCGCGCGGGCGAGGTGTTCGTCCGGCGTGCAAAGGCCATCCAGGCGGAGTTCGCGCGCACGCTGGAGGAAATGGAGCATCTGAAGGGGGAGGACCGTGGCATGATCACGGTTGGATGCTCTAGCGCCACGCTGATCGCTATGGTGCCAACGATCGTGAACCGCTTTCACGTGAAATACCCGAACGTCCGGATCAAGCTGGTCGAAGGCTCGCTTCCGATGCTTGAGACGCAAATACGTGACGGCCTTGTCGATCTTTATTACGGCCCGGTGGCGACGGGGTTTGTTGATCCTGCGCTGCTGATCGAGTTGCTGTTCGAGAATGAACGCATGATCATCGGTCGGCGTGATCACCCTCTACGGTTGGCAACGACGTTGAAGGAACTCGTTGGGGCGTCGTGGGTGACGACGCCGATGGCGATCGACAGCGACAGCGAGGTGAACAGCGTATTCGCGGCGGCCGGTTTGCCGTCGCCACGCATCGTCATACAGGCGTCGTCGGCGATGAATCTCGCAGTAATCGTGGCGACATCCGATCTGCTGGCGCCAGTGCCACAGCAGTGGATGGAGTTGATCCGGGCAACTGGTCTGATGGAGCGTATTCCCGTGAGCGAGGTATCGAAAGCGCCTAAAATCTGTGCCGTACGCCGCGCCAATATCCCGCTCACGCCAGCCGCCGAATTTTTAAACGATCTGGCGACCCGTGCCGCGTCGACCTACCTGCACAAGCAGCGCCATGCAGTTTGATTATCTGCGGCACCCTATACCTGACGGGTAACAACTTCGTTCAAATGCCATCTTTCCCGCTTTCGATGCTCGCTGCATGTCCTGCATCATCGAACGGCTTCAGTCCGCGTGGAAACTCATTTTCCACTCTCACAGAGGCTGGACCAGACTCGCCCGATACGGAGCGATCGATTTGTGACAACCGTCTGGAAAAGGCGGCGTCAAGGAGGAGGGGATATGTCCGTTTCGCGCAAGACCTTGCTGATGCTGTCGGCAGCTGTTTTAATTTTTCCGGTCTCGTCCGTGGCGCAATCCAAGCCGGGCCAGACGGAGGTGCCGCAGTCGGACCAGACGACGACCGCAGCGCCTGGAGCGGCTGGGTCCACGTCGTCCACGACTCCGCCGCAAGGGCCGGCACAAGTCGGCCAGTCCCAGTCGTTGCAAGCGCCCGCTGAGGAAAGCGGGCTGCAGGACATCATCGTGACAGCACAGCAGCGCGGCGAAAACCTGCAAAAGGCAGCATTGCCGGTCGCAGTGGTGTCTGGAGCGGATCTGCTCAATTCCGGCGTCCGGGGCATCGATACGCTGGGCAAGCTCGTCCCGTCGCTCGTCGTCGCCAGCGGCGGTCAAGGGAACTTAGTTTTCATTCGCGGTGTCGGAAACTTCTCGTTTGTCGCGAGTAGTGATCCGGCCGCTGCATATAATTTTGACGGCATCTATGTCGGCCGGTCCAGTGCGACGTTCGGCACCTTCTATGATCTCGAGCGCGTCGAAGTGCTCAAGGGTCCGCAGGGCACACTGTACGGTCGCAACGCGACTGCGGGCGCGATCAATATCCTTCCGGTGCAGCCGCATCTTGGCGAAACGTCAGGTTATGCCTCGGCCAGCTATGGCAATTACAACGAGGTACAGGCCGAAGGGGCCGTCAATCTTGCTCTCGGGGAAAACGCAGGCTTCCGCGTGTCCGGAACGTATACACGCCATGACGGCTACTTGAACGATGGCACCCAGACCGATGACTCCGCTGGCGCACGGGCTCAATTGAAAGTGAAACTCACTCCGGCGCTAACCGTGCGCCTCGAAGCCGATTATGCCCAGCAGCGCGGATTGGGCGGCGGCTCGAACTATGTAGGGAAATATGCCTTCAACCCGGTCACGAGGCAATTCGCCACGACCGCGGCGGGCCTCCCCTATGACGAAGGTCTTTTCACTCCAGCGGCGCAGGCTTATCGCACGACGAACGGCACGGCGGGCAGGCTCGCTGGCCGCTTCCTCGACCCGCTCGTCCAAGGATTCCAGCGCAACGATGTGTACGGCGTTGCTGCGCACGTCGACTGGGAGACGCCGATCGGCACGTTCAGCGTCGTGCCCGCGTGGCGTCATGCGCGAAAGGACAACCTCAATACCGAATCCGCGCAGGCGGTTGGTAACACGCAGGAGGCGAATCAATATTCCGTCGAAGCGCGTCTCGTCAGCAACAGCGGCAACCTGATCGATTACATCGTGGGTGCTTATTATTTCAGTGAGGAAATCCTCGACGACGTTCACAATTCAGCCGGGTCGCTCGCCAATTTCAATTTTGGCCGCTTCACGACGCATTCGCCATCCGCCTACGGTCGGCTGACGCTACACGCTACCGACTGGCTACGATTTACCGGCGGGGCGCGCTACACCGAGGATCACAAGAATTTCTTCGGCGCACAGAACACGGCGCTGGCCATCGTCTGCGCCGTCCCTGCGGTTTGTCCAACGGCACCCCTTTTGCCTTACACCACCACGCTGGCGCAACAGCCATTCGCCCCGGCTCTGGGCGGCCGCCCGGTCGTCCGTGCCCCGGGCGTGCTAGTGGCCAGGTCGGACACCTTTCCCGGCGGTAAGCTCGACACCAGCAAGGTTACGTATCGCGGCGCGATCGAGATTGATCTTGGGCCGCGCTCGCTGCTCTATGCCAGCATAGAGACCGGCTACCGCGCCGGCGGCTTTAATGCCTTCAACGTCTATAATCCCGAAAATATCACCGCCTACACGATCGGTTCCAAGAACCGGTTCTTCGACAACCGTCTCCAACTCAACCTAGAGGCGTTCTATTGGAAGTATAAAGATCAGCAGCTGACCTATTTCGGCATTGATCCGACCGGTCGGCTGGGCATCATCACGGCCAATGTCGGGCAATCAACGATAAAGGGCATCGAAGCCGAGGCGCGTGTTTTACTGACGCCTACAACGACGTTGACCGCCAATGTGCAGTATCTCGACGCGAAATATGATCGGTTCAATTACCCTTCACCTGCGCCGGTGCTCAGTGGTTGCTCCGTCACACAGGCTGGTGCTCTCTATAATGTGGATTGCTCCGGCAAGACTGCACTTAATTCACCTAAATGGACGGTTAACCTGGGTGCGCAGCAAACACTGGCCGTCGGCGACAACCAGATCGTGCTCAGCGCGGATACTCAGTATCGGTCAAGTCGCTACACGGGTTTTGACTATATTCCCCAGGAGTACGTCAAGGATAGCTGGATCTCCAACGCATCGATCTCATTTGGCGCGAAGGACGGGAAATATATCATTGGCGCGTTCATCCGGAACCTCACCAACGACCGCCCCCAAGTGTATGGGACGCCCGTCCCGGGTTCCAATCTGATCGTCTCGATCATCTCCCCGCCGCGCACCTACGGCTTGCGCGTTTCGACGCGATTCTAGTCCAATCCAAACCAGGCAGACACTTGGATGTTGGCCTGCACCCGGCAGAAACAGACGAGGACCTTAACATGAAGCTGTTGCGATATGCCGATGGCGCGGTGGCAAAACTCGGTGTGCTCCACCCTGAACAAGACGATCGGATCGTGTCGCTCGACTTTTTGTCGAGCGAGTTCCCCACGATGCTGTCGATCATTCGGGGCGGGGCAGCGGCACTCGATCGCGTGCGTGATATCGCCGGTCAGGCCGAGCATTCGATCGCGCTCGCTGAGATACGCCTGCTCCCACCGATCGAACGACCCGGCAAGTATCTCGCGATCGGCATGAACTATGCGAAGCATATCGAGGAGGCCAAGCGTCTTGGTCAGCCGACGCCCACGAACCAATTTTGGTTCAACAAGCAGACCAGTTGCTTAGCCGGGCCGTTCGATGACATCGATCCGGGTGTGACGGAACAACTCGATTACGAGGTCGAACTTGGGGTAGTCATCGGCAAGCCGGCGAAGGCCGTGAGCGAAGATCAGGCGAAGGATCATGTGTTCGGCTATGTCGTCGCGGATGACGTGTCGGCGCGCGATTGGCAGCGGCACTCGCCGACGTTCACGATGGGCAAGTCGTTCGACACGCACGGACCGATCGGCCCCTGGATCGTGACGGCGGACGAGATTGCCGATCCGCACGCGTTGAAGCTGCGCTGCCTGGTGAATGGTGAGCTTCGTCAGGACAGTAATACGAGCGAGCTTGTCTATAACGTCTGGCAGCAGATTGCCTACCTCTCGACTGCCTTCACGCTAGATGCGGGGGATTTGATTGCGACGGGCACGCCGTCGGGCGTCGGCATCGGCATGAAGCCGCCACGGTTTCTCCAACCTGGCGACATCGTCCGCTGCGAAATCGATGGCATCGGCGCGATCGAGAACAGGGTTGCGCAGCGATGACGGTGCCGCCGGCTGGTCCCGATACGGGCAACCCGCTCGACCATGCGCCGATGCGTATGCGCCAGATCCTTGTGTTGATCACTGCCGTCCTGCTGGCGGCGCTGGACGGTTATGATGCGCTGTCGATGGCGTTCGTCGCTCCGGTGCTGGCGCGCGACTGGCACATCGGCAAGGACGTCATAGGACTTCTGCTGTCCAGCAGTCTTGTTGGCATGGCGATCGGAGCCATCGCTCTCTCTCCGCTCGCGGACAAGCTGGGACGGCGCGCAGTGGTCCTCGGGGCCATCCTAATCCTCATCGTCGGGGCAGCACTGTCGGCGGTATCGGGATCGGTGCTGCTGCTTGCTGCCTCGCGGGTGACGACCGGTATCGGGATCGGGGTAATGGTCGCGATGACGACGCTGATCTCGGCCGAGTTCGCAAACATCCGCCGACGCGCGCTCGCTGTTGCAGCGGTCGCTACCCTCGGCTTTCCGCTTGGGGGCATCATCGGCGGGTTCGGATCTGCAGCGATCCTGAAGGCCGCGACGTGGCATTGGGTATTCGGGGCCGGCGCGATTGCCGGTGCGATGCTGTTCGTATTGGTGGCGCTGATGTTGCCGGAATCGCCGACATTCCTTATCGCCCGCCGTTCGCCAGGCGCGCTGGACCAAGTCAATCGCATCCTCTCGCGCATCGGCCAGCCGGTCATGTCAGAACTGCCACCGGCTGCCGACCGTCGCGATGCCCGCTATGCACTGTTGTTCGCCGCCGGGCTGCGCGGCATAATCCTCCGCCTGTCGGTGACCGCGATCCTGATCGCAACGTCATCCTACTACATTCTCAACTGGCTGCCCCAGATGGTCGTCGATGCTGGATTCACGCCAGCGCAGGGGAGCCTGGTGTCGGCGCTCTCCGGTGTGATTGGTTTCGTCGGCGGCATCGGTTTCGCATCTTTTGCCAACCGCTTCGCGCCCACGAAGGTCGCCGCGACTGCGATGACAGGCGCTGCGATCGCGCTGGCGGCGGTAGGCCTGGTGCCCCCGGTCATCACCTTGTTCGTGATCTCCGCAGGCGTGCTTGGCTTCTGCCTCGCAGGAACCACGGGCATGCTCTACGGCATCATGGCCAATACCTTCCCCGTGGCTTTGCGCGCATCGGGAATCGGCTTGGTGATGGGTGCCGCGCGGATCGCGAGTGCCGCCGGACCGGCGCTGGCCGGCGTGATGTTTGCGCACGGCATGACGCGCGCCGGCGTGTCGCTTATCTTCGCGATCGGACCGCTCATCGCGGCGATGCTGATCGGCACCTTCCGCCATCGTTCAGTCAGTTTGAACCTGCGCTCACCACAGATCAACAGGAGTACAACGCGTGGCTAGTCGCAAAATCATCATCACCTGCGCCGTTACGGGCGGCATTCACACACCGTCGATGTCGCCGTACCTGCCAATCACGGCGGAGCAGATCGCGGATGCGGCTGTCGGCGCGGCGGAAGCAGGTGCTGCGATCGTTCACCTCCACGCCCGCAATCCGGTCGACGGCCGGCCGGACCAGTCGCCCGAGGCGTTCGAGCCCTTCTTGCGCAGCATCAAGCAGCGCTCGGACGTGATCTGCAACCTGACGACTGGCGGCGCGCCGGGCATGACGCGGGAGGAGCGACTACGCCCGGCGTCGGTCTGGAAGCCCGAGGTAGCGAGCCTCAACATGGGTTCGATGAACTTCGGTCTCTTCCCGATGCTCAAGCGCTTCAAGGAGTTCCAGCACAACTGGGAACCGGCGATGCTGGAAAGCACGCGTGATGTCGTGTTCCGCAATACGTTTGCCGATATTCAATATGCGTTGGAGACGCTCAACGAGACCGGTGCGCGATACGAATTCGAATGCTACGACACCAGTCACCTGCATAACCTCCACTATTTTTACACCGAAGGCCTCGTGAAGGCACCGCTGTTCATTCAGACGGTATTTGGTCTGCTCGGCGGAATCGGATCGCATCCCGACGAAGTCATGCACATGAAGCGAACGGCAGACCGGCTCTTCGGTGACAACTATCGCTGGTCCGTGCTGGGCGCGGGACGCAGCCAGATGCCGATCGCGGCGATGGCGGCAGCAATGGGCGGCAATGTCCGTGTAGGGCTGGAAGATTCGCTGTGGCTCGGCGCAGGTCGCCTAGCCGAGACCAACGCGACGCAGGTCAAGCAGGTGCGCAAGATCATCGAAGGCCTAGGCCTTGAGGTGGCCACCCCGGATGAGGCCCGCGACATTTTGGAGCTGAAGGGCAAGGACCGCGTCGGGTTCTGATCGCGACACGGGCATCCGACAGACTTCATCATGCCCTTCATCTTGCAGACCATTTTCGGAGCTTGATCATGCCCAGCACTTTCCGCCTCGCCTATGTCGATCTTGCGACGCCGTCGCTCGATGATGCAGTGAACTATTATCGAGACATCCTGGGCCTGAACGAGACCGAGACAACCGGCGCTTCGACCTATCTCGGCCTCGGTATCGATCACCATTCCGTCGCCCTGCACAAAGCAGAGCAAGCCGGTATTGGCGCGATCGGCCTCCAGGTCAGTGGTAACGAAACGCTCGACGACCTCGCTCGCCGGCTGACCGGTATGGGCCTCAGCTCGCACCTCAAGAGCGATGCGCGGCCCGGCGTTCCGGCGCTCCTCGAAGTAGCTGATGTCGGCGGCCATACCTTTCACCTTTTACCCGCAATGGCGCTGACGGATGCCAAATTCAGCGGGACCGGTCTAGCGCCGCTCCGGATGGGTCACGTGGCGATCCTGTCTACCGACGCCCCTCGTCTGCTGGAATTTGTAACAGGCGCACTCGGCTTCTCGACCACTGACTGGTTCGAAGACGTTGTCACCTTCGTCACCTGCAATCGCGATCATCACGTGCTGAACGTGATCGCTGCGCCCGTAGCGACGATGCACCACTTGGCCTTCGAACTGGTTGGCCCGGAGCATCAGATTCGCGCAGCCGACCTTCTCGCGGAGCGAGAAATACCAACCCTTTGGGGCCCCGCGCGACACACTGCGGGACACAATATCGCATCCTATCACTATGGTGCCGACGGCGCGCTGATCGAGCTATTCAATGATATGGACGTGTTCGTACCCGAGCTTGGCTATTGCGAGCCACGCCCGTGGCACGGAGATCGTCCGCAATATCCCAAGCATTGGCCGATCACGTCGATGAGCCGGTGGAACACGCGGTACGAGTTCGACCTTGCCGCCGTCGCCTTCGGAATGCCCACTGAGCTTGGCTCCTGAACCGCCGGCCGAAATACAGGAGATCGAATGGTGGACAAGGTTGACGCCGACACTTTGAGTCGCACGGACGACTATGACCTAGTCATCCGCGGTGTTCATGTATTTGATGGGCGCGAGGCGCTTATTGGCCTGCGTGATGTAGGCCTGCGGGACCGCGAGATCGGCGCCATTTCCGAAGCACCGCTTCGCGGCCGCCGTGAGATCGATGGTGCGGGCGGCTGGCTGATACCCGGGCTGATCGACACGCATCTGCATTTCTTCGACTTCAGGGTGGTGACTGACCCGGACACGCTCGACGGATTTGTTAGGGAGGCGGCCCCCGTGCTGCTTCAACAGTTCCTGGAGAGCGGGGTGACCATGATCAAGTCGGTGGGCGATCCGACCACCGAAGTTCTGGACCTGCGGGCAAGGCTGGCGGGCGGGGCGCTACGGGGCCCGCAGATGCTTGTCACAGGAAATGGGCTGACCGGTCGGGACGGTCATCCTGCATCCACGATATTTGGGGGGAATCCGTGGTTCCGCGCACGCGCCACCGGAGAGGTGGAGAGCCCGCAGATGATGCGCGACCTCGTCCATCATCTCGCCGACAGCAAGGTGGATGCGATAAAGCTGCTTTCTGAGGGAGGCTGCTGGTGCCCAGGCTCGCCTAAATATCTTTGGAAAAATCCGGTGTTCCCAGCCGTCGTCGAACTCGTACGGTTGCCGACGAACGTCCTACGGGCAGGCATCGAGGCTGCCCATGATCGTGGCCTTCGCGTCACCGTCCACACCGTCCAGCAGGCTGCGGCGATCGAGGCACTGGAAGCCGGCGCGGATGGGCTGGAGCACGGAGTCACGGTCGAGCCAATCACCGACAAGGCGCTTATCGACCTGATGATCGAACGCAAGGCGACCTACGCCCCTACGTTATGGATTCATGACGCAGTGCATCCACATTCCCGTTCGAACACCAAGCTCGTGGCAGACGCCGGTGTCATGATGGTGTTGGGTAGCGACAGCTTTTGCGGCCGGGGGGCTTTTGGTGAAAACAGCTTGGAAGAGGCCGAGTTGATGGTCGCCGCGGGTATGACGCCGCAGCAGGTCCTGGTCGCTGGCACGAGCAGTGCTGCTTGGCACCTCGGTCGACCTGACGTTGGAACGGTCGCGGCGGGAAAGCGGGCGGACCTGATCTTGCTGGCGGACAACCCGCTCGTCTCCATTAGCAATCTGCGGACCCTCTCCCTCACGATTTTAAACGGGGAGGTCGTCGTTGACCGGCGCTGAGTCATGCGTTTTGTCGGTTGCCGACCCAGTGCCTGTGACAGTTCTGACAGGCTATTTGGGTGCGGGAAAAACCACCCTCCTTAATCGCATTCTCGCTGAGCCTGATGGGCGCCGTTACGCGGTGATCGTCAACGAAGTCGCGGACCTCGGAATCGATGGCGACCTTGTCCTGGACGCGCAAGAGGAGGTTGTGACCCTTACCAATGGATGCATCTGCTGCAATGTGCGTGGTGACCTATTGCGGGCTTTGCAGTCTATCCTCGCGCGCTGCATCATGCTGGACGGCATCGTCATCGAGTTGACCGGTCTTGCCAGTCCTGCCCCGGTCATCCAGACTTTCTTCATGGACCCGCAAGTCAGCGCTGGGGTTCGCCTGGACGCGATCGTCGCGGTCATAGATTCCGTGCATCTTCGCACGCAGCTGGACGTGGCGCCGGAAGTCGCCGCGCAAGTCGCCTCCGCCGACCTGATACTGCTTAACAAGACCGATCTGGTCGGCACGGATGAACTCGATTGGGTAGAAGCGGAAATCCGCGAACTGAACCGCTTCGCGGAGATCCGTCGCACCTCACACGCCGTGCTGCCGGTCGCGGAGGTGTTGAACCGGAACGCCTTCGAACTGCTCCGCGTCATCGAGCGCATGCCCAGCTTCAGCGATGTTAGTAATCGGCACGCCAGCGGCATCGAAAGCGTGAGCTTTCAAGCGGATCGGCCGCTCGACATCGATCGCTTCCTGCGGTGGATCGACAGCCTGATCGCCCTGCAGGGGGACGACATCCTTCGCGTTAAGGGCATTCTGAACTTCTCGGACCAGGGTCGGCGCTTCGTCTTCCAAGCGGTTCACCGGATTATGGACGGTGACTTTCTGGACATCCCTTCAGCCAAAGCGTGCGGCTCAAAGCTAATCATGATCGGTCGCGGCCTGGACCATGAGCGGCTGCGCCTTAACTTCGCGGGCTGTCAATCCAAGGTGGCCGAGGTTTCGACGATGATCGACGCCAAGGCACACGATGCGGACCTGCCATGGATGGCAGAGGCGGTCGGCGAACATCGCGCAGGCACGGCACCAGAGGAAACATGGACATGATTGTGGAGGAGAACGTGCTCGAGCGCTTGTTCACGGGAGCTCGTTCGCAAAACGGATGGAGCGCCGAACCAGTTAGTGATGATCAGCTTATCGACGCCTACGAGATCGCGAAATGGGGTCCCACTTCCATGAACACGCAGCCAATGCGGCTTGTGTTTCTGCGATCAGCCGAGGCGAAGGACCGGCTGAAACCAGCAGTCGGACCGAACAACGTGGAAAAGGTGATGACGGCGCCTGTCGTGGCGATCATCGCTTATGACACCGAGTTTTATACAGAACTGCCCAAGACCTTCCCACACCGCCCAGGCGCGAAAGGCATGTTCATCGACAACACCGCTCTCGCGCAATCGACGGCGTTTCGGAACGGATCGCTTCAGGCAGCCTATTTTATGCTGGCGTTACGCGCTGTCGGACTCGATGTCGGGCCGATGTCGGGCTTCGATCCCGCCAAGGTCAATGTCGAATTTTTTGCCGGATCTTCGCTGCGTGCAAACTTCATCTGTGGGATCGGGCACGGTGACCCAGCGAAAGTGTTCGACCGTTTGCCGCGCCTCAGCTTCGACGAGATTGCCCGGTTGATCTAGCGACGCATAGCCGACGTTCCCTTGTTGACACCCTCTAATACCAGATCCCGTGAGGGCTGACTCATAGTGGATTCCCAAACGGTTTGAAGTTTGATTCAATGGTCGCGAACCAGATGGAGGTTGGCGATGGCATCGGCAGTGGCGCTTCGAGATGATTTCACGGCGAGGAAGATGCGGGCATTGGCGCGGTTGAGCGGTGACGCAAACCAGGTGCGTCGGCTGTTGGCGCTGGCGACGATTTGCGAGGGCGGGACACGGAGCGAAGCAGCGCAGCTTGGCGGCGTAGGTCTCCAGACGGTTCGCGACTGGGTGCTGCGGTTCCACGCAGCCGGACCTGACGGCCTGATCGACGCGGTACCGCCTGGTGGCGTGCCGCTACTCGATGACGCGCGGCGTCGGGCCTTGGCGCAGATTGTCGAGAGTGGTCCGATCCCTGCCTCGCACGGTGTCGTGCGCTGGCGATTGATCGATCTGGTGCAGTGGGTGTGGGCGAGTTCGCGATCAGCGTCAGCAAGCAGACATTGAGCCGGGAGCTGCGCGCCTGGGGTATCGCAAGCTGTCGGCGCGGCCGCGCCATCATGCGCAAGATGATGAGGCCATCCCGACGTTTAAAAAAACTTCCCAGCCCAAGTGGCGGCGATCCGGGCAGCGCTTTCGCGCGGCACACCGATAGAGCTTTGGTGGCAGGACGAGGCGCGCGTCGGCCAGAAGAACGGGATCACCCGGCGCTGGGCCCGTCGCGGCACCCGGCCTTCGGCGCCGAAAGACCAGCGCACGGCATCGGCCTATATTACGGGGCGATCTGCCCGGCTGAGGGGACGGGCGCGGCGCTCGTGCTGCCGCGATGCAACACCGAAGGGATGGCCTTGCATCTGGCTGAAATCTCCGCCGCCGTCGCGCCGGGCGCGCACGCCATCCTGCTCCTTGATCAGGCGCGATGGCATGGCTCGGGCGCGCTCATCGCTCCCGCCAACATCACCTTGCTGCCGCTGCCGTCGAAATGCCCCGAGCTCAACCCGGTTGAGAATGTCTGGCAGTTCATGCCCGACAACTGGCTCTCGAACAGGATCTTCAAATAATACGACGACATCCTGGATCAATGCTGCTTCGCATGGAACCGCCTCGCCGATCAGCCATGGCGCATCATGTCCATCGGGCTGCAATCATGGGCGCATGGGTGATGATCGATGAGACTTGGTATTAGTTTTCTGCGGATTGCATTTTCGAATTCCTCTCGCTCGCCCTCCACGCCGATTGATACCTGCGATCATGCGGCCCGCCGCCACTTCGGAAATCGAAAATCCATGGCGACTGGATCCGGTAGGCGCCGCCGCGAATGCTCTCCGACAGCCTTCGACGGTCGCTCGATGAGACAGTCGGATCAGGCAACCCGTCGCTCAGCATGTCCGCCCAGATCGTCGCCAATTCGCGGCGCCGGGGCAGGTAGGCCGCGCGATTATAGACGCCCTCGACCTTCGCCGTCGGGACATGCGCCAGCATGAGGTCGATGACCTGCCGGTCGTGCTCCTTGCCCTCCCGCTCGGCCCATTCGTTCATGATGGTCGAGAAGGCCGCGCGAAAGCCATGCGGCACATGATGACCATGATAGCCGGCGCGATTGAGCAGGTAGCCGATCGCGTTCTCGCTCATCGGTCGATGGGAATGCCTATTGCCTGGGAAGAGCAGTTCACCCTCTCCGGTGAGCGGCCAGAGTGCCCGAAGTACGGCCAGGCATGGCTGAGTGATCGGCACGAGATGATCGCCGTTCACCTCGTCCTTGCGATCGAGGTCGCCTTTCATGCGGGAAGCGGGAATGCGCCAGAGCGGCAACCTGCCGTTCAAATCCTCGAACTCATCCCAGCGCGCGCCGCGCAGTTCGCTTGGACGCACCGCCGTTAGCGCGAGCAGGTGCATCCCAAGCCGGGTAATCGGCCGGGCATAATCCTCCTCGGCCGCGATGATCATCTTACGGAGTGGGGCGAGGTCGGTAATCGCCGGCTGGCGGCCCTTGCGAAGCGGTTTCAGGACCTTGCCGAGCTTCTCGGCCGGGTCCGTCTGCACGATGCCCTGCGATGCCGTAGATGAAGACGGCTGATATCCTCTGTCGGATGCGCTTGGCCGTACGATCGACCCACGGGCCTCGATCTCGCGCAGAACACCAAGCACGAGCGGCGGGGTCAGCTGGGCGATCGGCAACATGCCGATCGTCGGAAAGACGTCCCGCTCAAGGCTGCGAATGATGTCGGCCGCGTGGATCCTGGCCCACTGCGACTTGGCGTTCTCATGCCATTCGCGCGCGACGCGCTCGAACGTCTGGCAACTGGCCTCAATATTCTCTTCGATCCTGAGTTTCTTCACCACGGTCGGGTCCCGGCCTTCGCAGAGAACCGTATAGGCCTCGTCGCGCTTGCCGCGCGCATCGGCAAGCGAGACGAGCGGGTAGGCGCCGAACGCCATGCACTTCTGCTTGCCGTCATATTTGTAGTTCCAGCGCCAGAGCTTTCCGCCGCTGGGCGTCACCAGAAGGAACAGCTGATTGCTGTCGGTCAGCTTGTAGGGTTTGGGTCGCGGCTTGGCCGCGCGGGCTTTTGCATCACTGAGCAACGGTCTTCTCCAGATACCATATTTTCGCCCGCCGATACCATGCGCCAGTACCTTCGATTCGTCGGATTGCTCCGAACGGCTCCGGACGGCCACGGCCAAGCTGGTCTGTTAAGTATCAGATTTCAGGAGAGAAAAGTCGATACTGGTGGACTTCTGCGGACCCTCGCGGAGGGGCCACTGGCGGAGCGGGAGGGATTCGAACCCTCGATACGCTTTTGGCGTATACTCACTTTCCAGGCGAGCGCCTTCGACCACTCGGCCACCGCTCCGCATTTCCCGGACAGGAAGGCGCTGCCCTAGGGCCTGTTGCGGCGGCGCGCAACCCGTGAGCGATTGCATCGCCGCCATGCTCCGTGCCACACTCGCGGCCATGCTGATTTCCCTGCTCCCGCTGCTCGTTTTGGCCCAGGCCGCACCCCCTGCACCCTCTGCACCCGCCACGCCGCCGGCACCATTGCCGTCGGACGTTGCCGCGCAGGATTGGCGGGCGATCCCCGATGACGAGTTGCTGGTGATGACTCTGACCGGCAACCGAAGGGTCGTGATCCGGCTTGCCGCGCGTTACGCGCCCGAACATGTCGCCAACATCCGCACGCTGGTCAGGGCCGGCTGGTGGGACGCGGCCAGCGTGTACCGCGTGCAGGAAAACTGGGTCGCGCAATGGGGCGATGCGACCGAGACGAAAAAGCTTCCAGCCGGCGTGGTCGAGACCCCGGCAGCCGAATATGAAATCGCCGGTTTCACCGTCGCGCAGCGATTGACCAAAGCGGATTCGCACTCGACCGCATCGGGCTTCAGCGCCGATGGCTGGCCGATCGCGACGAATGGAAAGGCGGCGTGGCTGACGCATTGTTACGGCATGGTCGGCGTCGCACGCGGGCCTTCTCCCGACACCGGCAGCGGCGCCGAACTGTTCACGCCGATCGGCCAGTCGGCACGGCGGCTCGACCGCAACTACACCGCCGTTGGGCGCATCATCGAGGGTATGAAATATCTTTCCGCCCTGCCTCGCAGCGATGCGGCGATGGGCGTCTATGCGACCGCAGCCGAACGGTCGGGGATCGTCTCGGTCAAGCTGGCCAGCGACATTCCCGCCGCCGAGCGGCCGAGGTTCGACTATCGCTCGACCGACAATGCGCGCTTCGCCGCGTACATCAAGCTGCGCGAGAATCCCGCATCGCCGATGATCGGATCGGGCGGTGCCGAGCTATGCGAAGTGTCGCTGGCAACGCGGCCCGCGCCGGCCCGCTGACGCTTAGCGCCCGACCCAGTCGGCAACTTCACCGGCGACCTGGTTGGCCGCCTGGTTGAGCCCGATGCCGACCGCACTGGCCTCGACCATGGCGACGGGCACGCGCGCCTCGAAACGGCGTTTCTCGACCACGCTTGCCGACCCGCGGATCAGCGCCGCGTCATAAGTCACCACCGCTTCCTTGGTCGTCGCATCGACGCCGAAGTTGCGCAATTCGCCCGACAGGCGTGCGCCGGGATCGGCAAAGGATTGCGCATTGCTCAGCACCACGCGCCCGGTCTTCGCGCCGACCGTATCCGACAGCAATCGCGCAAACAAACGGGCGGGCTGTTCGACCCATTGCGCATTGGCGACATAAGCGATCGCGGTATCGCTTGCCTGCACCGGCACGCGCGTGGTGGCCAGCGCCTGCGATACGGCCGGCACCAGGATGGTGATCGTCGCGCTTTTCGACGAATCCTGCACTTGTCCGATCGGCACGACCGATGCGGAGCTGATCGTCAGCAGCACGGGCGGCGGTTTGGCGCCGAAGCTGATGCAAGCGGACAGCGGCAGCAGGGCGAGGATGATAAGCGGCTTCTTCATGGGGCGCCTCACTTGCTGGGCTTATAGTCGGGAAGTTTCGGCGATCCGACCAGCGCGCCGGCACCGCCCTGATCGATCTTTTCAGCAACAGAGGTAAGCGCGGCCGACATCTGGCGCAGATCGCGAACAAGCAGCCCGACCTCGGGAATGGTCTGTTTCGAGAAGGCCTGGACCCCGGGCCGTGCGTCCGCGATCACCGCGTCAAGCGATTCCATACTGTGTTGCGCGGCGGCCACCGCCTTGCTCAGATTCTGCGTCGCCGGTCGGACATCATCATTGATCATGGCGTTGGTCGAGCCCGCAAGCTGGCCGATCTGCTGCGCGGCGTCGCCGGCCTGCTTGATCGCAACCCGCGTCTCGGCGAGCGTCGCCGCGATCTCCGGCCCGCGATCGGCGAGCGCGCCGGTCAGCCGGTTGGTGTTGGCAAGAATGCCCTCGATCGATTTCTGGTTCTTGTCCGACAGCATCTCGGTCAGACGCTCGGTCAGCGTTGAGAAGCGTTCGAGCAATTGCGGTGCGGAGCTGAGGATCGCGCCAAGACCACCCTGTTTGGGCGGGATCACCGGGACGCCGTACGGGCAGGATTTTTCCGGCTGGACTTGTGGGCAACCGATCGGTGGCGCCCCCTTGACCGCGCCGTCGAGCTGAATCTGGCTGACGCCGGTGAAACCGACACCCTGGATCGTCGCGGTGGTCCCTTCGAGCACCGGTGTATCGTCATCGACGGAAATGCGCACGCGTACGAACTGGGGATCGGGCTTCCACAGCGAAATCTCCTTCACCTGCCCCGCCGGCACGCCCGAAAAGGCCACCGCCGACCCCTTGTTCAGGCCATCGACAGACTGTTTGAAGAAGATGTCATACTCCTTCTCGGACGAGCCGTTGAGGCGCGCAATCCACACCGTGAACAGCGCGAGTACGGCAAGCAGGATCAGCACCACGGCACCGACCAGGACATGGTTCGAACGGGTTTCCATTAGCGCGTAGCCCCTGCTTGTTCACTCTGTTCCCGCGCTCGTTCGACCGAGGCGGTGGCATTGCGGCCACGCGGGCCGTTGAAATATTCCTGGATCCACGGATGGTCCAACGCGAGTAGTTCCGGAATCGTGCCGACCGCGATCACTTTCTTGTCGGCGATCACCGCGACCCGGTCGCAGATCGCATAAAGCGTGTCGAGATCATGGGTGATCAGAAAGACAGTCAGGCCGAGCGTCTTTTGCAGCCCCTTGGTCAGCTCATCGAATGCCGCCGCGCCGATCGGGTCAAGCCCGGCGGTCGGTTCGTCGAGGAACAGCAGTTCGGGATCCATCGCCAGTGCGCGCGCAAGACCGGCGCGCTTGCGCATGCCGCCCGACAATTCGGCGGGGTATTTGGGTCCGGCATCGGCCGACAGGCCAGTCATCACCACCTTGTACGCCGCGATCTCGTCGAGCAGCGACGGATCGAGCCTGGGGTAGAATTCGCGCAAGGGCACCTGGATATTCTCGGCCACCGTCAGGGTCGAGAACAAGGCGCCACCCTGGAACAGCACGCCCCAGCGCTTACGAATATCGACCGCCTCGGTTTCCTCGCGACCGATGGTCGGTTCGCCGAATACCGTGATCTCTCCCTCGTCAGGGGTCTGCAGGCCGATGATCGAGCGCATCAGCACCGACTTGCCGGTACCCGAACCGCCGACCACGCCGAAGATCTCGCCGCGGTGAACCTCGAGGTCGAGCCCTTCATGCACCACCTGATCGCCGAAGCTGTTCTTCAGCCCGCGCACGGTGATGATATTCTCGGGGGCGCGCCGGTCGCTCAATTCCAGCCTACCCAGGTAAAGAATACTGCAAAAAAAGCGTCGAGCACGATCACCAAGAAGATCGCCTGAACCACCGCCGACGTGGTGCGCAGGCCGACCTGTTCCGCATCGGCCTCGACCATCATGCCCTGGAAACAGCCGGCGATGGCGATGATCGCACCGAACACCGGCGCCTTGACCAGCCCGACATACAGGTCGGTGATCGGCACGACTTCGCGAATGCGCTGGATGAAGGTGACCGGCGGGATGCCGAGCGAAATCCAGCACAGCAACCCACCGCCGATGATCGCAGTCAGTGAGGCGTAAAAGCCGAGCAGCGGCATCATCAGCACGACCGCGAGCGTACGCGGCAGCACCAGCGCCTCCATCGGCGAAACGCCGATCGTGCGCATCGCATCGACTTCCTCGGTCAGCTTCATCGTGCCGATCTGCGCCGCGAACGCCGATCCGGAACGGCCCGCGACCATGATCGCCGTCATCAGCACGCCAAGTTCGCGCAGCGTCAGCCGCCCGACCAGATTGATCGTGAACACTTCCGCGCCAAACTGGCGCAACTGCACCGCGCCCTGTTGTGCGATGACGATCCCGATCAGGAAACTCATCAGGCCGATGATGCCAAGCGCGGACACGCCGACGACCTCGAAGCGCTGCACAGTCGCGTTGAAGCGGAAACGGTTCGGATGGCGAATAACATTGCCCAGTGCGATCACCGTCGCGCCCATGAAGCCGAGCAGCCCGACCGTGGTCTTCAGCGCCATCATCGTCGCTTCGCCGACCTCACCGAGCACGCGCGAGAAGCTGCCGACATGTTCGGGCCGCATCTTGACCGCCTGGTCGGCGGCCCTGACCTGCTCGAGCAGATGCTCGGCATCGGCATCGAGCCCCTCGATCTTCGCGTCATGTTCGGCGGCGAAACGCTGCACGACCCAGGCGCCGACCGTATCGATGCGGTCGATCCCGCTCAGGTCGAGCCGGTCGACCGGACCATCATAGGCACGCAGCCGTTCGGGCAAGTCGCCGATCCGCGATAGCGACAAATTGCCGGAAAAGCGCAGGACATCACCGTCGGCGGCGCGTTCGTGCGAGAAGGCGGCGACATCGTTCATCGCGCCCACCCTTGGTGCAATCGCGCTGGATCGGCAAGCCGAATGCCGCGTAAGACCAACTGATGACGAGAGAAGCTCCGCACCAACTTGCGATTTACGACATGGACAAGACGATCACCGTCGCGCCAACCTGGACGCGCTTCCTGATCGGTGCCGCGCGTGCGCATGCACCGTGGCGACTGGCACTGTTGCCGCTCGCGGGGCTCGCGGTCGGCGGCTATGGATTGAAGCTGATCAATCGCGCCCGTTTGAAACAGGTGACGCAGCGGCTCCTGCTCGGCGCGTCTATCTCCCGCCGGGATGCCGATATCGTGTCCATCCGTTTCGCCGATCGGGTGGTCGCCGATGGTCTGTTCGCCGGCGCGCGCGCGCGGATCGACGCCGATCGCGCGGCGGGTTATCGCCTGGTCTTGGCGACCGCTTCCTATGACTTCTATGTCACCGCGATTGCGCAGCGGCTCGGCTTCGATGCGGTGATCGCGACCGGCTCGCGGCTGACCGAAGACGGGCACATCTGCGCGGCGATCGATGGTGAAAATTGCTACGGCCCGGCCAAGCTGCGCATGATTCAGGCCTGGCTCGTTGCACAAGGTATCGATCGGTCGGAAACGCAGGTTCGTTTCTATTCCGACCACGTGTCCGACGCGCCGACGCTCGACTGGGCCGACGAGCCGTTTGCCGTGCATCCGAGCCCCGCGTTGCGCGCGCTCGCCTACGTCAAGGGCTGGCCGATCCTCGACTGGTAGATCGCACGATCTCAAAGCAGCATATCCACGGTATGGATGATCAGCCCGACCAATCCGCCGACCAGCGTACCGTTGACGCGGATATATTGCAGGTCGCGCCCGACGGCATTCTCCAGCCGCTGGGTGATCGTGCGCGCGTCCCAACCGCGTACCGTCTCCGACACGAGCCGGACGATGCCGTCGCCATAATCTGCCGCCATGCCCACCGCTGCCCGTCGCGTGAAACGGTTGATGGTTGCTCGAAGCCCTGAATCTTCCTGCAATGTCGTGCCCAACTGGCGCAACATATCGCCCAGTTTGCCGCTCATCGCGGCATTGGGGTCGCGCGCGAGCTTGAGCAGACTGGCCCGCGCGCTTTCCCACATGCCGTCGAGCCAGCGCTGCATCGCGGGATTGTCGATCAGATCGGCCTTGAGTGCCTCAATCTTGGCGCGCATCTTCGGATCATATTGCAGATCATAGGCGAGGACCTCGAGCCCCTCCTCGGCCTTGGCGCGCAGCGGATGATCGGGATCGTCGGCCATGTCGTTGACCAGCCCGTCGAGCCCGGAGATGATCTTGTCGGCGAGCGTCTCGTCGAGCCCGGTCCAGCGCAGGACCGACCCGGCGCGTTCATGCACCATCGCGCGCACCAGATGCTCGTTCGAGCTGAGCACTTGCGCCGCCCAGCGGATGATGCCGTCGAGCAGCGGCAAATGACGTTTCTCGGCGATCGCCGCGGTCAGCGCCTGACCGAGCAGCGGCGAGACCTCGAGCGTGCGCAGTCGCTGGCCGATCGCTCCCTTGACCATGCCGCCGAGACGTTGCGGGTCGAACGCCTCAAGCATGTTGGCGACCAGCCCCGACGCGCCACGCCGCAACCGACCCTCGCTGCCTGCCGGCGCGGAGAGCCAGCGGCCCGCCGCCGATGCGAGATCGAGCTGACGCATGCGCCGCGCGACGACGCCGGGAATAAGGAAATTGTCGCGCAGGAACTGTGCCAGCGTGTCGCCGATGCGGTCCTTGTTGCGCGGGATGATCGCGGTGTGCGGAATGGGCAGGCCGAGCGGATGGCGGAACAAGGCGGTCACCGCGAACCAGTCGGCCAGCCCGCCGACCATCGCCGCCTCGGCAAAGGCTCGAATGAAGCCGTACGCCGGATTGCCCCCAAATCCCGAAACATTGTCGAGCGCGCGCGTCGCGAGGAACAGGATGGCCATCGCGACGAGCAACCCGGTGGCGACGATTCGCATGTGACGCAGCCCCGCAGGCACGGCTTCTGCGTTGCGGGATGCGCGGGCGAGCAGCTTCATGGGTGAAACAATCCCCGAAACCGGGGATTGTTCAAGTGCGAAGGCCTTTTAACGTCACTCTGCGGGATGCGGGAGGTCGTCACCAGGCTTTGGCCCGCCGATCCGCGTCGGCGCGGACGGCAAATGCGGCCGCGGATCATGGTCGATTACCGGCAGGCCTTCATCACCCGGCTTATAGGTCAGCAGGCCGCGGCGCAGTTTCGGTCCGATCCATTTCTCGACCCCGACCGCAAGACTGAAGCTGGCCGGCACGATCAGCAATGTGAGGATCGTCGACAGAGTCAGGCCGCCGATCACCGTGATGCCCATCGGCGCGCGCCATGATCCGTCGCCACCCAGAGACAAAGCCGTTGGGACCATGCCGGCGACCATCGCGACCGTGGTCATGACGATCGGCTGAGCGCGCTTGTGCCCGGCATCGATGATCGCGGTTGAAACATCGACGCCCTTCTCGATTTCCTCGAGCGCGAAGTCGATCAGCAGGATCGAATTCTTGGCGACGATGCCGAGCAGCATGAGCAGGCCGATGAACACCGGCATCGACAGCGGGTTGCCCGTCACGAGCAGCGCAATCAGGCCGCCGAGCGGCGCCAGCAGCAGCGACCCCATGTTGACCAAAGGCGGCAGGACGCGGCGATAAAGCAGCACCAGCACCGCGAACACCAGGCCGACGCCGGCGATCACCGCGGTGATGAAGTTCCTGACCATCTCCCCCTGCCATTTGGTCTGGCCGAGCGTCAGTTCGCCAACGCCGATCGGCAGGTTCTTCATGGTCGGCAAAGCGTGAATCTTGGTCTGCGCCGTACCACTGACCACGCCCGGGGCAAGGTCGGTGCCGACGGTGATCTGGCGCTGCTGCGCGACGCGTTCGATCTTGGTCGGACCGGCGCCGAAGCCGATCTCCGCAATCACATTGAGCGGCACCGAACCGCCCGTCGCGGTGGCGACCGGCAGATTCTGGATCGTCGACAGGCGTTCGCGCGCATTCTCGTCGAGCGCGACACGGATCGGTACCTGGCGATCCGACAGCGAGAATTTCGCGCTGTTCTGGTCGATATCGCCCAGCGTCGCGATGCGGATCGCATTCGACAGCGCCGCCGTCGTGACGCCGAGATTGGCAGCCAGGTCGAGCCGCGGCTTGATGACGATTTCCGGTCGCTGCAGATCGCCGCTGATCCGCGGCGCGACGAGTTCCGGCAGCTGGCCCATTTCGCGCACGAGCTTGACCGCCGTGTCGTTGAGCAGCTTGGGATCGTCGCCGCCAAGCACGATGGTCAGTGCGCGGCCGCTGCCGCCCCAGCCATTTTGCGAGCGGAACGTGACGCGCGCATCGGCGATCGCATTGAGTTTCGGCGCGAGCTTCTGTTCGAACTGGGTGCTGGTCAGGCCCTTGTCCTTGTTGAACAGGGCAACCACCCGGCCATTGCCGACAAAGGACCGCGAATAGACCGATTTCACCGCCGGCTTTTCCGCCGCAAGGATATCGGCGACTTGCTTGACCACCTTGCTGGTCTGTTCGAGCGTCGTGCCCGGCACCATCTCCACCAGTGCGGTGGTCGCGTCCTGATCCTGTTCAGGCTGGAAGGTCATCGGCAGGAAATATGCGCACACCACGGTGAGTGCGAGCGCGGTCATGCCGCCGACCACTGCCGACCAGCGATGCCGGAGCGTCCATTTGAGAGTGGCGAGATAGCCATGCATCAGCCGCCCCTCGCCATGTTCGGCATGGCCAAAGGCCTTCAGGAAATAGGCCGCGATCATCGGCGTCAACAGGCGCGCGACGGCAAGGCTCATCAACACCGCGGCGACGACGGTCAGGCCGAAATTCTTGAAGAACTGACCCGACACGCCAGGCATCAGGCCGACTGGCAGGAACACCGCGACGATCGCCATGGTGGTCGCAAGCACGGCCAGCCCGATCTCGTCGGCGGCATCGATCGACGCCTGATAGGCGGTCTTGCCCATGCGCATGTGGCGGACGATATTCTCGATCTCGACGATCGCGTCATCGACCAGCACGCCGGCGACTAGGCTGAGCGCAAGCAAGGTCAGCTGGTTGAGGTTGAACCCCATCAATTCCATGAACCAGAAGGTCGGAATCGCCGATAGCGGGATGGCGAGCGCGGAAATGACCGTCGCGCGCCAGTCACGCAGGAACAGGAACACCACGAAGACCGCGAGCAAGGCGCCCTCGATCAGCGCTTCGATCGCGCTGTGATATTGTGATTCGGCATATTGGGTTTCGTTGAAGATCAGCTTGAACTGGACCTTCGGGTTGCGCTTCTGCAGGTCCGCCAGCTTCTTTTCGGCGGCGTGGAATACAGTCACGTCCGATCCGCCCTTGGCGCGCTGGAAGTCGAAGGTGACGACTTGCTTGCCGTCGAACGTGGATTCTGAACGCTGTTCGGCATAAAGGTCGCGAACGCGGCCGATATCGGAGAGGCGAACGGTTCGCCCGCCACCCACCGAGATCTGCGTCTGGCCAAGTTCATAGGCGTCCTTGGCATTGCCGAGCACGCGGACCGACTGTTCCGACCCGGCAATCTCCGCGCGACCGCCGGCCGCGTTGAGATTGACCTGGCGAAGCTGCTGGTTGACCTGGTTCGCCGTCAACCCCTGTGCCTGCAGTTTCAGCGGGTCGAGGATGATGCGAATCTCGCGGCTGACGCCGCCATTGCGGCTGACCGTCGCCATGCCGGGAACCGACAGCAATTCCTTGCTGACATTATTATCGATGTACCAACTCAGCTGCTCGATCGTCATGTCTGAAGTGATTGCGGAATAGCTGGCAAGATCGTTGCCGCTGGTGTTCGCGCGATAGATTTGAGGCTCGAGAATGCCGTCGGGCAAGTCGCTGCGGATTTGCGTGATCGCGTCGCGAATATCGATGACGGCACGATCGATCGGCGTCCCGATATTGAGCTGGATCACGGTTTGCGAGCTGCCCTCGGTGATCGTCGAACTGATCTCATCGATGCCCTGCAAGCTGCGCACTGCGGATTCGACTCGCTGTGTAACTTGCGTTTCCAGCTCGCTCGGTGCGGCCCCCGGCTGGCTGATGACGACGATCGCCACCGGAAAATCAATATCCGGGTCGTTGTTGACCTGCATGCTCATGAAGCTGAAGACCCCGGCGATCGACAGCGCGATGAACAGTACGATCGAGGGTACCGGGTTGCGGATCGACCAAGCCGAGATGTTCCGGAAATTCATAGCGATCAGCCCTTAGCCTTGACGACGATCGGCAGCACTTTCTGCCCCGGGTTGAGGAACGCGCCGGCCGACTGCACGACACGTTCCGCCCCGGTCAGTCCCGATGCGATCGCGACACCCGAATCGGTCACCGCGCCGACCTTGACGTCGCGCCGCTCGATCTTGTCGTCCTTGCCGATGATATAGACGAAATTGCCGCGATCGTCACTGAGCACCGCCGATTCGGGCAACTGTGGCGAAGTCGCGGCCCCGCTGGTAATCTCCGCCGCGGCGAAACCGCCCGGACGCAGCGCCGGATTATAGGTCAGCGCGATGCGCGCGGTGCCCTGGCGCGTCTGCGGATCGATGATCGGCGACACCTGCCACACCTCGCCGACGAAGCTTTCCTTGCCGCCGACCGGCGTCACCTTCGCGCGCACGCCGATGCCGAGCCCGGTCAGATCGGCCTCGCTGAGCGCCGCCAGCATTTCCATTTCGCCGCCCTTGGCCATGCGGAACAATATGCCCGAGCCCGAGCTGACGATCTGACCGGGCTCGACGTTGCGCGTCAGGACCAGGCCGGCGGCGGGCGCGCGGATATCGAGACGGCCGGTGCGGGCGTTCTGTTCGCTCAGCGTCGCCTGGGCGACGCGGACGCGCGCCAGCGCCGCATCGCGGGTCGCCGCCTTGCGCTCGAGATCGGCCTTGGAGATGAAACCGCGATTGACCAGCTGCTGCGCACGGTTGAGCTCGGACTGGGCGATCGCCGCATCGGAACGTGCCACGCTGATCTGCGCCGATAGCGATGCCGCGGTCTGGGTCTGCACTGAACGATCGACGGTGGCGAGCACCTGTCCCGCGCCGACCCACTGGCCGGGCTCGACCAGCACGCGGGTCACCATGCCGCCCTCGCCGGCAACGCCGACGGGCATTTCACGCCGCGCCGCGAGCGACCCGGTGGCCGACAGGACGCGCGGCACCAGCGTGGTACCGGGAACGGTGACGGTCACGCTGGGCAGCTGCTCGACATGTTTTTCCTCGGGCTTCTTGCCGAAGCCGAAGGCGAACCAGGCGGCGACGGCAAGCAGCAGGACGGCGACCGCGCCGACGATCCACCAGACCAGGTTGGAGCGCTGTGCCCCACCACCGGGAAGCGCCAGCCGTCCGTCATTGTCGAACGTCGCCGATTCGTAGTTCATCTGATCCACTTTCCCCGTCCCGGCTATCCATCGGCCCAAATTCCGTGGGACTGTATTAGCGAAATAAGTCACCGACCTCAATAGATCGTTTTCACCGAGGCGCGGCCTGCCCTTTTTTGCGTGTCGTCGCAAGCGCGACCAATCGTTGCGGTGAAGAAACGGGTTGCATTGATCGGCCTTGAGGAGGACGTTCCGCACGGTCTCGCGACGCAGCGGGCCGATAACATGGGAGTGAAGCGATGCTCGCAAATGGAATCATCGGGTGGTTGTTGATCGGCCTGGTGGCCGGCATTCTCGGCAAAATCATCATGCCCGGCAAAGATCCGGGTGGCTTTATCGTCACGATCCTGATCGGCATCGCGGGCGCGCTGCTCGGGGGCTATCTTGCGCCGATGCTCGGCTGGCAGCCCAATGCGGTGTGGGAACGCTATGTCGCAGCGACCGCCGGCGCGGTCGTGCTGCTGGCGCTGTACCGGCTGGTGATGACGCGCCGCGTGCGCTGATCCTGCCGCCCACTCGTTCAGCTTAGGTTGGCCCGCGCGGCGCCAGATCACGCCATGCGGGCCAATCGGCCTGAAATACGACGGGAGTTTTAAAATGAAGTTGATCGCGTCCGCACTGGCGCTCGCCGCGCTGCCACTTGCCTCTGCACCCGCGAGCGCGCAGGTCATGCAGCAGATGCTGCCAGATGGTACCATATTGGATGTAACGGCCACCGGGCAGACGACGCGCGTGCCCGACATCGCGACGATTCGCGCCGGCGTGGTGACCCAGGCGGCGACCGCCGGCGCGGCGCTCGGCGACAATGCGCAGGCGATGTCGCGCGTCCTCGCCGCGCTGAAGCGCGCCGGGATCGAGGCACGCGATGTGAACACCGCCAATGTCGGGCTCAGCCCGCAATATCGCTACGTCGAGAATCAGGCGCCGGTGATCACCGGATACCAGGCAACCAACACAGTGTCGGTGCGATTTCGCGATATCGCCAAGTCTGGGGCGATCCTCGATGCGCTGGTCAAGGAGGGCGCGAACCAGATCGACGGGCCCAATCTGGCGATCGACAAGCCCGACACCGCGCTCGATGAGGCACGCACCGATGCGGTCAAACGCGCGCGCGCGCGGGCCGAGCTCTATGCGCGTGCCGCCGGACTGACCGTGTCGCGGATTATATCGATTACGGAGAATGGCGAGAATGCGGGCGGATCGCCACAGCCCCCGATGCTCTACGCACGCGCCAAAGCGGCCGATGCCTCGACTCAGGTCGCGGCGGGCGAAACCGACGTGACGGTGACGGTCAATGTCCGTTTCCTGCTGAAATAACGAAACGGGCCGCCCGACGGTGTCGGGCGGCCCGTAATGTTCGTCTTGGCGGTCGCTTTAGCGAACGCTGCCGCGACGGACCAGATTGACGATCGCAAGCAGGATCACCGCGCCGATCAGCGAATAGATGAACGTGTTGACGGTGATCACCTGATTGATACCGCCGCCGAACAGGAACGATGCGATCACCGATCCGATGATGCCGACGACGATGTTCAGGATGATGCCCTGTTGCCCGTCAGTGCGCATGATCATGCTGGCAAGCCAGCCACAAACGCCACCAACCACGAGCCAAACGATAAGACCGACCATAATACCCTCCGTTGACGCCCATTGATCGGGCTGACGAGGGGAAATACTCGCAAGCCTGCGAATTTGTTCCGGTAGCGGTTTAACTTCCTTGATCAGTATTTCTGCTGGCGCTCGTAAAGCGAGCGATAATGCTGGATGCGCGTCACCCGCAGGCCGGGCATACCCGAGCGATCGATCGCCCGCTGCCAGCCGGCGAATTCCTCCACCGTCAGATTATAACGCGCGCAAACTTCGTCGACCGTCATCAGGCCGCCATTGACCGCGGCGACGACTTCGGCCTTGCGGCGAACCACCCAGCGCGTCGTTTCGGGCGGGGGCAGGCTGTCCAGGGTCAGCGGCTCGCCGAGCGGGCCGATCACCTTGGCTGGACGGATTTTCTGGTTTTCGATCATTCTCAACCTCGATCGGGGCGGGGGGCCCCCTCTCATCAATTTCAATAACGGCATTTACACTGCGGACTTGAACACGGGCTAAAGCGGCTCGGTAAACAGCGTCTTCATATCTCTCTCCAGCGGATGATCGCGCTGGCCATCGCGGCATTGAACGCACCATGCAGCGGCGCGAACGGATTGGCGGCGACGACCGGCGTTTCGAACAGGCACGACTGGAACAGAGCGGTCGGGCTCGCCGCTTGTCGCGCGGTGATCCCGACCATCATCACCGCCAGATCGGCCGGCAGGATGGCAACGGAAGCGTCGTGCTCGAAACGGGAAAAGCTTAAATCCACTCAGGCGCCCTATGAAAGAATCAGCGTTGGACAGCCTTGATAGACACCGAGGTCTAAAGGTGAGGTAAAGCCGGTGAAAACGCTTTGGAAAGCATGTGTTTTGCAATGGGACACCCCGGCCCCTATGTGCGGCAGCATGATCACCGAAGGCGATTTCCAGCTCGGGCCGGAGCTCAAGGGCAAGCGCATCGTCGTCGCCATGTCCGGCGGCGTCGACAGTTCGGTCGTTGCCGCCCTCGCCGCGCGCACCGGCGCGGAGACGATCGGCATCACGCTGCAGCTCTACGATCATGGCGAAGCGGTCGGCCGCGCCGGATCGTGCTGCGCCGGTCGTGATATCCGCGATGCGCGCGCGGTGTGCGATCGGCTCGGCATCGCGCATTATGTCTATGACCATGAATCGAGCTTTCGCGCCGAGGTGATCGATGGCTTTGCCGATGAATATCTAGCCGGACGTACGCCGATCCCGTGCGTCCGCTGCAATATGGGGCCAAAATTCACCGATCTGTTCGGCATGGCGCGCGACCTTGGGGCGGATTGCCTGGCGACCGGCCATTATGTCCGCCGTATCGAGGGACCGAACGGAGCGGAATTGCACCGCGCTGTCGATCCGGCGCGCGACCAGAGCTATTTCCTGTTCGCGACGACGCAGGACCAGCTCGATTATCTACGCTTTCCCCTGGGCGGCTTGCCCAAGGCGCGGGTGCGCGAACTGGCGGCGGAGCTTGGGCTCGGCGTCGCGGCCAAGCCCGACAGCCAGGATATCTGTTTCGTGCCCGACGGCGATTATGCCGCGCTGGTCAGGAAACTGCGGCCCGATGCGGATACCAGCGGCGATATCGTCGACGAGTCCGGGCGCAAGCTCGGCGCGCATCGCGGCCTGATCCACTTCACCGTCGGCCAGCGTCGCGGGCTGGAGATCGGCGGCACGCCCGAGCCGCTTTATGTCGTCCGGCTCGAACCCGATACGCGCCGCGTCGTGGTCGGTCCGCGCACCGCGCTGGCGGTCGATGCCGCTCGCCTGACGGACATCAACTGGATCGGCGGCAACCATAATGGGCCAGTCAGCGCCAAGGTCAGGTCGATGGCGAAGCTCGTGCCCGCCCGGCTGGCGGACGACCGCGTGACCTTCGACGCGCCGGAATATGGCGTCGCGCCGGGGCAGGCGGCAGTGCTTTATGATGGCGACCGGGTGCTCGGCGGCGGCTGGATCGCGGAGACCGAGCGAGCCGAACTCGCCGCCGCCTGAAACTCCTCAGCGAACCTTCAACGGCACGCCTTTGAACGGCTCGGGCTGACAGCCAAGTACCGGATCGAAGCGCGCCGATCGGCTCGCCACCAGCGGCACCCACGCGGTGACAGTCTTCGTGGAGGGATCGTCGGAAAGCTGGATCGCCGCCATGCCGGGTTCGAAATCCGCGCGGCAGCTCCTCAGGTCGCGATTGCCGATATAGTGGCAAGCGCAAGCGACGCGCGCGGCGTAGCCGGTGCCGAGCTCAAGCTGCGGCGTCATCGCGCGAGCGTAAAGCCAGCCACCGCCAAGCAGTGCCACGAGCAGCACGGCAATGGTCGATAGAACCCAGATTTTGCGGGAACGTCTTGCCTTCATCGGTGCACACCCTATCGTTACGGCGATGATGCGCAAGCTCGCCTTCGCCGCCCTGCTGCCGCTGCTGCTGGCGGGGGCCGATAGCGGCGCGGAACATCCGGCTTATTCGATCGGCTCCTGTCCCGGCGCCAATCTCAGCCGGTCGCTCGAGCCGGTGAAAAAACTGTTCAGCGACCACCCCGAAACCCGCGCGGTGCTGATCACCACTGACGGATGCCCCGCGTTAAAGGCTTATGCCCCGGGCTATTCCGACAATAATCGCTTCATCAGCTGGTCGATGGCCAAGACCATCACCGGCATGCTGGTCGGCGAGCTGGTCGGCGACGGCCGCCTGTCGCTCGATGCGCCGGCACCGATCGCGGAATGGCACAAGCCGGGCGATCCGCGCGCCGCGATCACGCTGCGCCATTTGCTCAACATGTCGTCGGGGCTCGCCCATGTCGAAGTGGGCAATCCGGTCGAGCGCTCGGATACCAACCAGACGTTGTTCGTCGCCTATACCGGCAATATGGCGGCGGCGGCGATCGCCCATCCGCTGGCGAGCAAACCGGGATCGACCTTCCAGTACAGCTCGCTCACGACGCTGATCCTGGCCGAGATCGTCACCCGCACGCTGACCGACAGCCGCGACCCGAAGGTCCGCGCGGCGGCCTATACCGCCTTTGCCCGGAAGCGCGTGTTTCGCCCCGCCGGGATCAGGAGCGCGGTACTCGAATTCGACGGCGCGGGCACGCAGATCGGGGGGTCGATCCTGCACATGAGCCTGGCCGATTGGGGCCGGATCGGCGGTCTGTTGCTCGACGGAAAGGCGGCGGACGGCGCGCAGGTGATCGCGCCGGACTGGCTCATTTTCATGAAGACGCCGGCGCCGACCAACACCGAATATGGCGGTCAGACCTGGCTCAACCGTCCCGGCGGTGCCGGCGGACACAGCGCATTGTTCCCGGGCAAGGGTCCGGCGACTGCGCTCGCGGCCGACGGGCATCTCGGCCAATTGGTCATTGCCAGCCCCGACAGCGGACCGGGCCGCGGCGTGGTCGTGGTGCGGCTGGGCAATACGCCCGACAGCAACAACCCCGCACTGATGCAGACGCTGGGCGATGTGGTCGCGGGGTTCGATCGGCGGTAGAGTCTGTGCGACTTGCGTCGGTTCGGTGCCAGCCCACTCCCCTCAGTCGAGGAAGAAGATGCCCTCGATCACTGTCGCGCACTTACCGCCAAGGATCACGCGGTCGCCGTCGAGCCGGCAGGTCAAATGCCCGCCGCGCGCGCTTGCCTGAAAGGCGGTGAAATGGTCGCGACCGAGGCGTTTTGCCCAATAGGGCGTCATCACCGCATGCGCCGACCCGGTCACCGGATCCTCGTCGATCGAATAGGCCGGGGTGAAAACCCGGCTGACCACATCGGTCTCAACGCCGGGTGCCGAAACGACCGCGACGATCTTTCCGGCCCCGGCGAGCGCGCGCAGATCCGGCGCGATCTCGCGCACCACCGCTTCGTCCGCGAGGATCACCAGCGCATAACCCTTGTCGTACCACAGCGTCTCGACCGGCTCGACGCCCAGCGCCGCGACGATCTCGGGCATGTCTTTCGCGACCGGAGCCCATGCCGGCAAGCCGAGCGCATAACCGTCGTCGTCGCGGGCAACCTCCAGCAAACCGGCCTGGCGGGTGCGGAACGTGACCTTTTCGATTGCGCTGTCGGACGACAGTACGAAATGGCCGCTGGCAAGCGTCGCATGACCACATAGTGCGACTTCCGCGCCAGGCGTGAACCAGCGCAGTTCGAAATCGGCCGCGTCACTGGCATCGGGAATCAGGAAGGCGGTTTCGCTGAGATTATTCTCGGTCGCGATTCGCTGCAGCACATCGTCGTTAAGCCAGGCGGCCAGCGGCATCACCGCCGCCGGATTGCCCTGAAATGCCGTGGCGGCGAAGGCATCGATCTGCACGAACGGAATTCTCACGGCTTCTGCCTCACGGTTTCGCAATAGGATTGGGGAATCAGAGGCGCTTGCCGAACCAGTGCGGCGTGACGTCGGCCTCGATCAGCGGATTGTCGGTATCGACATGCCCCTCGGGGTCGAGATGGATCAACACCTCGACCTTGGGATAGGCACCTCGCAATGCTCGTTCGACGCCTTCAACGATGTCATGCGCGGCGATCATCGTCAGGTCGCGACCGACCTCCATATGGAATTGCGCGAAATCATGGCTGCCGGAACGACGCGTGCGGAAATCATGAATGCCCTTGATGCCCGGCTGGCGTGCGGCGACCTCGATGAATCGCGCACGCTCAACCTCGGGCCATTCCTTATCCATCAACTGGTCGATCGCATTGCTCGACGCGCGGAACGCGCCCCAGGCGAGCCACAGCGCGATGGCAATGCCCATCAGCGGATCGGCCCCATGCAAGCCGACATACTGATCGAGGATCAATGCGGCGATGACCGATCCGTTGAGCAGCACGTCCGATTGGTAATGGACATTGTCCGCCATGATCGCGACCGATCCGGTACGACGGATGATGCGGCGCTGATACGCCAGCAGCACGACCGTCGCCAGAATCGCGACGACCGATACGATGATGCCGAAACCGGCATCCTCGGTCGGTGTCGTGTCACCGAAGCGCATCACCGCACGCCACGCGATGCCGGCGGCAGAGGCGGTAATCAGCATGACCTGGAACAGTGCCGCCAGCGCCTCCGCCTTGCCGTGGCCGAAACGGTGGTCGTGATCGGCCGGTTCGGCCGCCAGCTTCACGCCGTACAACGTGACCAGCGACGCGAGCAGATCGAGCCCGGTATCGGCGAGCGACCCAAGCATCGCCACCGACCCGGTATGCCAGGCGGCGAACCCCTTCAACAACAGCAGGAAACACGCCATGCCGACGCTGGCGAGCGCGGCCCGCACGGCGAATGGAACGGCGCGGCGCTGATCCTCCGTCATGGGTAAAGCAGCCCTTCGGTCCAGCTGTCGCCCCAATCGCTGCCGACACGCGTGAACAAGCGGCGTTCGTGCAGCCGGTGTTCGCGGTCCTGCCAGAATTCGATGCGCAACGGGCTGACCCGATATCCCGACCAGTGCGGCGGACGCGGCACATCGCCACCGGCGAAACGCGCCTCCATCGCCGCAAAGCGCGCCTCGAACGTCTCGCGCGCGTCGAGCGGCCGCGACTGATCCGACGCCCAGGCTCCGATCTGCGAATCGCGCCCGCGCGTGACGAAATAATTGTCCGCCTCCGCGTCCGTAACCGGCGCGACATCGCCCTCGATACGGATCTGCCGGCGCAGCGATTTCCAGTGGAACAGCAAGGCGGCCTGGCGATTGGTGGCAAGGTCGTCGGCCTTGCGACTCTGCTGATTGGTGTAGAAGACGAACCCATCGCGGCCATGCCCCTTGAGCAGCACCATCCGCACCGCCGGACGCCCGTTTCCATCGGCGGTGGCAAGCGCCATCGCATTAGAATCGTTCAACTCGGTATCGCGCGCTTCGGCATACCAGCTGTCGAACAGGGCAAAGGGATCGTCGGCCATCGCCGCGCCTTAGCGCGATCCCCGATTGGCCGCCACGAAGAAGTCGATAAAGGCGCGCAGCGCCGGGCGCATATGGCGGCGGCTGGAATGGTAGATGAAGAAGCCGGAGAAGGGCGGGCAATTGTCCGGAAAGAGTTCGATCAGCCGGCCCGCCGCAATGTCCTCGGCGGCGCGCCATTCGTATATGAAGGCGATGCCAGCGCCCGCCACAGCGGCCTGGTAAATCAGAAAATCGTCATTCGCGGTAAGCGATCCCGCCATGTCTGACAGGGTGATCTCCTGCCCATCCCGCACGACTTCCCAGGCATAGAGGTTACCGCCGGTGAAGCGGCGCTGCAGGCAGCGATGCTGCGCCAACGCCTCAAGCGTCTCGGGTCGCCCATGCCGCTCCAGATAGGCCGGTGCGGCGACGATCGCGAGGCGTTGTGGCCCGCCGATCCGTGTCGCGATCATGTCGGGCTGGAGATTTTCGCCAAGGCGCAGCCCGGCATCGAAGCCCTCGGCAACGATATCGACGAAGCGATCCTCGATTGCGACATCCAGGTTGATCGCGGGATGACTCTCGGCAAAATCACCGAGATGCGGTGCGAGGAGTTGCGCGGCGGCGAAACGCGGCGCGTTGATTCGAATGCGCCCGGCCGGCATCGCATCTGCCTCGCACGCATCCCGCACCGCCGCCTCGATCTCGCCCAGCGCCGGATCGAGCCGGGCGAGCAGCCGCTGCCCCGCCTCGGTCAGCGCCAGACTGCGCGTCGTGCGATTGAACAGACGAACGCCGAGTCGGGTCTCCATCATACCGACCGCGTGGCTCAGCGATGACGGTGCCATCTCCAGCCGCCGCGCCGCGCTGCGAAACCCGCCATCGTGCGCAACCGCGGCGAACAGCGTGAGATGGGACAGGGAATCACGGTCCATTGATCGATCCAATCGAACAGGATGTGCGGAATAGCTCATCTAGTCCGTACAGTCGATGCCGCCCATATCCGCCCGGTCATCATCTGAGGAGATACGACATGAAACGGCGCAAACTCGGAATTCTTGAAACATCCGCGATCGGGCTCGGCTGCATGGGCTTCACCGCCGCTTATGGCGGGCAGGAGGAAGCTTCGTCGATCGCCACGCTGCATCGCGCGGTCGATCTCGGCGTCACGCTGTTCGATACAGCGGAAGTGTACGGCCCATACGAGAACGAAGAGATCGTCGGCCGCGCGCTGAAAGGTGTGCGCAACAAGGTCAATATCGCAACCAAGTTCGGCTTCCGCATCGGCAACGAGGGTGTCGGGTTTCAGCGCACCACTGGATTGAACGGTACGCCGGAAAATGCGCGGGCCGTGGCGGAGGCATCGCTCAAGCGGCTCGGCATCGACGTGATCGACCTCTATTATCTCCACCGGCCCGATGCCGCGACACCGATCGAGGAATCGGTCGAAGGGATGGCGGCGCTGGTAAAGGAAGGAAAGGTGCGCGCGATCGGCCTGTCCGAGGTGAGCGCGGACCAGTTGCGCCGCGCTCATAAGATTCACCCGATCGCCGCGCTGCAGAGCGAATATTCGCTTTGGCAGCGCGATGTTGAGATAGACATTCTTCCTGCCTGCCGCGAACTCGGCATCGGCTTCGTGCCGTTCAGCCCGCTTGGCCGCGGTTTTTTGACGGGCGCCATCCGAAGCAAGGGGGATCTGGCGGGAAAGGACGACTTCCGGGTTAATCTTCCCCGCTTCGCGGACGAGAATTTCGCCGCGAATCTCTCATTGGTCGATACTTTGGCGGCGATCGCCAAGGAGCGCGGCGTCACCACCGCTCAATTGGCGTTGGCCTGGGTAGTTGCGCAGGGTGACGACATTGTCCCGATCCCCGGCGCGCGGAAGATTCCGCATCTCGAGGACAATGTCGCCGCAATCGATATCATGTTGTCCGACGACGATCTCGACCGTATCGGCGCGGTAATGGCGGACGTAAAAGGGGAGCGCTACGCCGGGCGCGAGGCGGCTTTGGTCGGCCGCGACTGACCTTTCCGTCGACGAGCAGCGGAACGACTCCGCCGCTCGTCGATTGAACCGGTTCGCAACAAAGGAACCGGGCATGGCCGCACGCGCCTATTGGCAGGGACAGATCAGGCTCGCGCTCGTTTCGATCCCGGTCGAAATCTATTCCGCGACCAAATCGGGCGCGCAGATCAGCTTCAAGCAGATCCATGAGCCGACCGGCAAACCGATCCATTATGAGAAGGTCGTGACCGGCGTCGGCCCGGTCGACACCGACGAGATCATGAAGGGGTTCGAGTATCAGAAGGGCAGTTACGTGCTGCTCGAACAGGACGAAATCGACGCGGTGAAGCTCGAATCGAAAAAGACGCTCGAACTGACTCAGTTCGTCGACGCCGACGAGATCGACGTACTTTATTATGAAAAGCCCTATTTCGTGGTCCCCGCCGACGATCTCGCCGAGGAAGCGTTCATCGTGCTGCGCGAGGCGCTCAGGCGATCGAAAAAGGTCGGGCTCGGCCAGCTCGCGATGCGCGGGCGCGAATATATCGTCAGCCTGAAACCGTGCGGACGCGGCATGGTGCTGGAGACGTTGCGCTACGCCGATGAGGTCAACCAGGCGCAAGGTTATTTCCGCGATATCCCCGACACCAAGCCCGACGCCGATCTGATGGATCTGGCCGAGGCGCTGATCGCGAAGAAATCGGGATCGTTCCACCCCCAGGAATTCCACGATCGTTATGTCGACGCGCTGAAGGACCTGATCGAACGCAAACGCAAATCGAAGGGCGGCAAGATCATCGAGGAAAAGGACGACGACACGTCGAAGCGATCCGGTTCCAACGTGGTCGACCTGATGGCGGCACTCAAGAAATCGATGGAGAAATCGGGCGGCTCGACGGCCAAGGCAGCGCCGGCCAAAGCGGCGGCAAAAACGCCGACCAAAGCGCCGGCGAAACGCGCACCGGCGAAAAAGCGTGCTTAACCCCCTTCCCCGTCACCCCGGCAAAGGCTGGGGTCTCGTGCCGTGCGGGCGCGCTTCGTTATCTGGAGATCCCAGCCCGCGCTGGGATGACGCTAGAGCGGCGAGGGAGGCCTAGTGGCCAAGGCCCCCGATCCGCTCGCGCTGTACAACGCAAAGCGCGACTTCGCGAAAACCGCTGAACCGGCGGGCACCCTCGCGCCGGGAAACGGCAACAGCTTCATGGTTCAGAAGCACGACGCCAGCCGATTGCACTGGGATTTCCGCATCGAGGTCGACGGCGTGCTCAAAAGCTGGGCAGTAACGCGCGGCCCGAGTCTCGACCCAGACCAGAAACGTCTCGCGGTCCGTACCGAGGATCACCCGATGTCCTATGCGACATTCGAAGGGACAATCCCGGCGGGCGAATATGGCGGTGGCACGGTGATGCTGTGGGATCGCGGCACCTGGGCACCGATCAAGGGCAAGAGCGCCAAGGACCTCGACAAGGGCCATCTCCACTTCGTGCTCGATGGCGAGCGGATGAAGGGCGAATGGCTGCTCATCCGCCTGCGCCCGCGCGGCAAGGAAAAGGGCGAGAACTGGCTGTTGCGCAAGATCGACGATGCCGAGGCGGGCGGCGCGGACGCGCTGGTCGAGACCGCGCTGACCAGCATCAGCACCGGGCGCACGATGGTCGAGATCGCAGAAGGGAAAAAGAAAATCCTCCCCGGCACGGGGAGGGCAACCGCGCGAAGCGTGGTGGAGGGGGCGGGCCGCAAGCGTAACACTGGCGGAAGCGCGCGCCCACCACCCGCCGGAAGAGGCGGGCGGTCCCCCTCTAGGGCAGGATTTCAGGAACCACAGCTCTGCACGCTGGTCGACAGCGTCCCGACCGGCGGCCAATGGCTGCACGAGGTCAAATACGACGGCTACCGTGCGCTGATCGCAATCGCCAAAGGCAAGGCGAAGGTCTTCACCCGAAGCGGGCTCGACTGGACCGACAAATTCTCCGCGATCGCCACGGCCGCCGCGAAGATTCCCGTGAAATCGGCCCTGCTCGACGGTGAAATCGTCGCGTTCAAGGACGGCAAACCGGATTTCTCCACGCTGAAAGACGCGATTTCCAACGCCGGCGACATGACCCTTTTTGCCTTCGACCTGCTCGAGCTCGATGGCGAGGATCTGACTGGCCTGCCCAACGTCCAGCGCAAGGACCGGCTGCGCCCGCTGATCGATGGCGCCGATGCCCGGCTGCAATATTCCGAGCATATCATCGGCAGCGGCGAGCAATTGTTCGCGACGATGTGCCGCGAAGGATATGAAGGAATCGTCTCCAAACTCGCCGATGCGCCGTATCGCGGCCAGCGCACCAAGGCGTGGCTCAAGACGAAATGCATCCAGCGGCAGGAATTCGTCATTATCGGCTGGACACCAAGCGACAAGTCGCGCGGCTTTCGCGCGCTGCTGCTCGGCGTGAACGGGCCGGACGGCTTCGTCTATGCCGGCAAGGTCGGCACCGGTTTCAGTACCGACTTGATGATCGAGCTGAGTGCGAAGCTCAAGAAACTCGAGCGCAAGTCGCCGACGGTGAAGGCGCCGCGCGCGGCGGTGCGCGGCGCGCACTGGGTGACGCCCAAGCTGGTTGCGGAAATCGCCTTTGCCGAAACGACGCCGGACGGCGTGTTGCGTCATTCAAGCTTTCTCGGCCTGCGCGAGGACAAGGCGGCGGAGGATGTCGTCGCGGAAACGCCCGCTGCGATCCCCGCTGCACCCGAGATTCATGTCACGGTGAGCAGCCGCGATCGACTGATCTTCCCCGATTCGGACGTCACCAAGGGCGATCTTGCCGATTATTATGCGCAGCTCGCGCCCGCCATGCTGCCCTGGGCCGCGAACCGCCCGATCAGCCTGGTGCGTTGCCCGCAGGGACGCGGCAAGCGCTGCTTCTTCCAGAAGCACGACGCGGGCGCGTTCGGCGAGCATGTCCATCAGGTGCCGATCCGCGAGAAGGATGGATCGACCGAGCACTATATCTATGTCGACACCGCCGATGGGCTGGTGATGTGCGTGCAGATGGGCACGATCGAATTCCATGGCTGGGGTTCACCCGTGTCGGCACTCGAACAGCCGGACCGGCTGGTCTTCGACCTCGACCCCGACGAAGGACTTGGCTTCGATATCGTCAAAAAGGCGGCCGAAGACCTGAAGGAGCATCTCGCCGAGATGGGCCTGACCAGCTTTTCGATGGTCACCGGCGGCAAGGGCGTCCATGTGATCGTACCGCTCAAGCC
Source organism: Sphingomonas sp. UYAg733 (assembly GCF_054057355.1). Taxonomy (NCBI): domain Bacteria; kingdom Pseudomonadati; phylum Pseudomonadota; class Alphaproteobacteria; order Sphingomonadales; family Sphingomonadaceae; genus Sphingomonas; species Sphingomonas sp. UYAg733. Next base: position 46,160 of record NZ_JBSRZE010000023.1, read on the forward strand.
CGATGCCGAATGGCCCGCGGTAAGGGATTTCGCCGATCGCTTCGCGCGCGCACTGGCCGAGGCCGAGCCCGAACGCTTCGTCGCGACGATGTCCAAGGCCAAGCGAACGGGCCGCATCTTCATCGACTGGCTGCGCAACCAGCGCGGCAGCACCGCGATCATGCCCTATTCGGCACGCGCACGATCGGGCGCGCCAGTCGCCGTGCCGGTCACCTGGAGCGAGCTGCGCGACCTCGACCGCGCCAACAGCTGGGGCGTGCGCGATGGAGCGGAACTGGTCGAACGCGCCAATTCCCGCGCCCTCGCCGGCTGGGGCATTGCCGATCAAGTGCTGCCCGACCTGTGACCCTAAATCCTCCCCCGGAACCGGGGGAGGGGAACCGCCCGCTTCTTCAGCGGGTGGTGGAGGGGGGCGCTCTCCACATGCGCAGCGCTTGCGGCCAACCCCCTTGTATCTAGACGAGCACGGCTCGTTTCTGCTGGAAGCGACTGAGCGCCGGGGTGGGTGGCCACCCACCCCGGCGCGGCGGCGATGTC
>NZ_JBSRZE010000024.1:0-45614 GCF_054057355.1 Sphingomonas sp. UYAg733
CTTCGTCATCTGATCTCCTGTTCGGCAGCCACACTGGCCACCTTCAGGCAGAAACTCCACTTAAACGCTCTGTCCAAAATCCCCGAGCCACCTCTGTTACGCTTTGGCAATTACCGGATCGAAGCTGATCGTCGAGCGGATCTCCAGCGTGTCCGGGCCGACCGACATCGGGCAGACTACACCGGGCATCGCGGTCACGTCGAACAATTCGGTGATGAATCCCTCAAGTTTGACCCATTCGACGATATCGCCGGAAGCGAGATTAACGATCAGAACGCCGCACCAGGGTTCCGCGTCGCGCTCGTTCATCGCGTCATCCAGCGCAAGGCCGGCAAAGGTGCCGTTGCGTGGCTTCGACACCGTGACCAGAGCGTGTCCATTATGGATCGACATTCCGCGCAGGAAGCCCGGGCAGAAGGCGATGTCGGTACGCTCGCCGGTCTTCGGGTCGATCCGGATGATCTGTCCCCGGCCTGAATCGAGCGTCAGGACGCTGTCTCCATAGACTCGTGGGCTGTGCGGCATCGACAACTGATCGGTCACCACGCGGTCGGTCTCGACCTCTATCAGCACACCACCCTCGTGACGCCGCTCGCGCCAGCCGGTCACGATGTCGCTGCGGCTGACGGCGGTGACATAACGGGGCTTGCCGTCGACCACCGCCATGCCATTAAGATGGCAGCGGTCTTCGGGCGCAAGCTTTGAAATGAATTTGGGTTTCCACAGCGGCCGGAAACTGTGGTTGAGGTCGAGCGTCGCCAGGCAGCTATATTTCGTGTTGACGAAGATCACACGCCCGGCAGAGTCCGTGCCGACTTCATGCACATCGACATCGCCCGTGGTCTGCGCGTTGCGCGGCACCAGCACCATGTCGAAGCTCTTGTTGCCCAGTTCCCCCGGCCGCAGGATATTCTCCAGACGCCAGATCTGATGCAGCGCGCCAAGATACAGTCGACCGGGCTGGTAACAGACGCCCATCGCGCGGATGAAGCTCTGCTGGTTGAACGAAACCGTGCCGTTCGGCGCCACACCCACCAGAAATAGCTGACCGGTTTGATATGAGGTGAATGCGAAGCTCAGCTTGTTGCTGCGAAGCCAGTCGGCAAAACCGCGCGATACCGATATATTTGTATTGGGCTGCTTCGAACCGGGCGCTGCGGGTTTCTTCGCGGTATCGGCGGAGAGGGCGGATGCGAGGGTGGGGGCGTCTGGGGCCACGCCGGCGGTGGGGTTGCTCATGACGGATTCCAATTCATTGGCCGTTACCTGCGGAAAAATGGGCCCGCGACGTGGAAGCCGCGAGCCCATTCACTAGGGTCTGAGCCCTACATATCCAAATTCTCAGAACTTGATGCGGATACCGGCGCGACCACCGCCACCCTTATAATCGTCGCCATATTCGCCATGTGCTTCGATGAAGCCGGTGACCCCGCCGGCGGTCACGATGTTGATGCCCAGCGTGCCCTGGCCATAGGTGCCAAGGCGATCGTTGGAGAAGGCGATGGTCTGTGCTCCGCTGGTGAAGCGCACCTGATCGTCACCCTTGAACTCGTGCACCGCCGCAGCACCGGCATAGAATACCAGTTTGGACGTTTCGCTCAGGCCGGTCGAACCACCGATCCGCGCGCCGGCCTTGCCGCGCAACCCGGTGAAGTTATCGAAGTCGAAGCTGCCGCCAAGCGTGCCGTAATCCTTGACGTCGGTGCTGGTATAGGCGGCACTGATTGCTGGCTCGAAGAAGAAGCTGTCCGAACCAACCCGGAAGCCGGTTTCGAGCTTGCCGCCCCAGGTATTGGCCGAGGTGTCGAGGTTGAAGCCGGCAAAATTGCCGCGCGTGTTGATCCACGCATGATCATATTTGGCGAGGCCATTGATGAAGAAGCCGCCGGCCTGATAGGCGCCATAGACCGTGCCGTTGACGGCTTCGATATCGAAGCGATCCCCATAGCCGCGGAAGTTCATCGTCGAGCTCAGATAACCACCCGAGACACCGATGCTGAAGCCGCCATCGTCGCTGGCCGACCCCAGCACATCGACGCCGATCTGGCCGCCAAATGCATCCTGCTTGTAGCCGAGATCGACATTGTTCTGGGCCAGGCCGTTGAAGGAGAAGTTACCCGTTTCATCGCGCGTATTGACCTCTCCGAACATCTGTAGCCACACCCGCCCGGTCGAATCGGAGGTTGGCGTGCCCCAGCCCGCGTCGCGGCCGGCCGACATATGCGCGGTAACCGCGTCACCGGAACGGTTCCACACGGATGCCAGACCTTCGCCCAGTTTCGCCTGGCGATAGACCGTGGCGCTTGGCGCGCTGATCAGCTGATAGGCCAGAGCGGTTGGGTTGTAGGCCACGCCAAACTGGATCAGGCCAATGTTTTGCGATCCAGCGCCGAGAGTGAAGGCGGTTGGCGAGGATGCGGTGGTCGCCTGGACGATCGTCGTGGCCGGGATCAGGATCGCCGGCGCATTGAGCGGCGCGAGCACCACGGATGTGCTGCCCGTCGCAGTCGTCAGGTTCAGGCGATCCACCGTCGCCGTCGTCGTGCCGAAGGCGATGTCCAGCCCAAGCGTTGCTGCACCGGAACCCGCATAATTGGCGATCGTCAGCGTGTCGCCCGCACGACCGTTACGCAGGTCGACCAGGCCGGAGTTCGCGAAGCTTTCCAGTCCGAGCAGCGACACCGCTTGCGTAGCTGCGGCGGTGCCGAGGCGGACGGTACCGGTGTTGGTCAGCGTATCGCTGCCGGCGCCGAAATCACTGTTGCCGATCAGGGTGAAGGTACCGGTATTGGTCAACCGATCGGCATTGCCGGTCAGCAACAGGCGGCCAGTCAAATTGCCATTGTTGTTGATCGTTGCCGCGCCGCCCGATGCCTGTATGGCATAGCCGGTGCCGCCGGTGATCGACCCATTGTTGGTGATGAATGTGCCATTCAACGACGAGACCGTCACCGCATTGGTGCCGCCCTGTACCGACCCTGCCGAGCCGACAGTAAGACGCGCGATACCATCGAGCGCGGGGTCGCCCACAGGGGCACCGCCGCCACCGCCGCCGCCGCTGGCGATGATGTTGATCGCCGTGCCGCTGTTCGAACGAACCGATCCGGTCACGTTGACATTGGCGCCACCGCCAAAGCCGAACGCCCTAATCGCGGTCGATCCGACACCCGATACCTGGACCGATCCGGCATTGACGATGGCATCTCCGCCGAAGCTGGCGGCGTTGACGCCGTTCGCGTTCGCACCCGTGGTCGACACGGTGCCTGCCGTCACAGCGACGCTGTAGAAGCCGCCGGCGTTGATGCCGATCGCGTTATCGCCTGTCGTACGGACCGTGCCTGCGGTGACCGTGACACCGGCCGAAGCATAGGCATCGATGCCGCCGCTGAACTGGCCGGCAGTGGTGACGTTGCCCGTGGCGATGTTGATCTCGCCGTAATAGGTTCGCGCGATGATGCCGGTCGAGAAGTCGCCCGTGGTCGTGACGGACCCGGTCCCGGTGACCGTAACGTCGCCATAGATCGTCTGGATATCGATGCCGTCCGAATCCTCACCAGCGGTAATGATTGCGCCGGCGTTGTTTACCGATCCGGCGCCTATCGCATAGATGTTGACGCCGTCCGAGGCGTAGCCGCTGGTCCGCACCGTGCCGGCAACCGTGACCGAGGCATCATAAGCAGCCTGAGCGCGAACCCCGATCGAGTTGTCGCCTGTGTTCGTGACATTTCCGACGGTGATGTCGGTGTTACCGGCATTGATCGCGATGCCGAACACGCCGTCCGACGAATAGCCCGATGTCGACACATTGTCGGCCGTGATGGCGACGTTGCCGAAATAGGATGCGCCAACGATGCCGGGCGAATAATCGCCCGTCGTGCTGACCGTGCCTTCATCGACGGTGACGTCGCCGAAGATGCTGACGGCATAGACACCGGCCGCATTATAGCCGGTCGTGGCGACCGATGTGCCGGTGACGCTGACATCGTAAAGGCCAATTGCGGCCACACCGAAGGACTGTTCCCCGGTCGTCGTGATCGCGCCATGCGTGATCGCAATATTGCCGCCGTTCATCGCGGAGGCATCGATGCCATCGGCGAAATCGCCGGCGGTATCGACTGCACCGACGTTCACGGTAATGTCGCCGGCCGTATACAGCGCGTTTGCGGTTTCCGCATGGACGCCATCGGCACCCGCTTCGCTGGTCGCGATATCACCCTGTGTAATGTCAATATTGCCGGTCAGGCTATAGGCGTCGATGCCGGTGCTGGTCGAAGAGACTGATCCAGTACCGGTGACAGTAACGTCGCCATAGGCGATTGCGCTGACGCCGCCGCTGCCGGCACCGGTGGTCGTGATGGAGCCGTTGTTCGCAACATCGGCGGCTCCGCCAATCGCGTAGACTGAAACACCGGTTGAGTTGGCGCCGGCCGTGGACACATCGCCATTCACATTGGCAGCGGCATTGTAACCATAGATCGCAATGCCGGCCGAATTGTCGCCTGTCGTCGATACATTGTTGACCGTCGCGGTGGCATCGCCAACGCCGTAGAATGAGCCCGCATAGACACCGGTCGAATTTGCGCCCGCAGTCGAAACCGTGCCGGTCGAAATAGCTGAAGCGTTGCCGAAATAGCTGATGGCTACGACACCGCTTGAGCCGTCACCGGTCGTGGTCACATCGCCCAAGGTTACGTCAACATCGCCAATGACCGAGCGCGCCAGGATACCGGTCGAGTTCGCGCCGTTGGTCGTCACCGACCCTGCTCCGTCGACGACGGAGCCATAAATGCCGGTCGCGACAACGCCGATGCTGTTATCGCCCGACGTGCTGATGGAGCCATTGTTGGTCACCGTCGCGACACCGTTATAAGCAAAGACTTCGACCCCGCGCGACGCGGTTCCCTCCGTCGATACGTCGCCATTGACCGTGACGCTCGCGTTATAGCCATAGGCATAAACTGCGGGGGACGAATCGCCGGTGGCCGAGACGTCATTGACGGTGATGTTGGCGTCGCCGCCGCCATAGGATTTTACGAAGACACCGTTTGAGTCTACGCCACTGGTCGAGATCGCGCCGGTCGAGACGAACGTCGCGCCACCCGCGCCGGTGCTGAACATCACCGCGCCATAGCTGTAATCGCCGGACGTCGTGATGTTATCGACCGTCAGCGACGCAGTGTCGCCCTGCACGACCGCGCCATTCGAAGCGAAGCCATTGGTCGTAATATCGCCGGCCGTCACCGTCACCGCCGCATCGGTCCCGAACGAAACGGCACGAATGCCGTTGGAATAATCGGCTTCGGTCGAAACGGTATCCACAGCGATATCGATCGAGCCGCCCCGCGCGCGAACGCTGATGGCGTCGGATCCGATACCGGCGACGCTGCCGCCCGTCGTCGCGACGGTCCCGGCATCGATCGTCACATTGCCGTTGCCAGCATAGGCGTAGATACCGCCGACATAATAGCCATTTGCAGTGACCGAACCGGCGGTGATGTCGATGTCGCCGGCATAGGCATTGACGCTGATGCCGAGCGAGCTGTTGCCGTTCGTCACGATCGAGGTGGCGTCGATCGTGATGTCGCCCGTGTTGCTGACCGCATTGATCCCCTGCGAGGCGCGGCCATCGGTCACGATGCTGTCGGTGTTGATCGTCAGGTCACCGTAATTGGTGTTGCCGATCACGCCGGTTGCGCCGACTCCGGTAACGGAAATGCTGGTGTTGCCGAACGAGTTGAGCGTCGCCGAGCCATCGTTGAAGCCGAAGATCGCCACGCCGGTGTTGGGCCCGCTGTTGATCGCCACACCGTCGCCAAGGTTCACGGTCAGGTCATAGACCGGCGCGGTCGGATCGAGGCCGGGATCGTCAGCGGGATCGACCGGCGGGGTCGAATAGGTGATGCCGTTGGGGAAGGGGTTGCCCGCGGCCGTGCAGGTTACCGTACCGAGAGTCGTTACGCCGCATTCGTTATCGGCGAATGCCGGTGCTGCGATAAATGCGCTCGCAGCGACACCGGCCAGCGCCGTGCCCGTCAGCAATTTGCGCGCAATGCTCCGCCCGCCGCGTGAAAACGTCTTCATGGTCGGAAAGCCCCTTTTCGTACCCTGTTACGGTTATGTGTATCAGTAATAAATCACTCGTCAACATGGACTTAGAGGACTTTTCTGCATAAATGATCGGGCCGGCCTGCAGTGTTCGTGGGGTTTGTGGGCGACGATCCTGCCGCCTTGCGGAAATGCTCGGCACCGGCGCAGAATGGTCGGATCAAAGAAATCGAGGTTCTGGTAATGCTGTCATTGCTTCTGTTCGCCACCGCCATGGACCTGCCGGCAGGCCCGGCTATGGCCAAGGCCGCGCCCGCGTCGAAGGCTTCCGCTCCGGCGTCGGCGGCGTCGCTATTCACTATGGTCCTGCAGCATATGTCCTCCGAGGGGCGTCCGCTATTTCAGCGCTATCTGAATCAGACATTATTGCCTCAGGCACGTGCCGACGGCGAAGCTGAAAAGCAATATCGTGTGGCGTTGCAAAGCGTCGTCGCCGCGCCGACGCTCGATGTCGACGCCGCCGCGCGATTGATCGACCAGCGCCGGCAAGCCGAGGCAGCAGCGACGGCGTCGATCCGTATGTCGGCCTTCGCCATGATCAAATCCTTGCCCCCAGCCGACCGAAAGCTTGCCTTGACCGCGATCTTTGCCGATGCGCGAGGGGCGGCCAAAAAGCCTGTCGTGGCGCCAGCGGGCAAGAAGTAACCTGCCTCGCGGTCTCACGGGGACGAAGTGTACAGATAAGTTGGTCGGCGAAAGCAGGTTCGGACCGTCGGGTTCGGGGCGTCGAGCCTCGCCCGTGCCAATCGCTGCAATGGTCGGGGCGATAGGATTCGAACCTACGACCCCTGGACCCCGAGACCAGTGCGCTACCAGACTGCGCCACGCCCCGACACATTGCAGGGGCGAGCGCGTAGCGGGGCGACGTTCGCCGATCAAGTTAAAAGTGGCCGGTGGGGCGATCGATGGCCGGGCCGCCGACAAGGCGGTGCCCCGGCGTGCGTTACGGTCGTTCGCCGGTTCCCGACCATGCGGCCGGTGCATGAATACCGGCGACCCGAGGGCGACGTAACGGCGTGCTTCGGGAAGCTCGCGCTATAGTTTTTGAGATCGATGATCTGACGCCGAATATCGCCGTCAGCGCGGACCTCTCACCGGCGGGCGCCGCAACTATCCCCGGATTATAACCGAGCGCTGCCCGGGCAAATCATCCGCTGCGCAAACCTGTGTGGACGTCTGGTCGTGATCGCCGCACGATCAAGTCCAGGCACCCCTGGACCGACCGCCAATTGCGTCAGGACCGCGCCACCAATCTCAAGACCAAAGGCCTAGACAAGCAACCCGCCACGCTCCAGCTCGGCCATGCTCGTGCCTGATCGGTCCTCCGGCGTTTCGGCGGTCCTGACCCAGTCGATCAGTTCGGCCATCCCGGTTTCGAAATCGTGTTTCGGCGCGAAGCCGAACGCCCGCTTGATCCCGGATATGTCGGCGAAGCAGTGGCGGATGTCGCCGACGCGATAGCGGCCGAGAATCTCCGGCGCGATATTCTTGCCGAGCAGGCGGGCGAGCGTATGCGCGATCTCGCGTACGGTGATCGCATCGCCGCTGCCGACGTTGAACGCGTCCCAGATCCGCGCCTCGCTTTCCAGCACCGTCGCAAAGGCTTCGGCAACATCGCCGACATGAATGAAATCGCGCCGTTGTTCGCCGTCCTCGAAGATCATCGGCGGTGAATCATTGAGCAATCGCGCGATGAAGATCGCCGCGACTCCGGTATAGGGATTGCCGAGTGCCTGGCGCGAACCATAGGCGTTGAACAGGCGCAGCGCGACGGTCGGGATGTCGAGCGCGCGGCCGACGATCAGGAACATCTCTTCATGATCGCGCTTGTTGATGGCATAGATCGACCCGGGCTGGAGCGGTTTGTTCTCGGCAGTCGCGACAGGACGCAATTTTTCGCCATCGGCGACCAATTCCCATTGTTGCGCCTTGAGTTGTTCGCCCGGCCGCGGCAGCGGCGTGACGAGTTCATCGGTCGCGGTGTTGCGATAGGCCCCTTCGCCATAGATCGACATCGAGGACGCCACCGCGATCCGTTCGACCACATGTTCACCGCGGCTCAGCACCTGCAGCATGGTGGCGGCGCCCATGGCGTTGTTGCGGGTATAGTCGACGATGTCGGTCATGCTCTGCCCGACCCCGACCGAGGCGGCGAGATGGACGAGATGGGTCACGCCGTCCAGCGCCTCGGCAAACACCGCCTCGTCAAGCACCGTGCCGTGGATGCGCCGCGCGGCGGGATTGAGATAGGTCGGCCAGCCCTGATCATCGACCGGCGTATCGGCATGGACCTGCGGCAGCAGCGCGTCGAGCACCGTCACCTCATAGCCGCGCTCGAGCAGCGTGTCGGTCAGGTGCGAGCCGATAAAGCCGGCGCCCCCCGTGATCAGTGCATGTTTACCGGTCATCAAGCGTGTTCTTCCTCAATTGCCTTGCGGCGCACGAGCCGTGCGTTGGCGTTGATTTTTTCGGTGCGTTCCCAGACGAGGCCGCCGTCCTTGCGGTACATGCGCCAGCCGATCCACAGCGGTGCGATCCAGATCAGCCCCCAGATCAGCAGCGCGAGCGGGTTGCAGCGCACCAGATAGCGCAGCCGGTCGCGCCGACGCTCCAACACCAGTGCGGTACGGATCCAGATCGAGCGATAGAGCAGGACGAGCGACAACAGCCAGGCCAAGACGTTCGCCGAGGACAGGATGATCGTCCAAAGAGGCAGCGGGCCCGTTCCAGACAGCAAACGCCACATCGCCCAGGCGCCGACCGACAGGCCGATCGGGTTGATACAATAACTGAGGCAGGGAAGGAAGATCATCCACGCCTTCACCCGGTCGCGCCACGAATAGCCGAGCGCCCTTAGCGGCGCGTCGAGGCTCTGGAAAAACCCCGCCACCCAGCGTTTGCGTTGCGTGATGCCGTGGGCGAAGGTCGAGGGCACCTCCTCGATCAGCGGATTTTCGATATAGCCGAGCCTTTTGCCATTGGCCCAGAAACGCAAGCCCACTTCGGGGTCTTCGATCGTGATCCACGGGTGAAAACCGCCTAGCGCAACGAGATCCGACGCGCGAAAGAACAGGCCCTTTCCCAGCACCCAGAAGGGCTGGCGGCCATGCGCGGTCAGATGTTGGTACTTGCGGCCGTCCCAGGCCATATGGTCGAAGGCATGCCAGCTTGCCGCCAGCGTGTCATTGAGATTGCCCGCGATATTGCTTGCCTGGAGCACGTCGAAACGGCGCATGCCGATCGCCGCCGCGATCAGATGGTCGGGCGGGGGGCAACTGTCGGCGTCGATATAATTGACCAGGAAATCGTCCGCGCCGCGTTCCCGATCGGCGAGCGTGTAGAATGCGTAGATCAGCTGACGGGTCTTTTTGGGCGGCAGATCGCGCTCACCAGCGCGTGGGCCGTCGTGCCACCAATAGGCCTTGGGATTGTGCGACCAGGCGTCCCACACCACCGACCATGATGGATCGCTGGTTGCGGGGATTTCCATAACCTCGAGAAAATCGAATTCGGCCTGTAACCGGCGCAGGCTGGCGATGGTTTCCCGGTCGCTGGCATTGGGGATCGACACGACGCGGAACCGGTCCGCCGGATAACGCAGCTGGCGCAGGCTGATGAAGGTGGTGCGCATCGTCCCTTCGAGTTCACGCAGCACCGGATAGAACAGCACGATATTCGGATAGTCCTCAGCTCGCAGAAGCCGCTCTTCCGCCATATCGACGCGGTCCACCGGCAAACGGAAAATATATATATCGACGGCAAAGGCGGCCGCGTAGAGCAACTGCGTGCCGATGAAAATCAGGCACAACAGGCTGGTCCAGGGGTCGGCGAAATCTACCATCATGCTTGGACGATCGCCGCCACGACGACGCGCCCGCGACGGTGAAGACGCAGCTTTCCATAGCATTCGCCGGCGGGCGATCGATCGCACGACGGCGATCCGAAACGCCCGGCCGGACCGGTGACGAGCATCTTCACATGCTACCCCTTGTCGCTCGTTTCCTGTCCCGGCCGTGGCTTTTTCACCGAAGGACGGAACGACCATGCGGCGATCGCGATGGCCGCAAGCAAGCCTGCGATTGCCATCAATAGGCGGCGGTTCGCGTCCCACCATGGCAGGGTGTCGGGCCTGACGATGGCCGGCACCAGGCGCTTGCGCACGGTCGATATCGGCGTGACCACGCCGTCGGCGGCAATCAGCGCCACGTTGCCCTGATCTAGCCAAATGGTTTGCGGCACGCCCGATTTGGCCGGACGTATCCACAGGATAACTCGTCCGCCGGACTCGAATAGTTGCGCGACTGTCGATTCCCCGGCGTCCGGCAGATCGAAGTCGGCCTCTCCATCGGCCGATGTGAGCATCAGCCGCCCATCCAGCGTTCCGAGCGGCGGCGTTGCGCCCGGCGGCGGTGCGTCGGCGATGAGAATATATGGGCCCGCATCCGGAATTCGACCCCATGAAACACTGATCGGCACCGTCCTGTCGAGCAGCCCGGCAACGACCTTTGCGGCAAGCGGAAGTGCGCCTGGCCCAGGTACAACGACGGTCACGCCGTCATGGCTGGCCCGCGCGAAATCGTGGAAATCGCGGGCCGGTCCGGCAGCGCGCAAGCGTACTTCGCTGGAGCCGAGCAACTGCGCGGGCCATCCGCGCGGGGTATCGCCGCAATCGTCGCGCCGGCCTCGAGTGATCCGCACCGCGACGCCGTTCAGGCTATGCGTCGACCCCTCCGGTATCGGTACGTCAAGCCGTGTTCGTCCAGATCGATCGAGCGGCGCGCTGCCCAGCATTATGTCGTTGAACCACGCCGAAATGCTATCGGCCGGATCGATCGGGACTGCGGCGACGTCGATCGCCAGCCCCGCGATCGTCTGCGCCATGGGCAGCCGCGATGCCGGGATGGCGAACGACCATCCGCCCTCGCCAGCGATCGAGGTTGCCCCCAGATCGGCACCAAGGTCGGCGAAGGTGAGCGTGTCGGATCGGTGCGGTCGTATCGTCAGCCGATCGATCTGCGACCCGGCCAGCCATCCCGGTTTGCCGGAGAACGCTGCGCGAGCACTGGCGGCAGGGTCTTTTCCGCCGAGCATCAGCACCGCAGTGCCGTTATCGCGGGTTGCGCGCAGGGCTGGACCGCCCTCGCCGGCAATCTCGACATAGCTCACCAGGCCGGTTGGGCGTGACAGCGAAAGCCGGCCTCCGCCACGTGCCGCGATCACCGTCAACGCGGCCGCGGCCTGGGCGGTACTCGGACGTGCCGGGACCATGATCGTCGGCTCATTGCCGATCAACGCGGCGACTGTGGCGATCGGCAGCACGGCATCCCGCGCGATGCCAAGCACGAGTCCGCCGCCGGGATCGAGATGCAGATGATCGGCCGCAGCGCGTCGATCGTAGCACCGGTTGGGTGTTGCCGCGCCGCTATAGATCAGGGTCAGAGGCAAGACGCCGCCGTCGATTGCGTCGGCCGGGATCGGAATGTCGATCGTTCCGTTCGCATCGATCGCCGCTGTGCCCAACACCCTGTTGCGCGTCAGGATGGTTAATCGTCGCGCGACCGGGATGGCGGCGACCGACTGGAACGGTAGCACCAGCCGGAGCGAATAGGATCGCAGGCCGGCCGGCACCTGGAAAAACAGTTCCTGCCGTCCTTCCAGTCCAGAAAAATCGATACCCTGACGAAAGCCTAACGACGCGAGCGCCACCGTCGGCGTGGCGATGGCCGCGCTGTCGATCGGTTGGGCGAGCGGCTGCCCGTTTGCAAGGTCAGCCAGCAATATCAGAGGTATAGTGAAAGTTGCAACGCTTGCAATTGACCAACGCGAACGGTTTGTCGCCATATTATATTCGTCCCCCTTCGGCGCGAAACCGTCAGTCCGATCGATCCGCATTAACCAGTAACGATTCAGCAGCCATTTTGGTGCAATCGGTCAATGCTGCAGTGCGGAAGCGGGACCAGTCATGCGCGAAACGCGGCCAGATGAACCGCTGCGTGCAATGGCAGTCGAGCCATGGTCTATCGCGACCTTGTGAATCCACACCATCGATCCGATGCGCAAGAAATTAATGATATGCCGAAGAACGAAGAGATTAAGGCCGTTGCCGGCCGCTGTTTCATGTCATTCTTGGGGATGAAACTGCGACTCGGCATCATCGACGAACTCACCGCATCTGATATTTTGTTATGTTATTCGTTGCACCAATCCCGGCGCGGTCGCGACGACATTCAAGGCGTTGATGATTACATTCCGCGTGGTCTTCCCAATCGCACGTTCGGGGGAGGGCGGGCCCGCCCAGCCTCTTCCAATAATTGTGACGCGCTCCTAGAATCTCACCCACAGCCCGGTGTAAATGCCGCGCTCGCGCAGCGCATTGCGGCCCGACACCGTAGCCAAGCCGCCGAGTTGCAATGAGACGCGATCGCTCAGGTCGTAAACGCCGCCGGCATAGATGTTGCTGTAACGATAGGAAGGAAAGATGTTTCGCCCGCGGCCGTCCGACCATGTGTTGTAGGAATTGGCGATGAACATGAGCCGCTTGGTCGCATGGACGCCGAATGTGACGTCGGAATGGATTTCGTTGGGCTGATCGCCCGCGCGATAGCGATAGCCGCCATCGGCGCTGATAAAGGCATCGGTCTTGCCGATCTTGAACCCATATCCGACCTGCGCGCGGGCGTCATATTGGGGGTCGGTGCTGCCGATCTGGGCGACCACGTCACGACGTTTGACGCCAGGGATAAAAGCGGTGCCCTGCAAGGAAAATACAAGGCCGTTCCGGTCGAGCAGCTTATAGCGCGCGCCCAATTCAGTGTAGCCAAGGCCCGTCGAGCTATCGCCATTCTCGACCGTGACGCGCCGCAGGCTTGGCGCGAGCAACAATGTCAGATCGTCGGTAAGGCCGTATTCGGCCTGAAAATAGGCCTGATACTGGTCGTAAACCGGTGCATTCCGGGCGTCGCCATTGCCGTCGAATGTCTTGTCGGCGTGGGAATAAATCGCGGTAACAATGACGCGGCCGTCGCCGGCGGGCATCGTCCACGGGCCGGCCTGCGCCTCGGCCGAGGCGAACACGGCAAGAAATGCCGGCAATAGGCGGAGCCACAGCCCTGGATTCATTCGCGTAGCCTTTTCCCGCCGTGACATGTGCCTGACAACACAGCTAAACCGACAAGGTGCCTGACATCCCGCATCCCTACGATGATCCGAGCATATTGCACAGACGAGTTGCGCGACACGCGGGATTTTCTCGACGCGCGGTGCTCGCCGGCATTGCGGCGATACCGGTCGCCGCTGCTCCTGCCATCGCCGCCGCCGGCCTGCAGGAAATCGCCGGTCGCGCGAGGATGCTGTTCGGCGCGGCGGTTCGGGCGGAGGCGCTGCGATCCGATGCTGCGTATCGCGCTGCGGTCGCCGCCAATTGTGGCGTCGTCACGCCCGAACTGGGACTGAAATGGGCATGGGTCGAGCCGGAGCGGGGCAAGCTGGATTTTCGGGCGGCCGACCAGATTGCGAGTTTTGCGAGCGCGACCGGCAAGACGATGCACGGCCACGCTCTTTTGTGGCATCAAAGCATTCCCGGCTGGGCGCGCCAGGCGCTGGCCGAAAAACCCGATTGGATGATCGTGCGTCGTTTCCTGTCGTCGGTCATGCCGCGCTACTCTGCGGTGACGCGGACGTGGGACGTGGTCAACGAACCGATGGACATGGGGCACCGGATGGATGGCCTGCGCCCGTCGCTGTTCCTGCAAATATTCGGGCCGGATTATATCCGCCGCGCACTGGAGGACGCGCGCACCATCGCGCCGAACGCAAAGCTGTTCATCAACGAATATGGGCTCGATTATGACCTTCCCTGGCAGACGGACAGGCGCTACCTGTTGCTCAAGCTGCTCGAGCGTCTGAAAAAGGCCGACGTTCCCCTCGACGGTGTCGGCATCCAGGCGCACCTCGATCTCGCCAATCAGACGCGGTTCGACGAGAAGATTCTACGCGATTTCCTCAACGAGCTTGGCGGGCTTGGGCTGCAAGTGCGGATCAGTGAACTGGACGTGAAGGAAGCGGATCCAACCCTGCCGATCGCCGAGCGGGATCGTCGCGTGGCGGAGGCGGTGCGCGCCTATCTCGACGTCGCACTCGACAATCCCGCTATGGGCAGCCTCACCTGCTGGGGGCTCAGCGATCGATATTCCTGGCTCGATGCGGCGGGCGGCGGCGGCGTCAATCGCGGACTGCCGCTCGACGCCGAATTCAACCCCAAGCCCCTTTATGCAGTAATCGGTACGGCGCTTGGTCGTCGCAAACTGGTAAACGCCTGAGCAACCACGCCTGATGCGGCCGCCTTAACAGCCTATGACGTAACGGAAATCCTTCACAACAGGGTTTCTGCGCAGCATCATGGACATTCGGGCGTCTCGGCGCGATCTTTTGGTGGCGATGTGTGCGCTGCCCCTGATCGCCGTCCCGACTTCGGTCGGACTGGCGGCCCGGCCCTTGGTCGATGCCCTGCCGCGGCAAGGCGACCGGGCGCGGCGTTTCGGTGCGGCGGTGCGCCCGGATCAACTCGTTGATGCCGGCTCGCTGCTCGATGCGATTATCGGCGAATGCGACCTGCTCGTGCCCGAATATCATGGGCAGTGGAGCGCGGTCGAATGGCGCCCCGGCGAACCGTGGTACGGCAATTATGATGCGATCACGGCCTTTGCCCGCGCACATGGCAAGCAGGTGCGGGGTCATTCGCTGATATGGGAACAGATGACGCCCGATTGGGCGCGCGCGGAGATGGCGGACGGGCGCGACTGGCACACGGTGGAGCGTCATTTCGCGTCTTTGCTGCCACGCTATCGCGGGGCGATCGGCGAATGGGTGGTGGTCAACGAGATGATCGACACCGAACATGGCCATCGCGGGATGCGCCGCACCAGTTTCCAGCGCGCATATGGCAATGATTATGTCCGTCGCGCACTCGAGACGGCGCGCGCGCTCGACCCCGACGCACGGTTGATGATCAACGATTACAGCCTGCTCTACGACAATCCGGTGGACGAGGCACGGCGCACCGCGTTGCTGCATCTGGTCGAGCGGCTGAAGCATGATGCGGTGCCGCTCGATGTGGTCGGACTTCAGGGGCATCTGGAACTTGCCAAGGGTTCGCTGCCGCAGCCTCGCATCGCGCGGTTCCTCGCCGAGTTGAAGGACATGCGAGTCGATATCGCCATCACCGAACTCGATGTGCTCGAAGCGGACCGATCGCTCCCGCTCGACACGCGCGACGGCAATGTCGCCGACGCGGTCGCGGCGCTGCTCGACGTGGCGCTCGATCAGCCGGCGGTAACCAGCGTGGTGGCTTGGGGGTTGAGCGATCGTCATAGCTGGCTGCAGGAACGATCGCCCAAAACCATCGCCGCGCTGGCCTGCACGCCGCTCGATTGCGGCCAGCTCAATCGCGGGTTGCTGTACGACGCAGCGATGGCGGCGAAGCCGATGCGCGACGTCGTCCGGCGAGTGACGGCCGCCTGACGATCGCGGCTGGAGCCGTTTCCATCGGGTTTCCGGGCGCGCGATGGGAAGAGCGACTTCGGCAAAGGCTCAGCCGTCGCCGTTTCGCGCGGCCATCATCGCATCGACATGGACGAACTTCTCGCGTGGCGCGCCGTCGCGGGCGGCGGCGACTTCGGCGGCTTCGATCTTCTGCCAGTCGCGAAAAGTGACGACCTCGACTCCGCGCTCGGTCAACAGGGCGTCGAGCCCGGCGCGGCCGGTCTTGCCCCCCGCCGCTTGACCGCCGCCAGCGAGGTCGGCGGCGATATTCTCCGCCGCGAGGAAACCGTCGGGACGGTTGGTGCCGATCGTGCCGGTCGGCCCGCGCCGTGCCCAGCCGACCGCGTAAAGGCCCGGTGCGATGCGGCCGTCCACATTGGCGAAGCGGCCGAGGCTTTCGTCATAAGGCACGCCCTCGATCGGCGGGGTGCGGTATCCAATGCAGCTGACCACCAGACTGGCAGGGATCGCATAGGTCTCGCCGGTGCCCGACGCGCGGCCCTCGGCATCGAGCGCGGTGCGTTCGACGATGATCCGTTCGGCCTTGCCGTCGCCTTCGATCCGCACCGGCATGGCGAAGAAATCGAACACGATTGCGATCGGCTTGTCCTGCGGGTGCGCGGCGAAGTCGCGCAGATGCGTGACCGATTTGCGCTGTCCCGGATCGAGCGCGGCATCCGTCTCGACCGACGGCAGATCGGCGGGGTCGACGTGCGGCGCGGCGCGCGAAAGATGGCCAAGCTCGCCCAGTTCCTTGGGCGTCATCGCGATCTGGTGCGGCCCGCGTCGGCCGAGCAAAGTGACGGTCTGCAACCGCGCTTCGCCGAGTTCGCCCAGCGCGTGTTCGACGATGTCCGAACCGATAAATTCGTCGCCAGTCTTGGCCAGGATCCGCGCCACGTCGAGCGCGACATTGCCATTGCCGACGACCACCGCGCCAGGCCCGTGCAGCGGCGGGCCGAGCACCGTGAAATCGGGATGGCCGTTATACCAGCCGACAAACGCCGCCGACCCGATCACGCCAGGCAAATCATCGCCCGGCACGCCGAGCGGCCGGTCGGACGGCGCGCCAGTCGCCAGCACGACCGCGTCGTACAGGCCGCGCAGCTCCTCGATTCTGACATCCTTGCCGACGCTGACATTGCCGACGAAGCGCACCGTGTCGGACAGCGCGACCGCTTCGTAACGGCGCGATACGCCCTTGATCGACTGATGATCGGGCGCGACGCCGGTGCGGATCAGACCATAGGGAACGGGCAGCCGGTCGATGATGTCGACGCGGACATCCGCGCCGAAAGTCTTCTGGCACCCCTCGGCCGTGTAATATCCTGCAGGCCCCGAACCGATGATCGCGATATGATGCACGTGACGCCGCTCCTCGCTCTTTTGCGTAATGCTAGGCGGGAAGCGGGGCGGGGGGAAGGTCCGAAAGACCGCGCGTAAAGTTCGGCTTGGCCTGCGAAAACCTATCCACAGTTGAAATCCCATTGATTAAGTGGAGATTGCGCCAATCAACGACATGATGGAATTGGCGATGCCCATAAACGACCTTGTCCTCGACCGAACGGAAAGCGCCGATACGATCGCGCCGATCGTGACCGGCCTGCGTGCCGCGCGCGACGACTGGCGCAAGGCGCATCAGCAATATGCCATAGCGGGGTCGGGGCGTTTTCCCGGCCGTACCGCGGTCGGCTTCATGCTCGAACATCTCGAAGCAGCTCTGTTCCCGCTGCGGCTCGGCCATTATGAAGGCACGACCGAAGATCTGTTCGTCGCGCTGCGGCTCGAACAGGCGCTGGCGATCCTGCGCGCCGAGGTGGATCGCGAACTGCGCTATTGGGAAGCGGAAAGCGCCGATGTTTTCGAGGCGGCACATGGCGAGACGATCGTCCGCCTGTTCGCCGCCGCGCTGCCCGAAATCCGCCGCCTGATTGACAGCGATATCGCCGCCGCGTTCCAGGGCGATCCCGCCGCGCGCAGCATCGATGAGATCCTGATCTGTTACCCGTGTGCGCTGGCGGTGATGTATCACCGGCTTGCGCATCAACTCTATCAGCTCGGCGCGCCGCTCGTCGCGCGGGTCATTTCCGAGATCGCCAATACCCGCACCGGGATCGACATTCATCCCGGCGCGACGATCGGGCCGAGCTTCTTCATCGATCATGGCACCGGCGTGGTGATCGGCGAGACCGCGATCATCGGCGCACGCGTGCGGCTCTACCAGCACGTCACGCTCGGCGCGCGGCGCTTGCCGGTCGAAGGCGGGGAGGCGGTGCGCGAACGCTTCGCCCGCCACCCGATCGTCGAGGACGATGTCGTGGTCTATGCCGGCGCGACGATCCTTGGCCGCGTGACGATCGGCGCCGGATCGACGATCGGCGGCAATGTCTGGGTAACCGACGACATTCCGCCGGGCAGCCTGGTGATGCAGCCGCCCGCCTTGCTGTTCGCACCCGGCCAGCCGCGCCTGCCGCTGTTCCCCGGCGACGATTGACGGGGCGATTGACGTAGGCGGGCGCCGGGCCGACATTTCATCCATAGGAGAGAGATAACGGCAACGGCGCTAAGCTTGAATCGGGCCTGATCGATCTCGGCCAGCCCTTGCCGGGCGCCGATGCCGAGATCGTCCGGGATGCTTGCTGGAGCGGGTGACGCACTAATTCCCTTCTCCCCTTGTGGGAGAAGGTGGCTGAGCGCAGTGAGGTCGGATGAGGGGGAGTGGGGTGCATGACACTCGCATCAGTCCCCCTCACCCTCCCATCGCAAGAGCGATGGGCCCCTCCCTCTCCCACAAGGGGAGAGGGAAGACGGCTCGACGTTGTACCAACACCGCACTATCGCCTCGTCGATGTCCCTGGTCGAGGCGATCGCCTCTCTCCTCATTGTCATCAACGTCGCGCTGGTCGCCCGCCGCAGCATCTGGAATTATGCGTTCGCGATCGCCGGGGTGCTGATCTACGCCTGGATATTCTTCCAGGCGAAGCTGTACAGCGACGCGCTGCTGCAGGGTTTTTTCCTGATGATCAATCTCTATGGCTGGCGGCATTGGTCGCAGTCCGCCGCGCGGGTGGGGGAGGTCCGGGTCGAGCGGATGCTGCCGGTCGATCGCGGGCGCTGGATCGGTGGTATCGTGGTGGCGACCGCGGCATGGGGCTGGCTGATGCACCGCTTCACCGACGCAGCCTTGCCCTGGCTCGATGCCGGAATCGCGATGGCCAGCATCGCCGCGCAAATCCTGTTGTCGCGGCAAAGAATCGAGAATTGGGTGTTGTGGATCGCAGTCGATATCGTCGCGATCGGCATGTACGCGTTGAAGGATCTGTGGGTGACATCCGCTTTATATATCGTGCTGCTCGCCGTCTCGATCTGGGGCCTGCGCGACTGGCGCCGTGCCGAACGGGGCCGTCCGGGCAAGGCTGGGGCATGACGCGCACGATCTGCCTTCACGGACCGGAGAGCACGGGCAAGTCCACGCTCGCCCCGCGTCTCGCGCGGCATTTGTCGGGTGCGGTGGTCGATGAATATGGCCGCACCTTCGCGGAGGCGCACGGCATCGATTTCACCATGGCCGATCTGGTCACGATCGCGCGAACGCATGACCGGCTGACCCGGGCGATGAACGGCATCGATTTGCTGATCCTCGACACCGATCCGCTGATGACCGCGGTATGGGCGGACATGCTGTTCGGGTATCGCGATCCGTGGTTCGATGCGTGGACCGGCACCGCCGATCTTTATCTGCTGTTCGATATCGATTTACCCTGGATCGAGGACGGCACGCGCATGTTCGGATCGGTGGCGGAGCGGCAGCGTTTCTTCGATCTGTCCCGGGCCGAGCTCGACCGGCGCGGGGTGCCGTGGGCGCTGGTGAAGGGCGAGGGGGAAGAGCGCTTTGCCAGTGCGCTGGCTGCGATCGAGGCGGCGGGGTTGGGTTAGGCCTTCTCCCCTCCCTTCATGGGAGGGGTAGGGGAGGGTGCGATCGCGTAGCGCAGCGCTCGGCGCGAAGCGTCGAACGGGGCATCGAGCCCCGCCCGCCGCTGAGACCCTCCCCCAACCCCTCCCATGAAGGGAGGGGGGCAAGAATGGGAAGGGAGTAAGAAAGGGGGAAGTAAGAAATGGAGGGGCGTTTTTCTACCGCTTGCTTGCCTTCCACGCCTTTACCGCATCGAGCGTGCCCTGGACGTGACCGGCGGGGTTCATCTGCGACAAAGTGAAGAGTATTTTGCCGTTGGGGGCGATGACGTATGAGGTGCGGTTGGTCATCGTTGCGCCGGCCTTGAGCGGGACGTCGTAGCCGGCGATCGTCGTGGCGCTGGCGACGCCGACCGGAAATTTGTTGCGGCATGCCTCGACCGAGAATTTGGCGAGCTTGTCGATCGGGTCGGCGGACAGGCCGATCAGCGTTGCCCCGTTCTTGTGGAATTCAGCCGCCGCTTCGGCGAATTCATGCGTTTCGATCGTGCAGCCTTGAGTGAAGGCGGCGGGGAAGAAATAGATCACCACCGGGCCCTTCTTCAGCGCCTTGGCCATCGCGAAATCGAACGACTTGCCGGCGAGCGCGGCCTTTGTGGTGAAGACCGGGGCCTTGGCGCCGACCGGCAGCGCCGCGGACGCGGGCAGGGCGATGGTCGCGGCGGCCAGGGCAATGGCGGGGGCGAAAAGTGCGGTGATGGATTTCATGGATTTACAACTCCGAACCGGCAGGGTGATACATGCTACGACCGGCAGCGTTGAATCACCATCCCGCGAAAACGGTTCGGCGTTGAATCAAATCCTCCCCGGCACGGGGAGGGGGACCAGCGAAGCTGGTGGAGGGGGTGAGCCGGAAGCGTATCGCTTGTGGAAGCCCCCCTCCACCACTTGCTGAAGGAGCAAATGGTCCCCCTCCCCGTGCCGGGGAGGAGTAGTTTTACTGCGAGGGGGCGAGCTTGGTGTTCATCACCCAGCCGACATTGTCGTTTTCGTCAGCGACTTCCCACCACAGGCCGTTCTGCTGACCGGTGGGATAGACAATCGAACCGACCGGCAGGGTGCGGATGATCGCGCCCTTGGGGTTTGCCGCACGCCGCATCGCGACCGGCCCTTGCGCGGTGAAGGTCTTGGCCGGCGCCGCTTGTGCGGTGCCTTCGTCGCCGGGGGTGATGTACCCCAGGCCAGTGACCAGTTTCGAATAGGCCTGGATGAACGACAGGGTCACGATGCGGCCGATATCGGTGCTTTCATAACCGCCGCCGATCCCGCCAACGCCGACGCCACCGCCGCCGAACACGCCGCCGACCGCGAAGCTGGTGTCGCGTTTCGCGGCATAGCCGTCCTCGACCGCGATCGTTTCTGTGGTGCGGACATTGGTCAGCGAGACGACCGTGTTCGCCTCCATCTTGCGCGACTTGAAGCCGCCGAGCAGGCCGCCGATCGGACCGCCCAGAATGGCACCCGCCGCGCCGGCGGCGCCATTGCCGCTGACATTGCTGTTCGCGCCCTGGATTTCAGCGACGAGGACATAGTCCGCCGCCTTGATCTGGCCCTGGCCGACGTTCGAACGGCGCTGCAGGCCGAGCCCTGCGCCGATGTCGCGTTCGCGCGTGGCGGCGTTAAGGCCGGTGCCGCGATCGACGATGTTGAAACAGCCCGAGCGCTGCACGAGAACGCGGAGCAGCTTTTGCGGCGGTGCCAGGCTGTTCTGCGTCCAGCCCGAGGGATCGTCGCCATCGGCGATCGACACAGTGCCGTGCTTGCGCGAGCAGCGCGGCACGTCGCTCATCGCCTGTTGCTGAAGCTGTTGGCCGTTCGAGGCCTTGGCCTGTTTCGGTTCCTTGCCGGCAAGTGCCGGTGTCGTGGTAATCAGCAGCATTGCTGCCCCGGCGAGCATTGTCTTTCCAGCCATCTGGCATCCCCTTTTGACAAAAAAAAATGATTCGCGCCCTTGGGCAACTCGTCGCACCATTGGCGGGAAACCGCAAATGTCGCTTTGGTTGCCATGTCACCGCGCGATGCTATGGCAAGCCAACACTCGCACGCCATCCAGAGAAAACCGTGACCCCGCTCGACAAGATCCGCAATTTTTCGATTATCGCTCATATCGACCACGGTAAATCGACCCTGGCCGACCGGCTGATCCAGCTCACCGGCGGGCTGAC
The DNA here is from genome assembly GCF_054057355.1 of Sphingomonas sp. UYAg733. Classification (NCBI taxonomy): domain Bacteria; kingdom Pseudomonadati; phylum Pseudomonadota; class Alphaproteobacteria; order Sphingomonadales; family Sphingomonadaceae; genus Sphingomonas; species Sphingomonas sp. UYAg733. Next base: position 21,783 of record NZ_JBSRZE010000024.1, read on the forward strand.
CGCGCGCGAGATGTCCGAACAGGTCCTCGATAACATGGACATCGAGAAGGAGCGCGGCATCACGATCAAGGCGCAGACGGTGCGCCTGAGCTACACCGCGAACGACGGCGAAACCTATACGCTGAACCTGATGGACACGCCGGGCCATGTCGACTTCGCCTATGAAGTCTCGCGCAGCCTTGCCGCGTGCGAAGGCGCTTTGCTGGTGGTCGATGCGGCGCAGGGCGTCGAGGCGCAGACGCTGGCCAATGTCTATCAGTCGATCGAGCACGACCATGAGATCGTGCCGGTGATCAACAAGATCGATTTGCCCGCCGCCGACCCGGAAAAGGTCCGGGCCGAGATCGAGGAAGTGATCGGGCTCGACGCGTCGAACGCGGTGCTGACCAGCGCCAAATCGGGCATCGGCATCGCCGAAGTGCTCGAGGCGATCGTCACGCGCATCCCGCCGCCCAAGGGCGATGCCGATGCGCCGTTGAAGGCGATGCTCGTCGACAGCTGGTACGACCCGTATCTGGGCGTGGTCATCCTGGTGCGCGTGATGGCCGGCACCCTGAAAAAGGGCCAGCAGATCAAGTTCATGGCGACCGGTACGACGCACCTGGTCGACCGGGTCGGGTGTTTCCGGCCGAAGATCGAACAGCTCACCGACCTGGGCGTGGGCGAAATCGGCTTCATCACCGCGCAGATCAAGGAAGTCGCGCAGACGGCGGTCGGCGATACGATCACCGACGCCAAGCGCCCGGCGGCCGAAGCGCTGCCGGGGTTCAAGCTGGTCCAGCCGGTGGTGTTCTGCGGCCTGTTCCCGGTCGATGCGGCGGATTTCGAGAAGCTGCGGGAATCGATCGGCAAGCTGCGGCTCAACGACGCCAGCTTCACCTTCGAGATGGAATCGAGCGCGGCGCTGGGCTTCGGTTTCCGCTGCGGGTTCCTCGGGCTGCTGCATCTGGAGATCATCCAGGAGCGGCTGACGCGCGAATATGATCTCGACCTGATCACCACCGCACCGTCGGTGGTCTATCAGATCGAGCTGACGCATGGCGGCGGGCATATCGAGCTGCACAACCCGGCCGACATGCCCGACCCGAACAAGATCGCGACCATCGCCGAGCCGTGGATCGAGGCGGTGATCTATTGCCCCGACGAATATCTCGGCCCGATCCTGAAGCTGTGCCAGGACCGGCGCGGCATCCAGAAGAATTTGACCTATGTCGCGGGCCGCGCGCAGGTGACGTACGAATTGCCGCTGAACGAAGTGGTGTTCGATTTCTACGACCGGCTGAAGAGCATCAGCCGGGGCTATGCCAGTTTCGACTATCACCAGATCGGCTATCGCGAGGGCGATCTGGTCAAGATGGGCATCCTGGTCAATGGCGAGCCGGTCGATGCGCTGAGCATGATCGTGCATCGCGGCACCGCCGAAGCGCGCGGGCGCGGGATGTGCGAGCGGTTGAAGGATCTGATCCCGCGGCATCTGTTCAAGATCCCGATCCAGGCGGCGATCGGCGGCAAGGTGATCGCGCGTGAGACGATCGCGGCGATGCGCAAGGATGTGACCGCGAAATGCTATGGCGGCGACATCAGCCGCAAGAAGAAGCTGCTCGACAAGCAGAAAGAGGGCAAGAAGCGGATGCGGGAATATGGCTCGGTGAGCATTCCGCAAGAGGCGTTCATCGCCGCGCTGCGCATGGGGGATGATGCCTGAGCGGGCAGTGACGTTGCTCATTTGCTCCTCCCCGGCACGGGGAGGGGGATCTCCCCACGCGTGACGTTGCCGGCACGCCCCCTCCACCAGCTTCGCTGGTCCCCCTCCCCGTGCCGGGGAGGATTTATTGTCCGTCATCTCTGATGTCCTTGTACAGGCGGTCCCATTCCTCCTCCTCGCTTAACGGGCGCCGATGGGGCTGGGGGTCGGGCCAGTAGAGCGTGTCGCGCGGCATGACCGGTGCGGCGAAGGTGAGGGCGAGCGCGTCGGCGTCATCGGGCGAGGCGAGGCCGCGCGCCTTCATATGTTCCTTCTTCTCGAGCTGGATCTCGTCGTCCCTGGAATATCCATATTCGACGCCGGTGAGATCGGTCGCCAGCACATCCTCGTCCGGGATGGCCCCGTTGCCGAGCCAGTTGCGCATGCTGGTCCACATCTCGGCGCGCTTGTTGGCGGTCCTGACGCGCATGTCGCCGGCCCAGACGGCGTCCGCGCCCTTGCCGCCGAACCAGATGTCATGGACGTTCTCGACGCCCAATTGGCGCAGGCGATCGACCACCACCGCACCGATACTGCCGGCATCGACGAAGATGGCATCGGGGCGGTGGATCTGCGCGGCAAGCGCGACATCGCCGGCGAGCGTCATCGCATCGGTCTTAAACCAGCGCCGCCATGGTCGGCTGCGCGCGTCGCGGCCGCAGCGGATCGCCAGCGTCGAATGATCGTCGCCGAAGCGCGCGCAATCGAGCCCGAAGATGAGCGGGTCGGTCGGCAAATTGTGGAAATCACGCACGCGTGCCGCATCGACCAGGTCGCTGGCGATGAACTGCATCGAGGAGGCGGATGGGAACTGGCCACGCACACGAACCTTCACGATGTCGCTGTCAGCGCCGTAGGTCGCGACCAGTTCGTCGAGATAGGCCTTGTTGGTGCCCTCGACGGTGCGGCTGTCGATTTGCGCTGTGTTCCACAGATGACGGTGCGCGCCGAAGCATCCGCGGAAAGGCCCCGAATTGCTGGTCGGGTTGCCGAAGGCGAGGAAGATGATCTCGGTCTGCTCATCGGTCAGTGCGCCGAGTGCCACTTCCCACACTTTGGCCGGAATGCCGCTGGCTTCGTCGAACACCAGGATCAGGCGCTTGCCCTGATTGTGGAGACCGGCGAATGCCTCGGTATTGGTCAGGCTCCAGGTGACGAGATCGGCGCGCCAGCTTTTGTCATGGCCGGGACTGGTCGAGACGAGCGCGGTCGCACCGGTGCGGAACCAGTCGCGAGTGAGCGAGAGGTTGGACCACTTCGCCAGTTCGGGCGCGGTCTTGGTGAGCAGCTGATTCTCGGTATTGGCGGTGACGACGATGCGCGTGTCGACGCCGGTATCGAGGCCCCATTTGATCAGCATCGCGATGAGGGCGGACTTGCCGATGCCGTGGCCCGAGGCACGGGCGATGCGGCACGGGGTGTGGCGGGTTGTGGGGTTTTGAAGGTGTTCCCCGATCGCCTCCATGACCTCGCATTGCCAAGTGCGCGGGCCGGCGACGCCTTTCAGCGCGCCTTCGCCCCAGGGGTAGGCGAAGCGGGCGTGCTTGAGCGGGGCGTACCTGAATCTGCGCATATGGGCGCCGAGCACGGGCAACTTAATGGGGCCGGCGGCTCGCCTATTCTCGCGCATGACGCTGCAACATCTCGCGATACTCGGGTATTGCGTCGTCGCCGACCCGGTCCATTGCCTTGAGCAAGTCCGCGACGGACTCACGACCCTCCTCGGGCGGCGGCATGGGGCGAGCCCAGATTGCGGGACGGCGGGCGCGCAGCCATTGCAGCGCCGCGGCGGTATCAGCACGCACTTCGCGCTTGTAGCGCACGATCACCGCCTCCTCGGCGCCGGTCGGATGATAGACGCGGACCGCTTCCTCCTCATAACCGATCGCGCGCTCGTACAGCGCACGCTCGACGCGGTCGTCGGCCACCTCCTTGCCGAGCTTCGTCGCCTCGGCGAACTCCGGGTAAGCGGCACGCCAGCGGAAGATGGTGGTGCGCGAGACGCCAAACACGGCGGCGAGTTCGCGATCGGTCAGACCCTCGGCATAAAGCTCTTTTGCCTGACGGACATAAACGGGTTTGAAGGTTGAGGGGCGGGTTTCCATGCCTGGCGAGATAGCGGCGGTCGGATCGCGTTTGAATCGCGCCGCGCGATTAAAGGCGGAGGGAGATATGTCACACCGGATTGTGACATATCCTTGGCGGCGCCCGGCGGCGTTAAATCGAACCAACTATATGTTATATAAGATAATATAAGCTATATGCACTTGCTCAGCAAGCTTCCGTGACACGCCACACGCTTATGAATTCAGGGGTTGTTGCACGTGGACTGCACCCCTTGAGCGAGACACGGTAATTGAGTGACACGGTATCCGAGGAGGTAGCGTGTCGGAACGAACGAACCGAGTGTTCACAACAGAGTTCAAGGAGCGGGCGGTACAGCGGCTGTTGGAATCAATCCACTAGGGCTTCACAGGCGTTATGTAGTACTCCACCTTGGTCCGGTCCTGGTAGGGGTCGCTGTCGTCGGCATCGCCGCGGATGATCTTTACCTCGTAGCCCTCACGCAGGCCCCAAAGCTGGGTATCTGATTGCTCCGTGATCGGGTTGAGGCCCGGCTTGTGGAACGCCGCCACGTCGGCGAATGGAGCGGACGTGAACCCCTTCGCGGTGGCGTCCCTGATACGTCCCGAGCTGTCGGTATCCAGATTCACATCGGTGAGCGCCATCCCTGGCGGTGGCGACAGCATGGCCGCCAGCGGCGCGGGCAGGGTCTTGGCCCCGTTCTTGTCCTCGATGCGGTAATGCTGTCCGCCGTAGGCGTTGGGCGCGCCCCTCGCCGCAGCGTCGGATTCCATCCAGCCCGTCACCCACGCCGTGGCCAACAATATAGGTGCGGCGATCGCGATGACGAACATCAAGAACCTGCGGCGGGCCGGCGTATTGAAAAACGGCAATGCGATAAATTCCATTAGCGGCATCCTTCAGGGCCTCACCCCGGACGATGGGAGGCAAGGGAAAACGCACGGCGTAGGGAAACGCTCCTGTTAACGCCAGCTTCTATCCAACGCCGCCCCAACAAGCCGTCCGGCAGCTTACCATCGAGGCTGTGTGAAAACGGCATAATATGCTATGGTTTTGGGCGTCATCGGGAGGCGTCGGATGGGTCGTTTCATCGCAGGTTGTGACCGTCGGCAGCAGCTTTTGCTGCCCGAATGCGTGGATGATTATGTGTCAGCCGATGCGCCGGTTCGCGTGGTTGATGTGTTCGTCGATGAGCTTGATCTGGCGGCGCTGGGGTTTGGCGATGCAGCTGCCACGGGGCGGCCGGGCTATCACCCCGCGACGATGCTCAAGCTGTATATTTACGGCTATCTCAACCAGGTTCAGTCGAGCCGCAGGCTGGAACGCGAGGCAGGTCGCAACGTCGAGGTGATGTGGCTGACGGGCAAACTCGCGCCAGATTTTAAGACCATCGCCGATTTCCGCCGTGATCATGGTGCGGGCCATTCAGGCGGCGTGCCGGCGGTTCGTGCTGCTGTGCCGCGACCTGGGGCTTATCGCGGGCGGCACAGTGGCGGTGGATGGCAGCCGCATGCGGGCGGTGAACGCACGTGACCGCAACTTTACGCCGGCCACGATCCGGCGGCGGATGGAGCAGGTGGACGCCAGCATCGAACGCTATCTGGGCATGCTCGACACCGCCGACCGGCTGGAAGGCGGGATTACGGTGACACGCGCAACAACCCCTTATTGCTCGGGCCATCGCCGGGCCGGCGAATAAAGAGGTTATTGCACGTCACCTAGCAGATGCCCGACGCCAGACGGAATAGGCGATCGTGCCGCTGCCCGAGGCACTCGCCGGCACCGCGTAGCGCAACAAGCCGTCCTTGAACGTGTAGTCGCGCACCTGCGTCTTGCCCTGCCAGTTCGGGAAAGATGCCGCGCGCACGGTGAAGCTTAACCGATGTTTCGCGGGATCAATGGTCACAGTGCCGAAATGTGTGCTCGAGCCAATCACGGCGCTGCGATATTCATCGGGCGTTCCACGCGCCTTGTCGCCGCTGGCGAAAGCGGGTCGATCGACCTTGAAAATCTGAATGTTGTAACGCCCCGCCGCGTCCACGCTGAACAGGCCTTCGGGGTGTTCGCCATAGTTGGTCGTGCGGCTGCCATCGGGATGGATCTCATAGGCGGCGACCATCACCCAGGTGCCCCGCAGCGATGTGAGCTCCCGCCCTTGCGCCACCGCCGGCACTGTCAACGCCAGTCCGATCGCGCCGATTGCGAAATGCCATGTTTTCATTACTGCACCCCTTGCTATGTAACCAGCTAAATAGGTTACATTGTATTGCGACCGGGAGAGCAACCTGTCAATGAGGTTACATGGAAAAAGCACAGCGGCGCGCCGGCCTGGCAGAAGAACGGGATGGGTTCCGCTTCCGTGGCGGTCACACCGCGATCGACTTGACGGCGACGCTGGCGGGGCGGTTGCGCGCCGCGCCGCGCGAACTGCTGGAGATGCCGGCCGATCTGGCCCGCTGGTTGGTGGCCGCGGATCTTGCCGCGACGCTGCCCGAAGCCGGCGGCGACGATCTGGCGGACGCGCACCGGTTGCGAGAGGCGATCTATGCGCTTGCCAAGGCGCGGCTGCCGGGGGGAACCGACGCCGCCGCCGCCCGCGATGTGCTGAACGAGATTGCCGGCGCCCCGTCGGCGATTCCGCGTCTTTCCGGCGATGGCATTGTTCAGTTGATCGGAACGGCGGGGGCGCTTCTTGTGAGCCTTGCGCGCGATGCGGTGCACCTGTTCGGCGGAGAGGCGGCCGATCGCATCCGCCAGTGTCAGTCGCCAACCTGCACGTTGTTTTTCATCGATACATCGAGAGCGGCGGACCGGCGCTGGTGCTCGATGTCAGGCTGCGGGAACAAGGCCAAGGTCGCCGAATTCCGCCGCCGAAAACACCAGGGGCATCTGCCCGCCTGAACAGACAATTACGGTGGCACGGGCAATAACCCCTTTATTTGTGCAGCCTCCGGCAATAGCTCGAAGGATAAGGGGTTATTGCCCGTGGCACCGATCGACCCCGATTACCGATTACCGATTACCGATCCCCGCCGGCGCCTGGGAGCGGCTGGCGTTCCGCGATCAGGCGGCGGACATGGGCGACGTCCGGAATGCCGATCATGTCGAAGCGTTCGGTCGTGCGGTCGCCTTCGCTGTCGAGCGTACTGTGTGTCTGGATGCGCAGCGTGCCATAGCCATCCTTGCGCTCGATCGACTGGATCGGGCCGATGCGATCGATGAAGACGCTGGTCACCCGAGTTCGACGGCCGAGTTCGATGCGGATGATGCGTCGGTCGCTTACCGCATAGGCCGTATTTCTGGATCGCGCGATCGCCAGCACGGGCTTGGCGAGCATGGCAAAGCCGATCAGCACAAACGGCAGGCCGAACAGCGGCATGACGATGCCGAAGCCCAGGCGCAGCGCATCGTTCATGTCGCCCCCGCCGACCCAGGGGAGGAACGCCAGCGTCTCCCATCCGAGCGCAAAGACCGTCCAGGGGATCGCGCCGATCCAGATCAGGAAACCGGCAGCATAAGCGCCCGGCCGGGGCTGCTTCCACCACATAAGGCGTTCGCCGGCAATCAGCTCTCGCTCGATCTCACGATGCAGCGATGCGTGCTTATCCGCGGGCAGCCTCATCGTGCGAAGATGCGGCAATCGCATTTCGATCCGGTTAAATCGGTTGCGCGCACCATATCTGTTTTGGCTGGCGGCGGCATTACCGTGACACGTTCAACAACCCCATTTTTGTGCAGCGTCTGGCAGTGCGTCGAAAGATAAGGGGTTATTGCACGTGTCACCGAATCGAATCAGGAATCTAAGGATACGATGGGCATTGAAGCGAGCAAAGCCGACTACCGGCTTATCGTCAACGCGAGGATATATGGCGGCATATTCTGGGCCGTAATGGCGCTCGGCATCGCTTGGATTCTAAGCTGGTGGCTTGCCCCTCAAATCTCTGACATCTTGCAGATGGCGCTGTCTCTCCCGACCGTGGCTTATTTCATAATCTACTTCGCGGGCCTGTTACGCCGACGCCGCCCAACACGAGAGCCGGGAACGTTCTAGGTCGAACACGTATATCGGTCCCGAAAGTAAGGCGTCATCGTGATACACCCACCGAATCCCCCTGAATCGCCCGGACAGGCGCCGGTCGTCGATGGTCAAGCGGGCTCCCGGAACTTCAGGGCAGCTGGTCACCGTTCATATCGGCGGGCCGGGCTTTGGCGATCAACCTCGCGGCTTCGCTGACCGACAAGGCTGGGAAAGCCAGAACGACCGACGTCTCGATCTGCCGCTCCGGTACGTTCCAATAAGCGGCCAGGAGGGGCGCAATCGCATCGTGCGGCACGGGTTGGAAGCCGTGCCGCCGGTAGAAGCGGATGGCCCAGTCCGCCGCTGCCCATGTACCGATCAATATGGGGTGGTTATCGGCACCGCGGAGGTGATCGATCAGTTTTGAGCCGACCCCATGTCCCTGCCATTCGGGCAGGACATAGGCGTGGCGGATCAGGCGGACGTTGCGGGCTTGTTGAATTCCCATGACACCGACCAGCGTGCCGCCCGAACCATAGCCGGTGAAGCGCACGCCCGCCGCCATCTCAGCCCGGAGTTCCTCCGCCGGCATGTACGGGTGATGCCAGCGGTCCGTGGGGATAACGCCCCGATATGCTATGGCAGCGGCGTTGATGATCCGCAGAATGTCCGGCGCATCCGCTTCGCCGCATTGTCGGATGGACAGCAGGGCCGTGCTCGATTGTTCGCCATGGTCATGCTGTTTCACTGGCCGCCTCCATCTATCGTGATGATGGTGGTAGAGGCGCGTCGCCAGCCGATCTTGAACGAAATTGCAGCCGGTCAGCGCATCGCGACGGCATAGGCGCCGGGTGTCAGGCCGTAGCGGCGCGTAAACGACCGGTGGAAATGGCTCTGATCCGCAAATCCCGCCGCGTTGGCGGCGTCGGCCAACGCGGCACCATTGCGGATCATCGAGCGCGCGATGTCGAGACGGCGCTGAACCACATAGGCGTGCGGCGTCAGACCGGTGAGACGGGCAAAGCCGCGCAATGTCTGGAAGCGGCCGGCGCCGGTCTCCAAAGCGAGTTCGCTCAATGGGTGATGACCAGCCGGATCGTCGTCGATCCTCGCTTTGGCGTGGGACAATGACGGCTGCGCGATGGATCGCGGGGCTTTCGCATCACGCAGCAATCCCGCGATCAGCAGCATCAGCCGCTCCTCAACCGAATCCCTGTCGCCACCGGTGAGACCGGCATAGGCGGCGGCAAAGCGATCGGCGGCACGATGGTTCCGCACCACCGGATCGGTGAACTCCATGTCTCCCCGATTATTCCCGCGGATATCGGATATGATGGCCATGACCCTATCGGGGGCAAGGTACAGCATCGCCCATGCCCGACTTTCCCCAATCGGAGTGCCGTCATGAACTTCGCCGGGGTTCACCGTGATGAGATCGCCGGCAGCGGCTTCGACGGTTCCCCGTCCACTCCATGATCGCTGGGCGCCGGCCAACATGACCCCAATCCCGTATTCGTCATGTGTATGACGCGCAAAGCTGTGGGTCGAGCGCGCCTCGACGGCGGTGGCGCATCCATCCCCGACGCGCCGAATGGCGAATGAGCCTTGCATAATGCCACGATGCGCGACCCTGCGGCCAAAGCAAGGGTCTATCGCGATTTCGGGCGTGACATGGGGTAATCGCGGGGAGGAGCCGCTCTTGATGTGCGATCGAAAGCGCATGCTGGCCGTTACTGCCGGAGGCTTTCATCGCCGGGCTGCGGATGGCGACGACGGCTGAGCCTAGCTGCGGCGGGTTTCGACCAATCGCTGTTCCTCGGGCGTAAGGCCAAACATCGCACTGGTCAGTTGGTGCAACTGTTCCTCGTCGTCGTGGATCACGCTGCCCAGTGTGGCGAGTTTGTCGCCGATAGCGATGATTTGTTCTTCGATTGCGGGTTCGGCTGACGTTGCGACACGCCGGAGGCGATCGATAAGGCGCTTTGCGTCGTCCTTTCCGCGTGGCTGGAAGTCGAGCGTGACGTTTCGCCACTGCGCGGCGACGAGCGCAGATTCCGATGCGGAGACAAAAACACGCGCCGCCGGCTGTTCGTCGATCAGCAAAGCGAGCTTGCCGTCGGCGAGCTGGATCGCCAGTTCCGAATCGAGGCGGATCATGCCGTCGATGCGGGCGAGCGCAGCCTCCTCGTCGGCCTTGCGCTGATCGTCTACCCAACGCTTGCGTTCGGACGAGGGTAGGCTGACCGGACCGGTCTGTTCGATTACCGGAACGGGGCGCACATCGGGAAGCAGGCGTTCGAGCGGCCAGAGCGCGCGTGCCGTGGTCGCAAGCCGTTCATCGAGCCGGGTCCGCAGATCGACCCGCTGGGTATGTCGTTGCTGCATGCCCTTGGCCAAGGCGGACAGCGCCGCGCGGCTGGTGCGGTCGGCATGGGGTATCGGCAGCGGCGCGATGAACTGTTTGTTGGCTTCGAAATAGCCATTGTCCTTTGGCTTGCCGAGCCATTTGAAGATGTAGTTGGATACCGGCGCATTGAGCATGCCGAGCAGGAACCAACCATTGTCGCCGCGGGGCAGAATGCCATTCACTCGGACATTGTTGATAAAGAATTGGCCGCTGTCGTCAAAAGCGAGCCGGAGGTCCGGCACGAGTTGCGCGACAAGCAATTTGGGTAATTGCTGTTTATCGAGGTTCTGGTTGCGACCCATCCGATACCAGGCAGCATCATCAAACTTCTTGCCTTCACGCGCGCGAAGTTCCGGCTCGAATTGGCGAAGATATTTCCAGGCCTTGGGAAATTGCGCCGTCATCTCCGTCGCGGTCAACAACCGGGGCCCGCCGGCATCGACGTTGTAGGGAAAAAGCAGATAGGTACCGGTGCGCGGCTCAATAAAGCGCTTTGCCTCCGCTCCCGAGATTAGCGGCTTCATGATCGCGTCTTCGATCTCGACCACGACCGGCGCGAGTTTTTTGCCGCGTTCGCGCGGCGTGTAACTGTAGCGGTTCCGGCCGAGGCGTTGCAGGTGAAAGATGTGATCGGCGCTCGTGATGATTCCTTGAAAGATTGCCTTCACATTTTCCGGCTGATCGAGCCGAAGTGCGTCGCGCCCCAGCCGCTCGATCATCCGCCGGACCGGCGCGGGCGCGATCAGCCACGGCGCGAGGGGCAGTTGGATATCGTCATACGGCAAACGATAGTCGGGATCATGCCAATCGACGCGGCTGATATCGCCGTCGCCGGCAAAGGCGAGCTGGACGGCATCGACCGGGGCCTTGGAGAAGATCTGGATCGCAGTGTAGACGGTCGCTTCCTCGAACACCTGGAAGGAGCGGAAGTCGAGCCATTTCTCCAGATTGCGCCCAGCATGGACAAGGGCACGCAAGCCAGCACCATATTCCAGCGTCGGCCAGAGATTAGGCGCAATATAACCCATCCGCCCACCGGCGTTGAGGAGGGTCAGGCCCTTTTCGATGAACGGCAGATAGAGATCGAAATTGCCGGTGCCGGTCGAGACATAGGGAGCTTCCCCGCTTGATCCGGAGACGAGCCAGGCGGCCATGTCGGCATTGACCTGCTTGAAATTCTGCAGCTTCACATAAGGCGGGTTGCCGATCACCGCGTCGAAGCTACCGGGCGCGAAATCACCATCCCATTCGAAGGTGTTGATCCGATCGCGTTCCTCGGCATCGAGGATATTCCGCTTATTGTAAAAACGCTGGTCGACCAAGCTGTTGCCGCAGCGGATTGTGCCATCAAGGCCGGACAGCGGCGTGTTAGGCATGGCAGTATGCAGCCATAGCGACAGCTTAGTGATCTCCACCGAGGCGGGGTTGATATCGACCCCGAACAGATTGCCGGCGAGGATCATTTTCGTGATTGCGGCTTCGTCCGGGGCCTTGGCGATCGCGCCGGCAGAGCTGGCCGCAGAGACGGTGGCGGCAAATTCACGCTCAAGATGTTTCAAAGCAACGATCAGGAAAGCGCCAGATCCGCAAGCCGGATCGAGAATGCGAATTCCCTGCAACCGTTTCCAATAAGCTGCCGCTGCCTTTCTCGACGGTAAGCCGAGGTCGGGCCAACCGGCTTCGGCCTTCCAGCGCAGGAATAAGGGGTCGATCGTTTCTTCGATGATTCGTCGAACCGCCCATTCGGGCGTATAGTAAACTCCGTCGCGCTTGCGCTTTGTAACGTCGGTCAGCGAGGTCCGATCCTCGGCATCCGCCTCCAGTTTTTCGAGTTCGACGATGGATTGCTCAAAGATATGGCCAAGCGTGTAGAGGCCGATGCTGTTCTTCGCATCGCCTTCGCGGGCAAAATTGTAGGTTGCGGACAGGAAGTACAGCGTCTGTTTATGTTCGGACAGACTCGCATCATTCCGGCCTTGCCCTCGCTGAACGAAGATGTGGTTAGGCAGGCTGAGGCCATCGATTGCCGCATCGGTTGCGAATAGCCCGCCATTGAATTGATGGATGGTATGCGCGCCGAGCGCGCCGCCGTCATTCATGCTGCGGAAGATCTGGATTAGCCTGCGCCAGACCTCATCGCCATTCGGCTCGAGGAAGCTATCTTCCGAAAAACGCTTCAGTTGCGCCTGAAGCTCGCCGGCCGGAAAACCAACGCGCCCGCCCATATCCTCGGCGAATATGACGAAGATAAGCCGGTCGAGCAGCTTCTGAGCCAAACGGACCGTTGCTCCCCGGGTCATTCCGACTGGTCGCTGCAGCAGCATGTGATGGATCAGCACCTCTCGATAGGTGCGGTAATGGGCGTAGAAATCGCCCTCCAGTTTCTGTTCGGCCTTGCCCTGTTTCTCGATCAGTCGTTCGAGCCGGGTGCGGCCGGCATCGCTCAGAAGCATGTCCGGCTGAAAGAGCCGCCAGAACAGGAAACGATCGAATCGCGCTTCGGCATCGTCGCCAAGCAGGGTCACCTGATTGAACAGGTCGCCGCCGGTGACCTTGAAGCGCAGATAGCGATCCGGAAAGTGATCCCACCAGTAGAGGCGGAATTCGTTCATATCGGTGACGATGGCGAAACGCGGCTGAACCGCTTCGTTGCCGAACAGTCCGCGCCTGGCGTTCCATAGATAATCGCGTGCCTGATAGACTGGGGAGCGGGTGTTACCCTTGCGATTCTGTGGCGCGTCGAGTGCCGACTGAACGTCCTTGAACTCGCACACGATCTGCGGGATCAGCGACCCGCCGCCCGTGCCGAAATTGCCGAGAGCGAGGTCCGCCTCGCCGCGATTGCCGGTCTGACCTGCGCCCGCGATGCTGAATTTGGGATGCAGGTGGAAACCGTCCGTGCCCGTGCCGTCCTCGCGATAGCCCCATGTTTCAACGAAGAAGCGCTGAATGAAGGATGCCTCGGCCTGGGTTTCACGCTTGATTTCGCGGCCTACCCACTGGGATAGCCGCGCCTTCAGCGCCGCGTCTTTGCCGGCTGCATCGTAATCCTGAAACTCGTAATGGAGCTCGCCCTTGAGAAACTCCCGGTCCAGCAAAGGCTTAAAACGATCAGGTGTCATCGCGAAGCGTTGTGGCGCAGTCCGACGCGGAATGCCATCGGCGCATGGTAATTTGTCCACAGATTTTCGCTCCACCACTTGCAGCGGAGCGTGGACGGGATATTGTGTCCTTGCGCCGATATCTCGGCGTCGGCAGAGCCATTGGAATCGAACGGGATGAGCGACGATCAGTTCGGTTTTGGATTCGAGGGCCGCGACCGCGCCAACCATACCGAGCCCAACCCGGTGGACGTGCGCGAGGACGCGCGCGCTATCCTGAATAGCGCGCGTCAGGTGTCGGTGGCGCAACCATGGGATGCCGCCACCCTGTCCTATAACCGGCTGATCTTTCCACATCTGGTGAGTTGGTTGCCTGCCGATGAGGCGGAACAACTCTGTTTCGAATTTGCGCGGCAGGTCGAGCGGATCGAGCAACTGCTCGCGGCCTGAGCGCCTGGTTGCTCATGGCCAGCATACGCTCAGTTCTCGACCACCCGGAATCCGCGCAGCGCCCATTGCTGTTTCGACAGGCAGGTCCGGCGTTCAAGCGTCGCGTTGATCACCGCTTCGCTCTTGGCATGGGGCGCAAGGCAGATCCTGCGCGGGCCGGAGATATTGCTTTCGGTCGAGACGATCACGCGCGTCTTGCCGCCATCGCCGGCGCGCTGAGCGATTGCCGTGCCTGGCAGGATCAGGCCCGCCGCAGCGGCAAGAGCGAGTGAAGCGTTGATGGTGAACATGAGCATCTCCCTGGTGCGAATCGCGCGCCGTTGGTCGGCGCGCCGCAAGGCAGCAAGTGCATTAGTCGTGCCATACACTCGAATGGCGTGATTTCAGCAACTTAGGTCGACGTCGTTTATCGACGACTTGTCCGGTCACACCAACAGGTCGCCGATTGTGCCAGCTTTTGGTCGCGTTTGACCCGATCGTCGCGCCTTGTTCTCCACGGTCGCAAAAGAACAATGGTGCTTCGACAGGCTCTGCACGAACCAGGATAGGGAGTGATGCGCAACTAAGCTGCTGACGGCTCGGCCGGATCGGATTAGGCCATGACGATCGATCGTGGTGATGATGATCGAGATGGCAAGGGGCCGAGCATGGCGCGGATGATGTTGTGGCTGATGATGGTGATCGCGGGTGTTGCGATGCCCGCTTCGGCAACGGTGACCCCGGCCGAGCCATTGGTGCTGGCGGCGGCGAGCCTGCAGGAATCGCTTAGCGCCGCCGCCGATGCATGGGCGCGAAAAGGACATCCCAGGCCGGTGGTGTCGTTCGCGGCGTCATCCGCGCTGGCGCGGCAGGTGCTGGCGGGCGCGCCGGCCGATTTGTTCATCTCGGCCGATCAGGAATGGATGGACGCGCTGGCGAAGAAGGGGCTGATTGTGCCCGGGACGCGGGCGTCGTTCCTCGGCAACCGGCTGGTGCTGGTCGTGGCGGCGAGCAATGCGGTGGCGGTGGATATGCGCAGCGGCCGGCGGATCGTCGCGGCGATCGGGGCGGGGCGGCTGGCGATGGCGGATCCGGCTTCGGTGCCGGCGGGGCGTTATGGTCAGGCGGCGCTGACCCGGCTCGGCGCGTGGCCCGTGCTGGCGCCGAAGCTGGTGCGCGCGGAGAATGTCCGCGCCGCGTTGCTGCTGGTCGAACGCGGGGCGGCGCCGTTCGGGATCGTCTATGCGACCGATGCGCGGGCATCGACCAAGGTGCGCGTGGCGGGGGTGTTCCCGGCGGGGAGCCATCCGGCGATCACTTATCCGTTGGCGCGGCTGAAGGCATCGACGAACCCGGAGGCGGAGGGGTTTCGGCGGTTTCTCATTTCGCGTGAGGGCAAGGCGATTTTTGCTAAGTACGGGTTTCTGGCGCGTTGATGTCTATCCAATCATCCGGAAGTTCCTCCCCGGAACGGGGAGGGGGACCGTGAGCCGAAGGCGAATGGTGGAGGGAGCTCTCCACAGGCGGAGCATTGCTTGGCACGCCCCCTCCGTCGCGCTTCGCGCACCACCTCCCCGTGCCGGGGAGGAATGGAAGGTATGCTGACCGCTGACGAATGGTCGATCGTCGCCTTGTCGCTGCAGGTCGGCGGCGTTGCGATGCTGGCGACGTTGCCGATCGCCTTTGCGCTTGCCTGGGTGCTGGCGCGCCTGTCGTTTCCGGGGAAGATCATCCTCGATGGGTTGATCCACCTACCATTGGTGGTGCCGCCGGTGGTGACCGGCTGGCTGCTGTTGCTCGCTTTCGCGCCGGGCGGGCCGATCGGTGGCTGGCTGGAAAGCTGGTTCGGCGTGTCGGTGCTGTTTCGCTGGACCGGTGCGGCGATCGCGGCGGGGGTGATGGCGATGCCGTTGATGGTCCGTGCGATGCGGCTGTCGATCGAGGCGGTCGACCGGCGGCTGGAGGGGGCGGCGCGGACGCTGGGCGCGGGGCGTTGGCGGGTGTTCCGGACGATTACCTTGCCGCTGTCGGTGCCAGGCATTCTGGCCGGCGCGGTGCTTGGCTTTGCCCGCTCGATCGGCGAATTCGGCGCGACGATCACTTTTGTGTCCAATGTGCCGGGACAGACGCAGACCTTGCCGCTGGCGATCTATGCCGCGCTCCAGCAGCCGGATGGCGATGCGATGGTGCTGCGCCTGTCGGCGATCTCGGTCGCATTGTCGCTGGCCGCGCTGATCGCGTCGGAACTGTTAGCGCGGCGAGCGGGCAGGGGGCTGCATGTCCTTTGAGATCGACGTCGCCAGGCGGCTCGGCGACACCGACATCGCGCTGAGCCTGGCGGCGGAGCAGGGCCTGACGGTGTTGTTCGGCCCCTCGGGCGTCGGCAAGACCAGCATCCTCAACATGGTCGCCGGCCTGCTGCGGCCCGATCGGGGCACGATCCGCGTCGATGGCGAGACGTTGTTCGATGCCGCTACGGGGGTCGATGTGGCGCCCGAACGGCGCCGTGCCGGCTATGTGTTTCAGGAGGCGCGGCTGTTCCCGCATCTGAAGGTGCGGGCGAACCTGCTTTACGGCGCGGGGGATGCGGTGCTCGACCTGGGCGGTATCGGGTTCCTGGGCATCGATCGCCTGCTCGACCGCTGGCCGCGGACCTTGTCGGGGGGCGAGGCACGCCGCGTCGCGATCGGCCGGGCGTTGCTTAGTCGGCCACGCTTCCTGCTGCTCGACGAGCCGCTTTCCTCACTCGATCGCGCGCGGCGTGAGGAGATCATGCTGGCGATCGAACATATCCGCGATGTGCTCCGGCTGCCGATCCTGCTCGTCACGCATGATGCGGGTGAAGCGGAGCGGCTGGGTACGCGTATCGTCGTGATGTAACGCTGATCTCCGCTTCCCCGGCCTTTGCCGGGGAAGGGCTTCGAGGCGTGGCTGGCTGGTCTCAGGCGGTCAGTTCGACGCTGCCTTTCAGTCCGCCGACCGATGATGTGCCGACCCAGATATCGAAGCTGCCGGGCTCGCTGATCCATTTGCCGTCGGCCCAGAATTGCAGGTCGGCCGCCGTCAGTTCGAAGCGAACCTGCCTGATCCCGCCCGGTGCTAGCGTGACGCGTTCGAACCGCTTGAGCTCGCGCACCGGGCGGGTGCGGCTGGCGACGCGGTCGTGGATGTAGAGCTGGACGACTTCGGTGCCCGACAGCTTGCCGCTGTTGGTGAGCGTCGCGGAGACCGCGAGCGTGCCGCTCGCCGAAACGGTGGGGGGCAGTTGCAGGGCCGACAGCGTGAAGCTGGTATAGCTCAGGCCGTGACCGAACGGATACAGCGCCTCGTTGATGGTCTCGCGATAGCGCGCCTTATATTCCTCGTTCGGCGTACCACTGGCGGGGCGACCGGTGGTCTTGTGGTCGTAGAAATAGGGTTCCTGGCCGCTTTCGCGCGGGAAGCTCACGGGCAGCTTGGCCGATGGATTGACCGTGCCGAACAGCATGTCGGCCACCGCATTGCCCATCTCGCTGCCGAGGAACCAGGTCGCGACGATCGCCGGCGCATCCTTGACCGCGCCCGACAGCGCCAGTGCGCGGCCATGGCGGAGCAGGATGATCAGCGGCTTGCCGGTGGCCGCGACGGCCTCGACCAGCGCCTGTTGGGCGGGCGGCACGACGATCGCGACGCGCGACTGCGCCTCGCCCGACATCGCCTGAGTCTCGCCGATCGCGAGCAGCACCACGTCCGCCGCGCGCGCCGCCGCGACCGCCGCGTCGATGCCGCCGGGCAGGGGCGCTTCGACATCGCAGCCCTTGATCACCTCGAGCATCTTGGGATCGGCGAGCCTGGCGCGGATGCCGGTCGCCAGATCGACGCCGATCGTCTTGTCGGCCATGAATGCCCAGGCGCCGGCGACATTGTCGCGGTCATCGCCGAACGGGCCGATCAGCGCGATCCGGCCCGGATTGGCCTTGAGCGGCAGCAAATCGCCATCGTTGCGGAGCAGCACGATCGAGCGCGCGCCGGCTTCGCGCGACAGCTTGCGCAAGGCGGGGCTGGCGATCTGCGTGCGTTCGGCCTTCGCGTTCATCGAGCGATAGGGATTGTCGAACAGGCCGATCGCGTCCTTCAACTGCAGCACGCGCCGCACCGAGGCATCGACCGCCGCGACCGGCACTTCGCCCGCCTCGACCAAAGCGGGCAAATGTAGATTGTACAGGTTGCTCGACATGCTCATGTCGACGCCGGCGAGGAACGCCTTTTTCGCGGCGTCGCGGCCATCGGCGGCATAACCGTGCGCGATCAGTTCCTCGTCCGCGGTCCAGTCCGACACGACCAGCCCCTTGAACGCCCATTCGCCGCGCAGCAGATCGGTCAGCAGCCAGCGATTGGCGGTCGAGGGCACGCCGTTGATGTCATTGAAAGCCGACATGGTGGTCAGCGCGCCCGCCGCGAAGCTCGACTGGAAAGGCGGGAGGTGGATTTCGCGCAAGGCCTCGATCGAGATATCGACGCTGTTGTAATCCATGCCCGCCGCGACCGCGCCATAGGCCGCGAAATGCTTGGGGCAGGCAATCATGCGCGTCGGATCGCGCAAATCCTTGCCCTGGAAACCGCGTACGCGAGCCGCCGCCATCGCCTGGCCGAGACACGTGTCCTCACCCGAGCCTTCCGCGACGCGGCCCCAGCGCTGGTCGCGCGCGACATCGACCATCGGCGCGAAGGTCCAGTGGATGCCGGTCGCGGTGGATTCGAGCGCGGCGCCGCGCGCGGTGCGCTCGGCGAGGTTGGGATCGAACGATCCGGCCTCGGCCAGCGGGATCGGGAAAATGGTGCGCAGGCCGTGAATGACATCGGCGGCGAAAATCAGCGGGATGCCGAGCCGGGTTTCCTCCAGCGCCATGCGCTGCATGGTTCGCGCGCCGGCGACGCCGGTACCGTTGAACAACATGCCGAACTTGCCCGCGCGAAGATCGGCAAGCTGGGCCGCGCTATTGCCCGAGGCGGCGCCGGGATTGAACACGATGCCGGGCGCGCGCAGCAGGTCGCTGAAGCAGCTGAGCTGTCCCGCCTTCTCGGCCAGCGTCATGCGCCCGATCAGGCTTTCGATCCGGTCCGATTGGGCAAGCGCGACACGCGGCGCGAGCCAGAGGCCGGCGACCATGGCGCCGGATCGAAGAAGCGCGCGACGGGAAAGCTGCATGGGACAATATCCTGGGGAGGGGCGTCATCCTTAACCGGTCCACCATGCCGCGAAAACCGTCAAACTGCTGCCGCCCGGCATCCCGCCATCAGCGGGGATACGGTCGACAAAAAAATCCCGCGGTCCCCAATCCAGCTTGCGCTTCTTCGCGCGGCTTGCCAGAACTGCGCCTCGGGGGGAGCTATATGACGGGGGCGTCAGCTATTTTATCGTGCCTGGCGGTTGGGTTGGCAATATTGCCACCCATCGCTGATGCACAATCGGTCGATGTGACGCCGGCCGTCGTCACCGCGACGGAAGCGGACTCGACCCCGGCGGCCGAAGGTTTCGTCCGCATTCCCGCCAACACGCCGGTCAATTTCGAGATCGTCGCGGTGTTGAGCTCGAAAACCAGCAAGATCGATGAGATGTTCGCGATCAGAATGCTCGATCCGGTGACGGTCGATGGCAGGGTCGTGCTTCCGGCGGGCACACTCGGTCAGGGGCAAGTGGTCCATGCCGCAAAGGCGACGGGTTTGGGCAAGGCGGGCGAACTGATCCTTGCCGCACGATACCTGGAATGCGGCGCCACGAAGGTTACGCTGCGCGGGCTCAAGCTTGGCGGTACGGGGCAAGACAAAACCGGCACGTTGATGGCCGCGACGATCGCCGTGGGCGTCATCGCGACTCCGTTGATGTTCTTGAAAGGCGGGGAAACGATTATACCGGCCGGGACATTTGCCCATGCCCGGTTGAGCAAGTCAGTGGATATCCAGGTGTCGCCAACACCGCAATGCGCCGGTTCGGGACCGATGGTGGTTCCATCGGCAGAGGCCGGCCCGATGACGGTTCCCGCGTCCGCAGAACCTAAGCCGATGGTCGTACCGGCTCCCGTTGCCGCATCACCAGCACTGGCTATCGTGCCGGCATCCGTTTCAAGCCAAGAGAGGAAGTCTGAATGAAGAAGAATGTTGCATCGCTGATTCTCGCCGCCGCGATCACCGGGATGGCAGTTCCCGCCATCGCGCAAGACGGAGCGGCTGCGGCGACCGCTGCGATTGCCACCAAATCCGGCGCGATCGGTACGCCCGCTGCCGGCAAGGGTATGATCGTGTTCTACCGTCCAGGATCGCTGATGGGCGCGGCACTCGGTTGCACCGTCCGTGAAGGAGAGGCGGCGGCCGAACAGCAGATCGCGCGGCTCGGCTCGGGCAAATATTGGGTTCATATGGCCGAGCCAGGCAAGCACGCTTATCGCACCGAGGGGGAGAAGACAGACGTCCTCAATCTAGAGATCGAGCCCGATGAGACCTATTTCGTGAAGTGCAAGATCGGCATGGGCATCATGGCCGGGCGCGCCAACATCTCGCCATCAGATCAGGCTGAATTCGGCAAGAAAGCCAAGGGCCTGAAGCTCTGGGAGCCGAAAGCGGACAAGGACGACGGGGGCAAGGGCGACAAGAAATAAAGGACCGCCGCATTGGCGGTCGATGGCCAAGGGGCCGCTGCCCGGATGATCCGAGCAGCGGCCATTTTTTTGTTTGACGCAGATCAACCAGAAAGCGGCACCTCCAGCAGCGCTGATGCCGCCACTGGATTTTTTCACGCGCCATGTCCGTATTCGGACGGTTGCTGTTCGTTTGCGGACAAGTGATGGCCGAAGTCTGGTACGGATTGCGAATATTTGGCGTCTGTTCGACCATTTATCCAAGGGTCATCGCGCTAAGTCTTTGATTTTACGAAAATCCCGTGATTGGCATGAGTAATGCACTAACACAGGGGCAGGCCGGATGGACCTGCGCAATGTGTATAGTAGTCCAGGAGAAATTTCATGACCGATCGTTCGATTCTCAGCCGCAGCGTCGCCGCCTTCGCTGGGCTCGCTCTGGTTGCTGTCGCCACGCCAAGCTTCGCGACGTCTGCCGGCAGCCCCAAGACTGCGCCCGAAGCGACCCCAGAAATGTCCAGGGCGGACGCCAAGTCCGACAAGCGCATTTGCATCGACGTGAGCGCAACCGGTGCAAACCAGATTACCGGATCGATGTTGTCGAAGCGCCAGTGCCGGACGGCCGAGCAATGGGCCGCACGGGGTGTCAAGCTTCCGGCGCGGTGACCCTGTTCCGGGCAAGGCGGCGGCTCGCATCCCGAAGAGGATGAACTGGCCGCCGCAGCGACCGGCGCAATATCGTCAGCGGCAAGAACAACCGCCGTCCGGGCTTTCCGGGCGGCGATTGTTCTTGGTTCGCAGGTCGGCCGCGATCAGAAGCTGAATTTCGCCGAGCCGCCGATGATCCGCGGTTCGTTGACCATCGCGGTGAGGTTGTTGAAGTCGATCGCGCTGACCGCACGGATCTGGTTGGTGATGTTGCGGGCGAACGCCGCGACTTCGATACCGTTCGACATCCTGTAACCGACGCGCAGGCCGCCTTCGAGTGACGATTTTCCGCGGAACTCCCTGGCGGTGTAGAGGAAGTAATTGATCTCGCTGCGATAGGCCCAGTCGGTGAAGGCGAAGATCTCGCTGCCATCGGCAAGCGGGATGCCGTAGCGCGCGGTCCAGTTGGCGATCCAGCGCGGGGCCTGAGGGAGGTCGTTGCCGTTGAGGATCGCGCGGCCCGCGCCGTTGAGCGCATTGGTGACCGTGCAGCCGCCGCCGCACACCGCGACCGACTGAACGGGATCACGCATTTCGGTGAAATTGTAGCTGAGGCCGGCGGTCAGGATAAGCGGATCGATCGGACGGGCGTTCAATTCCGCCTCGAGGCCGTAGCCGACCGCTTTGTCGATCGTCAGCAGCTGCGCCGAATTATTGGCACCGCCCACCGCCGTGACCTGGAAATCCTTGGTGCGGAAATAATAGCCGGTCAGGTCGAAACGGATGCGGTCGGCGAGTTGTGTCTTGATGCCGGCCTCGCCCGAGATGGTCGTCTGCTTGGGCGCGGTGGTCGGAAAGTCGCCGAAATTGACCCGGTCCGAAATTGCCGGTCCGAGATAACCGGTGGCGAAGCGGGCATACACGCTGACCTTATCGTCAATCTTGTAATTGGCGCTGGCATCCCATGAGATGTTATCGTCTTTTACCTTAGTCGTGATCGGCAGCGGCTTGCCCGGGAAGCTGGCAAGGCCGCTCACCAGATCGGTCTTGTTGTCCTTGGAATAACGCACCCCGGCACGCAGCGTCAGGGCGTCGGTCGCGGCATATTCGGCCGAAGCGAACAACCCGAAATTCTCGTTCTCGTTGTCGTGCAGCACGTTCTGCGTGCGCGTGCCGGCACCATCATAGGCGACCTCGTTATAGGTCAGGTTCTGATGGAAATAATATGCGCCGATCTGTCCGCGCAGGCCGTTGAAATCTTCGGTTTCGAAACGCAGCTCCTGGCTGAATTCCTTCGGCTTGGTGGTGCCGCCGGTGTTGACCGGGAAAGCGCCGACATTGATCGTGCCGAGCGTGCAGCCGGGAATGAAGCTGTAGCAGCTGCCGCCGTCGATATCGCCGGTGCTCTGCACCTTAACCTTTTCGAACGCGGTGATCGAGTGCAGCGTGCCGGCGCCGCCGAATTTATAACCGAGCTTCAGATTGGCGCCGACAGCGTTCAGCGTCTGGCTGGTCAGGCCGTCGAGCGAGATGCGTTCGATGTCGAAACCGGTGTTGAAATCATTGCTGCCGGGACGGAACGCGCCCGCGCGGAACGAGCGTGGCGACGCGTCGAGGTCGCGCGCATGGATGTTGAGCAGGAAGGAGAAATCGCTGTCGTCATAACCGATCTGAAGGCGGCCGGCGAGGTCGCGATATCCTTCGAGCTTGCGATCCGCGAGCGCCGGGGACGCGGTGTTGGTGACCCAGTCATCGCGTCGCTGGAGCAAGCCGGACACGCGGAACTTGAAGCCGCCGCCGATCGGGCCACCGACCGCAGCCTCCGCGTTGACGCTGTTATAGGTCGCCCATGACGCGCTGGCATAACCGTTGAAGGTATCGCTGGGAGCGGCCGAGTTGAGCTTGACCACGCCGGCCGGCGTGTTGCGGCCGAACAGCGTGCCTTGCGGGCCACGCAGTACTTCGACGCTGGCGAGATCGAATACCGGGAACGATTTGAGCATCGGGTTTTCGAGCGCGACATCGTCATAGACGACCGATACCGGCTGCGCCGAGGTCGGGTCGAAATCGGTGTTGCCGAGGCCGCGGATATAGAAGCGCGGGAAGGTGCGGCCGAACGAGGATTCGATCAGCAGGCTGGGGGTGCGGCCCGACAGGAAGCGGATGTCGAGGCCACTCGAATTGAGCACGTCGAGCTTTTCGGCGGAGATGACGGACACCGCGATCGGCACGTCCTTGCTCGATTCAGCGCGGCGTGAAGCGGTGACGATGATATCCAGGCCGTCCGCAGTTACCGGCGCCGCTTCTTCCTGCGCCGCTTCTTGCTGCATGGCCGGTGCCGGGTCGGCGGCATGAGCGGCCGCGGGCAGCGCAAGCGCGACGGCAAGCAGCGAGAGGGCTGTCGAAAGGCGATAGCGCGACGAGCGATGCGCGGAACTGGATTTCATGGATATCCCCCGTTTGATTACCGGCATCCGTCCTGTGGCGACTCCGTGTGTCCCGGAGTTCGAGTCGTTTCGTAATGAGTCTGTAACGTTGAGCAAGCGAACGGGGGGAATGGTGCCTCGATCGGTTCGGATTTGGCCGGGGCTGTTGCATTTCTGACGCTGTTGGTCCGGATATCGGACCTTCGTTATTGCGCGGCGGACGCGTCAAGCTCCTCCGCGGCACGGGGAGGGGAACCGCGCGCTCCTTCAGCGCGTGGTGGAGCGACTATCTGGATTGTCAAACTGCATGCGCGAGGTGCGCGCGCGTTTCGCGTGCCTTTGCGTTGAGCCTGACGAGGA
>NZ_JBSRZE010000025.1:0-44516 GCF_054057355.1 Sphingomonas sp. UYAg733
CTACTTCAACCAACCGCTTCTCGCAGCGGCATGAACCGGCAGACGCTCCACTTAACGAGCACGCGGGTCTGTTCAAACAAACCGAGCCACCTCTGTTTGGCGCGGAGGACGCGGAGGTGTTGCGTTTGGGGAGCTGGCGGGCGCCTGCCCCTGCCATTCGTTTCGAGCGAAGGTTTGTTTCTCGATCTCTCGACTTCGCTCGAGAGAGCCTTCGCTCGAAACGAACGGCAGTGGGGGTTGTAACGGATCATCGACCAAGGTGGTTTTAGCGGTATGAAGACGGCCATGACCCATCCCCGCCCCTTACGCAGCCTGTTGTATATGCCTGCCTCTAACCTTCGTGCGATCGAGAAGGCGCGGGAATTGCCGTGTGATGCGGTGGTGCTCGACCTGGAGGATGCGGTGGCGCCCAAGGCCAAGGCCGCCGCGCGCGAGACCGCGGTGGCGGTGGTGCGTGAGGGCGGGTTTGGCCAGCGGGCGCTGATCGTGCGGGCGAACGGGATCGATACGCCATGGGGGCGTGACGACCTGACCGCGCTGGCGCTTGCCGGGCCGGATGCGATCCTGGTGCCCAAGGTCAATGATGGGG
Source organism: Sphingomonas sp. UYAg733 (assembly GCF_054057355.1). Lineage (NCBI taxonomy): Bacteria > Pseudomonadati > Pseudomonadota > Alphaproteobacteria > Sphingomonadales > Sphingomonadaceae > Sphingomonas > Sphingomonas sp. UYAg733. Next base: position 590 of record NZ_JBSRZE010000025.1, read on the forward strand.
CGGAGGTCGCGGCCTATGACGCGGCGATCGCCGCCGCGCCCGAACATACCAGGCTATGGGCGATGATCGAGACGGCGCGGTCGATGTTCCGGCTGGAGGAGATCGCGGCGCAGGCGCGGACCACAAGGCTGACGGCGTGGGTGATGGGGACCAACGACCTGGCCAAGGAAATGCACGCGACGCTGGATGTCGAGCGGGTGCCGTTCCTGGGATTCCTGGCGCAGTCGGTAGCGGCGGCGCGGGCCCATGGGCTGACGATTTTGGACGGGGTCTATAACTCTATCGAGGATGAGGCTGGGCTGGAGGCGCAGTGCCGGCAGGCCAGGGCGTTCGGGTTCGATGGGAAGACGTTGATCCACCCCAAGCAGATTGCGGTGTGCAATCGGGTGTTTACGCCGAGTGATGACGAGGCGGCGGCGGCGCGGGTTGTCGTGGCGGCGTTCGCGTTGCCGGAGAATGCGGACAAGGGGGCACTTCGGGTCGAGGGGCGGATGGTGGAACGGTTGCATCTGGTTGAGGCCGAGGCGGTGATTGCTTTGTGGGAGCTGGTTTCTTCCTGATCCTCCCCGGCACGGGGAGGGGGACCAGCAAAGCTGGTGGAGGGCGCCCCCTCCACCCCTCGCCGTCGGCCTGCGGTCCCCCTCCCCCGGTTCCGGGGGAGGAATTTAGAAGGCCGTCCGACGCTTACCTCTTGCTCCTTCACCCCTGCATCGGCCATGTCGCGCGCATGACGTTTCAGGTGGACATGGGCACCGACGGCGCGGGTAAAAGCGTGCCGATCGACCTCGAAGAATTGCTCGCGACGCGGTTGCTCGTGCAGGGCAATTCGGGGTCGGGCAAGTCGCATTTGCTCCGCCGCCTGCTCGAACGGAGCGCCGGACAGGTGCAGCAGATCATCATCGATCCCGAAGGCGACTTCACCACCTTGGCCGGGCCGTACGGGCATACCGCGATCGAGGCGGTGGCTTATTCGGTCAGCGAAGTGACGCGGTTCGCGGCGCGCTGTCGCGAGCATCGCGCGTCGGTGGTGCTCAGTCTCGAAGGGCTGGAGATGGAGGGGCAGATGCGCTGCGCCGCCGCGTTCCTGTCCGGCCTGTTCGATGCGCCGCGCGAGTTCTGGTATCCGGCTCTGGTCGTGGTTGACGAGGCGCAGATCTTTGCGCCGGCCGCGGGCGCCGAGGTGTCGGAGGAGATCCGGCGCGCGTCATTGTCGGCAATGACCAATCTGATGTGCCGGGGGCGCAAGCGCGGGCTGGCCGGGATCATCGCGACGCAGCGGCTGGCCAAGCTGTCGAAGAATGTCGCGGCCGAGGCGTCGAACTTCCTGATGGGGCGGACCTTTCTCGACATCGATATGGCGCGGGCGGCCGATCTGTTGGGGATGGAGCGGCGTCAGGCGGAGGCGATCCGCGATCTGCAGCGCGGCACATTCCTGGCGCTGGGGCCGGCGGTGTCGCGGCGGCCGGTGGAGATCCGCATCGGCGCGGTCGATACCTCCGCGCGCAGCAGCAGCCCGGTGCTGACGCCGCTGCCGAGCGCTCCAGCGGCGGACATGAAGCAGTTTCTGCTCGAGGGGCTGGAGGATATGTTGCCACTGGCGCCCCCGCCCCCGCCGCGCCCCGCGCCGGCGGAGGAGTTGATCGAGCGGATCTCGCATGCCGTGGAGGCGGAGCCCGTGTCGGGCAAGCCGGCGGAGGATCCGGCGCATATCGAGGCGGTGATCATCGCGGTGATGCGCGCGATCGTAGCCGATCCCGATGCGGCGTCGCGCACGGCGGCGGTGCTGTTCCAGGATTTCCAGGTGCGGTGCCGGATGGCGGGGGTTTATCGCGTGCCGTTGACGCCATCGGCTTTCGCGCGGCGGCTGGCGGCGGCGCGGGCGGGGATATTTGGCGGGCTGGACCAGGAATGGGCGGAGGTGATCCGTGCCGCGAACGACTTGCCCGACGATATGCTCGGCGCGTTCCTGCTGGTCGCGCGTGCGGCGAAAGAGGGCGAGCCGTGCCCGAGCGACGAGGAGGTCGCGCGGACCTATGGCACCAGCTCGCTTGGCCGGGCGCGGCGGGTGATGAGTTATATGGAGGGGCGCAACATACTGGTCACGCGCACCGATTTGTCGGGGCGACGGTCGATCACGATTCCCGGGCTGGGCTGGACCACGGCGGCGGCGGACGCGGCCTGATATCGTTCCGATTCAGATGGTTCCAGTCGGAGACTCCAGCCGCTGCTTGAATGACTTGACCATCCGGCTGCGCTGCGGCCGTCTTGCGGGACAGGCTTCGGATATCAGCCGCCCATCGCCATCCGGCCCCTGGCGAGGCGTGAGGGTTCCATGCCGAACATGTCGCGAAAGGCGCTGCTGAAATGCGCGGACGAAGCGAAGCCGCCGTCCATCGCCGCCTGGGTCAGCGACTCGCCGCGCGCCATGGTCTGGAGCGCGGCGCGCATCGCGACCCACAGGCGATAGCGGCGCAGCGGCACGCCGGTCGCGTCCTTGAACAAATGGCGCAAGCGTGATTCGGACAAGCCGACATGAGCGGCGAGCGTTTCGAGCGTGGTGCGTTCCTGCGCGTCGCGATGGAGGATCGCCAGCGCGCTTTTGACGCGGGAATCGATCGGGCGGCGGGCCGGCCCGGCGAGCAGCGGTTCGAGCGCGGCGCGGGTCGCGGGCCAATCCGCTCGACGATCGGCGAGCGCGGTCATGATGCGGATCAGCGGATCCTGTTGCGCCAGGTCGAACGCGGCGTGCGGCATCGGCGTCGCGGCGGAGGCGCGCAGGCGGAACAGATCGTCGCTGAACGGATCGACATAGAGGAACGCCATGCGGCCGCACGTCACGGCAAAATGATGCAGCGTACCAGGCGGGATCACCGCGCTGCGGCAACGCCGGTACCAGCCGGACGACCCCGCCGGGGGGTCGGCGACCCCGAACGCGTGGTCGAGGCCAAGCGCGACCACCGCCACGGCGTTGCGATGCGCCGACAAGTTCAGCGCCGGACCGAGATAGATCGCGCGCGCGCCCCAGGCGAAAACACGCGCTGCGGATTCAGCCGCTTCGTGAAAGCGTGACGGTGCGGAACTTGCCATGTGCCGGTCATGCAACAATCGTGGACGAGACGCACCATGCTCAAGGCAATTTCCCTGATCGGGGCGGTCGGCCCGACACCGGCGATGGCGGCGGCGCGATCGAGCGATGCGGAGATCCGCGCGGCACTGTCGCGCTACGCCGACGCGTGGATCAGCGGCGACACGGCGCGGATCGCGGCCTGTTATCATGGCGGGTTCACGCTGCATTATTTCGGCCGCAACACGCTGTCGGGCGATCATGTCGGCAAGGCCAACGCGCTGAAGATTCTCGCGGCCTTCACCGCCCGGACGCGGCGACGGCTGATCGGAATCAGCGCGATCATGGTAGGCGACGGGCTCGGCGCGATCGTCGCGCGCGAACGGTTGATGCAGGGTATTGAGCCGGTCGAGGTCGAACGCCTGCTGACCTATCGCGTAGTGGACGGGTTGCTGATCGAATGCTGGGTGCATGATCAGGACCAGCGGCTGATCGACGCGATCGTCGGTTGACAAGTTGTTCGAACGGCGTGATAGTTCACTATATGGTGAACAAACAAACCACGCAGCTCGACCGCACTTTTGCTGCCCTTGTCGATCCGACCCGACGCGCGATCCTCGCACGGCTTGAGCAGCAGGACGAGGTATCGATCAGCGATCTGGCGCGACCGTTCGCGATCAAGTTGCCGGCGGTGATGAAGCATCTCGACGTGCTCGGCGATGCCGGACTGATCACGCGAACCAAGACCGGGCGGACCGTCGCGGTGCGCCTGGCGCCCGAACCGATGGAGGAAGCAATGAGTTGGTTGCGTCGTTACGAGCGCTTCTGGTCGGCGAGTCTCGATCGCCTGACCGCCTATGTCGAAGCGGAAGAAGCGACGAAATGACCAGCGTGACGTTGGTCCGGCGCATTCGCGCGCGCCCCGAAACCGTGTTCGAGGCGATCTCCACGGGCGAAGGGATCGCCCATTGGTGGGGTCCCGACGCCGGGCCGGTGCTGATCGCCGAGACCGATGTGCGCGTCGGCGGCGCGTTCCGCGTACGCTTCGCGATGCTCGACGGCAGCGAGCATGAAAGCTTCGGCATCTATCTCGAAAACGATCCGCCGCGTCGGCTCGTCATGTCCTGGCAATGGACCGACGATGTCGATCTGGAGACGCGGCTCGAAATGGATTTGCGCGAGATTCCCGAGGGAACCGAATTGACTCTCACCCATGCGCGCCTGCCCGACACGGACACGGTAATCAGCCATGAGGCGGGCTGGAGCGGGTCGCTCGACAAGCTCGAACGCTATTTTTCGACGCGGAAATGAAAGGATAAACCATGCCCCCCCACCGGATCGTGTCCGAAGCGGAGTGGAACGACGCGATGCGCGCATTGCTCGTCGAGGAGAAAGCGGTGACGCGCGAGCAGCAGCGTATCGCGGCGGAGCGCCGCGCTTTGCCCTGGGTGAAGGTCGACAAACCGTATATGTTCGAGAGCGAGACCGGGCCGGTGATGCTCGCCGACCTGTTCGACGGGCGCAGCCAGTTGATCGTCTATCACTTCATGTTCGGACCCGACTGGGACGAGGGGTGCCCGAGTTGCTCGCTGATGGCCGACCATGTCGACGGCGCGCGACAGCATTTCGAACATAATGATGTCAGTTTCGCCGCAGTGTCGCGCGCGCCGATCGACAGGATCGCGAGTTATCGCCGGCGCATGGGGTGGAATTTCCGCTGGGTCTCATCGGGGCGGAGCGATTTCAATTTCGATCATTTCGTATCCTTCCCGGATGGCGAACGCGACGAAGGCATTTTCTATAATTTCGAGCCGTGTGCCGACCCGAAGATAGACGAGCTACCGGGGATGAGCGTCTATTATCGCGATACCGACGGCGCGACTTACCGGACCTTTTCCTGCTATGCGCGCGGGTTGGAAAAATTCCTTGGCGTTTATGCATTTCTCGATGTGGCGCCGCTTGGCCGTAACGAGACGAAAACAGGCATGATGAGCGACTGGTTGAAACGCCACGACCAGTACGAACACGACGGTCGCACGCGCCCGCTCAGCGCGGCGATGATCGCCGCGGCGGCCTGAGCAATGCTGTGCTGCGGGCTGGTGGCGCTGGTCGTGGCGGGGCTGGCCAGCGTGTGGCGCCGTCTTCGTCACGTGTCGTTTGTATGCCTGGGTATGTCGTTCGTCCTGTTTGCGGTTGCGCCGATCATTGCATTGGCGATGAGCGTACCCGATGATCCGACGATGAGCCGGGGCGACGTCGTCGCGGCATCGTTGCGGTCGATTTGCGGCGATCATGCCGGGATGGCGGTGCGCCGCCCGACCGGGGGCTGAATGGCAAGAGGGTTCGCGGGTTGGTTATGATCATTCGGCCGCTGATCATCGCGCTGGCGGCGCTGGGCATGACCGCGCCGGCGCATGCCGCCGACCCCGCCGCGGGCGCGTTGCTGCGGCAGGCGCTGACCGCACAGGGCGGCGAAGCGACGCTGCGCACGATCGGCACGGTGCGCTGGAGCGCCACCGGGTATCGCAACATGCTCGAACAGTCGGAGCGCCCCGAAGGCCCTTATATCGTCGAGCATCAGATGGTGAGCGACGTGCACGACCATCAGCGCGGCCGGCAGCGCAGCGTCACCGAGTCATCAATCTATCCGGTGGCGAAATTCACCACCGGATTCGTCGCCGACAAAAGCGCCGCGATGCGCCTAGCCGGCGACACACGCAGCCCCGGTACCGCCGAGATGGTGACGCTGGCGCGCGAAACGCTGGCACTGAGCCCCGAACGATTGCTGCTGACCGCGCTCGACGCACCCGACGCGCACGTAATGCCCGCAGCGATGCTGCAGTCGGTGGTGCAGGACGTGATCGCATTCACGCTGGATGGCGCACCGGTGACGATTTTCCTCGATCGCTACACGCATCTGCCGACCGCGATGGATTACGCCGGACCACTGGCGCGCGCCGGTTACTGGCGCTTCCTCGGCGATACGGTGATGCGCACTTCGTATAGTTTCTGGTGGATCGGCAAGGGCGGCGTGAAGATGCCGCTGCAATGGGACGTGTCGCGCAACGGCCTCCCCGAAGGCAGCTGGGCGATCAGCAAGCTCAGTCTCGAGACGCCGGCGACCGAGGCCGAGCTGCAGATCACGCCGGAGATCCGCACCGCGTTCGCCGCCCTGCCCGCGCCGATCGGCATCGATGACATGCCGTTCGGCAGCACGCGCCAGCCGCCGGTCGATCTCGCCCCCGGAATCGTGCTGGTGCCCGGCGCCTGGAACGTCACCTTCGTACGCCAAGACGACGGTGTGGTGATCATCGAGGCGCCGATCTCATCGGGTTATGCGGCCAAGTCGATCGCCGAGGCGCGGCGGCGATTTCCCGGCGTGCCGGTCAAAGCGGTGATCACCACGTCCGATTCATGGCCGCATCTGGCCGGCGTGCGCGAATATGTCGCGGCGGGTATTCCGATCTATCATCTCGACATCAATGCGCCGATCCTCAAGCGCGTGATCGCGGCGCCCTATACCAGCCGTCCCGACGCGCTGCAGCGCAAGCCGCGACAGGCGATCCTGCGACCGATAAGCGGTGCGACGACGCTGGGCACGGGTGCGAACCGCATGGTGATCTATCCGCTCCACGGCGAGGTCAGCGAGCGGCAGATGATGATCTGGTTTCCCGATCACCGGCTGCTCTATGGCAGCGACCCGTTTCAGGGCGGCGGCGAGCGCGGCTATTCCTTTCCGCAGGCAGTGAGCGAAGTGACCGACGCGACGGCGCGCGAGGGATTGAAGCCCGAGCGGTTCTTCATGATGCATATCGGCCCGACGCCCTGGTCCGAACTCGCGAGGTCGATCGCCGAAGCGGGAAAGGACGACGGCCCGGACGGAAAATACTGATCAACCTGCCGGCTTGGGTGCCTTTCGCCGCGCGGTGTCGGCGCGCAGTTCGGCGGCGGCGGTCGCGCGCAGGGTCGCGGCATCCACGGCGGCAAGATCAGCATCGGCGGGCAGTTTCAAAAGCATGCGGACGTCGCGCAACCGTCGCTTGTTGGCATAGCTGTGCGGCGATGCCGCATCGTCGCCCTGATCGACGGTGAAGCCGCGCAAGCCGAATGCCAGTCTCAGTTCTGCGCCGGAGTCAGATGAGTCAGCACGCAAAGCCACCGGTCGCCGTCGCGACGATAGATATCGGTGATCCATTCGTCGGCGCTGATCGACTTGCCGTCGAACGCGCCGCTGTTCTGGCCGCGCCCGGTGACCACCGCGGTGTCGCCATAGACTTTCACCCGCACGACCTGTTTGACCATCATGTCGTGGCTGAGCATGCCATTGCCAATCACCGACAGGATGCGCTCGCGGCTCACCGGGCCGATCTCGGGCGTGACGAGAGCCCAGTCGTCGGCGATGCAGGCAGCGATGCGGTCGACATCGTTCGACACCATCGCGGCGTTGAAATCATCCTCGAGCGCGGTGAAGAAGGCGGTTTGATCAGTCATCAAGGTTCCCGTCAGATATCGGTGGAGGCGGACCAGCGCTGTTGCAGCGTGTCCGGCGGCACATCCTCGATCTTCGCGTCGATGAACCAGCGATACCCGAACGGATCGGCAAGCAGGCCCGAACGATGGCCGTGGAACTGGTCCTTGACCGGACGCAGCACGGTCGCGCCATGCGCCACTGCGATGGCGGCGAACGCGTCGGCGTCGGAGACGTTCAGATGCAGCTGGACCGGCGATCCGCCGAGCGTGTCGGGGCCGACCGAGCCGAATTCGGCATATTCGTCGCACAGGAACAGTCTGGTCGCGCCGAAGCTCAGTTCGGCATGGCCAATGCGGTCATCGACCGGATCGACGAGGCGAAAATCCTCGGTCGCGCCAAATGCGGCGATATAGAAATCGATCGCCGCGCGGGCATCCTTCATCGCCAGATGGGGGCTGAGACTTGTCGGACTGGATTGGGCAAACGACATAACGATTCCTTGACGGCTATTGGTAATTACGTTACGTTTCGTATCGTAATGAGTCAAGCGCCTCTACCAACGCCACGTAAAGCGGGCCGACCGCGCAGTGAAAAAGCGCGCAAGGCGATCCTCGAAGCCGCCTATCGTCTGCTGATGGATGATGGCTTCGGCCGCCTGACGATCGAGGCGGTGGCGGCGCGCGCCGGGGTCGGCAAGCCGACCATCTACCGATACTGGAACAACGCACAGGAACTGGCGATGGCGGCCTTTATCGCCCGTCCCGATGCCGAGCCGGCGTCCGCGCCGGGCGTATCCGCGCGCGCGTCACTAATCGCGCATCTGCGGTCGGTCGTGGTGGCATTCGCGACCAGCCGGGGCCGGCAGATCACGCTGACCATGGCGTCGGCCGACAGCGAAAGCGAACTGGCCAAGGCATTCCGCAGCCAGATCATCCTCAAGTCGCGCGAGACAGGTCGGGCGATCCTCGACGCGGCGCAGGCGGCGGGCATCGTCGACGTGGCGGATGGAATCGAGACGATCCTCGACATGATTTACGGCCCGGTCTTCTACCGGCTGCTGATCGGGCACCAGCCGCTTTCCGAAAGCTTTGCAAGCGGGGTCGTCGATACTGTATTCGACGGGATCGAACGCGGGATGCAGTTGCGCCGCTGAAATGCCGCACAAAGGATATTGCATGCGCAGTGCTCCCCCGCCCGCCTGGTTTCTTCCCCTCGCCATCGTCGCCACGCCGGTCCAGGCGCAGTCAGCCTGTAGTGATGACCGCATTCCTGTTTTGCGCGTGCCACGGACCGACGCAGCGGCAATGATTGATGGCGTGATCTCGCCTGACGAATGGCAGGGCGCGCTGGTCAGGGAAGTGCCCGATGCCGGCACCATCCATATCAGGCGCACGGCCCGGCATCTCCATATCGCCGTTGCCTTTGCCGGCCGGCAATCGGGGTTTACCGACCTTTTCGTCTCGCCGGGCTGTGGCCGGACGATCGACCTGCACGCATCGGCAAAGCTCGGTGAGCGGCGGGTTCCTGCGGCGACCGACGATTGGATCTGGTGGAACAATGACCGCTGGGTCGCTAATGTCTCGCGCGTCGATTCATTTGCCGCGCGAACCTTCCTACCGACGCCGGTCCGCGAATATCACATCGCACTGGCGCGGTTTCCGGGCACGAAATGGCGCATCCGGGTCGAGCTTTCGACGATCACCGCCGAGGGGCGGCCCACTGCCACGAGCAGGATTCCCGCGAGCGGAGAGTGGGTGCTCGATCTTGACGGGTGAGATTGATGGCGGATTGCTCCACCCCTGCAGGGCGGGGCCAGCGACGCTGGCGGAAGCGATTCTAAAGGGACGAGATGATGATCCGCCGACGCCGTGACCGACCTGAACGACGAACGCGTCGGTGGCATGCCGGCATTGTTCAAGACCTTCACCGAGCAAGCCGGGCTCGATTATGCCGTCAGCCTGGAGACGATCGGCGGCCAAGGCCTCGACAAGCATTACCAGACCAAGCGCGCGTTGCTCAACCGCGCCTGGGACGTGGTCATCCTGCAGGGCCATAGCGTACTTGACCGCAACGTGCCGGGCGATCCACGCTCGCATGTCACCAATGCTGGCTTGCTCGCCGCCATGTTCACGGCCGCCAATCCGGCGGTCGATGTCGAGCTCGTCTCGACCTGGGCACGGGCCGACTTGGTGTACAAAAAGAAGAGTCCGTGGCTGGGCAAGCCGGTTACCGCGATGACCGCCGACCTGCGCGCAGCCTCGGAGCTGGCGAAGCGGTCGTCGCGCGACATCGATGGCGTGATCCCGGTCGGCGAAGCCTGGACCCGCGCGATGGCCGATGGCGTGGCCGACCCCGACCCGTTCGACGGCAAAACCTTCGGCCAGGTCGACCTCTGGACCTATGACCAGTATCACGGCAGCACCTATGGCTATTATCTCGAAGCGCTGATGGTGTTCGGGAAGATCACCGGCATCGATCCGCGCACGCTTGGCGCCAGGGAACGCGCGGCGGACGAACTGGGCATATCGCCGAGCGAGGCGGTGGCATTGCAGCGGGCGGCATATGAGCAATTGGCAAAGAGGTGATGTAAACGCCTCTCCGACACGGTGAGGGGTGAAGGGACGTGACGCATGCGCAGCGTTGCCGGCACGCCCCCTCCACCAGCTTCGTTGGTCCCCCTCCTCGTGCCGGGGAGATTTTTTGCCCTGCGATCGGGGGATGTGCCGCTTTCGTGGTCGTCGCATCACCTGGTTTCCAGACAAGGAGAAGCCCGATGCGATCCCCGATCCTGACGCTGTTGCTGCTCGCCGCGATACCCGCAACCGCCCTGCCCCCGACCGCCGCGTCCGCCGCCGACGTGCAACGCAAGCCCGACCTCGCCGATCGAGCCGCCGGCACCTATGAGGGATCGGTCGTCGCCGATACGCGCGGCGGATCCCAGTCCGGGGTCGCGATCACCGTCAGGCGCGTGTCGAAGAATCTGGTCGAGGTATCGAGCGATTATCCGCGCGTGCCAACGGTGCAGATCCCGCTGACCATGGCATCGACCGCGATCCTCAATTCGCGAGGCCGTCGGGCCAAGTGCCCCCGCCTTGCGCAGACAGACGCAGCGCCAATGGCGTCTCCGGATCATAGACGATCCTGCTCACCGATACAGCCGGCTGTCCCGGAATCATGATTTTGTAATGACCCGGCGGGCATGGCGCCTGGCGGCAATAGATCGGCTGATAGCCGACCATGAACTTGCCGATATAAGGCGCGGGCTCCACGGGCTTCGCAGCGGGTGCTTGCGCGGCGAACAGCATGAGGAGCGTGGCGATCATGCGCAGTTCGGCTCACCGGCGGCGCAATGATATTCCGCCTTGAAGAACACGATATTGATCTCACGCGCGCCGCCATCGACGCGCAGCTTGAGGCGGGGCGGGGCTTGATGATCGTTGAGCCGCGACCAGGGCAGTTTGCCGCCGGCGATCGGCGTCACGCGCAACACCAATTCCGTATCGCTTTCACGCACCACGGCCAGGACCGAGCCGACGCTTTCATATTTGCCCTTGCCGGGCGGCAGGCGCATGCTTGTGATCCAGGCGCCGACGACGCCCTTCAACCCGCTGCCGCGAACGACATGCTCGCTGCCCAGGCTAAAGACGAAATTGTTGCGTTTGCCGTCTATCGTGGTGATCCAAGCCTTGCGGTCCCATGATGCGCCGATCGCGCCTCCGGGCACCGCGTCCCTCGGCTTGGGCGGCAGGGCGCCGGCATCCTGCACCGTGTTGGGGACGAAGACGTTGGGCGTCGGTTGCGTCGCCGGCTTCTGCGCGGGGCGGATCGGCTTCTGGCTCTGGATCTGGCCCACAGCCGCCGTACCGCAGCCAAACAGCAATGTCGCAAGCATGAGTGCGCGCATGGAATACTCCCGTTTCGATGCACGGCTTAGCGCGCGCAAAGCAATCCGATCGTCATGCGATCGAAGGATGTCGGCAAAATCGGGCGCGTTACGATCCGGGTTGCAATGACAGGACACCGCGCAATGCCAATCCTTCGTATCGCCGCGATGGCGGGCCTGATGTTGTGCGCAGCGATGGTCCCGCCGCTCAAGGTGACGATCCAGAATCGATCTGGCGACGTGCTGCGCGGCGTAAACCTCTCGCCGGCAAGCAGCGATCATTGGGGACCGGAGCGCGCATCGGACAATATCCAGGACAAAAGCGAATTGGCGATCGTGCTGCCCGCGCCGGGGTGCCGCTGGGACGTGCGCGTCGTGCTGGGCGATCGCCCGGCCGAACAACTCTTCCGCGATCGGGATCTGTGCAAGAAGCCGGTGCTCGTGGTCGATGGCAAGAGCCGCGGGTTTTTGCGCGGGCGGGAGCCCGCGCAGTGGAACTGAAATCTGGCACCCCCCTGGCACGGGGAGGAGTCACTGGACACACGCACACCTGACAGGCTTAAGGCGCCCAATGCCGCCCGATACGCTCGACCTCGACAGGATCACCCGCGACGGCCCGATCATCGTGTTCGATGCGCTGTGCGTATTGTGTGCGGCGAACGCCCGGTTCGTCCTGCGCCATGACAAGCGCCCTCGCTTTCGTCTCGCGTCGATGCAAGGACCGATCGGTGACGCGCTGTACCGGGCGCACGGCATCGATCCGGCCGAGCCCGAGACGCTGATCGTCGTCGACGGGCCCGAGGTGCTGAAGAATTCCGATGCGGTGATCGCGATCTGGTCCGGCTGCGGCTGGCCGTGGCGCGCGGCGAGTGTTTTCCGTCTGGTCCCGCACATCCTGCGCGATCCACTCTATCGGCTGATCGCGCGCAACCGCTATCGCCTGTTCGGCAAGCGCGAAACGTGCTGGCGGCCCTCCCCCGCCGACCGGGCGCGGGTGTTGTGAGCAAAATCCTGATCCTGGGCGGCTATGGCGGGTTCGGCGCGCGGCTGTCGCGACGACTTGCCGCACGCGGCCACACCATATTCGTGGCGGGCCGGCATCTGGATAAGGCGGCGGCATTCTGCCGCGCCTTGCCTGATAGCATACCGGTCGTCGCCGACCGCGATGGCGATCTCGGCGCGGTGCTGGCCGAGCATCGCCCCGACTTGCTGATCGATGCCGCCGGGCCGTTCCAGACCAGCGGCCACCATGTCGTCCAGGCCTGTATCGACGCGCATATTCACTATCTCGATCTTGCGGATGGTCGCGCCTTTGTCGCGGGCATTTCCATGCTCGACGCGGCGGCGAAGAACGCGGGCGTGGTGGTGGTATCGGGTGCGTCGAGCGTCCCCGCTTTGTCGGGCGCGGTGGTGCGCGATCTGACGACCGGCATGGAGCAGGTGACGGCGGTCGAGATGGCGATCAGCGCGTCGAACAAGGCGGCGGCCGGCGCGTCGGTCGCGGCGGCGATCCTGAGTTATGCCGGCAAGCCGCTGACCTTGTGGCGTGGCGGGCGCTGGGCAGTGTCGCATGGCTGGCAGGAGATGCGACGCCAGCGCTTCGCGCTTTGCGACGGCACCGCGCTGAACAGCCGGCTGGTTGGGCTGGCCGATGTGCCCGATCTCGATCTGCTGCCGGGCCGGTTGCCGGGCAAACCGGCGGTGACGTTTCGCGCGGGCACCGAACTGGCGTTCCAGAACGGGACCTTGTGGCTGGCGAGCTGGCTGGTGCGATGGGGCTGGCTCGGGTCGCTGACGAGCTTGGCGCGGTGGCTGTTGCCATTGCAGCGGCTCACCGCCGGCTGGGGATCGGATCGATCGGCGATGGTCGTGCGCGTGTTCGGATTGGCTGCGGGGAAACGAGTCGAGCGCAGATGGACGCTGATCGCGAGCGATGGCGACGGACCGGAGATACCGACATTGGCCGCCGAAGTGATTGCGGGCCGGATCACGGAACTGCCGCACGGTGCGGGCGACGCGGGCCCCTTGCTCGACCTGCCCGATTTCGAGCCTGCCTTTGCCGGACTGTCGATCCGCCATGAGATCGAGGAATTCCAGCAGCCGCCGGCACTGTACGACCGCGTCATGGGGAAACGTTTCGCAGCGTTACCACCCGTAGTGCAAGCCCTGCACCAGGTGCTGCGCGACGGCGGCGCCAGCGGGCGAGCGACGGTCGAGCGCGGGCACAATCCGCTGGCCCGGCTGGTCGGCGCCGTGATGGGTTTTCCGTCTGCGGGTCAACATGCGCTGCATGTCGGGTTCCGCGAAGAAGATGGCGTCGAGCGCTGGACGCGGACCTTTTCGGACCGGGCGTTTCACAGCAATTTGAGCGAGGAAAGCGGGCGGCTGGTCGAGCGCTTCGGACCTTTGCGGTTTCGCTTCGACCTGCCGTCGGACGATCAGGGATTGACCATGGTGATGAGGGGCTGGTCCGTCTTCCGCATTCCCCTGCCCTTGCTCCTTGCGCCGCGCACGGTGGCGCGGGAATGGGTCGAGGATGGGCGGTTTCAGTTTGACGTGCCGATCGCGTTGCCGGTGATCGGGCTGGTAATCCGTTATCGGGGGTGGCTGGTGCCGTCGTAGCTCCTCCCCGCGCCAGGGAAGATCAGCGTTTCGGCATTGGCTTGCGGATGATTTTCCGTTTCAGCGGCACCAACTTCCTGATCACCGGCCCGTCGATCGCCCTGCTGATCTGCGGTGCGGCATTGGGGTCGTCCCAGCTCACCTGCGCCTCGCAGCTAGCGAACAACATGCGCGCATAGGGCGCGTACGTACGGCGTTCGCCGATCGGCCATAGGTTTTGGACCGGGCGATCTTCCAAGCTGGTGTTGCCGCTGTTCTGCCCGGTGCCGTGCATCGTCACCAGCATCGTCGCACCAGCCGGCACCGCGCCGTCACGCGGCCAGAGCCGGTATTGCGAGCTGTACTGGTTCGACACGCTTTCGCAGCCAAGCGTTGCGGTGACGGTGCGGGCGGCAGCCGGTGAAATCCAGATCGCGGCAATGCACAGCGCCAGGGTGGGACGGAGATGCGGGGTCATGGTACGACGAACCGGATATTCCTGACCTCGAACCGCGTCAGATAACTGGACGTGGATACGCCTTGCAGGAGAAGCCGGGCGTTAAGCGTGTTCTGGGTCAGGACATTCTGATCGGGCGCGATCCGGGCGGTAACCTGAACGTCGGTCCAGGACAGGATCGCCAGCGCCGCACCGGTCCATTTGTCGCCGTCATAGAGGCTGACCATGCTCTGCGCCTTGCGCTGATCGAAGCCCCTGCCGTTGATCACCAGGGTCATGCCGTTGCGGAAAACGAGCGGTCGCCCGCGTCCGTTGATGTCGCTGATATAACTGCCGTCGGGATTGACCATGAGCTTGGTCGACAGGCGATCCGCCATACGTTCGGCGAGACGTGGGTCGATCTGCCTGGTCATCGGCCGATCGGTGGCGCGAACCTCGGTTGCGGAGGCAGAGGCGGTGGTGGTGATCGCCAGCATGAGCAGCGCCGGGAGGTGGATTCGCCGGGTCATTGTGGCGACATTCCGCGCGGGCCGGTCGCAACCAGCTTCACCTTATAGGTCGACGAGCACCCGCCATGCGGCGGCAGGAGGAAATAGCGTGGCTCAAAGTAACGGCTGACGCCGTAATCGACGCGGATGGCGCCAGGTTCCCAAGTGAAATTGAACGCGCCGCGATTGACCGGCGAATGGGTAAAATAATAAGCGGTCACTTCGAAACCGGGCTTGAGCGGGATACTGGTGCTGATGCGGTCGAAGCCGGGTTCGAAGCAGCGCTTGTCCCCGCCATCGTCCTGCGTAAAGCGCGACACATTATAATATTCGCCGTCATAGCGTTTCGTCGATGGCGCCATATTGGTCGGTACTTCGAGCGACGCGACGCGGATCATCCGGCCCTTGTCGTAACTGAACATGCCGTTGTCGATCGGGAGCGTGTAATCGGCTCGCGCCGCGCGAAAGCCGAACTTGGTGGTCCTGAGGACAGGCTTCCCGGCCGGCCCGACAGCGAGTTCGACGCTGCCGGCATCGGGCAGGCCGGACACATCGTCCGGCACATGTGCGAAGATCTGCCCGTCCGACCAGTGCGAAATCGACATGTCGATCACCCGCGTGCCATGGCGCAGAAAAACAGAGCCGTTGCCGGTACCGAAGCCCTTGCCGACGATCTCATAATCGCCACCGGGCTCGAGCATTCCGCCGGCCTGGCCATTGACCCGCGCGACGCCGGGCAAGGGCATCATGAACACGGCGATCATTTTCGGCTTCTGCCGGACCGTCGCATTTTTTATCTTGAGCTGCGCATTGATCGTCATCGCGGTCCGCGCGCCCGGGCGGGCGACGGTTTTCACCGCGACCAATTTGTTCGAATCGGTCTTCAGCTTCGCGATCCGGACATTGCGCGCGGCGACGAGGTTGGGATCCGCCTGTTGGAGGGACGTCGTCGGCCGGGGCAGCGGCTTGAGGATGATCGGCTTGACCGGCTTGCGGACGATTTGCGCCACGAGCGGAGTCGCACCGATGAAGAGAAAGCTGCCGAGCGCGCCGAAGCGCAACAACGAGCGGACGGCGGAAAGGCAGGGCATTGAGGATCTCCTGAAAACTGATTGTCGAATAACGACGCCGCCAATGGCTATCGTCCTCCGATCGGAGGACGGCCGCCCGTTCTCGCTATCGCCCGAGATCGACCACTGGCACGGTCACCGGACCATCGAGTTCGAAGAATTTCTCCGCCGCAAAGCCGCACGGGCCGGCGATGAGATTGGCCGGGATCGTTGCAATCGCGCCGTTATAGCGCCCGACCGTCTCGTTATAATGCTGGCGGGCGAAGGCGATGCGGTTCTCGGTCGTCGCGAGTTCCTCCTGCAGCGCCATGACCGTGCTGTCGGCCTTGAGATCGGGCATCGCCTCGACGCGCGCGATGAGCTGGCCGAGCGCACCGCTCAGTGCGCCTTCCGCGCTCGATCGGCGCGCGACGTCGCTGCCGGCCTGAACCGCCTGCTCGCGCACCGCGGCGACCTTTTCCAGCACAGCGCTTTCATGGCCCATATACCCGCGCACCGCCGCGACGAGGTTGGGGACAAGGTCGTGGCGGCGCTTCAATTGCGTGTCGATCTGCGCCCAGCCGGTCTTCACCCGCATGTGTGAGCGGACCAGCGAATTGTAGATCAGGACAATGATCGCGATCAGCAGCGCGACGATCACGATGGCGACGATCAGTTCGTGCGGCATGGTTTTCCCTTTTAGACATTCATGATGGTGGTGAAGATCAGCAGCCCGGCGCCGGCGCTGGTCGCGAGTAGCGCGATCAGTCCGATCGCGAGGATCAACCCTGTCAGTTTGTAGTTGGCGGCCAGGAACAACAGGATGACCGCGAGGATGCCGAGCCGCTTCATCTCACCCGGCGACATGGCGGGGATGACGACCGGCGCGCCTTCACGAACCGTCGCGCCAAGCGCGCGCAGACGGGCGAGGCGGCTGGCAATGTCGGGTTCGATCGCGTCGAGGATCGCGCCGTGACGGCCCGTCGCAACGACCGGCTGACACAGGAACGCATGACCCCATAGGCCGCATCCGGGCGGCAGGCCACAACGGTCGCGGAGATAGGATAATGCCGAAGCCTGAGCGTCGGGATCGCCAGCGAGTTGCACCGCGGTCGCATCGGCGAGGAAGCGGCGCGACCGCCAGACCATCGCCAGCGGCCAGCGCAACACGATGATCGTCCATACGCCGAGCGTCAGGCGCACCAGACCGTAGAACAGCACCGCCGACCCGGCGAGCAGCAGCAACGCCGGAATCGCGGCGCCCCAGGGCGTGTTCTTGTCAACCGCGAACTTGTCGGCGACCGACCAGAAAATCACGCCGGGAAGGATCAACAGCATCGGTAGCCAGAACAGCAGCGCCAACAACCGCTGCCCGGCAAGACGGGAATCGAGGATCTCGAACGCGACGTCGGCGCGGACGCGGCCGAAGCTCGCCGCGATCAGCAAACCGATCGCGCGGCGCGCGTCGCGACGGAACGGCAAGTCGATCAGAGTCAGGAACAGGCAGATCGCGCGGTACGCCGCAAGAAGCGAAGCGGAGATGCGCAGATCGCCATTGCCGATCGACCCCATTGCCTGCGCGACCAATGCCTGCGTATCGCCGCGCCCAAGCGTATCGAGCAACCCGCGCGTCGCGACGATCCCGGCATGGTCATGCGCGGTGCCGAACGCGGCGAGATTGGGCGCGGCGGCGTCGATCAATCCCACCGCCGGCGTCGGCAGGCCGGCGGCGAGCGCCATTTCGGCAACGAGATTACCGAACTGATGCTCCTCGGCATCGCCGAACGCGGGCGCGCGGACGCCGATCGTATCCGGCCAGGGTGTCGCTTGTGGGCGGAGCATCAGCCAGCGCAGCCAGATCCAGGCGAGCGGCGGCGGCAGGAAAGCTGGCAAAACGAGCAGCACGCCGGTCGTGATGAGGATCGCGTTGCGGTTCGGGTTTTCCGCCACGCCATAAGCGAACTTCATGACCGTCGCTTCGAACCCGAAATCGCGAATGCAGCGCACGATCAGGCCAAGCAGCACGCCAAGCATTGCCGGCGCAAACAGCAGCAGCACGATGCTGAGGAACAGGCCGGCAATGCATGCCGCGACGATACAGGCCAATGTCGCGCGCCATGTGCCCCGCCGGCGCCGCGCCTGTTCCTCCTGGAACAGCACGGGGCGGACTGGCGTGAACACGGCATCGGCGGCTTCGCTCACCATCGCTGTATCGCGGTGCGGATGACCCCGCGCGTCAACGGTTCGGCGCGTCGGCGGGCTGCGCTTCCGCTGCCGGCTGCTCCACCGCCGCCTCGACGGGCTGGGCAGCGGGCTGTGCCTTTTTGCCGTTAAGCAACTTTTCGAACAGCGACATCATCAACTGCCCGCCGAGCTGCTTAGCATTTTCCTCGAATGTGGGCTGAGCTGCGGGCTGGGCGGCGGGCTCGGCGGCGGGCTGGGCGGCGGGCGGCGCTTCCTGGGCTAAGCCAGGCGTGGCGAAAGCGGCAAGCGCGACTGCGAGAAGGATTTTCATGATATTCTCCCAATAAATTGTCGATCGTGCGATCGTGCGATCGTGCGATCGTGCCGAATGCCCCGGCACCGGGCGTCATCCGATCGAGGGACGCTCCATGATGGATCGAGACTGGCGCGCGGCGAGATGCATGGTCAGCGTGGTTCGACCGAAGCGAGCTGGCGCGAACAGGGCGTGAGCTGATCGGCCCGTTGCCACACCGCGGCGTAGCGCAATGCCTTGCCCCTGCCATAGGGCGGGGCGCGGCGCAGGATGAAGCCGTTGCGCCGCATGCGCTCGGTCTCGGTGGCAAGCTTTTGGGTGGTCAGGCCGACCGCAGCGGTGGTGCGCAGTGCCGGGCCGACATCGACCAGCACCGCAAAATACTGGATCTTGCCGAGCTGGAACGGCGCGATCGCGACGACGCGCTGGCCGGATCGGGCCACGATCTTGCGCAGCTCGGCCTCGCTGATCCAATAGCTGATCGATTGCTGGACGTTGCGGCCCTTATCCCACAGCACGCCGTACCAGGCGGCACCGCCGACCACGCCGACGGTCAGGTCGGTCATGCGATAATCCCGCCCGGTCATTTCGAGCGAGGCGAAATAAAAGGCTTCATGCCCGAGCGCGCCGTGCGTCAGCCGTGTCGGATCGCCGGTCGATCCCCAAAGGGCGGAGAAGCTGGGCGCGCCGTCCTTGTCGGCGATGGCTTCGCGTTCGAGCCGCAAGCCGGCCGAAGCGTGCAGCGCCTGCTGCCGGGCATAGGCGTCGACATCCATGCCGGTGACGACCGCCGACCGGCACACCGGATCGGCCGCCATGGCGGGTGCGGCGAGTGCGAGCAGGGCGAGCGCGACCAGGCTCACGACGACAGCATCGGCGCGAAGATCAGGCGTTGCAGATCGCTCTGCCGACGCGCGCCGGATTTGTCGAAGATGCGCTGAAGGTGCGTGCGCGCGGTGGTCTTGGCCACGCCGAGCTTGATCGCAGCCTGTGGCACCGATGCGCCGCCGCACAGCATGTGCAGGAGGCGGCCTTCGGCGGGCGTAAGGCCGAACTGCCCGATCGCGCGCTTGAGCTGGGTGGATTTGCGGTCGGCAAGAACGCGAACGGTCGCGATGACCTGCGCCTGGCCTTCCATGCACTGCAGCAGGACGAGGCGAATCTCGAGGCCCGTATCACCGGTTTCGTCACCGCCAAGCCGCAAAGCGCGCTCCGGCTCCTGACCTGTCAGCACCGCGCGGAAGGCGGCCGCGAGGTGCGCGCCGAGCGCGGTGCTTTCGGCGCAGATCACGCCGTGCACAAGGCGTAGCGCCTGGCAGGATGAGAGCAGCCGATAGGCGGCGGGGCTTGCCTGAAGCAGCCGGCGTTCGCGGTCCATCAGCATCATGACCGGCTGGTCGGAAACATCTTCGCCAGGGTCGCTTGCGATCGCGGCCGCCGGGCGCAAGAATTCGGGCGGATGATAAATTGGCGCGCTGGCAGTCGTAGCAGAAAACCGGTACATGGTACTCGCTCCCTTAGTGAAAGCTCCACAGGAAGAGAGACGGAATTTGAACGTCGATGCGGACACGCCTTCCGAAAGAAAGCCCGGCGCGCCATCGGACGTGCTGGCCGCCGCGCTGTACGACGACCTGCACAAGGTCGCGCACCGCGAGCGTTTCCGCGCCGGACGACCCGATACGATGCAGACCACGGCGGTCTTGCACGACGCCTATCTGAAGCTGTCCGACCGCGCCGAATGGCAGAGCCGGGACCATTTCATGGCGGTCGCATCGACCACGATGCGCCACGTGCTGGTCGACGCGGCGCGCGCGCGGCTGGCGGCGAAACGCGGTAGCGGGGAGCGCGCGGTGCCGATCGACGAGGCGGTCCTGCCCGAGGACAGTGGCGACCGGCAATTGGTCAAGCTCGGCGAAGCGCTGCAGGCGCTGGCCGGATTCGACGAGGAACTGGCGCGGCTGGTGGATTGCCGCTTCTTCGCCGGCATGACCGAAGAGGAAACCGCGCGCGTGCTCGGGGTCAGCGACCGCACGGTCAGGCGGCGCTGGCTGCAGGCGCGCGCGTGGATCCACCAGGAGATGACCGAGGAATAAGCGCGGTCGACCGCCTGCCTGTTCGGCCTGACCGCAGCCGCCGCATCTCTGACGGCATCAGTCCCGCATACTTCTTCCGCCAGGCGTAGAACGTCGCCTCGCTGATCCCGGTCTTGCTGCACACCTCGCCAATGGTCGTGCCGTCCTCGGCCTGCTTCAATACGAACGCAATCTGCCCCTCGCTGTACTTCGATCTCTTCATCACTCGCTCCGCTTCCTGACCCTCCATCATAACTGGAATTTTCCAGCTCAAAACGGTCCAGGAAACGGGCAGCAGAAGGTCCGCAAACCATTCACCCGAGGAAAATACAAGATCGATATCAACGGCGGTATCGTGAGCGGCTACGGATTTTTTGAGATAGGGTAGATCGAAGCCCAGACGAGATCCGATCGGCCTTGGCCCTATAGCTACCTCACTTCCGCCCTCTTCAGAGCGTCTCTTAACAATGGAATGCTCCTGGTAAACGGCGCTGCCGGTGCACCGATCGTTTTGAACAGCTTTTCCGCGGCATCGAGATCGGCGCGCGCGGCGGGAAAATCGCCCTCCATCAGGTGCAACTGGAAGCGTCCGCGCAAATACGCTCCGTAAATCAGATTCTGCGTGCCCAGTTCCTTCAATCCCGGCTCCAGTTCGGCGAATACCTTGCGCGCCTCGGCGATGTCGCCTTCATGCGCCTGTGCCTCGCCGAGCGAGACGCCGAGCATGATGGTGATCGGTGATCCCGCTCCGGCATATTGCTCTGCCATCTGGCGTGCCTCGATAATGATCGGGATCGCCTGACGGATCTCGCCGACACCGAGCATGACGCGCGTGACCTGGAGAAGATCGGTAGCGAGCCCGGCAGACGGGCCGTAGAGCGAGCGCCGCAGTTCCGCCGCGCGGCGGAAATATCTGAGCGCGGCGCGCTGATCGTCCTTGCGCGTGTACCAGCTGCCGCGCTGCTGGATCAGCGAAATGCCGATCGGGCTTTTTTCCATATGGCTTCGTTCGAGCAGCACCTCGGCGCGCTTGAGGACCCTGTCGAGTTCGACGAGCCGATCCGCCTCGCCAAGATGAACGGCGAGATTATTGTAGCGAATCAATAGTGAGCGAGGTTCGTCGGCATAGGCGCGCTCGGCCTCGGGCATTTCGTCGATCAGCAATTTGATCGCCTCATCGCGTTTGCCCATCTGGCGCATGATCTGGGCACGCGCGGCACCGGATTCGAGCCGTTCGTTGCGGAACCGCTCGGGGTCGGTGCGCCAAACCTTGTCGGACTGGTCGAGCAGCTTCGTCGCGGCGTCGAATTTGCCCGTTGCGCCCTGGATCGAACCAAGGTTCATCTGCATCGTCGCGAACTGAGCCGGATCCTCGCGACCGACGCCCCTGGCGATGGCGGTGGACAACAGCGTTTCAGCGCCGACCAGATCCTCGATCTGGAGATAGAGTTCGGCCAGTGAATTGACCACCGGCGCGGTATTGGGTGAGCGTTCGCCGAATGACTGGATCAGCCGCGCCGTGCTGTCGTTGAGCAGGTCTTGCGCCGAGGCCGAACCGCCCTTGCCGAATTCCTGTGCATTGCGGAACATCAGCGACATGGATTCATTGACCGCTTCGGCCCGCCGCGCCTCCGCTTTGGCGATGTCGCGTTCGATCGCTGTCTGGCGCGATTGCCAGGCGACGCCGCCCGCCCCGACGAGCAAGGCGAACAGCAATGCCGCGCCCGCCGCCACCGCCCAGCGATGCCGCCGCACGAACCGGCGGAACTGATAGGCGGTGCTGCCGCTGCGCGCCTGGACCGGCTCGAAAGCCAGATGCCGTCGCACATCGTCGGCAAGCGCCGCGACACTGGCATAACGCGCGGCGGGGTCGTGGCGCATCGCCTTCATCACGATCGCGTCGAGATCGCCGGCGATCCTGGCCGGCGAAACCGGTGCGGTCGCAACCTGAGCAGCGAGCTTGCTCGGCAGCGGCGGCTCCTCGTCGACCATGCGGCGGATGGTCGCGGGTAACGCATTGCCCTCGCCAAGCCAGGCGCCTCGTCCGCTGAGCAGTTCGAACAATATCCCGCCCAGCGCATAGATATCGGTCGCGACGGTCGGCTGGTCGCGCCGGAATTGTTCGGGCGCGGCATAATCGGGGGTCAGCATCGCCTGAGTGATGGTCTGTTCGGGCGACGCGGCGTCGATGATCCGCGCGACGCCGAAATCGAGCAGCCGCGCGCGGCCTTCGCTATCCACCAGGATATTGGCCGGTTTGATGTCGCGGTGGATGACGCCGCGCGCATGGGCATAACCGACCGCGTCGCACAGATCGAGGAACAGGCGAAGCCGGTCGGCCAGAGACGAGCCATGCGCCGCGCACCAGTGCGTGATCGCTTCGCCATCGACATATTCTAGCGCCATGTACGGGCGGCCATCGACCGCGAGGCCGCCGTCGATCAGTCGTGCTATGCCGGGATGTTCGAGCCGCGCGAGAAGCTGACGTTCGGCATCGAACAATTCCATCCGCCCGGCCGCCTCCGGCCGAAGCAACTTCACGGCAATGCGCTGATCGAACCCCCCCTCAACCCGATCGGCCAGATACACTTCGCCCATGCCGCCGCGGCCGATCAACCGGGCGATGCGGAAGGCGCCGACGACATCGTCCTGCTTGAGCGAGCTATATCCCGGATCGATCCCTTCTCCAGGAAGCAACGGCGACATCGTGTCGAGCACACCGACGGTGTTGTGCGACGCAAGCATCGCGCGCACCCGCGTCGCCACATACGGATCATAGCCACCCGCGACGAGCAGCCGTTCCTGCCGTTCGGGCGCCTGATCGACCAGCCGGTCGAACGCGTCGTTGATGCTCGCCCATTCCTGGCCGGTTGGTTGACGCATGGCGCCCTGCCCTTGGAAATCGTTGACTACGCGGCCTGGGCCCGATCGGACTGGCTCTCCCATTCCTACCACAGCTCTCATGGCGGGGCGATGCGGGGCCGGCATCGTGCGATCGAAGGATAAGGTTTGACCAAAAAACAGCCGATGGAGATCGTCAATTCACTTGCGAGCGTCTGATCGGATTGCCGGTCCAGGGGTCGACATCGACCGGGCCGCGCAGCGAGATATTGACGCGGTACCCGGTGAAACACTGCACCGGCATGCCGGGATAGATAAAATATTGGTAGCGGGTACCGCGCAGCGGGATTTTCACCGCCTGTGCCATATTGTCAGTACTCTGGCCGTCGGCGCCGATGAAGCGGTCACTGCCGCCGCGGCGTCGTGGTCCATCCGAATAGGTCGGGACATAATTCTTCAGCGGCGGGATCGGTTCGATCGAAAAGGCGGCGAGGCGAAAGCCGTGACTGCGTGGCGCGGTCAGGTCGACCTGATCGCCATGACGGACGGGGTATTCCGCGCTGTCGCAGATGTCGCCGCGCTTTTCCTGCGGCCGGTTGATCCAGGCCTTGCTGACATAGATCGTCGCGCCCGCGCTGGGGATCGCCCCGGGCGGCGCCGGTGCAACCCGTTTGACGATCAGGCCCGGCCAGGTGGCGATTTGCAGCGCGGAATCGGGCACCGCGTTGAGCGTGACCGTCGCTTGACGGATGAGCGGATTGATCACCACCGTGCGGTCGCGCGGGATAATCTTCCGGGTGACTTGTGCCTTGCCGATCTGGGCCTGTCCGGCGGTGGCGGCCAGGATCGGCAAAAGCAGGCACGCGACAGTGACGATCTTCATGGTGCAACTCCTCATTTCGCTTTGCCGGTATAGGGATCGATACCCTTGGGTCCCCAGACCTTGATCGCCAGCCCCCAGGTCGCCGAGCAGCCCAACCGTTGCACCTTGCCGCGCACCGGCATGTCGAGCACGAAAATCGTCGGTGAGACGCTGAATACCTCGATGTCGGCCGGCGACTTGGCGTTGAACAGGCGCGTGCCGGAACGCGAATAGGGGCGCACGATACCCTCGGCGGCGATCTTGTATCCCGAAGGCCCGATGCGCCCGTTCAGATGATATTCGATCACGCGAAAGCCGTTCCTGCGCACGCGCCCGATATCGATGAGGTCGGCCGGCTGACGGCAATTCCTCAATGGATAGGCCGTGCGCGAAACGCCGGGCACGCCCTTATTTGTGACGGTCGCGGGCATCCAGCCATCGACCGTGGCGATGGTCAGCATGTCCTGCGGCATTTCATCAAGATAGCTTTCGTCTTGGCCCCGTACCGGTGGCTGGGGTTGCGGCTGGGGTCGTTGCTTCTGCTGCAGCGGCGTCAGCTTCTTGATGATGAGCCTGGGTTGCTGAGCTACCGCGGCGATCGAAGTGGCGCCGGCCAGCGCAGCCAGCACGGCGATGGTCAAGCGATTGCGGTGGGGCACGTCGTTTCTCCCATAGGTCCTACAGGAGTTGACGGGATCGGACGGTGAAAGCGGACACACGCCCGAGAATATTTGCCGCGCGTCGCCGGCCGATCCCCGGTGACTGCCAATGGCCAGCACAAAAGAATGCGGCGGCCCCATGTGGAACCGCCGCAGAAGGGACATTGACGTATTTTCAGTCGGCGAGCGCCGTAAGGGCGTGCGGCCGATGGTTGAATTCAAGCCAGGCGAGCAGTGCAACGACCAGCGCCTGGGCGAGTACGAAAATGACGCCGAACGCAGTCGGCTCGGTCATCAGCAGCACCACAATGCTTGCGGCGACCCACCCGATAT
This sequence comes from Sphingomonas sp. UYAg733, assembly GCF_054057355.1. Taxonomy (NCBI): domain Bacteria; kingdom Pseudomonadati; phylum Pseudomonadota; class Alphaproteobacteria; order Sphingomonadales; family Sphingomonadaceae; genus Sphingomonas; species Sphingomonas sp. UYAg733. The sequence goes on from NZ_JBSRZE010000025.1 coordinate 25,867, forward strand.
TGCCGACCACCGCCAGCAGGACGAGCGGCGTGTTGAGAAGCGGCGTCCTCGCCATCCAGGCGAACAGGGCGGCAACCGGAAACAGGCTGACCCCGGCAATCAACAGGAGAGTCGTGTGAAGGCCAGTCGGTCCGGCAAGCATCGTCGCGCCCAGGCTCATCGCCGCACCGGCGAGCACGCAGGTCAGCGCATCGAGGCCAAGGATCTTGCGGATATTCTGATTGGTCGTTTCGGTCATGATGTCCTCCATTGGTGCAGGCGTTGTTGGTGAGGAGGTTTTCGCCGAACGAGGTAGGCGCGTCGATTACTTCGAAGGTAATGGCGGCTCGTTGCATGCCGATCTATTCATCTGTCACGGAGGGAAATGAACATGGCGGTTGCTGCACGAAATGTCGGAGATCAGTTGCGCGAATGGCGCCAGAAGCGGCGCATGAGCCAGCTCGATCTGGCACTGGATACGGAGATTTCCGCGCGTCATCTGAGCTTCCTCGAAACCGGCCGCGCGCGGCCGAGCCGCGACATGGTGCTGCGCCTTGCCGAACAGCTCGACATGCCGATGCGCGAACGTAATTTGTTGCTGTCCGCCGCCGGATTCGCGCCCTTGTTCGGCGAACGGTCACTCGACGACCCGGAAATGGCCGGTGCGCGTCGCGCGGTCGATCTGATCCTTGCCGGACACGAGCCGTGGCCCGCTTTGGTGGTCGATCGATGCTGGAACCTGATCGCGGCAAATCGCGGCGTCGCGCCGCTATTGGCGGGCGTGTCACCTTCGTTGCTGGCCGGAGTGCCCAATATCATGCGGCTGGCGCTGCATCCCGACGGGCTGGCGGCGCAGATCATCAATCTGGCGGAGTGGCGCCATCATCTGATCGCGCGCTTGAAGCGACAGGCGCAGGCAGCAAGCGATTCCGATATCGACGACCTCGTCGCCGAACTGGAAAGCTATCCGGCGCCACCGATGGCCGATGCCAAGCCGCAGGATCTGGGCGGCATCGCAGTGCCGATGAAGCTGCTGATGGGCGATCGGGTGCTGAGTTTCCTTAGCACCACGACGGTATTCGGCACCGCGCAGGATGTGACCCTGTCGGAATTGACGCTGGAGACTTTCTTCCCCGCCGACGACGCGACCGCTGAAATGGTCAGGGTATTGGCGAGCGGCGGCAGCGAGAGCGGTTTCGAGCTGGGTTGATCCCACGTATCCCGTTCCCCCTGAGCCCGTCGAAGGCAGGCACAGGAGCGGTTTAGCCGAGTTCGCCGGAAGATTCCCGGGTGACTGAGAAATCACTAGCGCATCGCCGACAGCGCGTTAGGCTTTTCCGCATTCGAACGGGATGTGAAATTGATGGCGACGACTGCACAAACCATGCCGGATTCGACCGCACAGATCGCAACCGACCGATCCTTTCTGGGCCACCCCAAGGGCCTGGCCTATCTTGCCTTCACCGAAGCATGGGAACGGTTTTCCTATTACGGCATGACCGCGCTGGTCGTGCTTTACATGGTCCAGCAGCTGTTTTTGCCTGGCCATGTCGAAAATGTCGCCGGGCTACCGGCCTATCGCGCAGTGCTCGAATCCGTACTCGGCCCGCTGTCGGCGCAGGGCCTCGCGTCGCAGACCTTCGGGCTGTATTCGGGGCTGGTCTATTTCACCCCGATCCTGGGCGGCATGGTCGCAGATCGCTGGCTCGGCGCGAAGCGCACCGTGGTGATCGGCGCGCTGATGATGAGCGCGGGCCATTTCGCCATGGCGTTCGACCATAGTTTCCTGCTCGCCTTGCTGCTGCTGATCCTTGGTTCGGGTTGTCTCAAGGGCAATATCTCGGCGCAGATCGGGCATCTCTATCCACCGGAGGATAAATCGCGACGGACCCGCGCCTTCGCCATCTTCAGCATGGCGATCAACACCGGCGCGGTGCTCGGCCCATTGGTGTGCGGCGGGCTGGCGCAGGTATATGGCTGGCATATCGGATTCGGCACTGCGGGCATATTGATGCTCCTCGCCACTGTGACCTATCTGGCGGGGCAGCGCTATCTGCCAGACCAGCGCACGCGCCGAAGCGACCGGGTCGCCGCAGCACCGCTGACCAGTGCGGAGTGGCGGACCGTGCTGTTGCTGGTCGTCGTTATGGGCATCACGGTGTTCCAGACGATCGCCTATTTCCAATTCTTCAATGTCGGTATGGTGTGGATCGACAGCCATGCAGATCTCGCCACGCCGCTTGGCCATATTCCCGCACCCTGGTTCAATTCGGTCGATGCCTTTTTCAGTGTCATCGCGGTGCCGCCGCTGGTGTGGCTCTGGGCACGAGAGGCAAAACGCGGTCGCGAACCGAGCGACCTGACCAAGATCGGTATCGGCGCGGGGCTCGCCGCAGCATCGGCCGGACTGATGATGCTGGCCGCGTGGCTTGCCGGCCCCGGGACGTCGAGCGCGCTGATCCCCTTCGCGGCCTTTGCCGGGATGGGCGTGGCCTTTCTTTATTATTGGCCACCCTATCTCGCGCTGATGTCGCGCGCTGCGCCGGCCAAGGTCAATGCGACGATGATGGGCTGCGCATTTCTGTCGCTGTTTATTGGCAATATCATCATGGGCTGGATCGGCAGCTTCTATGAACATATGACGCCGGCCGCTTTCTGGGCATTGAATGCCGGCATCGCCGCGATCGGCGCGCTGCTCGTCCTGCTCTTCGGGCGGGCGATTACGCGCGGGCTGAATGCGGGTTAGGTTTTTGCCCTTGGCGGCTGTGCTGCTGCTCGCACGTCCTGCTCATGCCCAGGACACGGCAGCTTATCAGGCACCGGTGCCGCCGCCCTGCCGCATGGTCGGCGACTCGGCCAGCCGTGGCGGTGAGCCGCAATTCATCCGCATCGACCCCGCCGCCGCCGCGCGTATGGCGGAGGTCGGGCTCGATCGCGCCGGTATCTTTGCGCGCATGGCCGAGACCTCGATACCAGAGACGATGGGCTGCTGGGCGATGCCGGCGGGCAATTTCGACGGCCAGCTTATTTCGGTCGGCATGGCGCAGTGGAATTTCGGCACTGATAGTCTGCAGCCGGTGCTCGATCGCTGGCGCGACCGTTTCCGTTCGGGGCGGCGCTTCAAGCGCGCGCTCAAGGATCTGGCGCCGACCTATGGCAAATTGTTCTTCTCCGAACCGTGCCGCGCAGTACCGGTCGGCGACAAATGCCGCACCGGCATTCTCGCTGCGGAAGATTCCGGCGGGCGATTAGGCCCGGCGATCGAGGCCGAACTCACCGCGATCTTCGAAAGCGACGCGATGCTGCAGGTGCAGACTGACACTTATATCGATTTGCTCGATGCGGTCCGGCTCGATCTGCTGCGCGTTTTCCCGGCAGGCCCGATGACCTTGCGGAAAGTGCGCTGGGCGATCGATATCCGGGTACAGCAAGGGTTCCTGCCCGGCGACGAGGACGTTGCGCGGTTACGCGGCAAGCTTGCGGCGATGCCCGAAGCGGAGCGCTGGCCAAGGCTGCGCGCGATCATCGCCTGGTACAAGGCGCTGGCCGAGACGATCGACCAGGACGGCATCGGCCGCGACCATCAATGGAATGTCGCGCGCTGGGGTTGTTTGATCGACGCCGGGCTGATCGATCCGGAGCAATATGAATTGCTCAATCTGACCTTCCTGCGCAGCCGCACCGCGATCGGCAATAGCGGCCGGTGGCAGGCGCTGACCTTCGAACGGCGCGCGAAGATCATCCTCGGGGTGGGCAGCGTCAGTGGAACGCGCGATGGCGATTGCCCGGTTCAGTCGCCGACACCATGACATCCCCAATACCGGTCAGATCAGCCTGACCAGCGCGGTCCCCACGACCGCAAGCGCCATAGACAACAGCGACGATCGCCAGATCAGCATCGCGACCGTCGCGCCGCAGACGCCCACGGCCAGCGCCACGTCGCCGGCCAGGATCACCGGCACCACGAATGCGGCAAGCGTGCAGGTCGCGAGATGGTCGAGCAGCCGCCGCACGGAATCGGGTACCCGGTTCGCCGCGACGAGCCATGCGCCAAGGATTCGCGTGGCATAGGTGGCGAGCGCCATCATGCCGATCGCCAGGGCCGACATCTCAGCGCCGGGCATCGAGAGCATAGCCGAACACCGCGCCGATCAGCGCCGCCACGATAATCGCCCAATGGGTCGGCATCACGAGCGAAAGCCCGGCCGCCGAGCCCCCTGCAACGACCCAGGGCGGAACGTCGCGCGGACCTTTTGCGGCGACGATCAGCACGCAGACGAAAAAGGCCGGCATCAACGCATCGACCCCGAACTGACGTGGATCGCCGATCGCCTCTCCGGCAAAGGCTCCAACCAGCGTTCCCGCGACCCAGCACAGCCACAACAACAATCCGCCGCCAAGCAGATGACCGAGATCGCGCTCGCCACCGGCAATGGCTTGCCGGGTCGATGCCCAATTGGCATCGCTGAGCAAGGCAAGCACGGCATAACGCCGCATCGGTGACGCCGCACCGAGATAGCTTCCGAGTGTCGCGCCAAGCACGACGTGGCGGCCATTGATCGCCAGCGTGGTCATCAGGATCGCGAGCCAGGGCAGCGGAAAATGCCACAGATCGAGCACGGCATATTGCGCCGCGCCGGCGAAGACGAAACCGCTCATCGCTGCGGCCGTCGCGGGGCTCAGACCGGCTTCGACCGCCGCCGCGCCGAAGCCGATGCCGAACACGGCAACCGCAATTGCGGCAGCGAACAGGTCGCGAAACCCACGTCCGACAGCGGCAAAGGACAAATCTGTTGGGGCAGCGGACATGGCGCACCCTATCGCCGCGCGCGCGCCGGACAAGTGATGCGAATGCCAATGCGATAAACATCGTGCCAATCATTGAAATTGGCATGATATCCCGGTAAGCGAAAATGATGCCAAACGCCCGCCGTGACAATCCCGCCCATTCGGTTGCGATCCTGGCCTATCAAGGCCTGTGCCTGTTCGAATATGCCACCACGCTGGAGGTGCTGAGCAACCGCCGTTCGGCCGATGGTAAGTCCCTTTACGCGGTGGCCAGCTTCTCGCTCGAAGGCTCTTCGATCCTGACCGACCGGGGAGTGTCGATCATAGTCGCTGCGTCGGACGAAGTATTTTACGACGCGCAGACCATCGTCGTGCCGGGATGGCGCATGGGGCCGGTGCCGGATCAGATCGCCGCCGCGCTGGCCATGGCGCATCGCGGCGGCGCGCGGATCGTATCGATCTGTACCGGCGCATTCGTGCTGGCGGCGGCGGGGCTGCTCGACGAGCGGCGCGCGACCACGCATTGGCAATTCGCCGAACAGCTCGCGCGCGACCATCCACGTGTCTCGGTCGATCCGGCGGCGCTCTACATCGACGAAGGCAGCATCGTCACTTCGGCCGGATCATCGGCCGGGATCGACATGCTGCTCCATCTCATGCGCCGCGATTTCGGATCTGCGGCGTGCAACGAGGCCGCCCGCGCGATGGTCGTGCCGCCACATCGCGGGGGCGGCCAGGCGCAATATGCCGAAACTCCCGTGCCTGAAATTCACCACAAGGCATTCTCGATCGTGGTCGAGCAATTGCGACGCGACCCCGCAGGCGACCACCGGATCGAGACACTTGCCGCAATGGCCGCGATGAGCCCGCGCACCTTTTTCCGCAAATTCCGCGCCGCGACCGGGCATACACCCTATGACTGGATTCTGATCGAACGCATCCGGCTGGCAAAGGTGATGCTCGCAGAAGGCGACCTGCCGGTCGAGCGCATCGCCGAGCGCGCCGGCTTCGGCGCCGCCGATACCTTCCGGCACCATTTTCGCCGGGTCGTCGGCACTACGCCGAGCCAGTTCCGCGCCGCCTTCCAGCATGACGGGCAATGGCTCCAGGCGGCCGAATGATTGGCGCGATCTTCCGCCCCTTTGGCACGTCGTACGATCGCCATTTTCGACAGATCGCCGGACAATCGGCCGCCAGATAGCGGCCAGATAGCGGAGGATGATTGGGATGACTGGGATGATTGCGAGGATCTGGAAGGGCGCGGTGCCGACGGCGAAGGCAGCCGACTATCTCGACCTGATGCGGTCGGTGTCGCTGCCCGACTATCGCGCGGTCAAGGGGAATGCCGGCGCATGGTGCCTCCACCGCGAGGCCGATAACCTCACTCACATTACCATGCTTACGTTCTGGACCGACATGGCGGCGATCGCGCGATTTGCCGGGAGCGATCCGGAGTTGGCGAAATATTATCCGTTCGACCCGGACTTCCTGATCGAAATGACGCCCCGCGTCGAGCATCACGAAATATTGCAGGCCGACCTCGACGCCGTTGATGGATAGCGTGACCGGAATCGTATCGAGATCGGCGTCTTGCCGGCCGGGAAGTTCGTCACCGACCAGCGGGTCGTTATTGTTGTCGAAATCCGATGCCTTCACGGCACGGCCGAGATCGTCGATTGCACGCAGCGGCGAGCGTGCTTGCCTGCCGGCTGATCGGCTGGAAGACGGCGTCATGTTCAACTGATAGGCACGATCCGATGACCGCGCCGCAGCGATGCCGACAGGTGGATCAACAACGTGACCTCTACCACAGCCCTCGCCAAGAACCAGGCGCGGCGATATGCCCCATATCCATGAAGGCAGGCGGCAATCCCACGATCAACGATGTCGCCCGTTTGGCCGGCGTTTCGAAGAAGACCGTCAGCCGGGTGATCAATCGCTCGCCGCTGCTCACAGATAAGACGCGGCTGCGTGTCGAGACAGTGATCGGTGAGCTCGGTTATATCCCCAACCCACAGGCGCGCGGCCTCGCGCTCAGGCGCAATTTCCTGATCGGGCTGATCCACGACAACCCCAACTCGCAGATGGTGCTGGGGGTGCAGCAGGGCATTCTCGAAGCGATCCGCGAGACCGAATTCGCGCTGGTCGTCCGCCCGGTCGATCGCGGATCGCCGGCGATGTTCGACGATGTCCGGCATTTCCTCGAACGCCAGCGGCCGTTCGGCGTGCTGCTGCTACCGCCGATCTCGGAGAATGACGAGCTCGCCAAACTGTGCGAATCGCTCGGCTGCCGCTATGTACGGATGGGGTCGGCCAAGCTCGACGACGATCATCATTCGGTCGCGTCGAACGACGCCGAGGCGGTGATCGAAGCGGTGCGCTATCTGATCGAACAGGGCCATCGCCGCATCGGCCTGGTCACCGGGCCGCATGGTTTCCGCTCGGCGTTCGAGCGACGCAGCGGCTTCGAAAAGGCGCTCGCCGAGGCCGGGATCAAATTGCCTCGAGGGCTTGTCGCGACCGGCGATTATCGCTTCGAATCCGGGGTCGAGGCGGGCAATCGCCTGCTCGATCAGGTGCCGATACCGACCGCGATCTTCGCCTCCAATGACGAAATGGCGGCGGGCGTACTCCACGCCGCGCGCCAGCGTAACCTGGCGGTACCGCAGGATTTGTCGGTGATCGGCTTCGACGATACCGAGATCGCCGGCCATGTCTGGCCGCCGCTGACCACCGTGCGCTGGCCGATCCAGTCGATGGCGCGCGCCGCTGCGCTGAAACTGCTCGCCGGCACGCTCGACGACGATAACGGGATCGAGGAGCCGTCGCTGTTCCTTTCCAAACTGATCCGCCGCGCCTCGGTGGCGCGGCCTCAGCCGGAGTGATTTTGATGGCTTCCGTATTGACACCGGTGTCTGGTTTGGCGATGGCGGGACGCACCAGGACCAGCAAATGACCCGTCCATTGATCCTCGACCCTGATCGGTTGTTCCCGGCAGATCCGCGCACGCGGGACATCACGCGTGCGCTCTACGCGGGTGTCGCCGGGTTGCCGATCATCAGCCCGCACGGTCACACCGATCCGACCTGGTTCGCGACCAACGCCAATTGGTCGAACGCGACCGAGTTGCTGCTAGCGCCCGACCATTATCTCTACCGAATGCTCCATTCGCAGGGCATCGCGATCGAGGCGCTTGGCGTGCCCGACCGGAACGGTGCGGTCAGCGCCAATCCGCGCGCGGCGTGGCGGTTGTTCGCGGCCAATTATACGCTTTTCCGCGGCACGCCCTCCCGACTCTGGCTCGATCATGTCCTCGCCGAGGTATTCGGCCTCGACGTTGCGCTCGACGCGACCAGTGCGGATATGGTCTACGACGCGATCGGTGAGAGCCTCGCATCGGACGCTTTCCGTCCCCGCGCGCTGTTCGACCGGTTCGGCATCGAGTTCCTCGCCACCACCGAAGGTCCGCACGACAGCCTCGATGCCCATCATGCGATCCATAGTTCGGGCTGGCAGGGGTGCGTTGTCACGACCTATCGCCCCGATGCGGTAATCGATCCCGAGCATCACGATTTCTCGGCCGCCTTGGTCCGTTTCGCCGAACTGACCGGCGAGGATGTGCATAATTGGCAAGGCTATCTGGCCGCACATCGCAAGCGCCGCGCCGATTTCCGTGCGGCCGGTGCTACGGCGACCGACCATGGGCACCCGACCGCCGCGACCGCCAACCTCTCGCCGGTCGAGGCCGGGGCGTTGTTCCATCGCATCATGGGCAGCGACTGGACGCCGGCCGAGGCCGAGCTGTTTCGCGCCCAGATGTTGACCGAAATGGCGGCGATGTCGGTCGAGGACGGCATGGTGATGCAGATTCATCCCGGCTCATCGCGCAACCATAATGCGGCATTGTTCGCCAGCCATGGTCGCGACAAGGGTGCCGACATCCCCATGCGCACCGACTATGTCCATGCGCTGAAACCGCTGCTCGATCGCTTCGGCGCCAGCACCGATCTGTCGATCATCCTCTTCACGCTTGACGAAAGCAGCTATGCCCGTGAACTCGCGCCGCTTGCCGGCCATTACCCGTGCCTGAAACTCGGCCCGTCCTGGTGGTTTCATGATTCACCCGAAGGCATGCGCCGTTTCCGCGAGATGACCACAGAGACCGCAGGCTTCTACAACACGGTCGGGTTCAACGATGACACCCGCGCCTTCCTGTCGATTCCCGCGCGCCATGATGTCGCGCGGCGCATCGATTGCGGGTTCCTCGCGCGGCTCGTTGCCGAAGGACGACTGGTCGATTGGGAGGCCGCCGAACTGGCGTTCGAGTTGACCAACGGCCTGGTGCGCCGTGCCTATAAGCTTGTGCCTTTACCCATCTCCGCCGCTGCGGCGACCTGAGATTGCAACGGAGAGAATGATGTTCGACCGCATACCGGCAGGGCGCTGGGGCGACCCCGAGGTTCTCGGCGGCGCGGCGGTGTTCTTCGCCTCGCGCGCGGCGGGTTATGTCACCGGCCATATCCTGGCGGTCGATCGCGGGTGGTTGGCACGATGAGCAAGCTGCTTGCTTTTGGGGAGATCATGCTCCGCCTGTCGCCGCCGGGCCGCGAATTGCTGCTGCAGACACCGAAGCTCGATGTGTGGGTCGCGGGCGCCGAAGCCAATGTCGTGACCGCGCTGGCGCGGCTCGGCCATGACGTCGGCCTTGCCAGCGTGGTGCCAGATAATGACCTCGGCCGCGCAGCGATTTCCACGCTGCGCGGGCACGGCGTCGATACCACCGGGATCGCGTTCGGCGGCGAGCGGATGGGGCTGTATTTCGTCACTTCAGGCGCGGGCATGCGAGCGACCGAAGTGATCTATGACCGCGCGGGTTCGGCTTTTGCCGAGGTGCCGGTGAGTGCCTGGGACTGGGACGCGCTGCTCGCCGGTGTTGATCGGCTCCATTTGTCGGGCATCACCCCCGCGCTTGGGCAAGTGCCGGGCGAGAGTGCTATCGCCGCGGTACGTGCGGCCAAGGCACGCGGCATCGCCGTCTCGTTCGACGGCAATTTCCGGGCGAAACTCTGGGAGCGTTGGGACAGCGATCCGCGCGCGACGCTGACCGAGCTGGTGCGCCATGCCGATCTGATGTTCGGCAACCACCGCGACATTGCCCTGCTGCTTGGCCGCGACTTCACAGCGGATGGCGAGGATCGGCGCCGCGAAGCGGCCGATGCCGCATTCGCGGCCTTTCCCGACCTGCAGATGATAGCTTCCACTGCGCGCCATGTCGTGACGGTCGACGACCACCGGCTGTCGGCGCGGATCGATGCGCGCGACGGCTTCGCCCAGACCGACGAAGTGGTGCTGGCCGGGATCGTCGACCGGATCGGCGCGGGCGATGCCTTTGCCAGCGGCGTGCTCCATGCGCTGCGCAGCGGTTCCGACATTGCCGAAGCGGCGCGGATCGGCCTGGCGCTGACCGCGCTCAAACATTCGCTGCCGGGCGACGCGAGCCTGTTCCGCCAGGCCGATATCGACGCGTTCCTGGCCGGCGGGCTGGATGTGCGGCGGTAGTCAATATAGCTTCCCCGGCGGAGGCGGGGTCCAGTTGGGAGCGTCGCGGTAACGAAGCGCGACACTGGTCGCGATTTTCTTCCAACTAGGCCCCGGACGCCGCAGCGGGCACCGAAAAGATGTGGCACAGTCCGGTGTCCCATATCTCCCGTCGCTATTGCCTCATCCTCGCTGCAGGCGGCGATTCAGCCATAGCACGGAACAATGCTGCGGCACTGCGGACCCGGAACAAATCCGGCATCAAGGTCGCTACCGCGGTTCGTAATCCTGCTCGCTCTGACCGGCGCGATACCCGTCATAGCGCTGGCAATTGTTCGGATCCTCGCGGCACGCCTTTTCCGCCTTTTTGCGCTCGCGGCCTTCGCGTTCTTCCTGTTTGCGCATCTTGCGCCCGTAATTGCGATCGGCCTCGGACTGGCTGGTGGTCGACCAGTCGACCGCCTTGCCCGCCACCTTGACCGGCGCGGTCACGATGCTTGCCACCGTGCGGACGCAGCCGCCCGAGAGCAGCGGCGTGAGGGCGATGGACGCGATAAGCAATCTGCGCATGATGATCTCTATGGTTGACGCGTATGCCTGGTCGCATCGCGCGCTTCGGCACCGATCTGCGGGAAATCCGTGAAGAACCCGTCGACGCCATCCTGGATATAAAGCGCAATTTCGTCCGAAAGACGGCCATGTGCCACAGGGTTGACGCCGGTCTTCAGGCTCGACGGCAGGAAGAAATTCTCCGCGCGAAACGTCCAGGGATGGACGCGCAGCCCCGCCTTGTGCGCATCGGCGATCAGCGTGGTCGGCGGCGCATCGCCGTTGCGGATCATCGATTTGGACGGGCCGATGCCATAGGCATAGGTCGCAACGACCTTGAGGCCGGCGGGGGTGGCCATCTCGGCATAGCTCGCCACCGCTTTGTCGGCGGGACCGCCGGCCGCGTCCATCAACTGAATCAGCCGGATATGGGTCAGCTTGTGCAGGCGCTTGAGATTGTCGACTTCGAACGACTGGATGAACACCGGCGCCTTCGCGTCACTCCACCCCACCGCCCTCAGTTCGGCGACGAGCTTCGCTTCCATCGGCAGGCCGATCGAGGCAAAATAACTGGGGTGCTTGGTCTCCGGATAAATGCCGATCGTCCGGCCTGTCGCTTTGCTCTGCGCCTTGGCGAGGGCGATGATCTCGGCCAGAGTCGGAATCTCGAACTGGCCATCATATTTGCCATTGTCGGGGCGAAGTTGTGGCAGGCGTTCCTTCGCGCGGAGCTTCTTCAGTTCGGCGAGCGTGAAATCTTCGGTGAACCAGCCGGCATGGCTTTCGCCATCGATCACCCTGGTCTTCTTGCGATCGGCGAATTCGGGATGGGCGGCGACATCAGTCGTACCGGTGATGTCGTTCTCATGCCGCGCGACGAAGACATTGTCCTTGGTCAGCACCAGATCGGGTTCGATGAAATCCGCACCTTGCTCGATCGCCAGGGTGTAGGACGCGATGGTATGTTCGGGCCGCAGCCCGCTCGCGCCGCGATGAGCAATAACGATCGGGCTCTTGGTATCGGCGGCCATGGCCCTATCTTGCATCGTGACGCCGCTGGATGCCAGCAGCACGACGAGGCAAGCCGCGACAAAGCGATTGCAAGACACGGTGATAAAAGATTTCATTGCGCTACCGATCCTGGATACCGATTTCATCACACGCGTTACCCTGACTTCGAACAAGGCGCGATTCCCATGCATTTCACTATCAACGGCAAGGCCCACACCGCCGAGCCGGATATCCGCGCCTCGCTGCTCGACCTGCTGCGCGAGCATCTCGGCCTGACCGGCACAAAAAAGGGCTGTGACCATGGCCAGTGTGGCGCATGCACGGTGATCGTCAACGGACGGCGGATCAATTCCTGTCTCACGCTTGCGGTGATGCACCAGGAAGATGACATATTGACGATCGAAGGACTCAGTGGCGAAGGCGGGGGCAGCGCCGACGCCCTGCATCCGATGCAGTCGGCTTTCATACGCCATGACGGTTATCAATGCGGTTATTGCACGCCGGGGCAGATATGTTCGGCGGTGGCGATGCTCGACGAAGTCAGCAAGGGCTGGCCGAGCCATGTCAGCAGCGACCTGACCGATATCGAACTGACCGACGCGGAAATATCGGAACGGATGAGCGGCAATATCTGCCGCTGCTCGGCTTATCCCAACATCGTCGATGCGATAAGAGAAGTGGCGGGATCGGACGCATGAAGACGTTCCAATATGCCAAGGCGGACAGCCCCGAAGCCGCGGTCGCCAATACCCGCGCAGGCACAAAGTTCATCGCTGGCGGCACCAATTTGCTCGACCTGATGAAGCTGCAGATCGAGACGCCCGACAAGCTCATCGATATTTCCCGGCTCGACCTGGCCGGCATCGAGGAAACTGCGGACGGCGGGCTGTCGATCGGCGCACTGGTGCCGAACAACGACCTCGCCGCCGACCCGCGGATCATCCAGGGTTACCCGGTGCTGAGCCGCGCGCTGCTGGCCGGCGCCTCGGGGCAATTGCGCAACAAGGCAACGACCGGCGGCAACCTGTTGCAGCGGACACGGTGTTATTATTTCTACGACACCGCGATGGCCTGCAACAAGCGCGAGCCCGGATCAGGCTGCTCGGCGATCGGCGGCTTCAACCGGATCCTCGCGATACTCGGTGCGAGCGACCAATGCATCGCGACTCATGCGAGCGACATGGCGGTGGCGATGCGCGTGCTCGACGCGACGATCGTGACGCTGAAGCCCGATGGGGATCGGCGCAGGATCGCGATCGGCGACTTTTATCGCCTGCCAGGCGACACACCGCAGATCGAGACGGCGCTCGAACCCGGCGAGTTGATTACGCATGTCGCCCTGCCGCCACCGCCTAGCGGCGCGCAACTCTATCGCAAGGTGCGCGACCGGGCGTCCTACGCCTTTGCGCTGGTGTCGCTGGCCGGCATCATATCGGTCGAGAACGGCAAGATTTCCGGAGCCGCGCTTGCCTTTGGCGGGCTGGGGCCGATGCCCTGGCGCGATGCGGCGGTCGAGGCGGCCCTGGTCGGCCAGCCGCCGTCCACTGCGGCGTTCGAGGCGGCAGCGGACGCGTTGTTGATCGATGCGCGAGGTTTCGGATCGAACGACTTCAAGATTCCGCTGACGCGCCGCCTGCTCATTGCCTGCCTGCGCGACCTGACGGCTGTTCCGGGGGAGCCGCGATGACCGTATTCAAGATGGATGCCGACCATGCCGGCCTGGCGATGGATCGCGGTGTGCAGGGCGTGCTCGGCAAGGGCATCGACCGCGTCGAGGGTGTGCTCAAGGTCATGGGCGCGGCGACCTATGGTTATGAACATCAGCTCGAAAATGTGGCTTATGGTTATTTGATCACCGCGCCGGTCGCCAAGGGCAAGGTGATCGGCTTCGATATCGATGCGGCGCGGGCGATGCCCGGCGTGATCGAGATCATTGTCGACGATCAGCGCATCCCGCGTCAGGCGGCAAGCTTCGGCCCGGCGGCCAGCGGCAACGAAGCGGTCGATCATTTCGACCAGGTGCTCGGCGCGGCGATCGCGACGAGCTTCGAGACGGCACGCGCCGCCGCCCGCGCAGTGCGAGTCGAGATCGCGACCGAGGACGGCCGGTTCGACACGATGGCCGATGTTGCCAAAGCAAGCGGGCCGCCGAAGGATTCACGGCTGCAGGACGTGGCAAAGGGCGATATCGACGCGGCGATGGCGGCGGCCGACGTCACCGTGGATCAGTTCTACACCACGCCGAACCAGGTCCATGCCGCGATGGAACCGCATGCCTCGATCGCGACGTGGGGCGACGGCAAGCTGACGCTTTATTCGAGCCTGCAGATCCTCAATGTCGCCAAGCTGGTACTGGCCAAGTCGGTCGGCATCGCGCCCGCCGATGTCCGCATCATCTCGCCCTATATCGGCGGCGGATTCGGCGGAAAGATGCTTGGGCCCGAAGCCGTGATGGCGGCAATCGCGTCGCAGCGCCTCGGCCGACCAGTCAAGATCGCGATGGCGCGCGCCCAGCTGTTCCATAACGTCTATCGCCGTACCGACACTCATCAGCGCATCCGCCTCGCCGCCGGAGCCGATGGCCGCCTGACCGCGATCGGCCATGACAGCGTGGTCAGCCAGGGGCCAGATGGCGGCTTCATGGAGCCGGTCGCGCTCGGCACGATCCCGCTTTATGCGGCGGCGACGCGGCACTTCAGCCATAAGGTGGTCACGCTCGACATGGTGCAGGCGGGTGCGGTGCGGGCGCCGGGCGAGGCGGTCGGCATGCTCGCGCTGGAAACCGCGATCGACGAGATCGCCGAACAGCTTGGCCGCGACCCGATCGATTTCCGCAAGCTCAACGAACCCGACGTCGATCCGACGACCGGCGCCCCCTTCTCGACCAGGCGGCTCGTGGATTGCCTCGACGAGGGCGCGAAGCGCTTCGGTTGGACACGGCGAGAGGCGACGCCCGGGTCGGTACGCGACGGCGAATGGCTGGTCGGCATGGGTGTGGCGGCGGCGGTGCGCATCAACCTGCTGGTCGATTCCGAGGCGCGCGTGACGCTGGGCACCGATGGCCGGGCGACGGTCGAAACCGACATGACCGATATCGGCACCGGCACCTACACGATCCTGTCGCAGATTGCCGGCGAATCGCTCGGCCTGCCGATCCACCTCGTCGACGTGAGACTCGGCGACACCGACCTGCCGCCGGGCTCCGGCTCGGGCGGATCGTTCGGCGCGGCAAGCGCGGGATCGTCGGTCGCGCTGGCATGCGAGGACATCGTCGCCGAACTGGCCGGGCGGATGAAAGCCAGGCCCGAAGACATGACGCTGAAGGATGGCCACGCCATCGCCGGCAATCGCCGCGTGCCGCTCGACGAACTGGTCGGTGATGCGCCGATCGTCGCCACCGGCAAGATCAGCCAGGGCAGCAATGCGCGCAAGTTCAGCCAGGCGGCGCACGGCGCGCAGTTCGCCGAGGTCGGCGTCAACGCGGTGACCGGGGAGGTGCGCGTACGGCGCATGCTCGGTGTGTTCGAGGCGGGCCGCATTCTCAACGCCAAGACCGCGCGCAGCCAGGCGATCGGCGGGATGATCTGGGGCATCGGTTATGCGCTGATGGAGCACGCCGTGCTCGACAAACGCCATGGTCAGTTCGTCAATCACGATCTCGGCGAATATCATGTGCCGGTCCATGCCGATGTACCGCATCTCGACGTGCATTTCATCGAGGATATCGATCATCATGCCAATCCGATCGGCGTGAAGGGCCTTGGCGAGCTGACCATTTCGGGCGCGGGCGCCGCGGTGACCAATGCGATCTACAATGCCTGTGGCGTACGGGTGCGCGAGTTTCCGATGACGCTGGACAAGATATTGGCAGGGTTGCCGCCAGTTTGATTTTACGCGTGACGCGCTCTCCCCGTTCGTTTCGAGCGAAGTCGAGAAACATGCCCGGAGAGCCTTGGTCGGTTTCTCAACTTCGCTCGAAACGAACGGATGTTAGTGAATGAAATGAGAAATAGCTGATGGCCGATAACGATTCCGTCCTGACCGCTGCCAGCGCCTGGAAAGGCGCGCCGATGGCGCTGGCCACCGTGGTCTCGACCTGGGGCTCCGCGCCACGCCCCAGGGGCAGTCAGATGCTGGTCCATGCCGATGGCCGGTTCGAAGGATCGGTGTCTGGCGGCTGTGTTGAAAGCGATATTCTTGCCATCGCCGCCGAGGTGATCGCGGGCGCGCCATTCGTGGTGAAGCATTATGGCGTCGAAGACGCGGCCGCTTGGGAAGTCGGGCTGCCCTGTGGCGGGCAGATCGCGGTGATGGTGCAACCGGTATCGGCGACCGGGTTCGATCCCGAACTGTTCGACCGCATCGCCGAGGCGCGCGATGCGGGCGCGGCGCTGAACGTCGTGACCGACCTCGACAGCGGCGCGAGTTCGCTGCGCGAGATCGAGGGTGCGGCGTTCGTCAATCGCTATGATCCGCCACGCCGCCTGCTGATCGTCGGCGCGGTGCAGATCGCGCAGGCGCTGGCGGGGCTGGCACGCGAACTGGGCATCGATACGGTCGTGATCGATCCACGTGCGCGTTTCCTGACCGGGGAACGCTTCCCCGGCGTGACGCTCGACGACCGCTGGCCGGACGAGGCGGTGACCGCTTATGCGCCCGGCCGGTCGACCGCCGTGGTGACGCTGAGCCACGACACCAAGATCGACGACCCCGCGCTGATCGCGGCGCTGGCGACCAACGCCGCCTATATCGGCGCGCTCGGCTCGCGGCGCAGCCATGCGGCGCGGCGCGAACGGCTGGCGGCGACCGGGTTGGGCCAGGATGATCTGGATCGGATCGACGCGCCGGTGGGCCTTGATATCGGCGCGATCGGGCCGACCGAGATCGCCCTGTCGATCGCCGCCGCAATGGTCGGAGCCTTCAACGCGCCACGGCGTTAGGCCAGCATAGGAGAGCTTGGATGATCCCCGTCAACCGTACCGTCCTGATCCTGCTCGCCGCCGGCCGGTCGGTGCGGTTTGGCGACAAGGACAAGCTGGAGCAGCAATTCCTGCACAAACCGCTTGCCTTCCACGTCGTCACCGCATTGGAGGCCATGCCGTTCCTGGGGCGGATTGCGGTGACCAGCCACACCAAGCTAGACTTCGCGTCGCGCGGCTACCGGGTCATCCCCAACGACGCGCCAAACGGCAATTTGTCGAGCTCGATCCGCCTCGGCGTGGCGGCGGCGCGCGCGCTGGATCCTGACGCGGTGCTGTTCGCACTCGCCGACATGCCGCGCGTTACAGCATCGCTGATCCACAGCCTGCTCGAGGTGGCCGATGGCCGCGATGCAGTGGTCGCATCGAGCGACGGCAGATATCCTCGGCCGCCAGCTGTATTCGGCATCGACCAGTGCGAGGCATTGCTGGCCCTGCAGGGCGATTACGGCGCACGCGAGATGGTGCGCGCCGGCAAACATGTCGTCGCCCCGGTCAACGAGTTGATCGATATCGACACACCGGAAGACCTGGAGCGGCTACGCGCGCTCGTCCGTCCTTATTCGTGAACCCCCGCTATTCGTGACGTAATGCGTCGATCGGATTGAGCGCCGCCGCGCGCCGTGCCGGGAAATAACCGAACACCACGCCGATCACCGCCGAGATGCCGAACGCGATCAGGTTGATCTGCGGCACGAAGATCCAGTCGACCTTCATCACCGGGGCGAGCGACACGACCGCGACCTGCGCAACGACCAGGCCGATCAGCCCACCCATCATCGATAGCGCAACCGCTTCGACCAGGAATTGCAGCAACACCTCGCCCGCAACCGCGCCGATCGCGAGGCGGATGCCGATCTCCCGCGTGCGCTCGGTCACCGACACCAGCATGATGTTCATGATGCCGATCCCGCCCACAATCAGGCTGATCGCCGCGACTGCGGTGACGATCCCGGTGAGCAGGGTGGTCGTCCCGGTTAGCGTATCGGATATCTGCTTGGTATCGAAAATGTTGAAGTCGTCATCCTTCGACCCCTTGATGTTGCGGCGTTCGCGCAGCAGGTCGGTGATCGCGGCCTGGACCGTGGCGGTCGAATAGGCCTGATCGACTCCGACCAGCATCAGGCGGATGTCCTGGGTGCCGGTGAAGCGGCGCTGCACGGTCTTGATCGGCATGATCACGACATCGTCCTGATCGCCGCCAAAACCGGCCTGGCCACGCGTCGAGAGCACGCCGATCACATCGCACGAGATGCCGCCGAGCCGAATGCGCCGCCCGACGCTGCGACCGCCGCGAAACAGGTTGGTTTGCACCGTGGTACCGATGATGCACACCGACTTGCCCGCTTGCTCCTCCGCCGGGGTGAACAGCCGGCCCGTAGTAAGCGGCCAGGGTTGGACCTGAAAATAGGCCGAGGTCGTGCCGTTGATCGTGGTCGACCAGTTGGCGCCTTCATAGATCGCCGTGGCGGTCGATTGCGCTTGTGGAGCGACGGCGGTGACGCCGGCGATCTGGCGCGTGATCGCCTCCACATCGCGCTGATCGAAGTCGGGCGGACGCGGCCCGCCGCCGCCACGACCGAACCCCTGGCCGGGCCGGATCTGCAGGATGTTGGTGCCGAGCGCGGCAATCTGTTTCTGCACCGCAGCGGTCGTCGCCTGACCGAGCGTGACCATCGTTACCACCGCCGCGACGCCGATGATGATGCCGTGTGTTTCGGCGTGAGATTGGGGACCACCTGACCCGGTAATCGGCACCTAAACGGGGACCACCTTCCGGGTCATCTATGTTCGCCTGCTGTGTTG
>NZ_JBSRZE010000026.1:0-42925 GCF_054057355.1 Sphingomonas sp. UYAg733
CCAGGACCCAAAACCATGGCACAAGGATGGAGGCAATTCGCCGCCGTCCTCTCAGGCTTCCTCATCGCTCACCAACTTCCGTGAATCCCGTAGCCTCGGGGGTAGAGGGCTAGGAAGAAACCCTTTCTCCCGCCATCCTCAAATCCTCGACGAACCGTGCGAATTCCTCTTCCCTCGCTGCTTCGTCGGGCAGGCGCAGCAAATAGCTTGGATGCACCGTGATCCAGGCTTCGCCACCCTTATCAGGTAACTCCAGTGCCCGCCCACGTTCGCGGCCGATCGTCATCACCTTGCCGAACAGGCTTCGCGCCGCAGTCGCGCCGAGCGCGACCGTCACCCGGGGTTTCACCAGCACCCGCTCCTGGTCGATCCACCAGCGGCACGCCTCGATTTCGCCCGCGCCGGGTTTGGAATGAATGCGCCGCTTGCCGCGTTGTTCGAATTTGAAATGCTTGACCGCGTTGGTGACATAGACCGCCGCGCGCTCGATTCCGGCCTGCGCCAGCGCGCGGTCGAACATTTGCCCGGCCGGACCGACGAACGGCCGGCCCGCCAGATCCTCCTGATCGCCCGGCTGCTCGCCGACGAACATCAACGCGGTGTCGACCGGGCCTTCGCCGAACACGGTCTGTGTTGTGTCCTTGTACAAAGGACAGCGTGTGCAGCCCGCCGCCTCGTCGCGCAACGCGTCCCACGCCGCCTGGACATCTCCGCCGGTACGGCTGTGCATCTTGTCCTTCGCCGCCTCGATCATGCCGCTCTCCCGTGCTTGCGCCGCCGCGATCAGGCCAGGTACCAGCGCGGTTTCGGGCATGTTTTTCCAATATTTCTTCGGCATCTCCTTGAGCATCGCGCCGATCTTGACCCGCGCCGGATTGAAGATCGACGCGTAATAGGTCTTCCACACATCTTCGATCGGATCCCCGTCCGGCGCATCGCCCTTGGCCGCGCCGGGCCCCTGGCTTAGCGCCTTGCCGTCCCAATGGATCGAGATTTCGGGCGTCAGGATCGACCAGCGCATCGATGCGAAGCGGTTGACGAAGAAGGCCACGTTGGCGCGGACGATGTGATGCTCGGGTTCGAACCAGGCGACGAAGCGCGCACCATCCTCTTCCGACACTTCGCGGAAGCGCAGGAATGCGCGCATCTTGTGGATGTCGCGGCGCACCTGTGCGGCAAGATGGTCGAGCCGGCGGATCAACGGGTCGGCGCGATCGTCGATCAGCTTCGGCTGAATGAGTAGTCGCTTCAGCAGGGTATAGAGAAGCGCGAACCGCTCCGGATTGCTGTTCAATACAACGCTGCGCGCAAGGTCGAGAAAAGCGCGCGGCACCGAAAAGCCGGACGTGGCGAAAGAAGTTTGCGGCGTCGCGCCACCGGCAAACAAGTCGCCGTCGACATCGCCGACCTGCCAGACGACATCGTCCGGCGGCACCGCCTCGGCTGCCAGCCCGCGCGCGGCATCGCGCCAGCCCTCGAAATCGTCAGGCTCGGCAAGCGTGACAAGCCTCATCGCGACGATTTTACCGTTAAAGCGACACTAACCGCCATGATCATATGGTGAGCGCCGTGATAGCTGTGCAATCCGCTTTCGATCGAATCTCGCGTGGCGCAATGGCGATGCTGCTGCTGGTCCTGCTTGGCTATGGAATATTCTCGACGCCGGGGCTGATGGTCCGCTGGGGCGCGTCGCCGGGCGGGGTCGGCATTCTTGCGGCATGGAGCCTCACCGCGCTGTGGGCGCTTGCCACCACGATCCGCCGTTCGCGGTGGGCCGAATGGGTCGCGTTCGCGGTCATCGCGATCGGACTCCGGCTGGCCAGCGCTTGGCTGGCCGCGCCGCGCGTGTCGCCCGGCGATTCGCACTGGTATCTCGTGCTTGCGCACAATCTGATCGCCGGACGCGGGCTGGTGGTCGACGAGCCGTTCATGGGTGTCGCCTGCTACGCGCTTTTCCCGCCGCTCTATGGTGTTATTCTCGCGGGGTGGGGTGTGGTCGTCGGTTTCTCGACGCCTTCGCTGGTGGTGCTGTCGACGCTGATCGACCTCGGTACCGCCTGGTTGATCGTCCGGCTGGCGAGCTTTCTCGGTGTACGGCGCGCGGGGATCGCTGCGGCGCTGGTTTACCTCATCCTTCCGTCGGTGATCTTCTCCGCCCCGCTCGCCCAGAAAGAAGGATTGAGCGTGTTGCTGGTCCTGGCGCTTGCGTTGGGCTGGCTGCGTGCCGCGCGCGATGCGCGGCGTTGGCGTGATGCCCTTGCGATCGGCCTGCCCGCCGCTTTGCTTGCGCTGACTCAGCCGGGCGAGGCGATGCTCGCCTTGCTGTTCGGGCTGGTGTTGATCCCCGGCATCGGCTTGCGCCGTATCATGACGATCGGTGTACCGGCGGCGCTGATCGCGGTAGCGGTCATGCTGCCCTGGTGGATTCGCAATCTGATCGTGCTCGGCGCCTTTGTGCCGTTGACCAGTTCGGCCGGGTACAGCCTGTGGATCGGTAACAATGCCGATGCGACGGGCAATTGGCTGCCGCCACCCGAACAGCTGCGCGGCATGCCCGAAATCGCCTTCGGCAAGGCGGCGGCGGGGCTGGCCAGGGAATGGATCGTTCAGCACCCGGTTGGTTTCGTGCGGATCACCATCGCCAAGTTGCTGCGCGCCGCGGCGATCGGCGAATTCGGCGTGGTGCGCCTCGCTGCGATGAATCCGCCGATCTCCGCCGCGATCGGCGCGCTGCTGTTGCCGGTCTCGCATGGCGTGCATCTGTTGACCCTGGCGGGCGGCGCCGCCGCGCTTCGCCTGCGGCGCGATCCGGCGATCGCGGGGTTGACTGCGCTGCTGGTGGCGTGCGTCGCACAGCTTATGCTGTTCGGCATGTGGTTCGAATTCGGCGAGCGTCACCGCGAGTTCCTCACGCCTTTCCTATTGATCGCGGTGACCGTCGCGATACCGCGCTGGATACGGGTGAGTGACAGCCAGGGACTGCGACCCGCGATTGCCTAATCGCGTTCGTCGCTGCCCGGCGGAGTCGCCTCGGCACGTTCGAGTTCCTTCGGCTTGCGCGTCTCGAATATTTTGGCGAGCCGCGCTTCCTCAGCGCTGCTCAGCTCCTTGGCGGCGGCGGGGAACATCTCTTCCTCTTCCTCGTCGATATGGTGTTCGTAGCGGTGGCGCATTTCCCTGAACTTGGTCAGCCAGGCGCCCGTCGCCATGTCGATCTCTGCCAGTTCGCCAAGAAAATCGCCGATCTCCTTATGTTCGGACACCGAATGGCGCGCATCATCGCGCAATTCGGGATTGGCGAGCATGGTCGCGTAGAGCGATTCCTCCTCGGCGGCGGCGTGCGCCGAAACCTCGACGCGGAACGCCTCGAACAGGGTCTCGCGTTTCTCGCTTGCACCCGACGTCTCGCCGATTTGCGCGAGCAGTTTGCGGTGGCGATCGTGGTCGGCCTTGAGGTCGGCGAAGATGCGGGCGTCGGCCATGAAAATCTCCTGTCGGTTCGTGCAGGATAACCGACCGCGCCGCCGCTTGTTTCAATTGCGAATCGCTTTCACCCCAGTATCGACCGGCGCGCCGTCCGCCGGCATATCGGTGATCCAGCGCGTGAGCAACGCGATCGCCTCGGCATGGACGGTCGCGCGGCCCAGTTCTGGCATGGCGATGCCGGGGTCGGTGCTCTCCATGCGGAAAATCAGGATCGAGCGTTCGGGATGCCCCGGATCCACATCGAAATCGCGGCTGCCGCTACCGCGCCCCGCCGCGACCGGGCGTTTGAGGATGCCCCGCGCATTGGCGTCGGCCTGTTTCCAGTCGAGATAGAGTCCCGAATTTGACGCCGCGCCATTGGGGTTGTGGCAATGCGCGCAATTGGTCTCGAGATAGGCGGCGGCGCGATCGGCGAGCGGTGCGGCGTCATCGTCCCAGCGCGCCAGGCGTGGCGCATCGGCGGGCAGCCGGTCGATCATGCCGGCCTTGAGCAAAGCCTGAAGCTGTTTGCCGTCGTTGAGGTTGCGGATCTTCGGTCCGATTGGGGTGATCGCGCCCGACGATGCGTGGCAATCCTTGCACTGGTTCTGGTTGGGCACCGAATAGCTGATCGTGCGGCTTAGTCCCGACGGATCGGTGAAGGTCACCGGAATGCGCGTGCCGGCGCGCTTGAGTACCGCGTCGGTGCCATCGGCGTTCCACACATAGGGGATCGCGACCCAGCCGCCCGCGCGATGCAACAATAGCCGGGTCTCCAGCGCCTTGAACTTGCCCGCCTGTTGGTATCCGAACGTCTTCACAAGCGCGGACCCGACCGGCAGGTCGATGACCTTGTCCGGATCGTAGGCCGCGGCCTTGCCGCCCGGGACATAGAGATATCGCTGCTTCTCGGCATAGTCGGAGAAGAGCGGCGTGTTGAGCGTATAGGGGGTCACGCGGGCGGCGGGCGTGCGGGTCGCTGTATCGGTGAAGAGATCGAATTCCGACAAAGTCGCCGGATAACCGTCGCCGATGATCGCAGCATCGTTCACGCCGCGCGCGCCCGCTACCGCCGCGCCCAGGATGACCAGCGCGGCACAGGCGGACACGGTCGCAGCGATGCGCTGGGCGAGCCTCACCGCGCGGCCGCCTCCATCGCTTCGGGCAGTACGACCTTGGCGGGTTGCGCGCCCGCCACGCCCTTGGACAGGTCGATCGGCGCCGGCTTGGCCGTCTCCATCGGTGCCGCGAGCGCGAGACCCATGCCGAGCACCGTCACCTTGTCGGTCACCGCCAGGCTCGCCGTGTCGCCGGTGCCGTCCCACAGGATCGGGGGGATCGCTCCGCCGAACGCCGCCGCCAGCTGATCGCCACCCGGCAGTTGCGGTGCGAAGCCGGCCTTGCCATGACGATTGCCGCCGACCGCGATCTTGCGCGGCAGCGGATTATAGCGCGGGTCGGTAAAGGCATTGCGATAGCTGACGATCATCACGTTGGAGGTCGCGTTGCCCGACAGGTCGTTGTCGAACACATGGACATTCTCATTGGCCATCACCAGCACGCCGGTGCCGGTGCGCACGCTGGCGACGATATTGCCCTTGGGTGCGAAATTGGGCGTGTCGTTGTCGACCACCATGTTCTTGAAGACGCGAATATCGCGTCCGCCCATCACCGGCAGATTGGGCAGGTCGAACACCAGGATCCCGCCGGTATTGTGCGTCGCGGTGTTGCCATAGACATCGGCGTTGCGGCTGTTCTCGATCTCGATCCCGGCGACATTGCCCTCGGCGCGCGAGTTGCGCACGATGATCTGTTTCGACTGGCCGACATAGATGCCGGCATCGGACGCGCCTTTCACGATCGCGCCGTCGATCAGCACATCCGTGCTTTCGACCGGATAGACGCCGTAAGCGCCGTTGGTTTCCTTCGGCCCCCCGGTCCATTCGACGCGGACATTCTTGTAGACGATGCGGTCGGCGCCCTTGGATTTGATCCCGTCGCCCTTCGAATCCTCCACCGCGAAGTCGCGCAGCACGACATCGTCGGAGGTGACGAGCAAGCCCTCGCCCGCGCCCAATTGCCCCTTGAAGCTGAGGATCGTCTTGTCCGGGCCGGCGCCGCGCACCGTCACCTTGTCGACATCGAGCGACAGGCCGTCGGTCAGGTCGAAGCGTCCCGCGCCGATCTCGATCACGTCGCCCGGCGCCGCCTCGATCAGCGCGCCCTGCAGCCGCGACTGCGCATCGGCCCCCGGCGCGACGGTGACGGTCCTGGCCATGGCCGGGGCCGCGATGATCGCAAGTGCGGCGAACGGCAGGATGTGCTTCATATGCCTCTCCTTATTTTCCGGCATCATGGCGCGATCAGCCGAACAACTCCATCTGTTTTGCCTTGGGTGCAATCACCGCTTTCAGGCCGGCCTGATCGGTCAGCGCGCCGGGGCTCCAGTCTTCGGCGATCAGGAACGGGCGCATCCTGGTGATCGATACGGTCAGCCGGCCGATATCCTCGAGCCGAAGCCGCCGCCAGCGCCGTGCGGTAAGGATCGAATTGACCGCCTTCACCCCGAGTCCCGGCACGCGCAGCAGCATTTCACGCGGCGCGCGGTTGACGTCGACCGGGAACGAGCCGCGGAATTTGAGCGCCCAGGCAAGCTTCGGGTCGATGTCGAGGGGCAGCATGCCGGTCTCCGCATCGGTCGCCGCGACGACCTCGTCCGGCGCATAGCCGTAAAAACGCATCAGCCAATCCGACTGATACAAACGATGTTCGCGCATCAATGGCGGTCGCTGCAGCGGCAGGATCGCGCTGGCATCGGGGATCGGCGAGAAGGCCGAATAATAGACCCGCCTGAGCCCGAAGCGATCGTACAATGTGGACGCCTTGCGCACGATGTCGCCATCGGTCGCCGCGTCAGCGCCGACGATCATCTGCGTCGATTGCCCGGCCGGCGCGAATTTTGGCGCGGAGCGGTATTTTCGGCTCGCATCGGCGGTATCGATGATCGCCGACTTCATTTCGGTCATCGCACTCTCGATGCGCATCTCGGATTTTTCCGGCGCGAGCCGTTTGAGACCGCTCGCGGTCGGCAATTCGACATTGATCGAAACGCGATCGGCATGGAGCCCGGCCTGGTGCACCAGCTCGGAGTCGGCGTCGGGGATCGTCTTGAGATGAATATAACCGCGAAAATGGTGATCTTCGCGCAAGCTCCGCGCGACCTCGACGATCTGCTCCATCGTATAATTGGAGGAGCGGATGATTCCGGAGGAAAGAAACAGCCCCTCGATATAATTGCGCCGGTAAAAGGCGAGGGTGAGTTGCACCACTTCCTGCGCGGTGAAGCGCGCGCGGCGCACATTGCTGCTTTTGCGGTTAATGCAATAATGGCAGTCGAAGATGCAGCTGTTGGTCAGCAGGATCTTGAGCAACGAGATGCAGCGGCCATCGGGCGCATAGGCATGGCAGATGCCCATTCCACCATCGGTCGAACCAAGCCCCTTGCCGTCGCGTGAGCTGCGCTTGACCGTGCCGGACGAGGCACAGGACGCGTCGTATTTGGCCGCGTCGGCGAGGATTCCGAGTTTTTTCTGAACGTCGAGTTGCGCCATATGTTCAACATATGTTCTTTTGCGCAAAACGCAACACATTGATTGTGTTCAAATATAATTGTCGCTCGCGCGGCGAAAGGCGACGGCGATCAAGGTAGACGGGCGGAGTCAAATCCGGTCGGCGACGACTTTGGCTGGGTCGTCGCCGAACCCGGGCGTTAGATAGGGGAGACGCCGAAATATTTGAGCGCGCCGAGGGCGACCAGCAGGACGGCAATGGCTAGGATGATGTTCGCGACATTGATGCTGCTGCGTTCGACGACGACGTGTTCGTCGCTGCGGACTTCTGGCATGATCGAAACTCCTTATTGTTACGGTGCTAGAACCACCCGTTGTCACAACTGTTCCGCGCCGGCGGCCAGCGGCGCTGAATTCGCCGACATTACCGGCAAAGCGAATTTTATCGTTGCCATGTCACAATCGCCATCCTCCACCTCGTCTTGTTTACGACGGTGCATGGTGCACCCCGGAGAGTGACGATGACGCCAAGGATCAACAATCCGTTCAAGGCAGTGCCCGAGGGCATGAAAGCGATGATCGCGCTGGAGGCGAGCCTGGCGGCGAACGGGCTGGAGCACGGCCTGAAGGAGCTGGTCAAGATGCGCGCGTCGCAGATCAATGGTTGCGCCTATTGCCTGCACATGCACGCGACCGACGCGCGCGCGCATGGTGAGAGCGAGATGCGGCTTTATATGCTCAATGCGTGGCGCGAATCGCCCTTGTATAATGATCGCGAACGGGCGGCACTGGGCTGGACGGAGGCGCTGACAAAGGTCGCGGAGACCGGAGCGCCGGATGCGGATTATGACCTGTTGTGCGACCAGTTCAGCGAGGAGGAGCGAGTGCAGCTGACTCTGGCGATCGGTGCGATCAATCTGTGGAACCGGCTGCAGATCGGCCTTCGCGCGATCCATCCGATGGACGAGACACGTGCCGCCTCGTGAGGACGCGACCGAATTGTTCGAGGCGCAGCGGCCGCGGCTGCTGCGCCTAGCCTATCGTATGCTCGGCTCGGTCAGCGAAGCCGAGGATGTGGTGCAGGACGCGTGGCTGCGCTGGCGCCGGGTCGATGGCGCGGTCGATCATCCGGCCGCCTTTCTCTCGCGCATCGTCACGCGATTGTGCCTCGATGTGATGAAATCGGCACGCGTGCGACGCGAAACCTATGTCGGCGAATGGCTGCCCGAGCCGCTGTTCGACCCGGTCGAGGACGACGAGCCAGCCGATGACCTGACCCTAACATTGATGTTGGCGCTCGAACGCCTGTCGCCGCTGGAGCGGGCGGCGTTTCTGCTCCACGACGTGTTCGGGGTCACGTTGAACGAAGTCGCGACGACGCTCGATCGCGACGCGGGTGCGGTGCGCCAGCTCGCGGTGCGGGCGCGCAAGCATGTCCATGACGCGCGTCCGCGCTTCCCGGTCGAACAGCACGAGGCGGATCGCATCGCCGAGGCGTTCTTCACCGCGTCGCGCAGCGGCGACACCAAGGCGCTGCAGGCGCTGCTCGCGGACAATGTCGTGCTGCATGCCGATGGCGGCGGCCGCGTTCTCGCCTTCCGCAATCCGATCATCGGCATCGATCGCATGCTGCGCCTGTTCGCCGGCCTGTATCGCAAGTTCGGCGAAAACGGGATGGTGATGCTCCGCCCGGTGTGGATCGACGGCCTGCCCGGTTATGTCAGCAGCGAGCGCGGCGAGATATTGCAGACCACCGCGCTGGCGATCGAGAATGGCCGGATCGCCGGGATCTATATCATGCGCAATCCCGACAAGCTGAAGCATGTCGCACTGGCGTTGGCGGCCGAGGGGCAGTCCGGATTGCCCCATTGACCCATCATCAAAGGACAATCCGAGCCATGAGAACCACCTGCATCGTCATTGCGACGCTCCTTGGACTGGCCATGGCAGCGAATGGCGTGTTCATGCTCGCCGTCCCGCTCGACTGGTATTTCGCGGTGCCGGGGGTGACCTCGACCGGCGCGTTCAACCAGCATTTCATCCGCGATATCGGCATGGTCTTCGTGATGACCGGCGGTGCCTATATGGTGGGCGCCTTCCGCCCCAAACTGCGTGTACTGCTCTGGGCGATGGCGACGATATGGTATTCGGGCCATGCGCTGTTCCATTTGTGGGAAATCGCGGTGGGGATCTGCTCGCCGTCCGCATTCCCGCGCGACTTTCCGGCGGTGATGCTACCGGCGCTGATCGGCATCGGGCTGACGGCGTGGAGTTATGTCGATAGCCGGCGGCGCTGACGCGGGCCCTGTTCCGACAATAAGAAAGAGCGGGCCGGTATGGCTCCGGCAGGAGATGCTAGACCAGATTCCATGCCATGGTTGAATCAACCCGGGCGAGCCGACGAGCGCTGGGAGATATGGGACACCGGGAGCGTCTCGTATCTCAGGCTGTCACTTCGGCAGTTCTTTATATAATGTATCTATATCATATACTTAACATAAGCTTGAGGCATTGGGCAGGATCTGCGATCGAGGAGATATGGGACATCGCGCGGGCCCGCGTTCAACGCGCACTCTACTCCGCCGCGAGCAGGTTCTCCGCGCCACCAAGATCGACCGAGACTAGCCGGCTCACGCCCTGCTCGATCATCGTCACGCCGAACAACCGGTGCATCCGGCTCATCGTCACGGCGTTGTGCGTGACGATCAGGTAACGCGTCGCGGTCTCGCGCGTCATCGCATCGAGCAGGTCGCAGAACCGCTCGATATTGGCGTCGTCGAGCGGCGCATCGACCTCATCAAGCACGCAGATCGGCGCCGGATTGGTCAGGAACAGACCGAAGATCAGCGCGACCGCAGTAAGCGCTTGCTCGCCGCCCGACAGCAAGGTCAGCGACTGGAGTTTCTTGCCCGGCGGTTGCGCCATGATCTCGAGGCCCGCTTCGAGCGGATCGTCCGAATCGATCAACTCGAGATGCGCGCTGCCGCCGTTGAACAGCGTGGTGAACAGGCGGCGGAAATGCCCGTTGACCGCCTCGAATGCGGCGAGCAGCCGTTGCCGCCCTTCGCGATTGAGCGTGCCGATCGACCCGCGCAGCCGGTTGACCGCCTGGCCGAGCTCGTCGCGCTCGGCGCTGTTGCCGATGCTCGCGGCTTCCAGTTCGGCCAGCTCGCTTTCGGCGACGAGATTGACCGGGCCAATTCGCTCGCGTTCCAGCGACAGTCGCTCATGCGCGCTCGATTCCTCGGTCGGGCTGCGCACCGTATCGGCCTGAAAACCGACCCGCTCGGGCAGCACCGGGGCGGGGCATTCGAAACGCTCGCCCGACAGCCGCCCCATCTCGACCCGGCGCAATTCCTGATTCTCCGCGCGCGCCGCCGCCCCGGCGCGCGCTTCGCGTGCCTCGGCCAGCGTCTCGCCGGCGAGGCGCGCCATGGCATCGGTCTCACGCAGAATCCCCTCGGCCTCGCGCTCGATCCCCTGCGCGGTATCGGCCTCGGCGCGCGCCGTGCCATGCGTCGCGTCGAGTGCGGCGATGTCCTTGTCGAGCGCGTCTGGCCGGTCGGCGAGCGTTTCGGCCTCGGCCGTCAGTTCGCTCTCGCGCTTGTCCATGTCGCCGATGCGCCGCGCCGCCTCGCCAGCGCGCGCGCGCCAGCCCTTGGCCTCGCCGGTGCCGCTCGCCAGCCGATCGCGATCCTGTGCGATGGCGCGTTCCAATCCGGCGCGTTCGGCGCGAGCGGTCGCCACCGCCGTACGCCGGGTTTCCGCTTCGCCCGACAGCACGGCGACGCGGTCGCGGGTCGCGCTGCCATCGGGTAGGGTCGCCTTGTCGCGCATCGCGCGGTCCAGTTCGGCTTGCGCCTCCGCCAGTTCGGCGGCGATGCGCTGACGCCGCGATTCGAGGTCGGCGCGCTGAGTCTCGATCCGTTCCAGCGCGACCGACGCCTTGTCCTCGGCGCGACCGGCATCGCGCGCGCTGGTCTCGGCGCCTTCGAGCACGCGCCGCGCATCGGCCGCCGCACGCCGCGCCTCGGTGATCGCTTCGTCGATCCGGGCCAGTTCGCCATCGGCCGAATCGACCGCGCGCACCGCGGCGGGCCGCGCCGATTCGATCGTACGCAGCCGGTTCATCCGTTCGAGCCGTTCCGCCGCCGCCGCGCCGCCCGATTTGGCGACATAACCGTCCCAGCGGCGCAGCACGCCGCCCATCGTCACCAGCCGCTGGCCGACCGCGAGCGGCTGACCCTCGTCATTGTCCGCCACGACGATCTGCGCCAGGCGCCGGGCCAGCTCAGCCGGCGCCGCGACATGTTTGGCGAGCGCGACCGTGCCTGCGGGTGGCGACGGATCGCCGGGCAGCGTCGCGGCACCGGCCCAGAAGCGCTCTGCCGACGGATCCAGCCCGGTTTCGAGGTCGTCGCCCAGCGCCGCGGCGAGCGCGCGTTCATACCCCGGATCGGCGCGTACCTGATCGAGCAGCCGCTCGCGCCCGCTCGCGCGCGTCGCCTTGGCCAGCGCCGCCGCCTCGCTGTCGAGTGCGGAGAGTTCGGCGTGTGCCGCGGCACGTGCCGATTGCGCGCGGTCGCGCTGGTCGAGCGCCGAGCGCTCTCCGGCATCGGCGCGGGCCAGCGCGGTGCGCGCCGATTCGGCGTGACGCAGCGCCTGGGCGCGCGCCTCCGCGGCACGGCTCCGTTCGGCGAGCAGGGGTGCTGCATCGCCCAGCGCAGCGCCTTCCGACATCACCCGCGACAGGTCGCGCTCACTCCGTTCGACCCGGGACCGGCCCGCCGCCAGCGCCGCCTCGGCCACGCGTGCCTCGGCCGCCTCGGTCGCCTGCGCCGCGAGCGCCTGGGCGAGCGCGACCTCGGCGTCGCGCGCGGCGCGTTCGGCTACGGCCAGCACGGTATCGAGTTCGGGCGTGCGCCTGGTCGCCTCGGCTATGCTCGCCTCGAGCGTTTTGGCTTCCTCGACCAGACGCGCCAGTGCTTCGGCCGCGTCATTGGCCAGCGCACCTTCGCGCGCGCGGTCGTCGATCAGCCGCGCACGGTTGCCGGCCAGTTCGGTCAGCCGCCGTCCGATAGTCGCCTTTTCGGTGCGCAGGCTGGCGAGACGGTGGCCTGCCTCGCTCGCCCGGTCGCGTGCGGCGAGCGCGGTGGCGCGTGCCATCGCCAGCCGATCGGTCGCCTCGGCCTGATAGGCGGCGGCGGCGCGTTGTTTTTCCGCAGTCTCGCTCACCAGGGTTTCGGCCAGCGCGGCTTCGGCCTTGGCCGTATCCGCTGCCGCTGCCGCATCGCGCCAGCGTGCGAAGATCATCCGTGCCTCGGCGAGGCGGATCTGATCGGACAAGGTGCGATAGCGTTCGGCCTGGCGCGCCTGGCGTTTCAACGCGGCGGCGCGCGCATCCTGGTCGGCGATCACCTCGTCGAGCCGAATGAGATTGGCTTCGGTCGCGCGCAGCTTCTGTTCGGCGTCCTTGCGCCGGACATGCAGACCGGCAATGCCCGCCGCTTCTTCGAGCATTGCGCGGCGCTCGGCCGGCTTGGCCGAGATGACCGCGCTGATCCGGCCCTGGCTTACCAGAGCCGGCGAATGCGCGCCGGTCGCTGCGTCGGCGAACAGCAGGGCGACATCCTTGGCACGCACGTCGCGCCCGTCGATCCGATAGGCCGAGCCCGCGCCGCGCTCGATCCGGCGCACCACCTCGGTTTCCTCCGCGGCGGCATCCTCGATCAGCAGCGAAACCTCGGCGAATTCACGCGCCGGCCGCGTCGCGGTGCCGGCGAAGATCACGTCCTCCATGCCCGCGCCGCGCAACGACCGGGCGGAGGTCTCGCCCATCGTCCAGCGCAGCGCCTCAAGCAGATTGGATTTGCCACAGCCATTCGGGCCGACGATCCCCGTCAGCCCGGGCTCGATGCGCAGATCGGCGGCATCGACGAAGCTCTTGAATCCAGACAGCCGAAGCCGCTTGATCTGCACCTAGGCTACCGCCCCCCGCGGATGTTTGCCTGGGATCAGGCGCCCGCGCCTTTCAGGATCGGCTCGAGCTGGCCCCAGCTGACCGCATCGACCTTCTCGTCGTTGAGGATGAACGTCGGCGTGCCGGTGACCTTGCCCGATGCGCCCGCATCGTCGCTCAACTTGGCTGCCGCTTCGAGTTTTGCCTGGTCGTTGAGGCAGGCGCGCGCCTTGGCTTCGGGAATGCCGCGCTGCTTGACGAACTCGATCAGGCCCATCTGTTCGGCGAGCGCCGTCGCCACCTGATTGGGCTTCATGCTCGCGAACTTGGCCTGCATCTCCGGTGACATGGCCTGCAGCTTGTCGAGATAGCTTTGCTGATTCTGGTACATCTGCTCGAGCAGCGGGAAGAAGGGCTGCGGCCCGCCGCAGGTGCCGAGCAGGGCGGCGGCGAGATCGGGCGCGCCATGGACGAGGAAGTCGCGGAATTCGAAGCTGACCTTGCCGGTCGCGACGTAATTGTTGATCAGCGGCATCGTGCCCTCACGGCCGAACGCGCCGCAAGTCGGGCAAGTGCGCGAGCCATATTCGACCAGTTTGAGCGGCGCATCGGGATTGCCGACGCGATAACCGCCATCCGGGGTCACCGCGACCGTCTCGCTCCAGTTCTTGCCGGCTGGTGCCGCAACCTTCCCGATCGGAGTGGCCGGCGCGGAGATATTGCCGGTGGCATCCCCGCCGCCACAGCCGGCGAGCATGGCCAATGGGACGATCAACGGCAGTACCGCGCTTGCAAGACGAAACTTCATCACGATCACACTCCAGGAAGAATCACGAAATCATAGACTATTTTGGCAGGTCACCGGGCGCCGGCTGCCTTCAACACCGTGTCGAGCCCCGCCCATTCGGTCTTGGTATAGGGTTTGCCGTTAACGACGAAGCTCGGCGTGCCGCCACCTTGAGCGCCGGCAGCGGCGCTGATCGCCTTCCACGCCGCATCGGCCATCACCGCGATCTTGAGCAGGTCGTCATTGTTCGAAAAACAGGCGTCGAGCGCCGCATCGTTCAGGCCCTTGGCGCGACCGATATCGGTCAGCCCCGAGCCATCGGAAAGCGCGCGCAGCCGCGCGCTTTCCGAATAGAGCGCCATGCGACTGCCGTTGATCCGTTCATATTGAAAACCGCGCGGGGCCCAGTCGGCCTGCGCCGCGAACACCGCGTCGGTCGTCGCCGAGAAACCGGCAGTTCCGGTGCAGCGCGCGACCACAGCCGCCGCCAGATCGAGCTTGTCGCGAATCGCGTGGCGCAACTCGACGCTGGTCGAGCCGGAGCGGACATATTTGCCCTTCAGCACCGCCGCCGATTCTTCCGAAAAATGCGCGCAGTGCGGGCAGGTATAGCTGAGATATTCGATCAGCTTCACCTTCGCCCTGGGGTTTCCGATCACGAACGATCCGCTCGCCGTTCGGGTGGCGACCTTGGTCCAGTCGCGCGGCGGCGGGGCCGCGCTCACCACCAGCGGCGCCAGCAAAAATGCCAGCAACGGGGCAATCAATTTTCGAATCACTCGTCCCCCTTGCCCTCGATGGGGCTCCCCACGACCGGTGGTCCCTTGGTCGCCGCGACGCCTGCCGCGAGCGCCTCGAGCACCGCCTTTAATTCCGGATCGGCGATCATGCGCAGGCTCGCGCCAAGCTCGACCGGTATCGGTTTCAGCGACGGCGGCGCCGGACGCGGGCGCGGCGCCGGCACGTCGCCCTGGCGCATCTGCACGCGCGCGATCGCGGCATAACCGAAGAAGCGATTGACCCGTTCGATGATCTCGGGGGCGATATGCTGCATCATCGTGCCATGCGCGCCGCGCACCACCAGGTTGAGCGTGCCTTCGGACTTCTTGCCCTGTGGAAAGCGGATCGATTCGGGCGCCGACACGCCGGCATAGCGCGCGCCGACAATGTCACCCCAGCGGCTGACCACCGCGCTCTGCACAAAGCCGAAACGGCGGAACGCGGCGCGGCCGGCATCGGGCAGCAGTTCGGACACCGCACGGGCGCGGCCGCCGCGTTGCGGTTCGGACTCGGACTTGGGAACGCCGCGCTTGCTCATCACGCCTTCCATGCCATAGCGATGCCGTGCCCGCAAAGCCCCGATCCATCGCAGAACCGCTATTGGCCTGGTATGATCGCCATGCGCGCGATTTGCCGTGGCGATCGCCGCCGGGTGCGCCGGCACCCGATCCGTATCGGGTCTGGCTGTCGGAAATCATGCTGCAGCAGACGACGGTTGCGACGGTGCGGCCGAAATTCGACTATTTCACTGCGCGCTGGCCCGATTTCGCGAGCCTTGCCGCTGCCGATGAGACCGAGTTGATGACCGCCTGGGCGGGGCTTGGCTATTACGCCCGGGCGCGCAATCTGGTGGAATGCGCGCGGGTCGTGGTCGATCGGCATGATGGGATCTTTCCCGGCAACGAAGCCGAATTGCGCGCGCTGCCCGGGATCGGTGCCTATACCGCTGCGGCGATCGCCAGCATCGCCTTTGGCGAACGCGCGGTCGTGGTCGACGGCAATGTCGAGCGCGTCGTCGCGCGCTTGTTCGCGATCGATGAGCCGCTGCCGGCCGCGCGGACGGCGATTCGCGCTGCCACCGATTCGATCACGCCCGAACGGCGGCCGGGCGATTTCGCCCAGGCGATGATGGATCTGGGGTCGTCGATCTGTACCCCGCGCAGCCCCAAATGCCTGGCTTGCCCGTTGGTCGGCCAGTGCGCCGGCTTTGCGACGGGGGCGCCCGAAACCTTTCCGATAAAGCCGGCCAAGGCCGCCCGGCCGCAGCGTTACGGCACGATCTTCTGGGCCGAACATGGGGACCAGGTGCTGCTGGTGCGCCGGCCGCCGCGCGGCCTGCTCGGTGGGATGCGCGCACTGCCCACCGGCCCCTGGATTGACGCGCCGCCGGGGCTCGCCGATCCGCCGCTGGATGCCGACTGGACGATGCTCGATGCGCGCGTCGTGCACGTGTTTACGCATTTCCGGCTCGAACTCGCCCTTGCGGTCGGACGCGCGCAAGAGCATTCGAACGCGGGCGAATGGTGGCCGGTGGCGGATATCGAGTCGGCGGGACTGCCGACGGTGTTCGCCAAGGCGGCGGTCGGAATCAGGTCGGCCGGAATCAGGTCGGCCGGGATCAGGGCGGCAGGCATAGGGAGAGCGACATGAAGGCTGTGCGGTACATGGTTTCGGCGGGTGCGCTGGCGCTGCTCGCGGGCGGCGCGGTGTTTGCTCGTGACGCGGCACCCCAGGCCCAAGCTCAGGTCGCGGCCGTTGCCGCATCGCCATTGCCCGGTACGCAGGCGCTGCTCGATTCCTATGTCGCGGACAACAAGATGCCCGGCATCGTCGCGGCATTCGGTTATCGCGATCAGCCGTCGATGTTTCTGAGCGCGGGCAAGATCGGCGACGAGGCGACCGCCGCCAAGGCCGGGCCGGACAGCCTGTGGCGGGTCTATTCGATGACCAAGCCGATCACCGGCATGGCGGCGATGATCCTGATCGAGGACGGCAAGATGTCGCTCGACCAGCCGATCTCCGACTTCATCCCCGCATTCAAGAACATGAAGGTGCTGATCGGCCCGGACAGCCTCGACAGCCGTCCGGCGACTCGGCCGATCACCATCCGCAACCTGCTGACGCATACTGCGGGGCTTGGTTATACGATCGTCACCAAGGGGCCGTTGCTCAAGGAATATGAGCGGCTCGGCCTGACCCCCGCCGCGGTCAATGCCGCGCTCGAGGTCGAATCGCGCAAGACCCGTCCAGCGACGCTCGAGGAATTCGCCAACCGCACCGCAAGCGTGCCGTTGATCGCCGATCCGGGGACCAAATGGAGCTATTCGATCGGGCTCGACGTGATGGGCCGGGTGATCGAGGTGGCCAGCGGCATGAGCTTCGATTCGTTCGTGCAGCAGCGCATCTTCAATCCGCTCAAGATGACATCGAGCTATTGGACGGTGCCGGCGAGCGAGCTCGGACGCCTGTCGAGCAATTATATCATCATTGGCGAGAATCGCGCGCCGCTCGATCCTGCCGCGACCTCGGCCTGGCTCAAGCCGCCGAGCTTTCCCTATGGCGGCGCCGGGCTGGTCATGTCGGCGCATGACTATGACCGTTTCCTGCACATGCTGCAGAATTACGGGGAGCTCGACGGTGCGCGCGTGATGAAGGCGGATACCGCCAGGCTCGCCATGTCGAACCTTATGCCTGCGGGCGTGTTCTTCCCCGGCGCGGTTGCCGCAACCGGCGGTACGACTCAGCCGATGGGCTTTGGCGCGGGCGGATCGGTTACGATCGTCGATACGCCGGGCGGCCCGGCAAAGGGCACTTATGGCTGGGGCGGGGCGGCCGGCACGGTCGCGTTCGTCGACCCCGCGCATCAGGTACGCGGTACGGTGATGGTCAATTATTTCCCGGGCGAAAGATGGCCGCTGCGCACTGAGGTGCTCGCCGCGTTCAGGACCGATCTGGCGAAGAAGCGCCCGTGATTCCCGGATTTACTGGCGGCACGCTCGACCGTGCCGACCGCCTGCGCCACGACATGCAAGCCTTTGCGGCGGCGACCGGCGATTGGCGTGCGAAATTGCTCAAGCTGGAGAATTTCGAACCTGAGCTTGACGATGCCGGGCGGCTCGGCTGGACCAGCCTGGCTGATGCGCCCGAGGATGCCGAACTGGTGCTGCTCGGGCTCGACGGCGACAAGCCGCATTTCGCCGCGTTCACGCCCGGCATGCGCGCGCCGGCCGGACGATCGATGCGGCTGTTCGGCTTGCTCGACCGTTTCGCACCGGGCGAAGCGGCGACCTATGCCGCCGCGCGCAGCGTGCTCGACTGGCACAGCCGCCATCAATTCTGCGCCAATTGCGGCACGCAGACCGCGATGTTCCGCGCCGGCTGGGGACGAAACTGCCCCAATTGCCATGCCGAACATTTCCCGCGCGTCGACCCGGTGGTGATCATGATCGCCGAACATGACGGGCGCGCGCTGCTCGGGCGCCAGCCGGCCTGGCCGGCCGGGCGCTATTCGGCGCTGGCAGGGTTTCTCGAGCCCGGCGAATCGATCGAGGAAGCGGTCGCGCGCGAGATCATGGAGGAAGCAGGGGTACGCGTGACCGATGTGCGCTACATCGCCAGCCAGCCCTGGCCGTTCCCATCGTCGCTAATGGTCGCCTGTGTCGGTATGGCCGAGGGCGATGCGATCACGCTCGACACCAACGAGCTGGAGGATGCGATCTGGGTATCGCGTGAGGAGGTGCGCCGCGTGCTGGCGGGCGGCGAGGGATCGTTCCTCGCGCCGCCGCCCTATGCCATCGCGCATACACTGCTGACCGCCTGGGCGAACACCTGATCCCTTCCCGGCACGGGGAGGATCGAGACTATCCCCGCGGCCGTGCCTGCCGATACGTGCCCAGCAGCCGCATCCACTTCGAATGAAAGCCGAGTTCCTCAAGCGCGCGGTCGATCGCCGCGTCGCCGGGCTTGCCGACGATATCGGCGTAGAATTCGGTCGCCGCGAAGCTGCCGCCGCGCTGATAGCTTTCCAGCTTGGTCATGTTGACGCCGTTGGTCGCAAAACCGCCCATCGCCTTGTAGAGCGCGGCGGGCACGTTCTTGACCTCGAAGATCAGCGTCGTCATCCACGGACCGTCACCAAGCGCCTCATGCCCGGCGCGCGCGAGCACGACGAAACGCGTCGTATTATGATCGGCATCGGCCAGGCCCTCGGCGAGCATGTTGAGGCCGTAAATCTCCGCCGCACCAGGCGGTGCAAGCGCCGCCACCCTGGGGTCGTTCAATTCCGCGACCACCGCCGCCGCCCCGGCCGTATCGGGATAGGCGATCGCCGAAATGCCATGTTCGCGCAGCCAGTGACGGCATTGGCCGAGCGCCTGGGGATGGCTCATCGCCTCGCGCACCTCGTCACGGCGGCCGACACCCATCAGCGCGTGTTTAATGCCGAGGAAATGTTCACCGGTGATCACCAGCCCCGATTCGGGCAGCAGAAAATGCATGTCGGCGACGCGGCCGTGAAGCGAATTTTCGATCGGGATGATCGCGCAATCGGCACGGCCGTCGCGTACCGCATCGATCGCGTCGGCGAAATCGAAACAGGGCAAGGGCAGTCCGTCGGGAAAGGCCTCCATTGCCGCGACGTGCGAATTCGCGCCGGGCGCGCCCTGAAAGGCGACCGCGCGCTCGGGAGCGGCGGCGGCGGCCTCGGTCATCATCGCCACGATCGGGCGGGCGGGGGCGGCAAAATTTTCCATGTCGCCGCGCGCTTACGGGCATGACCGCGTTGCGACAAGCGCGGCTTGCGGTGTCGGCAACGCGAATCTAAAGGAAGCCAACTTTCCGGCCTATGACAGCACAGGGGCAAACGGCATAATGGACAACAGGACGAACACGATCGCGGGCTGGGTGCTGGCGGCTTTCGGCGCGGCGCTGGGGCTGTCGATCGTCGGCGGCATGGTGTATCACGCCGAAGCACCCGAAAAACCAGGCTACCCGATCGAAGGCGCGGAGGCTGAGGGCAGCGGCGGTGCGGCGGAAGTGCCGATCGCGACACTGCTGGCGGCGGCCGATCCGGCCAAGGGCGCCGATGTGTTCAAGAAATGCACCGCGTGCCACACCATCGCCCAGGGCGCCGCCAACGGCATTGGCCCGAACTTGTACGGGACGCTCGGCGAAGGCATTGCCGAGGGCAAGGCGGGCTTCGCCTTTTCCGACGCGCTCAAGTCGCATGGCGGCAAATGGGGCTTCGACGAAATGAACACGTGGCTGACCAGCCCGCGTAAGTTCGCCAACGGCACCAAGATGACCTTTGCCGGTCTGGGCAATGCGCAGGACCGGGCGAACGTGATCGCCTATCTCAATCAGCAGGGCTCGAACCTGCCGCTGCCGGCCGCTCCTGCGGCGGCAACGGCTGCCGCGCCCGCAACCCCCGCGACACCGGGCGCCAAGGCACCCGATCCCGTCGAGGATTTGTCGAACAAGGCGACCCTGGCAACCGGCGCGCCTTCGGTCGATCCGGCGGCCAACGCGCATTGATTGGATAGTGGGCGCTTAGGGAACCCGCTTCGCCGGGGAAGCGCCCTTATCTGACCGAGCGTGGGGCCGAATTTATTCCAGGACCACGCCGCTCTCGGGGCGTTCACGATAGAAGTCGCGCACGACCTGCCAGCCTTCCTCGGCCGTCTCGACGAACTTGAAGATGTCCAGGTCGCGTGCCGACACCACGCCTTCCTCGACCAGCGCCTCGAAATTGACCACCCGGTTCCAGAATTCGCGGCCATAGAGCAGCACGGGGATCGGCGCGATCTTGCCGGTCTGGATCAGCGTGAGCAATTCGAACAATTCGTCGAACGTGCCGAATCCGCCGGGAAACGCCGCAAGCGCGCGGGCGTGGAGCAGGAAATGCATCTTGCGCAGCGCGAAATAGTGAAATTGTACGCTTAAGCTGGGCGTCACATAGGGGTTGGGTGCCTGTTCGTGCGGCAGGACGATGTTCAGGCCGATAGATTCCTGGCCGACATCGGCCGCGCCGCGATTGGCCGCTTCCATGATCGACGGGCCGCCGCCGGAGCACACGACGAAATGGCGCTTGCCCTCGGTATCGCGCGGGAATTTGCTGACCATCCGTGCGAGTTCGCGCGCAACGTCGTAATATTTCGACTTGGCGATCAGGCTGTCGGCGATGCGGATCGCCTCTTCCCCCTGCGCCAGTTCACGCAGGGCTTGCGCCTTGGCCGGTTCGGGGATTCGCGCCGAGCCGTAAAATACGAAGGTCGAGGCGATATTGGCCTCATCGAGCACCAATTGTGTCTTGAGCAGCTCAAGCTGGAAACGGACCGGGCGAAGGTCCTCACGCAACAGGAAATCCATATCCTGAAAGGCGAGCTTATAGGCTGGATTCTCGGTCTGGGGGGTGCTGATGCCGGTCTTGGCGGTTTCGGCATCCTGGCGGGCGCGCGGAAAGACCCGCGACGGAACATGTGTATCACTCATCCCGGCACTTTAGAGCAAAGCGGCGGACGTTTGAAGCGGGGCGTTCTTGTTTGGTGAAGACGGTGCCGGCCCGCTCCCCCTCCCGGCCACCCATTCACGATACGCTGTGGGTGGCCGGGAGGGGGAGCGGGCCGGCACCGTCTTCGAAATTCGCTCTTGCGCGAATTTCCAACACCTAACGACAGAATTTGGCGCGATCCGCCTCGAGATGCAGGTGATTGTAATGCACCGCGTTGTAATCCGGGCTGAGCACCGTGCCGAAGCGCTTGCAGGCCGAGGTCTGGATCGTGCGCAGGAAAGCCTTCACGTCGCGGTCGTTCGATCGCCAGCCCTGCTCGATGCTGATGCGGCGACCGTCGCTAAGGATGAAGGCCGAAATATCGACCGCATTGGCGATGGCGTGCCCGGATAGCTTGCCGCCATTGCCCGCGCTGCCGACGATGGTGCGGCAGGCATAAGTGCCAAAGGTTTCGATCCGCACCAGATCGCTGCCGAGAATCTGCCGCGCGGCGGGTGCGACGCCATTGCGCGCCCAGCCGGTAAAGGCGCGGGCGAGGCCGCAGCGCATACCCTTCAGATTGGTGACGGGCAGGCCGATATCGATCAGCTGGACCGCGCCAACGACCTTGCACCCGCCGCCATAATCGCGGTCCGGCAGCGGGTTGAACTGGATATCGTCGCGCGCCAGGTCGGCATGGCACGCCCTGGTTTCGCTCGAAGTCGGCATGTTGAGCGTGACCGGCCGCGATCCGGCGCGGCGCGGTGGCGGGCGATCATCATCGCCACCGCCGAACAGACAGCCTGAAAGAAGGAGCGGCAAAGTGAGGAGCAACGCACGTTTCACCCGGCCGCGATAGCGTGGCTTGCTGAACGCCGCCAGAACGCAGCGCCCGATCGACGGCCCAGTCGGATGGATGCCGGACCGACAGACGCCCGCCCCGAAATATGGCCCGGAATATGGCCCCGAAATATGGCCGCCCGATCAAAGGCCGATTGACACGCGGCGACACATCGTTAGGTGCGGCGCCGGGCCACGCGGTCCCAACGCCGCGCGTGCTCTCTGTAAGGAGAGACTACATGACTGATCTATCTGCGCCTCTTGCGCAGGCTCTGCCTGCGCAACTCGAAAAGCCCCTGGGCTTACCTGCGCGTCCCTATTTTTCCTCCGGTCCCTGCGCCAAGCCTCCCGGCTGGGCTGCGGCGAATCTCGCCACCGAATCGCTCGGGCGCTCGCATCGTTCGAAGATCGGCAAGACGCGGCTGCAATATTGCATTGACCTGATGCGCGAACTGCTTCGGCTCCCCGACACCCACCGCATCGGCATCGTTCCCGGCTCCGACACCGGCGCGTTCGAAATGGCGATGTGGACCATGCTGGGCGCCAAGCCGGTCACCGCGCTCGCCTGGGAAAGCTTCGGCGAAGGCTGGGTGACCGATGCGGTCAAGCAGCTCGGGCTCGAACCGACCATCGTTCGTGCCGATTATGGCCAGCTGCCCGACTTGACTCAGGTCGATTGGTCGAACGACGTGCTGTTCACCTGGAACGGCACCACATCGGGCGTGCGCGTGCCGGACGGCGAGTGGATCGCCGACGATCGTACCGGCCTCAGCTTCGCCGACGCGACCAGCGCGGTGTTCGCCTATGACATTCCATGGGACAAGATCGATGTCGCGACTTTCTCCTGGCAGAAGGTGCTTGGCGGCGAAGGCGGTCACGGCGTCCTGATCCTCGGCCCGCGCGCGGTCGAGCGGCTGGAAAGCTACACCCCGGCATGGCCGCTGCCCAAGGTCTTCCGCCTCGTCTCGAAGGGCAAGCTGACCGAAGGCGTGTTCAAGGGCGAGACGATCAACACCCCGTCGATGCTCGCGGTCGAGGATGCCATTTCGGCGCTCGAATGGGCGAAATCGGTTGGTGGTGCGGACGGGCTGATCGCGCGCAGCGATGCCAATGCGGCGGCGCTCGATACGATCGTCAGCGAGCGGTCGTGGCTCGGCCATCTCGCCGTCGACACAGCGTCGCGGTCGAAGACCAGCGTCTGCCTGACGGTCGAGGGCGCCGATGAGGCGATGATCAAGGCGTTTGCCGGGCTGCTCGACAAGGCCGGCGCGGCGTATGACATCGCCGGTTATCGCGATGCGCCGCCGGGTCTGCGCATCTGGTGCGGCGCGACCGTCGACACCGCCGATATCGTCGCGCTCGGGCCATGGCTCGACTGGGCCTACGCGACCGTCACCGCCTGATCCTCCCGTCACTCCCGCGAAAGCGGGAATTCCGCTGCCTTTCCCCAGACCGAAGAAGCGGGATCCCCGCTTTCGCGGGGATGACGAAGAAACAGAAAGCCACCCAAACCATGCCTAAAGTCCTCATCTCCGACCAGATGGATCCCAAAGCCGCACAGATCTTCCGCGAACGCGGCGTCGAGGTCGACGAGATCACCGGCAAGACCCCCGAAGAACTGATCGCGATCATCGGCGACTATGACGGCCTCGCGATCCGCAGCTCGACCAAGGTGACCAAGGCGATCCTCGCCGCCGCGACAAACCTGAAAGTCATCGGCCGCGCCGGGATCGGCGTCGACAATGTCGACATCCCGTCCGCCTCGGCACAGGGCGTGGTCGTCATGAACACGCCGTTCGGCAATTCGATCACCACCGCCGAGCACGCCATCGCGCTGATGTTCGCGCTCGCCCGCCAACTG
Source organism: Sphingomonas sp. UYAg733 (assembly GCF_054057355.1). Lineage (NCBI taxonomy): Bacteria > Pseudomonadati > Pseudomonadota > Alphaproteobacteria > Sphingomonadales > Sphingomonadaceae > Sphingomonas > Sphingomonas sp. UYAg733. Next base: position 23,749 of record NZ_JBSRZE010000026.1, read on the forward strand.
CCCGAGGCCGATGCCTCGACCCAGGCGGGCAAGTGGGAGAAGAACCGCTTCATGGGCGTCGAGCTCACATCGAAGACGCTGGGCCTGATCGGTGCGGGCAATATCGGATCGATCGTCGCCGACCGCGCGCGCGGCCTGCGCATGAAGGTGGTCGCGTTCGACCCCTTCCTGACGCCCGAGCGCGCGATCGAAATGGGCGTGGAGAAGGTCACGCTCGATGATCTGCTCGCGCGTGCCGACTTCATCACCCTGCACACGCCATTGACCGACCAGACCCGCAACATCCTGTCGGCGGAGAATCTGGCGAAGACCAAGCCGGGCGTGCGCATCATCAACTGCGCGCGCGGCGGGTTGATCGATGAAGCCGCGCTCAAGGCCGGACTCGATTCGGGCCATATCGGTGGTGCCGCGCTCGACGTGTTCGTGACCGAACCGGCCAAGGAATCGCCATTGTTCGGCACGCCCAATTTCGTGTCCACGCCGCATCTCGGCGCGTCGACCAACGAAGCGCAGGTCAATGTCGCGATCCAGGTCGCCGAACAGATGGCCGATTATCTGATGTCGGGCGGCGTCACCAACGCGCTCAACGTGCCGAGCCTGTCGGCCGAGGAAGCGCCGAAGCTGAAGCCCTATATGGCGCTGGCGGAGAAGCTCGGCTCGCTGATCGGCCAGCTCGCCCACGGTGCCTTGTCGGGTATCGCGATCGAGGTCGAAGGCGCGGCCGCCTCGCTCAACCAGAAACCGATCACCTCTGCGGTGCTGGCTGGCCTGATGCGGGTGCACACCGACACGGTCAACATGGTCAATGCGCCGTATCTGGCCAAGGAACGCGGTATCGACGTGCGCGAAGTGCGGCATGACCGCGAAGGCGATTACCACACGCTGCTGCGCGTGACGGTGAAGACCGATGCCGGTGATCGCTCGGTCGCGGGCACGTTGTTCGGCGATGCCGCGCCGCGTCTGGTCGAACTGTTCGGGATCAAGGTCGAGGCCGATCTTGCCGGCCACATGCTTTATGTCGTCAACGAGGATGCGCCCGGTTTCATTGGCCGGCTCGGCTCGTTGCTCGGCGAGGCGGGCGTCAATATCGGCACCTTCCATCTCGGTCGGCGCAATGCCGGTGGCGAAGCGATCCTGCTTTTGTCGGTCGACGAGCCGGTGACGCAGGATTTGCTCGCCAAGGTGCGCGGCCTTCCCGGCGTGCGTACCGCGATGGGCTTGTCGTTCTGAAAATGCGCTCAAGGCGCATTTTGCGGTGCCGGCCCCCTCCCCCTCGCGACCACCCACAGAATATCCTGAATGGATGGTCGGGAGGGGGAGCGGGCCGGCACCGCCCGTGAATTCGCTCTTTCGCGAATTCAACAACGGCACCATTCCGGCTTTGCGCCGGAATGCCGGTTAGGGCAGAGGGCTTCCGACATGACCCACGCTCTTCTCCCCGAAGGATTTCGCGACCGCCTGCCGCCGTTCGCCGATGCCGCCGCGCGCCTCGAACAGGCGATCCTCGGCGCGGCCTATGCCTATGGCTATGAACGCGTCGATCCGGCGCTGGCCGAGTTCGAAGCGGGGCTGGCCGGGCGGCTCAAATCCGCCCGGACTCAGGACGCGGTGCGTTTCGTCGACCCGGTCAGCCAGGCGACGCTGGCGATCCGGCCCGACATGACCGCGCAGGTCGGGCGGATCGCGGCGACGCGCATGGGGCATCACCCGCGCCCGGTGCGCCTGGCCTATGCCGGGCCGGTGATGAAACTGCGCGCGTCGCAGCTTCGCCCGGAGCGCGAGCTGCGCCAGATCGGCTGCGAACTGATCGGTCTCGATACCATCGCCGCCGCGCGCGAGATCGTCGAAGTGGTGGTCGAAGCGCTGGCCGCCGCAGGCGTCGCCGGCGTGTCGATCGACTTCACCTTGCCCGACCTGGTCGATATCCTCGCCGCCGGGCCGTTTCCGGTCGATGCGGCGCGGATCGATGCGTTGCGCGACCGGCTCGATGCCAAGGATGCCGGCGGCGTCGCGGCGATCGTGCCCGCCTATCTGCCGTTGATCGAGGCGGCCGGACCGTTCGAGGCGGCGCATGACCGGTTGTGCGCGTTCGATGCGGGCGGCACGCTGACATCGCGGCTCGACGGATTATGGAAAGTTGCCGAGGGATTGAAGGGGCGCGTCGCGCTGACGCTCGATCCGACCGAACGGCATGGCTTCGAATATCAAAGCTGGCTTGGCTTCTCGATCTTCGCCGACGGCGTGCTGGGCGAGATCGGTCGCGGCGGCAGCTATGCCATCATGCATGAGGATGGCACCGAGGAAGCCGCGATCGGCTTCTCGCTCTATGCCGATGCGATCGTCGCGGCGGGACTTGGCGATGTCGATCGCCGCCGCCTGTTCATCCCGTTTGGTACCGAACCTTCGCTCGGCGCTGCGATGCGCGCTCAGGGCTGGGTCACCGTCGCCGCGCTTGACCCGGGCGATACGCCCGAAGCGCAACTCTGCACCCATATTCTGGCCGGCACCGAAGCCCGGCCGCTCTGAGGATAGATCATGGCAAATGTAGCAGTCATCGGCGCCCAATGGGGCGATGAAGGCAAGGGCAAGATCGTCGACTGGCTGGCCGAGCGTGCCGATGTCGTGGTCCGTTTCCAGGGCGGGCATAATGCCGGCCATACGCTGGTCGTCGGCGAGAAGGTCTACAAGCTGTCGCTGCTGCCTTCGGGTATCGTGCGCGGCACGCCCTCGGTGATCGGCAACGGCGTGGTGCTCGACCCTTGGGCACTTAAGGCCGAGGTCGAGAAATTGCGCGGCCAGGGCATCACCATCACCCCCGACACGCTGATGATCGCCGACAATTGCGCGCTGATCCTGCCGTTCCATCGCGACCTCGATTCGCTGCGCGAGGATGCAAGCGGCGCGGGCAAGATCGGTACGACGCGGCGCGGCATTGGCCCGGCCTATGAGGACAAGGTCGGCCGGCGCGCGATCCGCGTCTGCGACCTCGCGCATCTCGATGCGCTCGATGCGCAGCTCGACCGGCTGACCGCACATCACGATGCGCTGCGCGCCGGGTTCGGCGAGCCGCCAATCGACCGCGCCGCGCTGCTCGACGAATTGCGCGCGATCGCGGATTTCGTGCTGTCCTTCGCCAAGCCGGTCTGGCGCAACCTCAACGACGCGCGCGCGCGCGGGCGGCGGATCCTGTTCGAGGGCGCGCAGGGCGTGCTGCTCGATGTCGATCATGGCACCTATCCGTTCGTTACATCGTCGAACACGATCGCTGGCACGGCGGCGGGCGGATCCGGCCTTGGCCCAAGCGCGGTCGGCTTCGTGCTCGGCATCGCCAAGGCCTATACGACGCGGGTCGGATCGGGCCCGTTTCCGACCGAGCTGGAGGACGAGACCGGCGAGCGGTTGGGCCAGCGCGGGCATGAATTCGGCACCGTCACCGGACGCAAGCGCCGCTGCGGCTGGTTCGATGCCGTACTGGTGCGGCAATCGGCTGCGGTCGGTGGTATCACCGGTATCGCGCTGACCAAGATCGACGTGCTCGACGGTTTCGACGAAGTGAAGATATGCACCGGATATCGGCTCGGCGACGAGACGCTGGATTATTTCCCGGCGCATGCCGCCGACCAGGCCAAAGTCGTACCGGTCTATGAGACCATGCCGGGCTGGAACGAGACCACGGCGGGCGCGCGCAGCTGGGCCGATCTGCCGGCGCAGGCGATCAAATATATCCGCCGCATCGAGGAGTTGATCCATTGCCCGGTGGCTCTGGTGTCGACCAGCCCGGAGCGCGAGGACACGATCCTGGTCCGCGATCCCTTCGCGGACTGACCGGCCCTTCGCACTGCGAAGAGCCGGCGGCGACTATTTGGGCTCGGTGGAGTTCGGTGCCGGGTCCATCGTGTTCATCGGCGTCATTGCCGCGTTGTCCATCGGCATGTCGTTTGCCATCGGCGTTTCGACGGTGTTGCTGGTGACGTTGTTGGTCATCGACTGGCCCGGTGCAGTCGTCATGGTCGCCAGCGCGGCGGATGAAAGACCCAGGACGGCGACACTCATTATCGTTGCGATGCGCATGTTGTTAGCTCCCGTTACACCCGTCTCATCGAGCGTCATCAAAGGAACGGCTTAGCGCGCGATACGGTCCGCATGGTTGCTCGCCCTGTCGCGCGACTCCAACAGGTTGTCGGAGAATTAACCACACTCGGTCGCCTGGGTCCTGAGTACCTCTCAAACCGAAGCCTTTGGTATCGACTGTCGTTGGTCGAATCCACCGGTCCTTGGTCGACCGATCGTTGCTGCTGTTCCACTCGAAGCACATCGCCTGGTGAATGCTATATGATTGTTCTGCCCGCTCCTTGGTCGCCACGGCATCATGCGCGGATTTGCGCAGCCTCGGCCGAAGGGCGGGCTTGCGATTCATGGTCTGGAGCTTTGCTGCAACGATACTGGTGCCTTACGAGGCCCATGCCCAACGCGTCGACGAGAATGCTGTCGCTCAGGCGGAGGATGCTTTCGGCATCAACGTCAGCGGGCAGAATCTTGGCCTTTACGATCCTGGCAACGCACGTGGTTTCTCTCCGAGCGCGGCGGGAAATATCCGCCTGGAAGGCCTTTATTTCGATCAGCAAGGCAATTTCACCAGCCGCCTGATCAGCGGAAACCGTATTCTGGTCGGGCCGTCGGTTCTCGGTCATCCATTTCCGGCGCCAAGCGGTGTGGCAGAATTCCAATTGCGCAAGCCGGGCGATCACGCCGTTCTTTCCGTATCGTCGCAGGTCGATAGTTTCGGCGGGCACCTCATCGAAGCGGACGGACAGCTTCCCGGGGTACTACCCGGCCTGGGGCTCGCCGGCGGGGTCGGTCTTTATCGCTATCAATTTCCCTATGGCGGAAAAGGCAGCACGATCTCCACCGGCCTGATCGCACGCTGGCAACCGACCGACCGACTGGAAATCACGCCGTTCTGGAGCCGGATTCGCGCCTGGGATAACGAATCAGCGCCGACGATCCTGTTCGATGGCACGCAATTGCCGCCGGCGGTGAAGCCGCGGCGGTTCATCGGCCAGCATTGGGCGGCCAATGACAATCGCGACTTCAATTACGGCGGGCTTGCGCGGACGTCGATCGGCAATTGGCAGCTTCGGGGTGGGCTGTTCCGCTCGACATCCGAAAGGCCGCATTCGTTCGCGCCTCTATTCCTTGGCACTTCACCATCCGGCGCAGCGGATCGTGTCGTACTGGCCGAGCGCGACAAGCTGTCGGCTGCTACCAGCGGCGAAATCGAGCTGTCGCGGTCCTTGGCCGAAGGGCCGCGAAAGCATCTCTTTCGCGTCGCGATTCGGGGCCGGGATCAACGCCGCCGATATGGCGCCAATGATGTCGTCGCGCTGGGGCGGGGCTCGATCGACCGACCCGATTTCACCGAACCGCCGGGATTTGTCTTTGGTGAACAGACCCGCGATCGGGTTCGACAATCGACCTATGGCCTCGCCTATGAAGGGACGTGGCGTAACATCGGCGTGATCAATCTTGGTATCCAGCGGTCGAGCTATCGCAAATCCGTGACCATGCCGTTGGCGACGCTGCCGGAATCGCGCGATCGACCGTGGCTCTACAATGCCGCGATCGCGCTGCGCCTGAATGACACGATGACCTTGTACGCCGGCACCAGCCGGGGCCTGGAGGAAAGCGATGTCGCGCCGACCATCGCGGTCAATCGCGACGAGGCACCGCCTGCAATCCGGACGCGGCAGATCGATGGCGGGCTGCGCTGGTCGATCGGCAGCCATGTCACGCTGGTCGGCAGCATATTCCGGATCGACAAACCCTATTACGGACTGGATGGGGCGCGGCGGTTCCGCGATCTCGGCATGATCCGCCACAAGGGGGCCGAACTGTCGCTCGCCGGCAGTCCGGTGACCGGACTAAGCGTCGTCGCGGGCGCGTTGTTGCTCGACGCGGTCGTATTTGGCGAGCAGGTCGATGCCGGGCTCGTCGGTCGACGCCCGGTCGGGTCGTCGCCGGGAAGTTATATCGCCAGCATTGATTATCGCCCGCCGCATTGGGGCGCGATATCGTTCGACGCCAATCTGTCGCATGACGCGCGCCGGATCGTCAGCCTCGACAACGCCGTCCACCTGCCGGACCGGACGCTGCTCGATCTCGGTTTGCGCTACCGATTTCCTTTGGGCGGCAAACCGGCGATATTTCGGCTCCAGGCGACCAACATCACCAACCGGTTCAACTGGACGGTTGCCGGCGCTAGCGCGCTTCAGGTCGATTCGCCACGGCAGATCGTCGGCCGGATCACGATCGACATTTAAGGCCGGGAAAGGCATCGCGTCGAACCATGCCTGCTGCCCCGCCATCACCGGACGAGCCGGACGACACCGCACCGGCGGTCGTGCCGGTTCGAATCGTGATGCTGTCGATCCTGTGTTTCTGGGCCTTTTATTTTGCGATCTCCACCGCCCGTGCGCTGATGGGTGGGGAACCGGGGCAATTGTTGAGATTCGTGCCGCGAACGATCGTCTCGGTCATCAGCATGGCGGCAACGGCGGTCATCTATCTGCTGTTGCGGCGGATCGCGACCGCGTTGCTGGCGCGCAGCATCGCCGTGGCCGCATTGCTCTCGGTGCCGGCGGCTGCGATCTACGGCACCGCGAACTGGTATATGTTCGATCGCTTCCTGCCTTATCTGACACGCACGGCGGTGGCGGCGGTCCCGGCAGTGGAAAGTTCGTCCAGCGCGATCGTCGTCGGGGCCGCCAAGATGAGCGAAGCGCCGTCGGCGCCGATCGTGGATATCGTCGGGACCGCACTCAGCGGTTATTTCTTCTTCGTTGGCTGGTGCGCGCTGTATCTGGCGCTCAGCTATGCCGGGCAGGTCGGCGCACTCGAACGCCGCGCGGCCAGGCTCAGCGCCGCCGCCCAGTCGGCCGAGCTGCGGGCGCTGCGCTATCAGGTCAATCCGCACTTTCTGTTCAACACGCTCAATTCGCTGTCGTCATTGGTCCTGAGCGAACGAACCGCGGCGGCCGAGCGCATGATCATCGGCCTGTCGACCTTCTTTCGTGCCAGCCTGACCGGCGATCCGACTCAGGATGTGGCGTTGCGTGAGGAGATCATGTTGCAGCGCCTGTACCTGGATATGGAGGCGGTGCGCTTCGGCGACCGGTTGCGCGTGACAATCGATGTGCCGGTGTCGCTGGAGACCGCCTGTGTGCCCGGCCTTATCCTGCAGCCGCTCGTAGAGAATGCCATCAAGCATGCGGTGTCGCGAACCAGGCGACCGGTCACGATCGGGATTGTCGCCGAAGAGCTGCATGGCAGGCTGGTTCTGCGCGTGCAGGACGACGGCAGCGCGGCATCGGGCGAGGTCGAGCATGGGCGGATCGGCGTGGGGCTTGCCAATGTCCGCGATCGCATTGCGGCGCGGTTCGGGACTGACGGCACCGCCGCCTGGGGGGCTATCGCTGGTGGCGGTTACGCGGTCACGCTTGAGATGCCGTTGAGCCGCGATGGCTGCTGACCGCGCGCTGCGCACCATCATCGTCGATGACGAGGCGCTGGCGGTCGAGCGACTGAGGATCCTGTGCGCCGCGCTCGACGGGATCCTGCTGGTTGGCACCGCAACCGACGGAGAGGCGGCATTCCGCCTGATCGAGTCGCTCGACGCCGATCTGGTGCTGCTCGATATCGCGATGCCGGAGATCGACGGACTGACCGTCGCGCGTGCGTTGGAGAAACTTCCGGTCGCCCCGGCGGTGGTGTTCTGCACCGCATTCGACCATTTCGCGGTGGAGGCGTTCGAAGTCGCGGCGGTGGATTACCTGCTCAAGCCGGTCACGAAGGAACGGCTCGCGCGGGCGGTCGATCGCGTCGTGCAGGCACGCCAGCGGCGGCACGAGCCGCGCCCAAGGGCGCAATGGGCAGAGGAATTTTGGGTGCCGCATCGCGCCGAGCTCGTTCGCATCGCGACTATCGACATCGACCGGATCGAGGCCGATCGAGACTATATGCGGCTTCACCTGGGCGCGCGGCACTTCCTGCTCAACCAGACGATCGCCCGGCTGGAGAGCCGGCTCGATCCGGATCGTTTTATCCGTGTTCATCGATCGCACATCGTGCGGCGCGATTTTATCGCCGGCCTGACCCATGACGGCATGGGGGTGTGGAACGTGCGTCTTGGTGACGGCACGTCGCTCAGGATCGGACGCAGCCATCTTGCGGCCGTCCGCGCGATGGCGGGGCGGATCTAGACCGCCGGTCGCCCGGAGTGGGGCTTTCGTCGATCATCGGGCCGATACAGCTTGTTGCCAAGCTATCGACACTGCCCTGCGCCCTCCTATTTCAAGGAACCGTCGATGTACCGCTTTCTGTTTATCCTGGCATCGCTGGTCGCCATGCCGATGGCGAACGCCGCACCGAAAACAGGTATGGAGCCGCACACCGCCGCCGCGGTCCTGGCTGCCGACAAGGCGTGGAGCGAAGCGGAGGAGCGTGGCGATGCGGCCTATGTCGACTGGCTGTTGCTGCCGGGTTATGTTTCGATCGGCCATGACGGCACGCCGCATACCAGGCTCGCCATCGTCGAAGGCGCGCGGAAGCGTGCGCAAGGCGACGTCGGGGACCGGGCGTCGAAGATCGTCGCCTGGCGGCTGGCGCATCCATATCGCAGCGAGGTCAAGCTGTTCGGCGACACGGCGGTCGTCTCGTTCCTGTCGACCAAGGCGGGTAGCGGAGAGCCGGTCAATTCATCCGACATCTTCGTCTATCGTGGCGGCCATTGGCACGCGATCTATTCGCAGCATTCCGACGCGGGCAGTTAAGCCCGGTTCAACCGCATTGCGCGCGGTGAAGTAGTTTCTGGTCCGCCAGGACAAGCGCGACCATTGCCTCGACCACCGGCGCGCCGCGGATTCCCACGCATGGATCGTGGCGCCCCCTGGTGGCGATTTCGGTCGCCGCGCCGTTGCGATCGATCGTCTCGACCGGGGTCAGGATCGAACTGGTCGGCTTGAATGCGACGCGCAGGCGTACCGGCTGGCCGGTGGTGATGCCCCCGGCGATGCCGCCGGCATGATTGGCGAGAAATTCCGGGGCCCCACCCAATTTGGCCGCGCCCGGGCGCATGGCATCGGCATTTTCCTCGCCGCGCAGCCGGGCCGCATCGAAACCGTCACCGATCTCGACGCCCTTGACCGCATTGATGCTCATGCATGCCGAGGCGAGTTCGGCATCGAGTTTGGCATAAAGCGGTGCGCCCCAGCCCGCGGGAACACCGGTCGCCTCACATGCGATCACCGCGCCGAGCGACGACCCGCTTTTGCGCGCACTATCGACCAGTGCCTCCCAACGCGCCGCAGCGGCGGGATCGGGGCAGAAAAAGGGATTGGCGTCGATCTGATCGGCGTCGAAATTCGCCGGGTCGATCGCGTCGCCGCCGATCGCCTCGACCCAGGCGCGGATGTTCACTTCGGGGATGACCAGGCGCGCGACCGCTCCGGCGGCGACCCGTGCCGCCGTCTCGCGCGCGGAGGATCGTCCGCCGCCGCGATAATCGCGAAAGCCGTATTTCGCATCATAGGCGTAATCGGCATGGCCGGGACGATAGGCCAAAGCGACCTCGGAATAATCCTTTGAGCGCTGATCGACATTCTCGATCATCAGGCTGATCGGCGTGCCGGTCGTCCTGCCCTCGAACACACCCGACAGGATGCGCACCTGATCGGGCTCCTGACGCTGCGTGGTGAAGCGCGATGTGCCGGGGCGGCGCTTGTCGAGGAAAGGCTGGATATCGGCTTCGGACAGTGTCAGCCCCGGCGGGCAGCCATCGACCACCGCGCCGAGCGCGGGGCCATGCGATTCGCCCCAGGTGGTGAAACGGAACACGCGGCCGAAAGTATTGAAGCTCATGCGCTGGTTCCGGTGTCGATCAGTTCGAGCCGATTGCCGAACGGATCTTCGGTGAAGAAACGCCGATGGCCGCCGACGGGCGAGTCGGTGCGGATAGGATAGCCGGCAGCGGTCAGTCGAGCTTCGAGTGCATCGAGATCATCGGTCGAAAGCGCGATATGGGCTTTCTTCGCTGCCCTGAAGTCCGGGTCGATGCCAAGATGAAGCTGCCGGTCGCCAAGCGCGAACCAGCATCCGCCGCGCGCTGCCAGCTCCGCCGGCTTGGGCAATTCCGTCAGCTCGAGCATTTCCCCGAAAAAGCGACGTGCCGCCGCTTCGCCACCCGCCGGAACTGCAATCTGAACATGATTTAGCGTCAGCGCCATCACGCCAAAGCGATATCCGGCGCGTCCTCGGCCTTCATGCCGATCACATTGTAACCGGCATCGACATGGTGCGTCTCGCCGGTCACGCCGCTGGCGAGGTCCGACAACAGGTACAGCCCCGCACCGCCGACATCCTCGATCGTTACGTTGCGCTTGAGCGGAGAGTTCAACTCGTTCCACTTCAGGATCAGGCGGAAATCGCCGATTCCGCTCGCGGCGAGTGTCTTGATCGGCCCGGCCGAGATCGCGTTGACGCGGATATTGTCACGGCCGAGATCGACCGCGAGATATTGCACGCTGGTCTCCAGCGCGGCCTTGGCCACGCCCATCACATTGTAATGCGGGATGACCTTTTCCGCGCCGTAATAGCTAAGCGTCAGCAGCGATCCGCCGTCGGGCATCATCGCCGCCGCGCGCTTGCACACCGCGACGAAGGAATAGACCGACACGTTCATGGTCATCAGGAAATTGTCGAGGCTGGTGTCGACATAACCGCCGCGCAGCTCGTTCTTGTCGGAAAAGCCGATCGCATGGACGACGAAATCGATCGTCGGCCATTCCTTGGCGAGGTTTTCGAAACACGCATCGAGGCTCGACATGTCGGACACGTCGCAATCGAACAGCCGCGCCACGCCAAGCTGTTCGGCAAGTGGACGCACACGCTTTTCGAGCGCTTCACCCTGATAGCTGAACGCCAGTTCCGCGCCGCCTTCGCTCAATTTTTTGGCGATCCCCCAGGCGAGCGATCGATCATTGGCGAGCCCCATGATCAGCCCGCGCTTGCCCTTCATCAAATCATTCACGCCGCCGTCGCCTCCTGTATGTCGCCTTGGCCGTCCACCTCTACTCCGTCATCATCGCCCTCGGCTAGAGCCGCATTCAACTGCGCGCCGACGACAAGGCCCAGGCCGACAAAGAAAAAGAAGATCAACGCGATCATCACGCCGGCAAGACTGCCATAAGTCCGGTCATAACTGCCGAGCGAGCCGAGGATCGGCGGCAACAAGGCGGTGACCAGCAGCCACCATCCGGCAGTGAACGCCGCGCCCGGCCATTTCGGGCATTTGCTCTCGCGATAACGGCGCGGGGTGAGCGAATAGAACAGCATATAGAGCGCAACGAACAGCGCGACCGCGGGTGCGAGCCGGGTCAGCGACACGATGCTCGCCGCGCCGGACGCGAAGGGCAGGACGCGCAGTATGAACTGCTCGATCGCGAGCAGCATGACCTGAAAACTGAACGCGATCAGCGTCAGGATCAGCGAGGCGAGGATCAGCCCGATCGACCACAGGCGATACTGCCAGAAGGGCCGGACAAACTGTACGCCGTAAGCGCGGCGCAGGATATCGCGGATGGTCTCGATAAAGCTCGCCGTGGTCCATAGTCCGACCAGCGCGCCGAACCACAGCAATGACCCCGAACGCGCGGTGAGCACGTCGTGGATCGGGCTCTGCAGCACGTTGGCGACGCTTGGCGGTACGGTATGCAGGAATGCGTTGACGGTGTGCAGCCCCTCCTCGGTGCGCCCGAACAGTTGCGCGACCGCGGCGGCGACGATGAAGAAAGGGAACAGCGTCAGCAACGAGAGATAGGCGAGATTGCCGGCATGGACGAAGCCGTCGCTAAAGGTGCCGACCACGACCCGCTTGATTATCTCGCGCGTGTAGCTGCCGGGCCGGGCAAAGGCGAGATGGCGGCTCACCTTGAGCCGCCCGTCCCCATGCCTCTTGCGGCGTTCCTCCGGGGATTCGGGTGATATTTCCTTCACAGACCGTTAGACGCCCATCCCACCGCGCGGGTTCCCCGTGTCGCGATCCTTCCAGCCGCGTACGAACTCGATCAAAGCGTCGTCGCCGACCGGCAAGTCGACCAGCAAGGTGACTAGCTGATCGCCGCGCGTGCCGCCCTTGCCGTGGAAACCGCGCCCGCGCAGGCGCAGTGTCTTGCCCGAAGTCGAGCCGGCGGGAACGGTCAGCATCACCGCGCCCTCGACCGTCGGCACGCGCACCGACGCGCCGAGCACCGCTTCCGACAGGCTGATCGGCAAGTCGATCCGCACATCGTCACCGACCCGGTTGAAGAAACGGTGCGACTGGACGGTGATCGTGACGATGCCGTCGCCGGCCCCGCCCGCGCCGACCTGTCCCTTGCCGCCAAGCCGCATCTGCGTGCCGTTCTCCACCCCGGCGGGGAGCTTCAGGTCGATCGTCTTGCCGTCGGCGAGCGCGATGCGTTGCGGCGCGAGCATGGCCGCATCGACGAATGGCACGGTCAGCTTATAGGCGATGTTCGCGCCCTTGGGCTGCGGCTTGCGTCCGAACCCGCCAAAGCCGCCGGCGAAACCACTACGCCCGGACGATTGGCCGAACAGCCCTTCGAACAGGTCGTTGACGTCGGACGGATCGCCACCAAAGCCGAAATCGCCGCCGCCGCCAGCGCCGGGCTTGAATCCGCCCTGACCGCCGCCTCCACCATTGCCGAAACCGAAGGGCGACGCCGGGTTGCCCTCACCGTCGATTTCGCCGCGGTCGAACCGTGCGCGCTTGTCCTTGTCGTTGAGCAGGTCATAGGCGTTGGTCGCCTGGCTGAACCGCTCGCTCGCCTTGGGGTTGTCCTTGTTGCGATCGGGATGCAGCTCCTTGGCGAGCTTGCGATAGGCTTTCTTGATGTCTGCCTCGCTGGCGGTGCGCGGCACGCCAAGCGTTGCGTAAGGATCGGCCACTTCATTCCCCGAATGCGTTTGGTATTCCGCGACCTATTTGGGGGATGTATGGCCCGAGCGCAATTCGTCGCGGTTCAATAAGGCGTGGCGAATCAACTTACTGGTTCGGTGAGCGGTGCGACGTCGACGCTGACGTCCATCTTCTGCGCGCCCGATCCGAGCACGATGCCGTCGATCGGCGCGATCTCGGCATAATCGCGGCCGATCGCCATGACGATGTGATCGCCCGCCATCCAGATGCCGTTGGTCGGATCGACCCCGACCCAACCGAGATCTGGCCCACACCATAACAGCACCCAGGCATGGGTCGCATCGGCGCCGACCAGCCGTTCCTGACCGAGCGGCGGGATGGTGCGGATATAGCCCGAAGCATAAGCGGCGGGCAGGCCGGCGGCGCGCAGGCCGGTGATCATGATCTGCGCGAAATCCTGACACACGCCGCGCCGCTTCTCGAACGCATCATGCGGCGCGGTATCGACCAGGGTCGCCTCGGCGTCGAATTCGAATTCTTCCTGGATCCGACGTGCGAGCGCGATCGCCGCGTCGAGACAGGGCCGCTCGGGATCGAGATCGGTCGCACACCAATCGGCGATATCGCGGTCGAGCGGGATCAATGGCGAGGGGAACATATAACTTGCCGGACCGGCCGGCGAAGCATCGCGGCTTGCTCGTGCGGCGGTGGCGATCTGCGCCAGCGTCGGATCATCGGGCGAAGGCATCGGCACCGGCCGGTCGACCGTCATGCGCGACACGCTTTCGATGAGGAGATGGCGCACCGGCTTCTCGACCACCAGCCGCATGACATTGGCGAGACCGGCTTCCGCGCGGGCGGGCGCGCACCGGCCAGAGGGCGAGATGCTGAGGCGATAGCTCTCCAATATCTGGCCCGACCAGTGGATCGGCTTGAGGCGCAGATTGCAGCGCGCGAACTTCACGCTCGCGCCGTAATCGAAGCGGGTGACGTGGCGGATGTCGTAGATCACGCCAGCGTCATCCCGGCCGCGCGCAATGGCTCAGCGCCTTGCAGGAAATAGCGCCGTGCGATCGCGTCGGAGAGCGCGAATAGCCGCCGCTCGAGATCGCCGAGCGAGTCCTCGGTCAGGCTCACCGCGGTCGCGGTCGATATGATCGCGACCAGCCCGGCGGCCATCGCCTGTTGCGGCTCGTCCATGCCGTCATCCTCGAGCACCGGCAGCGCGCGGACATGTTCGCAGATATGGTCGATCTGGAACGCCAGCGCACGCGGATTGCCCGGGTCGAGCGCGACCAGATCGACCACCGGAATACGCGCAATGCCGGTCAGGTAACGCTGGCGATAGCTGATCTGGCTGTCGGCCAGGTCGAGCAGGGTGGACAAGTCGTCGACACTGCCCTGCGGCATGCCAAAGGCGCGCAAGGCGCGGGTGATCGCCAGCGCGCGTTCGATCCGCCGTCCCAGGTCGTGGAAACGCCATGCGGCGGTCCGGCCCATATGTTCGGCCGACAGGCCCGACAGCGCGGCGTAGCGGCGTTGCAGCGATCCGGCGCGATCGAGCATGCCGCCGCGCGTCGGGAAGGGCGCATCGAGCAGCCGCACCATGTCGGCGGAGAGCCGGTCGCGCGATCCCTGGCCAATACCGCACGCCAGCCGGTTGATCGCGCGCACGCTATGCCAGCTTTCCTCGGCCTCCAGCGCCGTCCTGGTGAAAGCGGCAAGATCGGCGCGACGCAGGGTGGCGGGATGCGATGCGCCGCCGCCCGCCACGACCAGGCCGACCAGCCGGCCGACCGTGTGCGGGCCGAGCGCGGCGCCGGCATCGGCATCGATCGAATTGCCGAGCATTACGCGGATCACATTGAGCAGCGCCTCGCCGCGCTCGAGATAGCGGCCGAGCCAGAAGAAATTGTCGGCGACGCGGCTCGGCAAGGTGCCGGGATTGCGCCGGACATGGACCGAATCGGTCGTCGGCAAAAGCGAAACGGGCGCGACGGCGTCATCGCCATGGATCACGACATCGGCCGACCAGCTGCCTTCGCCCATCACCGCAGCGCGCGGATCGGGATGTTCGCCGATGCGCGCGAAGCCGCCGGGCATCACCGTCCAGGCGCCGTCGGCGCCGCGCGCCGCAAAGACGCGCAGGGTGAAGGGGCGCGCGACCAATGCCGCGTCGGCGACCACCGGCATGGTCGACAGGCGCACGATCTCCTGTCCGACATAATCCTGCGGCCGTCGCGCCATGTCGGCGATCAGCGCCTCGCGCGCCGTGCCGGTGATCTCCGATCCGGGCCTTGGCTGGCCGTCGGGCAGGCCGAGCGGGGCGACGCCGAACGCCGGGCCAATGAGCATCGCATCGAAATCTTCGATGACGCGTGCGCGTTCGCTGTCCTGGCCGCACCACCAGGTCGCGATATTGGGCAGCAACAGGTCGCGCCCGGTCAGGCGCATCGCGAGCTTGGGCAGGAACGCGCCGAATGCGGGCGATTCAAGCACGCCGACGCCGGGCGCGTTGGAAATGACCACTTCGCCTGCGGCCATCGCGTCGATCAGTCCAGGCACGCCGATCTTCGAATGCGAATCGAAGGCGAGCGGATCGAGCATGCGCGGGTCGCTGCGTTGCCACAGCGCATCGACGCGTTTGAGCCCGCCGATCGTGCGGATATAGAGCTTGTCTTCGAGCACCGCGAGATCGGCGCCCTCGACCAGCAACAGGCCGAGATAGCGCGCAAGATGCGCCTGTTCGGTATAGCTTGGGCTGAACCGGCCGGGCGTGAGCAGCCCGATACGCGGCTCGACCCGACGACACACCGCCGCCAGCCCCTCGCGAAACGCGGCGAAGAAGGGCGCGTGACGCTCGACATTGAGCCGCGACTGCAGCCCGCCCAGCGTGCGCGACACGGCAAGCCGGTTCTCCAGCGCATAACCGGCGCCGGCGGGCGCGCGCAAATGATCGGCGAGCACGCGCCATTCGCCGGTCGGCCCGCGGCCCAGGTCGATCGCGACGAAATGCAGCTGATAACCGCCGGGCGGCACCAGCCCGGCCATCGGGCGCAGGAAGAATGGGCTGCCGCCGATCAGCGCGGCGGGAATCAACCCACGCTCGACCAGCTTCGCATCACCATAGAGATCCTCGAGGATGGCCTCCATCAGTTCCGCGCGCTGCACCACGCCGGCGGCGATGCCGCGCCATTCGGCGCCATCGATCAGCAGCGGGACGGGTGAGACCGGCCAGGGGCGCTCCTCGCTTTCGCCGATGATGCGGAAACCAGTGCCGATATCCTCGGCGTGGCGCTGCACGCGTTCACGCGCATGGGCCAGATCGTCGCCGGCGACCGCCGCCAGTTCCTCGAACATCGCGGTCCAGGCCGGATCGTCAGCCTTTGCGCAGAGCACGTCACCCTGGAGTTTCTGGCCGCAATATTCCGCGATCCAGCGTGCGGCATGCGTACCCGGATCGAGCAGGGAAGGAGCGGCGAGGCTGGCCATCGGCTCTATCGGCTGCGCCCATCGGGGCCGCATGTTGGACATATCCGCGCCATCGTCGCTCCCCGCACTTCATGGCGACTCGACCACAATCCCTTCGCGGGTGCAACAAGCTTATCGACGGAGTCGCGGTGCCGGCCACCTGAGGTGATTCTAGTTTGATTCTCGATCCGGTCTGAAAACGCAGCGTATTTCACGTCCGTTTCCCGTAGCTGCGGGAAGTCCTGCGGGAAAAAGCTTTTTTGGGGTTCCTGCGGGAACCTGCGGGAAAAACTGCGGGAAAAACCGCGTTGCATGACGGGAAAAATGCCCGGCGGTTGCGGGAAAAAACGGGAAACGTCGGGGGAAGTCATAGCTTGGTCGATCCCGGTATTGTTCGATTCAAATGCTCGATCGGATGGGCTTAGGAGCGGCGCGCCCAAACCCGAGAGCGGACATGACGATGTCCGAAAGCGATGTGAATCGATCACGCATATCCGCCCCGAATGCCGATCAGCCCTGGATAGCATCCGTATCGATCACCCGATCGATCAGCGCGTCGTCGATCGGCACCTGGCCGTCGAGCATCAGCATCGCCAGCCCGTGCGCGATCGCCCAAGCCTGAAGCGCGATCACTTGCGCATCGCCGCCCTTTCCCTTCGCCAGCAGCGCGGCATTGGCACGCAGAAACGCCATTGCATCGTCCTCATGCCCGTCGAGTTTCAAGTGGATCGCGGGGTTGGCGAAGATCAGCCGAAACAGGGCCGGATTGACGAGCGCAAAGCGAACATAGGCCGCGCCCGTCGCGCCAAACCCGGCGACGCCGCCGCCCGCAGCCTCGGATGCCGCATGTTGTACGCTCGCCAGCCGTGCCAGCCCCTCGGCCGCGAGCGCCGCCATCAGCGCGCTCTTGTCGGGAAAATGGCGATAGACCGCAGTCGCGCTCACCCCGACCGCGCGCGCAACCTCACGCAGCGACAGATCGTCAGCGGTGCGCGTCTCGAGCAGGTTGAGGCCCGCATCGATCAGCGCGCTGCGCAGATCGCCATGATGATAGGCTTTTTTCGGAATTTCCGATTCCAATGTTGACACTGTTACCTTTGGTGCTTAATGTGAACGTTGTTAACTTTACACGTAAAAACCCATCATTGGGAGACCATAATGGCAAGCATGATCGAAACCGCAATCCGCAGCACGGTGGCCAAGGGCATCGGCGTGGTGGCCGACTTCAACCGCAAGCGGCTGGATGCCGATATCGATCATCCCTTCCTGACCGGCATCCACCAGCCGATGGCCGATGAGCTGACGCTGGAGGATCTGCCGGTGACCGGGACGATCCCGGCGGTGCTCGATGGGCGTTATCTGCGCATTGGCCCCAACCCGGTCGCACCCGATCCTGCCGGCTATCACTGGTTCACCGGCGACGGCATGGTTCACGGTGTGGCGATCCAGCAGGGCAAGGCGCTGTGGTATCGCAACCGCTGGATCCGGTCGCGGCGGGTTGCCGACGGTCTGGGCGAACGCGCCGCGCCGGGGCCGCGCCATGGCGGCTTCGACACCGTCAACACCAATGTGCAGGCGATTGGCGGCCGCACCTTCGCGCTGGTCGAAGCGGGGAGTTATCCGGTCGAGCTGTCGGACACGCTCGACGAGCAGACCTATAATCCGTTCGACGACACGCTGACCGGAAGCTTTACCGCGCATCCGCACCTCGACCCGCTGACCGGCGAACAGCATGCCATCGCCTATGAAGCGACCGACCCGGAGACGATCCGGCATATCATCCTCTCCCCCGAGGGGCGGGTGGTGCGCGAGGAGCCGATCAAGGTGAAGCACGGACCCTCGATCCATGATTGCGCGATCACGGCGCGGTTCGTGGTGATCCTCGACCTGCCGGTGACGTTTTCAATGAAGTCGCTGATCGGCGGGCACAGCTTTCCCTATCGCTGGAACCCCGATCATCAGGCGCGGATCGGCCTGTTGCCGCGAAATGGCCGGGGGAGCGAGACGATCTGGGTCGATGTCGATCCCTGTTATATCTTCCATGTCGCCAATGCCTTCGACTTGCCCGATGGCCGGGTGGTCATGGATGCGGTGGTCTATGACACGATGTTCGCCGACAGCACGCTCGGGCCGGACGCGATGTCGCGCGGGCTGGAACGCTGGACGATCGATCCGGCGACCGGCACGGTCGAGCGCCGCACGATCGACGCCACGCCGCAGGAGTTTCCCCGCCCCGATGAACGCCGGTTCGGCCAGCCCTATCGTTATGCCTATACGCTGGGCCTGCCCAAGCATGATGAGAGCTTTATCGGCGAGAGCTTCATCCTGAAGCACGACCTGGAGACAGGCATCCGCGAGGTGCATGATTTCGGCGAAGGACGGTATCCGGGCGAGTTCGTGTTCGTGCCGGCCGGGGTCGATGCGGGCGAGGATGAAGGGTGGCTGGTCGGCCTGGTCGTCGACCTGCCGCACCAGACGACCGATCTGGTCATCATCGATGCGCGGTCATTTGCCGGTGAACCGGTGGCGAGCGTTCATTTGCCCCACCGCGTCCCGCCGGGTTTTCATGGCAATTGGCTGGCGCGGGAGGCGGGGGCTTAATCTTCCCCCATCGGGGAAGGGCGACCATGAGCCGTAGGCGAATGGTGGAGCGACTATCTGGATTGTCAAACTGCATGCGCGAGGTGCGCGCGCGTTTCGCGTGCCTTTGCGTTGAGCCTGACGAGGAGTTTG
>NZ_JBSRZE010000027.1:0-36014 GCF_054057355.1 Sphingomonas sp. UYAg733
AACCAACCGCTTCTCGCAGCGGCATGAACCGGCAGACGCTCCACTTAACGAGCACGCGGGTCTGTTCAAACAAACCGAGCCACCTCTGGTGGGCGCCTATCCTTATCAGACGGCGATCGGCCTTGTCACCGATGTCACCCGTCCTTCGGGGGCTGTGCTGACCTATACCTACGACAGTCTTTATTACTGCTCGAGCTACAAGCAGCTTTCCGATCGCTACGCCTGTCTTCAGCATTCCTACGCGTACCGTGCAGGTTCAGTGACCAGCAAGGGCGGTTACAGGTTGACGCTCCAATACGATCCGATCGACCCCGTCGATGAATTCAATGGGGACTCTCCCGATTTCAACACATGGGGTGCGAAGGTTGGCGTGACCATGAGCAACACCGCCATTGCCGGGGCCAGCACGCGCTCGCAAAGCTTCGCCAATACTTTTAGCGGCGCGACCAGCTATTTCACGATCACGGATGCGATGGGCCGTGCCACGAAATACCGTTTCGCCGCCACAGCTTTTGGCATCACCCGCCCCGGTGAGGTCAGCGAGGATTTTACTGCCAACTCGGACGGGTCTGGCCGGATTTCCACCGTCACCAACGCTGCCGGTTCGACAACTTATGCCTATTCGGATGCGAGCGGCATACGGACCACGACGGTCACCGATCCGCTTGGGCATGCGAGCGTTTATACCTTCGACATAGCCTCGCAGCGCATGACGTCGATGACCAACGCGCTCACCAAAACATGGACGTGGCAATATGATACAAGCGGCCGCGTAACCGATGCCATTCAGCCGGAGGGCAATAAAACTCACTACACCTATGACGTACGCGGCAACATCACCGAGACGCGTCAAGTTGCGAAAACGCCGGGAACGCCCCCTGACATCGTGACGACGGCGAATTATCCGGCGAGTTGTACCACAGCCGCAACTTGCAACAGCCCTGTCTGGACCAAAGACGCCAACGGCAATCAGACCGATTATACCTATGATACGACCACCGGCAGCATACTGACCGTCACAGCGCCGTCCGCGACAGTCGGCGGGACCCTCAGGCTAAAAACCACTCTGAGCTACTCGACTATTGGCGGGGTCCAGTTGCTGGCCGGCTCTTCGATCTGCCAGACAACGGCGTCGTGTGCCGGAACGGCCGATGAAGTGAAGACGGCGATCGGTTACAATTCCAACCTATTGCCGACGTCGATCAGCAAGGGGGCGGGCGATGGTTCGCTAACCGCGACGACGACCACCAGCTACGACGATGTCGGTAACGTGCTGACCGTGGATGGTCCGCTGGCCGGGACCGCCGATACGACCACCTATCGTTATGACGCGGGCCGGCAGATGACCGGTGCGATCGGTGCCGACCCCGACGGAGCGGGGGTGCGCAAGCGGCTTGCGGCGCGGATGACCTATGATCCCAAGGGCAGGGTGACGCTTGCCGAATCGGGCAATGTCAACGGCACGACCGACAGCGACTGGACGACGTTCGTGCCGGCGCAGTCGGTCGCTACCACCTATGACGGTATCGATCGCAAGCTGACCGAGACGCTCAAGGCCGGCGCTACGTCCTATTCACTGACGCAGAAAAGCTACGACCATCATCGGCTCGATTGCACCGCCGTTCGAATGAATCCGGCGACCTGGGGTTCGCTCTCCAGCGACGCCTGTACCGCAGCTACCACGGGCGGTAACGGTCCCGACCGTATCACCAAATATAACTACGACATCGTCGATCGGGCGACCAAGGTCCAGACCGCCTTTGGCGTGACCGGCACCCAAGCGGACGAGGTGACGGGCAGCTATACCATCAACGGCCAGGTCGCGTCGTTGACCGATGCCGAGGGCAACAAGACGACTTATGAATATGACGGCGTCGATCGCTTGTCGAAGACGCGCTATCCGATCACGACTGTGGGATCCGGCACAAGTTCGACGACCGATTACGAACAACTCGTTTACGACGCGGGTAGCAATGTGACGAGCCGCCGGCTCCGCGGTTATGCCAGCGACAGCACCCGGCACATCGACTTGACCTATGATAATCTTGGCCGGCCTATCGCGAAGGACTTGCCATCGCCGGAAGCCGACATCGTCTATAGCTATGATTTGCTGGGGCGGCCGACAGGGATCGGCTCCAGCGCGCAGACTTTGTACTTCACCTACGATGCGCTGGGCCGCAATCTCACGCAATCCGGGCCGATCGGGACGGTGACATCGCAATATGACCTCGCGGGTCGGCGCACGCAACTGACCTGGCCGGACAGCTTCTATGTCACTTATGACAATGATGTGACCGGCAATGTGACGGCGATCCGTGAATATGGCGCTGCCAGCGGTGCGGGGGTGCTGGCAACCTATGTCTATGACGATCTGGGGCGGAGGCTGAGCATAACGAGGGGCAACGGGACCAGCACGACCTATGCGTTTGATCCCGTCTCACGACTGTCGCAACTCACGCACAACATGGTGTTCACTGCAAGCAACCTAACGCTTGGGTTCAGTTATAATCCGGCGAGCCAGATATCGGGCGTGACACGGTCAAACGATAGTTATGCTTGGACCGGTGCAGCCAATGTCGATCGCGTCTATACGGTCAATGGGTTGAATCAGGCGACTCTATCGGGGAGCGTGTCGCTGGGTTATGATGCGCGCGGCAATCTGACCAGCTCGGGTACGACGACATATGCCTATACGTCGGAAAATTTGCTGCAGTCCTCGGGGGCCAATGTGCTCAAATACGATCCGGTAATGCGGTTGTTCGAGATTAACAGCACAACCCGATTCGGGTATGACGGGCAGGATATGATTGGCGAGTGGAATCCTGTGAGCGGGGCACTGCTGAAGCGTTTCGTCCACGGCCCGGGCGACGAAGCGCCGGTGACGACTTACGGTGCCTCTGGCAATCGGACCTGGCTCCACACTGACGAGCGGGGCAGCATGATTGCCTTTACCACCGAAACTGGTGCTGGAAGTTTCAACAAATACGACGAATATGGCATTCCTGGCACGGGGAATACTGGTCGATACCAGTATACCGGACAGACGTGGCTATCTGAGATCGGATTGTATTATTACAAGGCGCGGATGTACTCGGCGACGCTGGGGCGGTTCATGCAGACCGATCCGATCGGCTATGGCGATGGCATGAATTGGTATAATTATGTCGGCAGCGATCCGGTGAACTTCGTGGATCCATTTGGGTTGAAACAATGCGCAGATGGTCAGAGCATCTGGGACTCTGAGAGCTGTGATGATAATGGGCACGGCGGCGATGCGCCTGATATCGTCGTGGGCAGTGGTGGCAGCACCTCCGGCCCAATTGGAGGAGTTGGCCCTTCCGGCAACGTCGGTGGCGGTGGCGGTGCAGATGCTACGCCGCAAGATAAGCAGTCTGTTAAGGATTGCGGCTTCGTGCCGCCGTCTCCACCGGGCGTGAGCGTCGATAAGAACATCAACATTGCCCTTTATAGGAAAGCTAATCAGTCCTTCCTCTATCACGTAAGTGCCATGTATGAGGAGTTTCGCACAGGTGGAGCGATGGATTACAAGAAGGATTACGGCGGCAACAGCTACGTCGATTTCGGGAACTTCAACTATGGTGCATACTCGATAGCCGCGGGAATAAGTCGAATGAATACGGTGACGAATGCTGAAGCATATAGTTTGTATAGTCGCCACGCGTTTGATCAGCCTAGGGACAGAAATATGATAGATGCAGGGATCAAGTATGCTCAGTGCAGGCTATCGCAATGATGAAGCACCACGTGTTGGCTGCGATAGCTCTGCTACCGACGTTTGGCTGTTCGCGGCCAGTTAGCCAGGAGTGCATTGTGGGGCCCAAATTTTCAGTGTCCCTGATTAGCAGTAAAGCATCTGCTTTGGATGGTTATGACTATCAGGTGTGTTCTTTAGAAAAAGAGAGTTGTTCCAAATATAATAACCTGACCGCTCTACGGCCGGAGAGTCTTGAAGTGCATATATCTGGAGATGATATTCTGGTGACTCAACAAGGTGGTAGTGTTGGGTCGTTTACCTCCGATCCAATTGGCATGTCAGACTCGAACTATCGCAACTCGCATCATATGTTTTTTCAGTTTAGCAACCGGAAGGCGAGTTGGAGTGGGGTAAGAGCTTTCGTGAATTCCAACAGAGTTGCTCTGACGGCATGCCCGACCTAGATGGTTACGTGCCGCAAAATGATAAGACAAAATACCTCACCAATTTACAATGTTTGCCAGCTCAAGACTTTTTGCGAACGCAAGGAGAACTGACTTCGGAGGTTGGTGGTGCCGTCACCGCTGTTGGCTTAACTGGCCAGACGGTATCGGCTGTCGTCGGGGTGGGGGGAGCCCTTACGGGTAACCTTGCCGCAGCCTTCGTCGGAACTGTTGGTGAAGGCGTATCGACGGCAATATCGGGTTTTGGAAGCAGCCTGTCGTTAATAGGAGCGGCGGAGCAGTTTGTTGGAGGAAGCTCAACCAAGTTGATATTTCGCCAAGTGAATAACGCTATCGTTAATCGGCTTCCACTTCCATCATTGGCTAAAGGATATCTTAAACAAGGATTGAAAAAAGTTGAGTCCTATGTTCCAGATGTAAGGCTTTGCAGATGAGTAAGCTGGATATTTACAAATTACCGTTCAGGGTTGGACTGGTTTTGACCTTGATTGCCGTAATGATATCAGTATTTTTTCCGACAGACCGACTGTTATTGATAACTGGATTATCGTTCTCAATCGGTATTTGTTGCCTAATGATCGGTGCGGTAGTGTCTTGGTTTAGAAAGGCAAGATAAAGCAGTGGTTCCCCCTACGGGTTAAGCCATCGTCTGCACGTCGATAACGGGGACGCTATACCACGTCAGTCACAACGATCACGCAGCGTCTAGCCGATCGCGATCCCCACGCCCCTGACGGGTGCGGGGATGGCGATTGTCGCCACCTTCCCCTGCGCCATCGTCTCGTCGATCGCGCCGACCTTGGCCCCGTCGCGGCCTTCGATGGCATCGACCAGTGCGAGGCGATCGTCGGTATAGATGGCGGCGAACGTCTTCGCGCGCGACACGGCGACATAGGCGATGCGGGCATCGACGTTGGAGCGGAACGACTCCAGGTGGGCCATGACGCGGTCGCTGGTCGCCCCTTGCGCGGCATGGATGGTCTGGACCCAGCCCGGTCGGATGTGGCGGTCGGCGACGCGGGCCATATCGAGGGTCTGCCGCTTGCCGGTCCTGGTGGCGACGACGAGCAAACCCTCGTCGGGGTTGATCGCGACGACCTCGGCGGTGCGGCCGTTGACCCGCTTGGCGCTGTGGTTGTTGCGGGTGAACTGGACGCGGTCGCCGGTGCGGAACTCCTGTTCGACCTCGGTATAGGCCTCGGCCTGATCCGCGCCTGACTGGCCGGGGTTCCAGATGATCGCCTGGCGGTGTCAATGTTGAAGTGCAACATTTCCGGTAGCGGTTGGTCGGTTCGCGAGAAGATTGTGATAGACTTCGTAGGGTGTCTGGAAGTCGAGGATTTTGCGGGGTCTTGAGTTGAGGCGATAAGCGATGTCGTCGAGGTCGGCCTGTGAGAAGGGCGACAGGTCCGTTCCCTTGGGCAGATATTGGCGGATGAGGCCGTTCATGTTCTCGTTGCTGGCGCGTTGCCATGGGCTGCGGGGATCAGCGAAGTAGATTTTGACGCCGGTGTTTTGAGTGAGTTCGGCGTGGCGGGCCATTTCGGTTCCGCGATCATAGGTCATGGTCTTGCGCATGGGTTCGGGCATTTGGCGGAACAGGCTTTCGAAGCCATCCCGGGCTGCGGCTGCATCAAGGCCTTCCATGCGGGCGATCATGACAAGACGGCTGGTGCGTTCGACGAGCGTGCCGACGGCGGATCGAGTTACGGTGACAGTCCACTAATTGTCACCAGCCTTCAGGCAGTGTATAGTGCGCTATGGCCAGACTCGCACGCGCCGTTTTCCCAGAACACCCACATCACGTGACCCAGCGTGGCAATGGCCGCGCACGGACGTTCTTCAACGACACCGATTATGAGTTCTACCGCACGCTTCTCACCGAGCAGTGCGCGGCGGCAGGGGTCGAGATCTGGTCCTGGGTGCTCATGCCCAATCATGTCCACCTGATCCTGGTGCCTGGCGACGAGGACGGGCTGCGGCGAGCGCTTTCGGTCGTCCATGCGCGCTACGCTGGCCATATCCATGCGCGGCTCAAGCGGACCGGGCATTTCTGGCAGGGGCGGTTCGGTTGCGTGGCGATGGACGAAGCATATCTCGGCGCGGCGTTGCGCTATGTCGCGCTCAACCCGGTGCGTGCTAGGCTTGTCGATCGCGCGGCGGACTGGCCATGGTCGAGCACGCGCGCATTGCTTGGCGTGGCCGGCGATGGAACCACGACGCTTGAGCCGGTGCTCGCTCGCTATCCCGATTTTGCCGGGCTGATTGCGGCGGGGGAGGAAGAGGAAGCCTGGACAAGGCTGAGGCGGGCCGAAACGATCGGGCGTCCGGTCGGCGACCGGGATTTTCTTGCGCGGCTGGAGCATGTTAGCGGTCGGCAATTGATGCCCAAGCGGCGCGGCCCAAAGCTGAAGGATGAGAAAAGTGGACTGTCACCGTAATTCCGGCGATGGAACCACGACGCTTGAGCCGGTGCTCGCTCGCTATCCCGATTTTGCCGGGCTGATTGCGGCGGGGGAGGAAGAGGAAGCCTGGACAAGGCTGAGGCGGGCCGAAACGATCGGGCGTCCGGTCGGCGACCGGGATTTTCTTGCGCGGCTGGAGCATGTTAGCGGTCGGTAATTGATGCCCAAGCGGCGCGGCCCAAAGCTGAAGGATGAGAAAAGTGGACTGTCACCGTAATTCTTGCCTTGGGCTATCGGCGGTGTCAGCTTCGTGGCTGGACGGGTTGGCACCTACTTTGAAGGTAAAGCTCAGGGCTACATTAATGGTATAAATGCACGTCTCAAAGAAATTCAAGCTCGGGGCGATGGAACATGTCCGTTATCAATAAAATAACTGATGGAGTTGGTCATGTTAAGGAAGTTATCTGGCTTACGTCTATTTGTAGTAATAATTCTTGTAATGGCGGTGGCTTATTTTGTAACATTTAACCCAGATCATTTATCAAGTGATTTAAGTATTTTTATAGGATTTTTTATCGCCGGGGTAATTATTTCTGGCATATACTACTTAGCTAAATCACGTGAACGGGACTGACTCGCGATTCTCGGAGGCGTGCGCGGATTGTAGAATGTGTGTCCAGCTTCCACCCTAGAGTTGAGCTCTATTATATCGGGTTTCGATAAAGGATTACTTAAAGCATTAGCATGGATAGATAGTTTTTTATTTGCGCTATCGTAAATTTAGATCCGCGCGCCTCACAGAAAATGCATATGAACAACAGTTTTCAATTATAGAAGACAGCTCACGCAGGTAGGGGCTCCAGTCACCCGACTGGGAGAGCTGCGTCGCCGCTTGTGCTACTCGTGCGACGTGCAAGGTGAAGCCCGCACCCAGTCCCAGGCACGGAGAGCGTAATATGCCCTGCCGAGCAAGCGCCCCGTAAAGAACGGATCGCGCAAATCTGCCGTTTCCATCCAGGAAAGGATGGGCGAAAATCATTATCGTATAGCAGAGTATTCCTTCGGTGATCGGGCCGTAGCCTCTCGATCTGACGTCAATGATCTTGTTTATCCAGGATTGAGATGGATCATAATCCTCGAAAATAGTCTTATTATTCTTGTCGTCAAATGACCGCATGCCCTCTGTTCTGAGCGATATATCCTTGCCGCATAAGAGGGAAACAAAAAACAAAGAAGATTCGGCTGTAAAATCAAAGTTTCTCAAGATATTCCAGTAGCCTGATAGTACGGGTTCTTGCATTCTGCGATTGAACACCTTCCTGTTTGGAGGGGATTTCCTCTCTAGTTCAAGATGGTATTGGACTTTCTGGTCCATGCCGAAGCAACTGGATGGATAAGGGAACATCCCATCTACGTTTTTCAGTAATCCAATTAACTTTGATGAATCCTGAGCGGAATCCGGAAAATTCTTTGGAAGGGAGTGTTTATACTCTGGCATGACTGTTATGTCCTCATTGGCGTTGTACGCCGTCTGATCGGACGCGCTCATTACCCGTCCCGCAACCCCACGCCAATACTCGCCCGCACCTGATCCGCTTCGTTGCTGACCACCGGATAGGCGCAGTAATCCGCCGCATAATAGGCGCTCGGCCGGTGGTTGCCCGACCAGCCGATGCCGCCGAACGGCGCGCCCGAGCTCGCGCCGTTGGTCGGTTTGTTCCAGTTGACGATGCCGGCGCGGGCATTGGCCCAGAAACGGTCGTAGAGCGCCGGATTCTGGCTGATCAGCGAGGCCGACAGGCCGTAGCGCGTGTTGTTCGCCTCGGCGATCGCTTCGTCGAAGGTCCTGGCGCGGATCACTTGCAGGATCGGCCCGAACAATTCGATGTCCGGACGGTCCTTCATCTCGGTCGTGTCGATCAGTCCGGGGGTGAGGAACGGGCGGCCCTCGATCAGGCGTTCGGGGTGGCGGATCGGGCGGCCGCCGCGCATCATCAGCTCGAGGAAACTCTCGGTCAGCATGTCGGCGGAATCATTGTCGATCACGCAGCCCATGAACGGGGCGGGGGTCGCATGCGGTTCGCCGACGATCAGCTTGCCGGTCAGCTTGTTCACTTGCTCGACCACCGCGTCATAAACGCGATCGTCGACGATCAGGCGGCGCGCGGCGGTGCAGCGCTGACCGGCGGTGGTGAAGGCGGACTGCACGATCAGCGCCGCGGTCGAATGAAGGTCGGGCGATTCCCACACGATGATCGGGTTGTTGCCGCCCATTTCCAGCGCAAGGATCTTTTCCGGCCGGTTGGCAAAGGCGCGGTTGAGCGCGATGCCGGTGCGCGCGGAGCCGGTGAACAACAGGCCGTCGATATCCGGGTGCGCGGCGAGTGCTTTCCCTTCCTCCGGCCCGCCGATCACGACGCGGATGCATCCTTCCGGAATGCCCGCGGCGTGGAAGCAATCGACCAGGAAGGCGCCGCTCGCCGGGGTCTTTTCCGACGGCTTGAACACCACCGCGTTGCCGGCGAGCAGCGCGGGCACGATATGCCCGTTGGGCAAATGCGCGGGGAAATTATACGGGCCGAGCACCGCGAGCACGCCGTGCGGTTTGTGGCGCACCGCCATGCGGCTGCCCATCGGCGCGTCTATGCGGCGCTGCGCGGTGCGTTCGGCATAGGCGCTGACCGAGATATTGACCTTGGCGATGACGGATTCGACTTCGTTGCGCGCTTCCCAGAGCGGCTTGCCGGTCTCCCGCGCGATCAGGTCGCCAAAGGCATCGGCCCGGGCGCGCACGACATTGCCGAAGCGGCGTAGCGCCTCGATCCGATAGGCTAGTGGTTGCGCGGCCCAGGCGGCCCAGCTGGAGCGGGCCAGCGCGACTTCGGCATCGACATCGCCAATCTCCCGCCGCCACAGGATCGCGCCGGTCGCCGGTTCGGTGGAGATGATTTCGGTGCCCGCCATTATGGGTGCTTTGCCTTAGTTTTTCGGGGGAATCCACTGGCGTTGCGATCCTCCCCGGCACGGGGAGGGGGACCATTTGCTTCTTCAGCAAATGGTGGAGGGGGTGAGCCAGGAACGTGACGCTGCTTTGCACGCTCCCTCCACCACGCGCTAAGAAGCGCGCGGTTCCCTCTCCCCGTGCCGGGGAGGATTAAGAAAGCGCTTCACCCATCTCGCGGATCGCGGCGACCTTGGCGTTCAGCGGTGCCCAATCGTCGCGCTGGTCGATCGCGCTCCAGATCGCCTCGACCTCATCGATCAGCATCGAACAGGGCGCGTCGCCCTGCCAATAGCGGTGCGATCGATCCGACCTTGGTCGGTAACCCGCCAGAATCGCGCGCGCGTCGTCGAATGCCGGGCCATAACTCTCCGGCACCCGTCCGCCGAACGCGTCGAAGAAAAACCGGTCGATCGATGCATCCGCGCCGCGCAGGCCGTGTTCGACCGCCTGCACCACCGCGCGGTCGCTTTCGGGATCGCGCGGGCGCAGGCCGAGCCGCCAGAGGATCGCGCCGGACACCGCCGGCTGATAAAGCTCACCGAATGTGTCGAGCACCGCGATCAGCGGCGCCGCCTCACTCACCGCGCGCAAGGCGATGGCAAGCTGCGTCGCGTCCCAATGGATCGCCTCGGGCTGGCGGCCAAAGGCGTAGAGCCCGGCATGATCGAAATAGGCGGCGGTGAAGGCCGGGTCCCAGGTCGGCGCGAACCGCCACGGACCGTAATCGAAGCTCTCTGCGGTGACGTTGATATTGTCGCTGTTGAGCACGCCGTGGACGAAGCCCGCCGCCATATAACTCGCGGCGAGTTTCGCAGTGCCCTGAACGACATGGGTGAGCAGGCGGACTGCGCCCTCTTCAACGGTACCGTCGCCGGCGTCTTCGTTGAAATAATGACGCAGAACATAAGCGATCAGCCGCTGCATGTCCTCGGCATCCCGGTTGTAGGCGAGGCGCTGAAAGGTGCCGATGCGGATATGGCCATGGCTGAGCCGGACCATCACCGCGGAGCGCGTGGGGGAGGGTTCGTCGCCGCGCTCCAGCGCCTCGCCGGTCTCGATCAGGGAGAAGGTGCGCGATGTCTCGACACCAAGCGCCTCGAGCATTTCGGTGGCGAGGATTTCGCGCATGCCGCCCTTGAGAGTCAGACGACCGTCGCCAAAGCGGCTCCACGGCGTCTGCCCGCTGCCTTTGGTGGCGAGATCCATCAGCCGGCCGCGATCGTCGCGAGCTTGCGCGAACAGGAAACCGCGCCCGTCGCCGATGTCCGGGTTGTACACGCGGAATTGATGACCGTGGTAACGCAGCGCGAGCGGCTGATCGAGGCTGCCCCTGAGCGGCTCGAACCGGCCGAAATGTGCGCGCCATTGATCGTCGGTCAGGTGGTCGAGCCCGACCTCAGCCGCTGCGCGATCATTGCGGAACCGTAGTCGTGTCTTGGGGAAGTCCGCCGCCGCGACGGGATCGTAGAACGCTTCCCCCAATTCCAGGATCGCGCGTTCGGGTCGATATGCTTGCGGGGATGCTGCCATGCAGCGATATGGTGGTTCCGAACCGCAGGACGCAACCATGACCGCTTATGAAAATCGATATTGGTGGTCCAACGACGGGATAAGGCTGCATTATCGCGATTATCCGGCGCGTGAGGGGCGCGAAGACCGCCCGCCGATCCTGTGCTTGCCCGGACTGACGCGCAACGGACGCGATTATGCCAATCTGGCGGAACATCTTGCGGGCGAATGGCGCGTGATCACCGTCGACCTGCGCGGGCGCGGCGAGAGCGGCTATGCCAAGGACCCGATGACTTATGTCCCGCTGACCTATGTGCAGGATGTGGAGGCGTTGCTTGGCGAACTGGGGGTCGATCGCTTCATCGCCTTCGGCACGTCGCTCGGCGGGATCGTTACCCTGTTGATGGCCGGGCTGCTCGCCGGCACCGCGCGGGAGAAGGTCGCGGCGGTGCTGCTTAACGATGTCGGGCCGGAAATCGACACGGCGGGGCTGTCGCGGATCCGCAATTATGTCGGCAAGTCGCAGACCTGGCCGACCTGGATGCATGCCGCGCGCGCGGTCGCCGACGGCAATGGCGACGTCTATCCCGATTACGACATCGAGGACTGGCTGGCGATGGCGAAGCGGCTCTACCGGCTCAACAGCACGGGCCGGATCGTGCTCGATTACGATATGAAGATCGCCGAACCGTTCCGCGTGCCGGGCAATGAAGCGGGGCCGGACATGTGGCTCGCGCTGAACCAGCTGCGGGGCGTGCCGGCGCTGATCGTGCGCGGCGAACGGTCCGACGTGTTCGCCGCGAAGACCGCGACGCGCATGGCGGAGGTGCTGGAGGGCGCCGAACTGGTCACCGTGCCGGGGACCGGGCATGCACCGACGCTCGACGAGCCCGAAGTGCGGTCGGCGATCGACCGGTTGCTTGGCCGGACGGCGATGGAACCGTCGCGAGTCTGAACGCTTGTCCTCCCGACACCCTCCGGGAGAATTGCATGACCGACATTGCCGACGCCCATACCGCCGTGACTGCGCTCAAGAACAAGCGCGTCATCGTCACCGGCGGCA
Source organism: Sphingomonas sp. UYAg733 (assembly GCF_054057355.1). Lineage (NCBI taxonomy): Bacteria > Pseudomonadati > Pseudomonadota > Alphaproteobacteria > Sphingomonadales > Sphingomonadaceae > Sphingomonas > Sphingomonas sp. UYAg733. The sequence goes on from NZ_JBSRZE010000027.1 coordinate 12,161, forward strand.
CCACCGGGATCGGCCGGGCGATCGCCGTGCTGCTCGCATCAGAAGGCGCGCGGGTGCATATCTGCGGCCGGACGCCAGAGCATCTCGAGGATGCGCTGAAACGGATCAACGAGGTCGGTGAGGGATCGGGCACGGCGATCGACCTGGCTCAGCCGGACAATGTCACGCGCTATTTCGCCGATGCGGTGAGCTGGCTCGGCGGGCTCGATGTGGCGGTGATCAACGCCGCGGTACCGGCCGCCGCGCTGTCGGAAACTACGGTGCAGGATTTGCGCTATCAGATCGCGACCGACTTCACCGCCTATCTGCTCAGCGCACATGCCGCGGTCGACCGCTTTGGCGGGCCGGGCGACATCATCCTGACCGGATCGATGTCCGCGCACGTACTTGGGCCGGGATCGACCATCTATGCCGGCATGAAAGCGGGCATTGCCGGGTTCGCCGAGGCATTGCGCCGTGAACTGGGCGACAAGGATATCCGCGTCAGCCTGATCGAGCCAGGCAAGACTCAGGCCGATTTCCACTATCCCGATATCGATGCCGAGGAGCAGAAGAAGATGGTGCGCGCGGAAACCATGCTGCGGTCGGAGGATATCGCGGTCGCGGTGCATTTCGCGCTGACCCAGCCGCGCCGCACGGTGGTGCAGCAGATGACCGTTGTACCGAAACGGAGCGAAGGCGAATGAGTTTCGCCCCTCCAGTCTTTGATGGCCTGGTCTTCGATCCGCGCGATGTCGATCTGTCGCGCTCGCCGCTGGCGGGGAAAGTGGATGCGGAGACCTATGTGCTCGGCGCGTTCAACCCGGGCATGACGCGACTGCCCAACGGCAATCTGCTGCTGATGGTGCGTGTGGCGGAGGCATTGCGCGCGCCGATCCGGGGCGAGCATATTCGCGCCATCCGCTGGCAGGACGGCGCTTATTCGCTCGACCAATGGCCACTGACCTTCGTCGACACCTCCGATCCGCGCAAATTCATGATGCGCGAGGCGGGGTGGAAAGTGATGGCGCTGACTTCGCTCTCCTGGCTGTTGCCGGTCGAGTTGTCGGCCGACGGCACCCGGGTCGAGACGGTGCATTACGACCGCGCGGTCGCGCCGCGCGCGCCGTACCAATGCTATGGCGTGGAGGATGCGCGGATCAGCAAGGTCGGCGACCGCTGGCTGATGACGACCTGTTCGGTCAGCCCGGAACGGCATTCGACCACGCTGTACACCTCGGACAATGCGCTCGACTGGCAACTCGAAGGTATCGTGCTCGATCATCAGAACAAGGACATGCTGATCTTCGAAGGGCTGGTCGGTGGCAAATACTGGGCGCAGACCCGGCCGCTCGGCGATCTCTATTTCGCCTATCCGCCGGGCAGCGAATGGCGCGCGGGGCCGTCGATCAACCTCGCCACGTCACCCGACGCGCTGCACTGGAAACCGCATGACAAGCCCGGCATCCGTCCGCATGCGGCGACCATGGCGACCGCGCGGATGGGCGGCGGGGCGCCGCCGCTACTGACCGCTAAGGGCTGGCTGACCTTGTGGCACGGGGTCGAGCCGATGGGCCTGGTCGGTATCTACCGCACATACTGGTCGTTGCTCGATCGCGACGATCCGAGCGTGGTGTTGCGCACCAGTCATGACGCGCTGATCGAACCCAAGGCGACGCTGACCGATCCGATCAGGGATCTGATGTATCTCGAAAACGTCGTGTTCACGACGGGGATTGTGGATGCCGGCGATCATTATGTCGTGGCGAGCGGCGAGGCTGACCTCGCGTGCCGTATCACGCATGTGGCGAAGAATGTGTTCGGCTAGTCGGCGTTAATCCGGAAAATACGCAGGGCGGCGGCCCGTTGAGCCGCCGCCCGTCCGATTATTCCTCCCGCTGACCCATCAATCCGAGCAGCAGCTGGAACAGGTTGACCAGGTTCAGGTACAGCGACAGCGCACCCATGATCGCCAGCTTGTCGGCGCGTTCGGTGCCGGCGTGTGCGGCATATTCGCCTTTCAATCGCTGCGTGTCCCACGCGGTCAGGCCGGTAAACACGACCACGCCGACGATCGACACGATCATCTGCAGCATGCTCGACCCGATGAAGATATTGACCAGGCTGACCCCGATCACGCCGATCAGACCGATCATCAGGAAAGTCGAGAAGCGCGACAGATCCTGCCTGGTGGTATAGCCCCACAAACTCATGCCGGCGAAGATCGCGGCGGCCGAAAAGAACGCCTGGGCGATGCTGGTCCCGGTAAACACCAGGAACACGCTCGCCATCGACACGCCCATCACCGCGGCGAACGCGAAGAAGGCGGTGCGCGCGGTGGCCAGGCTCATCTGTTCAATGCGGAACGAGAAGAACATCACGAAAACGAGCGGTGCGAACATCGCCACCCATTTGAGCGGCGTGCCGAAGATCAGCTGTGACAGCGCCGGGGTCGCGGCGATCGCCAGCGCGACCAGTCCGGTCATGCCGAGGCCGATTGCCATGTTGCGGTAAATGCCGAGCATGTAGCGGCGCAGGCCTTCGTCAAAGGCTGCGTCCTGCCGGACACCGGTACCAAAAGCGGGGAAACGGGTTTCCATGATGTAATTCCTGAAATGGGATTGGGATCAGATCGCCGCGGGCGACCGGCCGCGCGCCGCGCGGCGGGCGGCAGCAAGATGCCGGTGCAGATGATCCTTGATTGCGAGCCGGCGCTTCTTGAGCGTGGCGAGCCGGAACGCGTCGGGCATCCGGCGCCTGACCTCGCGCGCGATCTCCTGATTGAGAGCGCGGTGAGTGGCGATGAGCCGTGTGACGATGATAGACATGCAAGCCTCTCCAATCGAAGTTGATCGATCGAGCCTGCTACGGTGCTGGTGGGGGAGGGTGGCAGGGGAACCAGGCCGTGTCCAACACCGAGCAAGCTCGATGCGGTCCGACATCACAAGGGCTTTTGGAAGCCTTCGCCAGAGGGGCCCGGTACCGCCCAGCCAATCTATGGCATGTGCGCGTGCATTCAAGGGCGCACCCTCCTTCAGCCACACTTCGTTACAAACCGGGCAGCACCTATCGTCGCGGTCCGATCGGCGACCAGCCGAGCGTCGTCGCCGCGGCGGCGAGCAGGATCGCGGCACCGCCCACGACCTGCAGGAAATAGAGCGTGTGCCCGAATGCGACCACATCGACCATGATCGCCACCAGCGGATAGATGAACGACAGCGCGCCGACCAAATGGGTCGGCAGCTTCTGGATCGCGCCATAGAGCAGGATGAAGGCGAGCCCGGTGTGGATCACCCCGAGCGAGGCGAGCATCGCCCATGCCGGTGCGCCGCTCGGCGGTGTCGCGAGATGGCTGAGCGGGGCGAGCAGCACGACCCCGACGATCACCTGGACCAGCACGATCAGCATCGGCGGCACGCCGGTCAGCTTCTTGGCGGCAATGGCGGCGAGCGCATAGAAGAACGCCGACGCCAGCGCCATGGCGATGCCGAGCAGGTAGTCCGATCCGCTCTGCGTCGATCCCGGCTTTGCCTGTACCAGCAACAATACGCCGCCGAACGCGACCGCCAGCCAGAGCAGCTTGTTCGCGGTCAACCGCTCCCCGAACAACAGCGCGCCCAGGCCCACCAGCATGAACGGTTGCGTATTATAGACGGTGGTCGCGATCGAGATCGATGAATGCCCATAGGCGCCGAACAGCAACAGCCAGTTCAGCACGATCGCGGCGCCACCGGCCATGGCGATCAGCAACTGCCGCGGCGAAAGCGCGTCGCGGCGCAGCAGTCCGCGCGTGGCGCAAATTGCGGCCAGGGTCACCGCGCCGAATACGCAGCGCCCGAAAACCACATCGATAACCGGCTGCCCCGACATGATGACGAACCAGCCAATCGTCCCGGAGATGGTCATGGCGACCGCCATCTCGATCGTCCCGCGTGTCTGTTCGGTCACCCCTGCCTCCATAATCGATGACTGGTTTTAACAGGTGAGGGGGAGAGTTGATATGGATGTAAAAAGGCATATTGTGAATTATACCTAAGATAATAATATGATGTCTGATTTTTACCTAAGGATTGGTCATGCTGGACGATGTGGACCGGAAGATCGTGGAACTGCTCGCGGTCAATGCGCGCATCTCGCTCAAGGAACTTGCGCAACGCGTCGATCTGTCCTCCCCCAGCGTATCGGAACGCCTGCACAGGTTGGAGGACCGCGGCGTGATCAGCGCCTACACGGTCGATATCGACCCTTATGCGCTGGGTTATACGCTTCAGGCGATCGTCAGGATAAAACCGTTCCCGGGCAAACTCCCCGCGACGCAGCGCCTGATCGATAAGATCCCCGAATTCACCGAATGCTACAAGGTGACGGGCGACGATTGCTACATCGCCCACGTCTATCTCAAGTCGATCGAGCAACTCGACACGATCCTCGATCGCATCGTCGACTTCGCCGAGACCAGGACCTCTATCGTCAAGGCGACCACCGTGAAACGGCGTTTGCCGCCGCTTTGATCGGTGAGTTCGCCAGGGTCAGGACTCGTCGATTGATCCAGAATTTGGCGGCTGCGGCGATGCAGATTGCGCGTTGCGGGGCAGTTGGTAAACTCGGCGGGCGCCAATCCGCCAATAGCAATTTGCATGTCAATGATTGTCGCCCGATCGTCTTATGAAAATCGGCTAGCTCAGTCGCACCCAATCCACCGATTCGAGCATATAGGGAGCAAACAGGAAATCACGGATCGCCGAGATCCGGCCATTGTGCCAATCGATCAGAACGAAATACGCAGGTTTCTCCATCGGGCCACCGGCGTCGAAGACCAGCATCGCTGGGCGGCCCTCGACCGCGCCGAGAGCGAATCGCCATTTCGTTTCTTCGGCATATCGCGTGAAATAGAGCCCGATCTTTTCACGCCCTTCCAGTTTGAGACGGTTCACCAGATCGAGCTTCACGTCGTCGGCAAGCATGGCGCGGATCGCATCGAAATCGCCGGTCCGAAATAGGTGGACGTACGTGGTAATCTGTTGCCGGTCCGCATCGGGCATCAGCGGTAGCCGCGTGTCTTCGTGCGTCCGCACGAGTTGCCGCAGCGCCGCGCGCCCGCGCTGAAGCGCCGATTTTGCAGCTGCTGGGGAGCATTCGGCGATGCTTGCGATCTCGTCGACCGAGTGGCCCAGAACGTCCTTGAGGATTACCGCGCAGCGTTGGAGTTCAGGCAGCCGCAGAAACATCTGAAAGCTGATCGCGACGATCTCCGCCTCGGCTATCGGCGCCGCTTCGACGTCTTCGGTGAGCGGAACGACGATGTTCCGGGATCTGGCCCGAAGGAAATCGAGGCTCGCATTGTGTGCGATGCGAAACAGCCAACCCTCCAGGCTCTCCACGCAACAGCCCTCGGTGCGCGCGCGCAGGGCCTTGACCACGGCATCCTGCAATACATCCTCGCCATCGACGGTCGAGCCCGTCATGCGCGCGCAATAGCGGTGAAGGCGTGGGCGTAGCGCTTTCAGGCGCTCCTCGAATTCGTCCGTGTTCATGTATCGAGACCTGCGGTGCTTTCGCGCTTCGTTTCGCGCACGGACTGGACGCCGATGTCGATGAGAATCTTCGACAGGGCGGCGGGTTGCGACAGGAAGGGCGAGTGGCTGCTGTCCAGACTATGGGTCATCGTCTTGCCGCCGATGGTGCGGTCAACCGTTGCGATCATATGATCCTGGCCAGTCAGGGGAACCGCGCGATCCTGTGTGCAGCGGATGTAATGGCGCGGCGCCGTGCCGAATCTTTCCGGCGTAATGGTTGATGGCGTTACCGCGCCGATGTTCGATTCGTCGCAATGAAGCCGCGACGACGCCTGCGCGAAGTCGGCCTCCGACACGTCGGCATAAAACGAGGCCTTGAGGAGCGATCTGTAGGCGTTGTCGGCTGGTCCGGTATTGATCCTCGTCGCGCCGATGGCGAGGGGGTCGCCCACGAACAGCCCAGGCGAGAGAGCAGAGGACATGGTTTCATGCTGGAGCATCGCGAGCAGCGGCATGCCGTTCGGCACCAGGAACCCGGCAATATACACAACCGCGAGCAGCAGGTCCGGCACCTGCTCGGCAACCGCCGATACGGTCATCCCGCCGGCCGAGTGCCCGACAAGGATGACCTTGCCGTCACTGAGCGACGTGGCCTCTTTGACCAGCGTGACCACGGCTTGGGTACGCTCCTCCTGCGTGAGGCCGGCGATGGGCGACGGCTCGGCGATGAACGCATCGAGGTCGAACGGTCGACGATGGAGCGATTCTGGTTCTTTCGAATTTACGCCCGCGCCGGGTAGGTCGATCGTCAACGTGGCGAAGCCCTGGGCTTCAAGGAATGGCGTTACTTTGTCCCACGCTGAATGGTTGTGCCAACCGCCATGGACCAGGACAAAAGCTGCTTTTGGTATCGACATCGTCGATCCTTTCTCGTTTCTCTGTTGTTACCTATCGTCCAAAGACGAAACGGCGAATGGAAACGGATCGCAGCGCCAGAAAGATTTAGCGACCGTGGTGCACGCATGTCCAACATGACGTCCCACAAATCTTCGCGCTGCGCGAAAACCTCGGTCGCCTTCGCGGGGTGTCGATCCGAACCCGCCGACCAGCTGCGGATTGGGCCGGGCAGCGCTCCAGAACCATATCGTAGGCAGGTGGCATAACAGAGCGCGTTTTGTGGCGACGCTGGACCGACATCGGCGAAATATTTCTCTGGCTCCGATCCGTTCCACAACCAAGCGTCGTCTAGTCATCGACAGGCCCGATCGACGCGCCTGCCTGATCGGAGACAAGCCATGACGACCTTGCTGAATATCTTGACCGTCGATCCCGCCGACCAGGAGGAGCTTCTGGCAACATTGCAAGAAAACACCGACACGGTGATCCGCACCCTCGATGGGTGGATCTCGACTACCCTGATCGCGGCGGCGGACGGCGCGCGCGTCATTATCCATTCTCAATGGCGCGACGCCGCTGCTGTCGAGGGAATGCGCAACGACGCCCGGATGGTCCCCTATTTCCCGAAAGTCGCCGCTCTCGCGTCGCTCGACTCGATCTTTGGCGAGATCGCTTACACGACTGCGGCTTGATCCAGGCCGGGAAGGATGGTCATGCGCAATCTGAGCGAACTCCGCATCGCCATAACCGGGGCCAGCGAAGGCTTGGGTTTCGCTATGGCCGGGGCATTTCTCGCCCGCGGTTCCAAGGTTACGGCGATCGCCCGCAACGCCGAACGGCTTGAGCGGATTAGACGATTGGGCGCCAACACGATCGCTGGCGACGCGACCGATGCGGCGCTGATGGACCACATCGTTGCAGCTGTTCAGCCGGATATTCTTGTGCTGAACGCAGGCGCGCGGGTGCCGATGCTGCCGATCGATCGACTGACCTGGGATGGATTCTCCGACACATGGAACACTGACGTGAAAGCGAGCTTTGTCGGGGTCCAGGCGGCACTCAATATCCCGATAAAGCCAGGCAGCAGAGTGATGATTATGTCGAGTGGCTCCGCGACTGTGATGAGTTCGCCCTTGATCGAGCCCGAGAGTCTGCGGCTCTCGGGCGGCCATATCGGCGCCAAGCGAATGGTCTGGTATATGGCCCACCAAGCCAATGCGGTATCGCGAGAACGCGGACTGGATATCCATTTCCAGGTGCTGATTCCCGGCCAGTTGATGCCCGGGACAGCGCATGGCCATGCGGTCGCATCGGTACACGCTGAACGAGAAGGCATCAGCGTCGAGCAACACGTCATCGACCGTTACGGCTCCATCATGGAGCCCGATACATTCGGCGAGATGGTCGCGAACCTGGCCGGCAACCCGATCTATATCGACGGTGTGGCTTATGGATTCCGCGTTGATGCCGGCATCATGCCAATGGACGTCGAGATAGCCCGCAAATGACCTTGAATGCTTGGCTCCTGTGCTCGGGCGAGCGAAGGGCGGGGCGGAAACACATTTATTACGGTGATATTAGGCGCGTTCCAAAACCAAGTGCAACAGGCGAAGATGCCTGCGGTCTTGGAGGGAGGAACGGCTGTGGGGAAGAGCAACGAGCAGTTGAGCTATCGTGAGCGGCTGACGATTGCCGATGGCGTGTGGCGAGCCACCGGCCGTCGCAGCGACTAGAACTACCTCATACCAAATGAAAGGTCCGCTCCGCATTACGGTGGAAGATACTGATGCGCTGATCATTAGTCAGGTTCGCACCTTCGATGAAGGCGACCGCGTCGCGTGAGTTCTCATATGGATAGTCGATCGCCCACATGACATTCTCGATTCCAGCGGTTTTGATCACCAGGTCGAGTACGTCCGGGGACTCGAAACCGCTGGTGGTCACGGCAAAATTGCGGCGAAAATACTCGCTCGGCGCCAGCGACAGCGGCTTCATCCGCCCGTCCTTGGCCCGCCGTGCCGCCATATGATCGAGACGCCACATCCAGAACGGCAGCGCTTCGCCCATGTGGCCGAGGACGATGCGCAGTCGAGGGTAGCGATCGAACACGCCGCTGAGGATCATCCTCACCGCATGCGTTCCGGCCTCGACCCCAAAGCCCCAAATGGAGCCACCCATGCTATAGTCGCGAAAGGGTGCCGCCATGCCGTTCGACGGCGCGCGCGGGTGCAGATAGATCGGGCGGTCCAACGCCTGCGCCGCCTCCAGGATCGGCGAGAATCGCGGGTCGTCCAGATAGAGATTGCCGGTGTGGGAATTGACGATGAACCCGTTCAGCCCCAGCGTTTTTACCGCCCGCTCCATCTCCTTTGTGGCAGACCCGGGATCGTGCGGAGCGAAACAGGCCAGTCCGGCGAAGCGCCGGGGATGGCGCGAGATCGCAGCGGCGAGATGGTCGTTGGTGGCGATCGCCAACGCGCTTGCCGGACCGGGCTCGAACATCTGCACTCCCGGGATGGTAACCGAGAGGATCTGCACATCGACGCCCGCCTGGTCCATGTCGGCGAGGCGCTCCGCATCGAGGTCGAGCAGTTGCCGGCGAAACCGGTCCTGATTGGACCCTGGGCGCGGATTGTCGAAGATCGAGAGAATGCCTGTCGGCACATCGAGGCTCGCTCCAGGGTCCGTACGCGCGATCTCCAGCCAGGCCTTGACGAGCCCGGGTGTCGCGAACGCCTCTTCGGTGGCGATTTTGCGGATCGGCACCTTATGACTCTGGCTGCTCGCCGCACTCAGGCCTGCTACCGCAATCCCTCCGGCGGCGGCAGTCAGAAATCCTCGTCGGCTCGTGCTCATGGTTTGCCTCCGCATCCGTTCTTGCACGTCACCGCTCCCTAGCTACCCAGTATTTCGATCAAGTCGACGTCCTTCCGGCGGATCGCATCCATTTTGTCAGGAAAGTCCGACACGCCGCGCGCTCGATCAGCGTAGCCGCCTGCGGCTATGGATCGAACACGGCGACGTGGCGGGCCACGCCCGATGATGATGAGCACTACGTCTACGCCATAGCGCTACGCTAGACGGAACCAAGTGCAAATAAATGCCAATACTGCCATCCGGGACGGTGTTTCGTCGAGCGTCTGTTTCCGATGCACGAACGCTCCGGGCCAGATGCAGTTATTGCGGTTAGCGCATCTTCGTGGAAAACATCGGACCGGATGACGACGGTCAAGGAGCATCACTGTGCGCGGACTCTTACACGCCTTGTCGTTTATTGCTGCGATCCTGTCGCTGGCTCTCGCCGGTTCGGCGGCCGCCGGGACCGCGGAATATGAGATCGCTTTCGCCAGTTTCGCGCCGCTCAACGGGGATGTTTTCATCGCCGATTCAGACGGCAGCAATGCCCGCCCGTTTCTTGCGCACCCGGAGGCCGACGCCAATCCCAGCTTTTCGCCTGAGGGCAGCTGGATAATCTTCAGTTCGCGTCGCGCCGGTTCGTACGATATTTATCGCGCGCGGCTCGACGGCTCCAGGCTGGAAACGCTGGTCAGGAACCGCGCCTATGACGATCAGGCGGCGCTTTCTCCAGACGGAAAAACGTTGGCATTCGTATCGAGCCGGAGCGGAAATGCCGACATCTGGTTGCTCGACATGCGGACACGGCGGGTCCGGAATCTGACCAACGCGGCGGGGGGCGACTTCCGCCCCGCGTGGTCGCCCGACGGACAATGGATTGCCTTTTCGTCCGATCGTGCGTCGTTCATGCCGCGGCTGCCTGCCCGCGACTTCACCATCCGCCACTCCACCGAAATCCACGTCGTGCGGCCTGACGGCAGCGGCCTGCGGCGGGTGTCGGTAAACGACGCGTTCGCTGGAAGCCCGTCCTGGTCACCGGACGGCACCCGGCTCGCCTTCTACACCGCACCGGTCGCGGAGGTGGCGAAAGTCACCGGGGCCAGGCGGCTCCGGGGAACGACGCAGATCGAGACGCTGGACCTCGCGACGGGACAGCGAACCGTGCTCACGGCCGGCGAGGGCGAGAAATGGTCGCCGCGATGGGTCAGCGAACAGGTGGTAGCCTATGTGTCAGGGGGGCCAGAAGGTGGCGTCGAGCGCGCCGCCGGATCACCGGGCGCGCGCGGGGCCTTCAGCAACCCGTCCTGGTCACCCGACGGCCGGACGATGGTCTTCCACCGGGACGTCGAGAGCGCCTGGCCGCCGAACCGCGCCTGGACCTCGTTAGATTCGCGATTCAGGATAGTTCGAACTGGCATCTTCCCGTCCTATGCACCCGATGGCGACCGACGGGTGAGTAACGACCAGACGGCGGGCATCCTACACAACAGCATTTTGACGATGGCGGCAGACGGCACCGGCGCGACAATTCTGTTCGGGCAGCCCGACCGAAGCGCCCTTGGCCCCGAAGTATCGCGCGACGGCAGACGCATAGCCTTCGGCCTGGGGCAGTTTTTTCAGAACCTGAATGGTCCGGCGAGTGCGGACATCGCGACGATCAGCGTCCACGGCGGCGATCTCAGGGTGTTAACGGACGGCCAGGGCAATTACGGATTTCCGAGCTGGTCGCCCGACGGCCGACAAATCGTTTTTCGTAGGGCTGGCGGCGGAGAAAACGCGCTCGAAATCATCGACACTGCCTCGGGCACGCGCCGTTTGCTGCTGAACGGTCCGGCGCATTACAATTTCCCGTCATGGTCACCCACGTCGAACAGGATCGCGTTCACTGCCGATCGCGACGGCGATTACGAAATCTGGACGATCGATGCCGACGGATCGGGATTGAAGCGGCTGACGAGCTCGCCAGGAAACGATGCTCACAACAGCTGGTCGCCTGACAGCAAGTGGATCGCCTTTGCCAGCGCGAGGGGTGGGTTCAAGGACGAAGCGCTGCTGCATCCGGCAAATCCCCAGCCTTATGGCGAGATCTACGTCATGCGGGCCGATGGAAGCGAAGTGCATGCCTTGACCGACGACCCGTTTGAGAAGGGGACGCCGGCTTGGCGACCGCTCGGTCGTTCGGCATCGCGCAGACCCTGACCTTCAGGCGACATCCGGGCACGAAGTCGCCGTCACATCGGAGACTGGCAAGTCCTGTCACCGCCAGCCCGCCGTATATACTACGCTGGGTTAGCCTCTGCGGCCTGTGGATAGGGCACGGCGGCATACGGCGGTGTGGCGGAGCGGGAGGGACTCGAACTACCTATTGATCTTCGAGGTGATGTGATCTGAGCACGTCCGCTTTCAGGAATAGTCTAACTTGCCTCAATGAACGACTTTGCATGCATAGCAGTCGAGGCGCACATCGGCATTACGGTGAGGTCATCACGGGGATGTCACCGTCATGCCCTGGCCGCCAATCCAGCCTGTCTACTGGCGAACCTTGCAATAGCGATCGACATCCGCCGCCGTCCATTGCTCCTGCGCGGCAAAAGCACACCGTTCCGGAGAGCGCTGCTCGGGGGGAGCGACGGTAACGTTGAAATCGACGTCGGCCGTCGAACAGCTCAATTGCAGATTGTTGCGCTTCGGCATTGACGACATTCCGGTCGCGACACCGGTCCCTACCTCAAGCTTCAGCGCGCCGTCCCACGCGAAGGTGAGCTTGAACGTGACCGGTTTGTCATAGGGCACGCGCCCGAGCACTGTCTTTTCGCCATCGACGGTCAGGGAGACCAGGAAAAAATCAGGGTCCTCCGGATACCATGTGGCGACGATACCGTTGCAATGGCATTCCGAAGCGTCGAGACCGAGGTCGGTAAACGCAACCTTCGCCGTCGGGCGCCATTTGCTAAGTCCGTTTGCCTTGCGGATCATCATCTCGCCGGTGAACTGCGTCGCGGTCTCGGGTACGCCGATATCGTGGTGGGCGAAGGTTCCCTGCGGCGCGCGGCATTGCCACGACTGCGCATTCGCCGACGAGCAGGAGCTGGAAAGCAGCGCGCACAAAGCGATCAATGGACTGGTTCGACAAAGCCGCCGCCGGGCGCGGCCTATTGTCAAAGCTGCACTTCCGCTCATCTCGGCTCCTTCCGACGGTACGTGGTCGCGGTACCAGCCATGGGTAAAGCTCTCGTGAAGGCCCTTCTCGCGGCGCTCCACGACTGAGCCTCGCTGAACACCGCGACCCCGGGGCTAACACCGCCTAGCCATCACCCCGCTCACTCGGGCGTATCAAGCAGGTCCTGCAGACACGCCGTACACCCGCATCCCTGCCGCGCCGCAGTCGCCACCGCGCGTCTCTCGGCGTTGATCGCGTCGAGCCGGCGCCCGGCGGCCTCCATCTCTTCGGCCCAATCGTGGTCCGGCTCGTCATTGCCATTCGGCGCAGACCCGATCCTGCCCCAGCCGCGATTGAGCAGCAGCGCTGCGGCGGCCATCCGGGTCGTCTCGCGCGCGGTATTGCTGGCCGCGATTGCGGCGATCGCGTCGAGTGCGACCCGGGTATGCGCGCGCGCCAGGTCGGCCAGCGACTGGTTGTCGGCGATGCGCGGTGCGCTGTCGTACAGGGAACTCATGCGTCATCTCCATCAGTCACTGGCCCATCCGCCACTGGCCGGACGATCGATACGCCGCCGCTCAGGCCGGAGAGAATCTCGTCGTCATAGGATCCGATCCGCACATACTCGCCCTTCGTGCTGGAATAGCGCGCGCCGACACCGTCGCGTTCGAGCGTTTCGTACAGTGCGACCTGCTCCTGCTTCTGCGCCGCCTCGGCGTGCTGCACGATCGCGGTAAATTGCCGCTGTGCCATCCGGTTGCCGCCGATCGCCGCTTCGGTCAGCGCGCGGAACACCGCGCGATGCGCCGGCATCTCGATCTCACGGTCACCATCCTTCACCACGACCGGGCGATAGGCCTCCTCCAGAATCACCGCGCGTGTCGGCTGGTCCGACCCGGGTAAGCGGTCGCCTTTGCGACCTGTCGCGCAGCGAAAGCGCGGACGCCCTGCCGGATTGCCCGACTGCCCCTTTACGAACGGCTTTCCCCAGTGTCGTTTTGGTACAGCGCCAGCGTTCTCTGGACCGCCATTCTCTGGGCCATCGCAATTGGTCGCCTGTTCATCGTCTGATTCAAGATCTCGCTTGGTCATGTCACCACTCCGGCCATGGTTGTTCCCATCGCCCCTCGAACAGATTTTTCCGCCGGTTTGAATCGGGCCGCTGCTGTTCCGCTCAAAGTCTCTGCTGTTATTGCCGCTGTTATGCGTGCTGTTCCGTGTTGTTATTCGATAACAGCTTGGCTTTGGTTCAAGTTCTTGAAAACAAAAAGTAATTTACGCAGCGAGATCCAACTTAACAGCAGCGGAAAAGTAACGGCCGATAAACAGCACATAACAGCATGGCGGACCCCTTGCTCGGGCGAGAGCAGGGAAGGGCGGAAGCACATGACGCGGCCGGATTTCCACGCTAGTTCGCGCGTCATGCCGGCGCCCGTCAACATTCTCCACCTCCATTCGACCTTCAACCTGGGCGGCAAGGAGGCGCGTGCCGTCCGGTTGATGAATGTGCTCGGCGACCGCGCGCGTCACACCATCGTCTCCGGCATGCCCGATCAGCTTGGCGCGCGCGACGCGATCACGCGCGGCATCGATTATGAGATCGCACAGAACCCGCCGCCGCTCACTGGACGGCCCTCGGTCGCGCGGTTCGAGGCGATCGCCCGCTACATGCGGCGCTTCGACCTGGTGCTGACCTATAATTGGGGTGCGATCGACGGGGTGATGGCGCGGCGGGTGTTTTCCAAAGGCGCGCCGCCGCTGGTCCATCATGAGGACGGCTTCAATTCCGACGAAGCCAAGGGGCTGAAGCACGAGCGCAACATGTATCGCCGCGTCGCGCTGCCCGCCGCCTATGCGTTGGTCGTGCCGTCCGAAACATTGCACCGCATCGCGCTCGATATCTGGAAACAGCCGCAGCAGCGCGTCCACCGCATCGTCAATGGCATCGCCATCGCCGCCTATGCCGGCAAACCCGAGCCCAGGGCGATCCCAGGGCTCAAGCGCAGGCCCGGCGAAGTAATCGTCGGCACGCTCGCGGGTTTACGCGAAGTGAAGGATTTGCCCGCGCTGGTCCGCGCGGTCGGCGGCTGTTCGTCGCGTATCCGGCTGGTGATCGTCGGCGAAGGGCCGGAACGCGCAACCATTGTCGAGGCGGCGGAGCAGATGGGCCTTTCCGATCAACTGCTCATGCCCGGCTTCCTGTCCGAACCGCACCGCTATATCGGCTTGTTCGACATCCTCGCTCTGTCGTCGCGCAGCGAACAATTCCCGATCGCGGTGATTGAGGGGATGGCGGCGGGCCTGCCGATCACCGCACCGCAGGTCGGCGACATCCTTTCAATGGTCTCGGCCGAGAATAGGCCTTATATCGTGGATTACACCAGCGAGGTCAGCTTGCGCGATTCGATCGAGGCGCTGGCGCGGGACGCCGGGCTGCGCGCGACGATCGGCACGGCAAATCGCGCCAGGGCAGTCGCCGAATATGACGAAAGCGTGATGATCTGGCGTTATGTCGGCCTTTATGAGGCCGCAATGGGTCGCCCAGGCGCCCTTGGCTGAGTCGCAATTTGCTCGCTAACGGGCATCCAATCCGTATATCGCGCGTATATCAAGTCGGAGGTCGTCGTGTTCAAAGGTCTGAAGCCCATCATCTATAACGGCCAGGAGGTCTGGCCGATCGTAGAGGGTGGCAAGGGGGTCGCCGCGACCAACCATGCGTCGGCCGGCGCATGGGCCGCGGCGGGCGGGATCGGTACGGTTTCGGCGGTCAATGCGGACAGTTACGATCCGGACGGGAAGATCATCCCGCAGGTCTATACCGCGCTGACCCGGCGCGAGCGTCATGAGGAATTGATCGAATTCGCGATCGAGGGCGCTGTTCAGCAGGTCAAGCGCGCGTTCGACATCGCCGGCGGCAAGGGCGCGATCAATATCAACGTGCTGTGGGAAATGGGCGGTGCGCAGCGCATCCTGCACGGTGTGCTCGATCGCACGCGCGGCATGGTCGCGGGCGTCACCTGCGGCGCGGGCATGCCCTATAAGCTGAGCGAGATCGCAGCGTCGTATGAGGTCAGCTATCTGCCGATCATCAGTTCCGGCCGTGCGTTCCGGGCGCTGTGGAAGCGTGCTTATTCCAAGGCATCGGAATGGCTTGCGGCCGTGGTTTATGAAGATCCCTGGCTGGCCGGCGGGCATAACGGCCTGTCCAACGCCGAGGATCCGCTGAAACCGCAGGATCCCTATCCGCGCGTGAAGGAATTGCGCGACGTGATGCGCGAGGGCGGGATTTCCGACGACGTGCCGATCGTCATGGCGGGCGGCGTCTGGTTCCTGCGCGACTGGTCGAACTGGATCGACAATCCCGAACTCGGCAGTATCGCCTTTCAGTTCGGCACGCGGCCCTTGCTGACGCGGGAAAGCCCGATCCCGGACGGCTGGAAAGCCAAGCTGATGGATATCGAGGAGGGCGAAGTCCTGCTTCACCGCTTCTCGCCGACCGGCTTTTATTCCAGCGCGGTGAAGAACCCGTTTCTGCGCTCGCTCGAGGCGCGATCGGAACGCCAGATCGCCTTTTCCACGCAGGAAGCGGGCGATCACACCTTTCAGCTCGATGTCGGCGTGAAGGGCAAGAATTTCTGGGTGACGCGAAACGACCTGCTGCGCGCGCGGCAATGGTTCGGCGAAGGCTTCACCGATGCGCTGAAGACCCCGGACAACACGTTGGTGTTCGTCTCGCCGGAGGAAAAGGGCGTGATCCGCAAGGACCAGGCCGATTGCATGGGCTGTCTCAGCCAGTGCGCCTTTTCGTCATGGTCGGATACCGAGACCAATTCGACCGGCCGCCTCGCCGACCCGCGCTCCTTCTGTATCCAGAAGACGCTGCAGGACATCGCGCATGGCGGGCCGATCGAACAGAATCTGATGTTCGCCGGGCACGGCGCATATAATTTCAAGAAAGACCCGTTCTATTCCAACGGGTTCGTGCCGACCGTCAAGCAATTGGTCGATCGGATTCTGACCGGCGATTGAGCGGTTCGCGCCTTTTTCGGCCGTACGTCGATCGCTGCGGTGACTTCATTGCCGAGTTGATGCGTTAGCGCAGATGGAGCGAATGACGTGAAGGCAGGTCTTTTGGCTCTCGCGCTTGTTGCGCCGCCGGCCCCATCGGCGGCGGGTCAGGCGCTCGCCCCATCCGGCAAATGGGCCGTCGAATATGCCGATAGTCTGTGCCTGCTGTCGCGGGATTTCGGGAGCGGCGACGCCCAGGTCAAGCTGGGTATCAGGCCGACACGCCTCGGCAGTTTTACCCAGCTTGTGGTCGTGCGACCCGAAAACGTCGTCAAAGGGGGACGGGGCGACGCGCAAGTGGTGCTGATGCCGTCCGGCATTTCCGCCAAGGCCAGCTACACGACGCGTACGCCGGTCAAGGGCATCGGACGTATCACCATCATCGGCATCAAAAGTGCCGAGCTGGCCAATCTGGCGTCGTCGACCGAAATCGCGATCACGCTCGGCAAAAGCAGCACGATTCGTGTCCTGCCCAAGGGGATCGCCAAGGCCATGGCGGCGCTGCGCACATGCGAGGATGATCTGCTGGCATCGTGGGGCGTTGACCCCAAGAAACAGGCCGCTCTGATTAAACGGCCCGATCCGATCGGCAGCGTCGGCGACTTCTGGCCGCCGGACAATTATCCTTCGGCAGCGCGACAAGCCGAGGAACAAGGCGCCGTGCTGGTCGGGTACATCGTGCTGGCCAATGGTCGTGTGGCGAACTGCCGCGTCCTTGCGAGCAGCAAGAGCGCAGCGCTCGACAAGGCGACATGTAGCACTGTCGTGAAGTTAGGCCGGTATCGGCCTGCGATCGGACCGGACGGCAAGCCGACCGATGCGTTCGAAACCAATCGTGTGACCTGGACTATCGAATAGTCCCGCATCAAGGCGGTCGACGATCGGGTTGGTCATTTATCGAGAAAGGCATGAGCGAGGTTACAAGCTGATGCTGCCGCGGAACATGGCGACGCAGTGCCCCCCGACGCTGGCGCGAATACCATCGGCGGCGCGCCACGCGCGAAGAGCAAGGCGGCTTTCGCGTCCCATCTCGACACCCTGGACCGCGTTATAGGCGAGGTTCTGCTCATCGCCGAGCGACAGCCTGAGCGCGGCGAGGGTCGCGTTGGCGCTGCCCGTCGCGGCATCTTCCCAGGTTCCCGCCAGCGGCGCGAACATCCGGGCCCGGATGCCCGGGCCGTCTGGCGTATAGACGAAGATCGACAGCCGCCCGTCAAGCTCCGGGGAGGCCGCAGCCAGGCGGCGATAGGCCATGATGTCGGGCGTGGCGGCGGCCAGTGCGTCCGGCTGCACCGCCACGATGACGAAATCGACGCCCACGCTCGCACGGAGCGGCGGATGATCGACCAGCGCGATCTGGTCGGGCCGGAGCGACAGGCATACGGCGATCGCGTCGACCGGCAGCTCACCCTTGACGTCGAGCGGTTGGGGAGCGTCGATCTCGGCACCGACGATCTCGCCGGCCTCCTCGGTCAACCGGACTTCGACCAGCCCCGCGATCTCCTCGAAGCGCAGCGTGGCTTGCGGCGCGATGTCGAGCCATGCCAGTGCACAGGCGGTGCCGACATTGGGATGCCCGGCGAAGGGCATTTCCGACGTTCGGTTGAAGATCCGCACGCGCGCCGTGTTGGCCGGATCCTCGGGCGGCAGAACGAAGGTGGTTTCGCTGTAATTGAGCTCTGCCGCGAGCGCCTGCATCGTCGCGCTGTCGAGCCCATCGGCCGTGGGAAAGACCGCAAGCTGGTTGCCGCCGAAACGCCGCGACGTGAACACGTCAACTGTCAGATAGTCATAACTGGCCATGGTCAAACTCTTGATTGGTCCGGCAGGCGGTTCACCGCAATCTACGCCCAGCCTTCCAGCACCTGGTCGGGCGGACGGTGGCCGTCGGCCCACATGCGGATATTGGCGATGACCTTGTCGCCGGTCGCGAGCCGGCCTTCATAGGTGGCGGAGCCCATATGCGGCAGCATCACGACATTGGGCAGGGCGAGCAGGCGCGGGTCGATCTCGGGCTCGTGCGCCCAGACGTCCAGACCGGCGCCGGCGAGCCGTCCGGCCTCGAGCGCGTCGACCAGAGCGGCTTCATCGACGATCCCGCCGCGGGCCGCGTTGATCAGGTAAACATGCGGACGCATCAGGCCGATGCGCCGCGCGTCGATCAGGTTCTCGCTCTCCGGGTTGCGCGGCGTGTGGATCGTCAGGATGTCGATCGCGCCGAGCATCTCGTCGATGCTTTCATGCCAGGTCGCCGCCAGTTGCGCCTCGAGTACCGCGGGCAGGCGGTGGCGATTGTGGTAGTGGATCGACAGGCCAAAGGCGCGCGCGCGCGCCGCGACCGCCTGGCCGATGCGGCCCATGCCGATAATGCCGAGCGCCTTTCCGCCGATGCGGTGGCCGAGCATGCCGCCCGGGCTCCAGCCCTTCCATTGCCCCGAACGGACGAGCTTCTCGCCCTCCGCCAGGCGGCGCGGCACCGACAGGATCAGCGCCATCGTCATGTCGGCGGTATCCTCGGTCAGCACGCCGGGCGTGTTGGTGACGATGATGCCGCGCGCGCGCGCCGCCTTGAGGTCGATATGGTTCACGCCCGCGCCATAGTTCGCGATCAGCTTCAGCCGCTCGCCGGCACCGGCGATCAGCCCGGCGTCGATCTCGTCGGTGACGGTCGGCACCAGTACGTCGCAATCGGCCATCGCCGCCGCGAGCTGGTCGCGGGTCAGCGCTGTCTCGGTGCGATTGTTCGTCGTTTCGAACAACTGCTCCATCCGATCCATCACGAAGTCGGAGAGTTCGCGGGTGACGACCACCCGGGGATTCGACACTTTGGCGGACGGGCGTCTCATTTCGGGCATGAATCCGGCTTGGCGAACCACTAGCCCTACGTCAACGGTGGTTGAATCGGCGCGTGCGAACAGCGTATGAATCGCGGGCACGATCATTAGGGGCGAGTTTATGCGTATCGGTGCAAGGCTAACGCTAGCGGTTGCGGCGATCGGGCTGGTGGGCGGGCTGACCGTGCCCGCATTCGCACCTGCGCTCGCGGCGCTGGTGCAGAAGAAGACGCCCTATTTCGCCTCGATTTCGGCGGGCAAGGCACGGATGCGCACCGGCCCGGCACGCACCTATCCCGCCAGCTGGCTCTATCAGCGCGCCGATCTGCCGGTGAAGGTGCTCGATGTTTACCAGCGCGGCCAATGGCTCAAGATCGAGGATCCGTCGGGCACGCAAGGGTGGATGATGGGTACGCTGGTCAGTGACACGCGGACGGGGCTGATCATGGGCGAGATCGCGGAGTTGCGCGATTCGCCGCGTTACGGCGGCAAAGTCGTGTGGCGTGCGGCGCCGGGCGTGGTCGGGCGGCTCAGCAAATGCACGCGCGGCTGGTGCCATTTCGACGTGCGCGGGCGCAGCGGCTATGTCGAAATCAGCCATTTATGGGGCGTCGACCCCGGCGAGACGCTGAACTGACGCGATGCGGATCGTCGCGGATGACCTGACCCGTCCGGAGGTCGTTGCGCTGGTCGAATTCCACCTGCGCTCGGCATTCAAGAACAGCCCGCCGGGCAGCGTCTTCGCGCTCGATCTCAGCGGCTTGCGCGATCCTGTGGTGACCCTTTGGACGGCGTGGGACGGCGACGTATTGCTCGGCATGGGCGCACTGAAGCGGCTCGATGAGGACCATGGCGAGTTGAAGTCGATGCGCACCGCGCCCGCTCATCTACGGCGCGGCGTGGCGGCGGCGATGCTCGATCATCTGATCGCCGAGGGGCGGGCACGAGGCTATCGGCGGCTGAGCCTGGAGACCGGCAACAATGCGCCGTTCGCGCCGGCGCGGGCGCTGTACGAGCGCGCCGGGTTCGTCGAATGCGGGCCGTTTGCGGATTACAGCGATACGAGTTTCAGCCGCTATTACACGCTGGCTTTGTCACCGGGCGCGGTGCATTCCTGAACCATGACCGACGACATCTACGCCCCCGAATTCGTCAAGGGCGTGTTCGGCCGATGCTCCGAACGGTACATCACTTTCAGCTGGTTATGCTCGTTCGGTTTCACCGAGCGCTGGCGGCGGCAATGTGTCGCGGCCATGCCCGAGCCGACCGGCCCGGCCGGTTATGATCTGATGGCCGGAACCGGGGAGGTCTGGCCGCATCTGCTCAAGCGTTTTCCACAGATCGGGCAGATCACCGCAGTGGATATCTCGTCGGGCATGCATCACCGCGCGATCGATCGCCTGCATCGCCACCGCGCACAGCGCATCGCCTTTATCGAAGACGATGTGTTCGCCAGCAACCTGCCCGATGCGAGCGCCGATTTCGTGATCGCGACATTCGGCCTGAAGACGTTCGACAGGGAACAGCTGGCGCAGTTCGCCCGGCTCGTCGCGCGCGTCCTGAAGCCCGGGGGCAGCTTTGCGATGATCGAGGCGTCCGACCCCAAGGGGTGGCTGTTGCGGCCGCTCTACCTGTTCCATCTCAAGACCGTGCTGCCGCTGATGGAGCGGTTCCTGCTGCGCGGTGCGCAGGATTTCGCGATGATCGGCCGGTACAGCACGAACTTCGGCGATGCCCGCGCATTTGCCGAGATGCTCCGCGCGGAGCGTCTCGACGTGCGCTTCGACCGTTATTTCTTCGGCTGCGCGACGGGCGTCAGCGGGCGCAAACCCGCCTAGCGCGTCGGCGATTTCAGGATCGTCAGAACCCGACGCTGATCGTGCCGAAGACCTGGCGCGGCGGCAGCGGGAAGGCGTTGTAGGTGTTGGTCGGCTGCGCGATGCTCAGGGTCGAGGCGGCGCGCTTGTTGGTGATGTTGGTCACGTTCAGGCTGAGCCCGAGCTTCCTGACGAACGCCCCGTTGCCGACCGGGATCTCGGCGCCGATCCGGCCCGCGAGCGTGAAATAACTCGGCACCGACAGATCGTTGGTGAAGGTCGCATAGCGCTTGCCGAGATAGTCGCCGACCAGCTGTGCGTCGAACATGCCGTAATTGGCCGAGATCACCGTCTTGTTCAGCCAGTCGGGTGACCCCGGGACCTTCTTGCCGGCGGTCGGCACAACCGTCTTGGCGATGCCGATCGTGTAGTCGTCCTGATAGCGCGAATTGTTGTAGGATAGCGCGTTGTAGATCGAGAAATGGGATCCGAAGCGCAGCGTGCCGGCGATATCGACACCGTCCGTCTTCACATCGCCGACATTGGCCAGCACGGCGGCGCCGCTGGCGATCGAGGTGATCACCGTGGTCGGGCTGATCGCCAGCAAGCGATTGCTGAAATCGACATGATAATAGCTGATCTGGCCCTCAAAGGCGGTGATCGGACCCCAGTTCAGCGAATGATGGCTGCGCGCGCCGATTTCGTAGGTCCAGCTCGTTTCGGGTTTGATCGTCGCCTTGAAATCCTCGAATACCTGCTGGCTGCCCAGCGCGAACGGCGACAGGCCGCTGGCGGCGCTGGTCTGGAACTGGCGGATATTCTTCTGTGCGTTGACGAAGATCTGGTCATTGTCGCTCACGTCCCAGATCGCGCCGGCCTGTGGCAGGAACCATTTGCTGGTGTTGAGCTTGCCGACCGGCAATGCGGTCGATCCGGTGAAGGAACCGGGGATCGGCTGCACCGGCACGTCCTGTCGGGCGCGCTGGAACGTGCTCTTGAAGCCGGCGATGACCGTCACCGCGGGGACGATCTTCCAGCTGTCCTGAATGTGCGTCTGGATTTCGTCGACATGCACTTCGCTGCCATATTGGGTGATCTGCGGCGCCGCCAGGTCGCGCGGGCGAGTATAGGGTGAGCTCGGATTGTTCACGTCCAGCGCATACCAGCGGCGATAGGCGGACGAGCTTTGACGTTCATACCAGCCGCCCAGCTCGAGCTGATGATTGCCCAGTTCGGCGCGAAGTGTGGAGATCAAACCACCGCGGCCGATGTGATATTCGGTCGTACGCGTGGCGAGGCCCGAGCCGCCGAATTGTGCCTTGATCTGCGCCGGGGTCAGTGTCGGGAAATATTTCGCGAACAGGCCGGGCAGGCCGGCAACGCTGGTTGGTCCGGCAACCACGCCGACCCCATCGTCGTGATGGAAATAGACCTGGTTCGACCAGGTGATCTTGTCGCTGAGATTCCAGTCATATTTGAGGTAACCGAGATAATCGGTGCGTTGCGCGTCGCTATAGTAATTACGGTAATTGTCGAGCGCGGCGGTGTAGGCGGGTGAGGCAAGATAGGCCTGCATCCCGGCGAAATCCGGATAGAAGAACGGGCGCGTATAAGGGACGGTGCCGGGCAATTCGCCCTTGGCGATGTTGATCACCGTGGCGTCCTCGTTCGGCTCGGTCTTGTCCGAATAAGCGAGGTAGATCGTCAGCTTGCCGGCGGCATCGTCATGGACGAACTTGCCATTGCCCTGATAACCGCCCTGTTTGCCGTTGAAGTCCCACGCCCGGCCGTCCTGGCGCACGCCGGACAGATAGAGCGAATTGCCATCGCCAAAGGTGCCGCTGTCGACGCGCACGAAAGTGCGGAAAGTCGCGTAGCTGCCGATCGTCTGATTGATCGTCGCGCCGCGCTCGGCCTTGGGATCGCTCGAGAAGGTATCGATCGTGCCGCCGAGGTTGCTGGTCGATGCGGTGCCGAGATCGCCGGCGCCCGAGGCAAGCGTGACGCGATCGACATTCTCCGAGATGATCGCGCGTTGCGGCGACAGGCCGTTGTAGTTGCCATAGGTCTGATCGCCGAGCGGGATGCCATCGAGCGTGTAGCCGAGCTGCGATGCGCTGAAGCCATGCACGAACAGCGAGATATTCTGTTCGTTATTGCCCCAGGGATCAGCGGTCAGAAAGGTGACACCAGGCAATGTCTGCAATGCTTTCAGCGGGCTGATGCCGGGCAGGATTTTCTGGATTTCCCCGCCGGTGACCTGAGTGATCGAACGGCTGGTGCGGCCGGTGACGATGATGTCGCCGTCCGCCTCATCCGCCGGGGCGTCAGCCGCGGGTTCTTCGGTCGCGGCCGGTTTTGCCGCGGGATCGGCTGGCTTTGCCCAGGCCGGCGCGGCCGAAAAGAGCGCGAGCGATGTGACGCCGCCGAGCAACCGCAGGATAGATTTGCGCATCATTGTTTTCCCACCAGAGTCCGACCAGCCGGACATCCCTGATGGGGCGCGGTTAGGGCCGGCATGCGACACTCCGCTGACAATGGTGTGACAGATTTTGTTTCTGTGGAAATATTTTGGGGGTGTGGGGTGAGGGGCGGATTCTGCGCCGCTGTGGTGTGGGGTAATGGCGGAAAGTGGTGGAAGCACGAACCCGCTGCGCGGGAGGGCGCATGCGGCGCAGTTGAGGTGAACATACGGGCGTTGCGCGGCGGTTGAGCGCGGCGGGCGGC
>NZ_JBSRZE010000028.1:0-21081 GCF_054057355.1 Sphingomonas sp. UYAg733
TCAAGAACCACGACCGTTCGTCTGGAAGGCCGATCCCGATCACATTATCGCAGCTGTCAGGCGCGGGCACCAAACGTTGGAATCAATCCACTAGGAGAGAGACGATGAAGCTGATCCTCCGCGCGCTGCTCGCCACCGCAGCTTTCGTCGCTAGCCCCGCCGAGGCGTGCGAACGCTGGACTGAGGCGCAGGCGAATGACTGGTACGCGAAACAGTGTTGGATGGTCGGTTAGAACTACACACCGGCGAGTGCGACCAACCAGCTGGAGATGAGGCGGGAAGCGACCTGGAACCCGAGCAGATCGATCGCGAATTGGACCTGCCGCAAGGCATCGGCATGAACACGATACGCGTGTTCCTGCATGATCAGCTGTGGCAGCAGGAGCCGGAAGGCTTCAAGCGCTGCATCGGCGAATTCCTGACGATCGCCAAAGCGCACGGCATCGAGCCGCTGTTAGTGCTGTTCGGCAGCTGCTGGGAACCCGATCCCAAGCTCGTGCCGCAGCATCCACCGATCCCGGGCGTCCACAATTCTGGCTGGGTGCAAGGCCCCGGCCTGCCGGGCCTGCGCTATTGGGGCAGCCAGCGGACGCTTCATGTCCGGTCCGCCGATCTCAAGACCTTTGCTGCGCAACCGCGTCGGCTGTTCGCCTGGAGCATGGCGACGATCGACACAATCGTGCAGCCCAACGGCAAGGTCGGATATTGCGTCGTGATCAAGGATTAGCGCTATCCGTCCTATGACTGGCCGATCGGCAAGACGGTCAGGATCAGTTGCGCAAAGACGTTGCTCGGCCCCTATCCGGTGCCCGGACTGCGGCTCAGCCCCAATGTCCGCGAGGCACCGGCGATCGTTCGTGCGCCGAACGGGGAGGACTGGCTGTTATATTACGAGCAATGCGCCGGTAGCAGCTACGGCCTGCCGATGGTACCGAAACTCGCAGGCCCCGGGTATCAGGTTTCCGGCAATAGCGGTGTACCTGAATGGAACCGACACGAGATGCCGGTCGGCACCCGCCACGGCTCGACGATCGGCATCTCGCGCAAGCAATGTGACGCGATCGTCGCGGCGTTTCAGCCGCGACAATAGATCGGTTTCAGGGGCGCCGCATGGCGGTGCGGGTGTCTTCCAGCGCCAGTTCGACCAGCACGCGCATCGCGTCGCTGGCGGCAGTCGCGTCGCCTGCGGCGATCGCATCGTAGACCCGCAAATGATCGGGCATCGGATTGCGCGGTATGGCACGACCGCGCTGCTTGAACTGCGTAGTCCAGTTGACCGCCGCGCCGATGCTGGCGCTCAGCGTCAGTAACGCATCGTTGCGCGTCGCCTGCAGGATGGCGGTGTGAAAGTCGCGGTCGGCCGCACGACCGATTTCGGTCGACAGCGTATGCAGCCGCATGGCGGCGAGCGCCTCCTTCATCACCTTCAGATCGGCTTTGTCGCGGCGTTCGGCGGCCAGCCCTGCCGCCGCCGGCTCGACGATCGCGCGTAGCTCGAACAAATTGCGCACGAAATCTACATCGGGCTCACCGGCAAAGGCCCAGGCCAGCACCTCGGGATCGAGTAAATTCCAGCGGCTGCGCGGTAAAACGCGCGTTCCCGTCTTGGTGCGGCTCTCGACCAGTCCCTTAGCCATCAACACCTGAACCGCCTCGCGGTACGCGCTGCGCGATACTTCGAGTTCTTCGGCGAAGGCGATCTCACCCGAGAGAGTATCGCCGGGGGCATATTCGCCCGACAAGATCGCAAGGCCGAGTTTGTGCGCCACAGCGCCGTTCAGGCGCCGGCCGGTTCCGCGTGGTTTGCGGGTCTTTTCTGGCTCGATCTCGCTCGCAATGCCGTCGCTCATATTCGATCTCCGCTGACACATCTAACAGGGCTGTCCTCACATCGGAACGACAAACATTGCGTTTTGCACCCCTGCGTCATATGTCCGAGTAATCAGGAGAGCCAGATGACTGCCGATACTGCTACGATCAACCGCACCGAAATGGCCGCTTTTCGTTCCGTCACCGCCGAGACCGGCGACGCCGTTGGTGATGCATTTGCGGTGCACGGGCTGGCGGAGATCGATGCCGCCTGCGCTGCAGCGGATGCGGCGTTTGACGCGTATCGCGCGACCGATCGGGAAGCGCGTGCGCAGTTTCTGGAGCGCATCGCAGAGGAGATCGTCACGATCGGCGACGAATTGATCATCGCCGCAATGCGCGAAAGCGGACTCGCGCGGGGGCGGCTGGAGGGTGAACGCGGCCGCACGGTCGGTCAGCTTAAGCTGTTCGCTGGCGTGGTACGCAGCGGTGGATGGCTCGGCCTGCGGATCGACCCCGCAATGCCGGAACGCCAGCCTTTGCCGCGCCCCGATCTGCGGCTGAGAATGATCCCGCTCGGCCCGGTCGCGGTATTCGGGGCGTCGAATTTCCCGCTCGCTTTCTCGACCGCCGGTGGCGACACCGCGTCGGCGCTGGCCGCCGGTTGTCCGGTGATTGTGAAGGGCCATCCGGCCCATCCAGAGACCGGCGCGCTGGTGGCGGACGCCATCCATCGTGCTGTTGCCGCATGCGGCCTGCCAGCCGGCGTGTTCTCGCATCTCGTCGGGCCGGGCAACGACCTGGGCAGTGCATTGGTCAAGGACCCGCGCATCACCGCGGTCGGCTTCACCGGTTCGCGTGGAGGCGGACTCGCCCTGGTCGCGTTGGCGCAAGCACGTGCCGTGCCGATCCCCGTCTATGCCGAAATGTCGAGCATCAACCCGGTGCTGTTGCTGCCGGCGGCGCTGGCGGCACGCGGCGCAGCCTTGGGCACGGCATTCGTCGGATCGCTGACGATGGGCGCAGGGCAGTTCTGCACCAACCCCGGCCTTGTGCTCGCGATCGACGGCGACGGACTCGACGCGTTCGTCTTGTCCGTAAGCGATGCGCTGTGCGGAACCGAGGCGGGCACCATGCTCACTACCGGTATCCACGCTGCCTATAGCAAAGGCGTCGACACACTCGCGAACCAGAAGGGCGTCGAGACGCTCGCCCGCGGTAAGGAGGGCAATGGCGTGACGCGCGGTCAGGCGGCATTCTTCGCGACCACCTCTGATGCATTTCTGGCGGAAAAGGCGCTTGGTCATGAAGTGTTCGGTGCGTCCTCCATTCTGGTCAAATGCCGCGACGCAGCCGAATTGCAGCGCGTGATCGAAGGGCTTGAGGGACAGCTGACCGCGACGTTGCACATGGACCCGGCGGACGAACCAATCGCTGCGCGATTGCTGCCCGCGCTGGAACGCCGGGTCGGCCGCATCCTCGCCAATGGCTGGCCTACCGGCGTCGAGGTGGCGCACGCGATGGTACATGGCGGGCCGTATCCGGCAACCTCGGATGCGCGGACGACATCGGTCGGCAGTCTGGCGATCGACCGGTTTCTGCGCCCCGTTTCCTACCAGAATCTGGCACAGACCGTCCTGCCGCCCGAATTGCGTGATTACGCGACGGGCGATGGCGCACCACGGCTAATGGACGGCATTCTCAACGTCGGCTGAACCAATACGCCGCAACGACGGCAGTTGAATAAGGGGAGAGGTTTGATGGCATTCCGTTTGCTGCAGCATCGCGCCGCCAATGGCACACGATCGGTGATCGCGGCAACCGATGACGGTGCAGCATTCGTGCTCGGCGTGGCGGACATTCGAGCGCTGGCGACCTCCGCTATCGCCAGGCGCATGACGCTGGCTCAGGCGGTCGAGGCGCACGGCACGGGCGATGCGGTCGATCTGATGACCGAGCACGAAGCCGGGCGGCTGATCGCGCCGATCGATCATGACGACGATGCGCATGTCCTGCTCACCGGCACCGGCCTGACGCATCTCGGATCGGCCGAGGGGCGCGACAAGATGCACCGCGACGCCACGGCAACCGCCGTGAAGACCGATTCGATGCGCATGTTTCTGGAAGGGGTCGAGGGCGGCAAGCCGGCAGCAGGTGTAACCGGGCAGCAGCCAGAATGGTTCTACAAAGGCGATGGGTCGCAATTGGTCGCGCCGGGCGCGCCGCTGACCATGCCCGATTTCGCCAGGGACGGCGGCGAAGAACCCGAACTGGCCGGCATCTATTTGATCGGGCCGGACGGCACCCCGTTCCGCCTCGGCCTGTGCCTCGCCAACGAATTCAGCGATCACTTGACCGAGCGGCACAATTATCTGTGGCTCGCCCATTCGAAGCTGCGCCAGGCGGCACTCGGCCCCGAATTGCTCGTCGGTACGCCGCCGAGCCATGTCGAGGGCACCAGCCGGATCGTGCGGAATGGCGCGACCCTGTGGGAAAAGCCGTTTCTGTCGGGCGAAGACAATATGTCGCACAGCATCGCTAATCTGGAGGGGCACCATTTCAAATATGCGCTGTTCCGCCGCCCTGGCGACATTCACATCCATTTCTTCGGCACTGCGACTTTGTCCTTCTCCGATGTGGTGCAGACCGAGATTGGAGACCTGTTCGAGATCGAGGCCCCCCCCTTCACGCTGCCGCTGCGCAATCCGCTGGCGCGCGCCGCGCCTGCGCCGGTTATTGTAAAGGCGCTGTAATGGAGCCGATCCGCATTGCCGTGGTCGGCATGGGCAAGATCGCGCGCGACCAGCATCTGCCCGCGATCGCCGGCAACAATGCCTTCGGGCTCGCCGCAACGGTCAGCCCGCACGATCCGGGGGTTGAGGGCATCGCGCATCATCGCAGCCTCGAATCGTTGCTGGCGGAAGGCCCCGCAGTCGATGCCGTCGCGCTCTGCACCCCGCCGCAGGAGCGCTACGATCTGGCGGCGCGGGCTCTCGCCCGGGGCGTTCATGTGTTTCTCGAAAAGCCGCCAGGCGCGACGCTTGCGGAGGTCGCCGCGCTGGACGATCAGGCGCGCAAGGTCGGCGTGACATTGTTCGCCGCGTGGCATTCGCGTTTTGCCGCCGGTGTCGCCCCGGCGCGCGCCTGGCTGGCCGAACGCCGGATCGATCGTGTCGCGATCGTGTGGCGAGAAGATGTGCGCGTTTGGCATCCGGGGCAGGCGTGGATCTGGGAACCCGGCGGGCTCGGCGTGTTCGACCCCGGCATCAACGCGCTATCGATCGCGACGCATATCCTGCCGCGGCCGTTCTTCCTGAAATCGGCCACGCTGACGATCCCCGCCAACCGCGCCGCGCCGATCGCTGCCGATATCGAATTTCGCGATACGGCGGGCGCGCCGATCATGATGGACCTCGACTGGCGCCAGACCGGCCCGCAAAGCTGGGACATCATCGTCGAAACCGATGCCGGTACGCTGAAACTGTCCAATGGCGGCGCTGTGCTGTCGCTGCCGACCGGCACCGACCATAGCGAGGACCGCGAATATCCCGGCCTGTACGCGCGCTTCGCAACGCTGATCCGTGGCGGGCGCAGCGATGTCGATACCGATCCGCTGCGGCTGGTTGCCGATGCGTTCCTGCGCGGACGCCGTGAGACCGTCGAAGCGTTTCATGACTGACGGCGGCACATTCCTGGCGGTCGATTGGGGCACCACCAATCGTCGGGTGTATCGCATCACAGAAGGCGTGGTTCAGGAAACGCAGCGCGACGATCGCGGCATCCTCGCGGTCGGGCCGGGCGGCTTCGAGGCCGACGTCGCCGCCATCCGGGCGCGGATGGGCGATTTGCCGATGATCTGCGCGGGGATGGTCGGGTCAAACCGGGGCTGGGTCGATGTGCCGTACGCCGATTCCCCGGCCGATCTGGTGAGCCTGGCCGCAAAGCTGGTCTGGGCGGAACCGGGGCGCACCGCGATCGTACCCGGCGTGGCGGTCCGGGGCGCGAATTACAGCGACGTGATGCGCGGCGAGGAGGTGCAGTTGCTCGGGGCGGTCGCGGCGGGCTTGGTACCGGGCGATGCCTTTCTTTGCCAGCCGGGTACGCACTGTAAATGGGCGACGATGGCGGGCGGCGCGATCACGCATTTCGCGACCGCGATCACCGGCGAGCTCTTCGCGCTGTTGCAGAAGCACAGCCTGCTCGCATCGCAGATGATCGGGAGCGTCGCGCCGGATGCGGATTTCCTGCGCGGCGTCCACGATGCCGCCGACGATGCATTGTTGACGCGACTGTTCGGCGTGCGTGCCGATTTCGTCACGGGCTCCCGCGACGATACCGGGGCAACATCCTATGTCAGTGGCCTGCTGATCGGGACTGACGTGCGAGCGCAGCGTGTGGCGGACCGCGAAATCTTCCTGCTCGCCGACCCGCAGCTCGGTTCTCTGTATGCAGCGGCGATCCACGCCGCCGGTGGCCGCACCCACCCGATCGACAGTCAGGCCGCCTTTGTCGGTGGGATCACCCGCATCTGGGACAGCTTGCTTTGACCATGCCCGAGTACTTCAAGTCCGCCTTCGACCGCTTTCCACTCGTTGCGATCCTGCGCGGCATCACGCCCGACGAGGTCGAAGCGGTCGGCGATGCATTGGTGGTCGCGGGCTTCACGCTGATCGAAGTGCCGCTCAATTCGCCCGAACCCCTGGTTTCTATCGAACGGCTGGCGCGGCATCTCAAAGGCGTTGCGGTGGTCGGCGGGGGCACGGTGCTATCGACCGATCAGGTCTCGGCGATCGCGGCGGCGGGCGGGCAGATGATCGTGTCGCCCAACACTAACGCTGCGGTTATCGCTGCCTCGGCCTCGGCTGGCCTCGCATCTCTGCCCGGCTGCTGGACCGCGACCGAGGCGTTCGCCGCACTCGCCGCCGGGGCGCACGCGCTGAAATTCTTCCCGGCCGAGGCGATGAGTCCTGGCGTCGTGAAGGCACTGGCGGCGGTGCTGCCGCCGGCGGTGCCAAAGCTGGTGGTCGGCGGGATCACGCCCGATAACATGCAGCCGTGGGTTGCCGCGGGCGCAGCGGGGTTCGGGCTGGGCTCGGCATTGTATAAGCGGGGCGATACCGCAGCGCAGGTCGGGATCAACGCCCACGCCTTCGCCACGGCACTCGGTACGCTTGGCCTGGCCGCCTGATGGCAGCGATGTGGCATCGAGGCTTGCTTGTTGCCGCGGTCGGTACGATGGTGCTGGCCATGATGGCTTTGGCACCGGCCAATGCGCGTTAGCCGAAGGTGAATATCACCAATCCACTGCTGCCGTCCGGCTCCGATCTCTGGTTCGTGCGGCAGGGAGACACCTAGTTATACCGATTTGCGGTGATCATGACGCATGAGCCCATTGCCACATTCCGATGGATTTGATGCGTGCGGGTTGATCGACAAGCCTGTTCCAAGCGTCGCAGCACGGATCGACGATGTCGTCGTAGGATTCGAAGACACGGTTTGAGAGCCAGTTGCCGCGCATGAACTGCCATATATTCTGGACCGGATTGAGCTCCGGGCATTTGGCCGGCAACGGAACGATGCTGATATTATCGGCAGGACGAGCTTGTCGGTGATGTGCCAACCGGCCTGATCCATGAGCAGGACGGCGTGGGCCCTGGGCGCAACGGCTCGGGCGATTTCAGCGAGATGCAGATTCATGGCATCGGTGTTGCAGAACGGCAGGACGAGACCGGCACCCTTGTCGTGGGCGGGGCAGATCGCGCCGAAGATATAGGCCGAGATGGTCCGCTGGTCATGCGGCGCCGAAGGGCGCGTTCCGCGCCTCGCCTAACGGCGCGTGATCTTGTTCTTCTGCCCTACCCGCGCCTCGTCCTGGAACCATATCTCTATGCCGGTTCCTTCCGGGAGGCGTCCGCGGGCCTTTTTCAACTCGGCGGCAAAGCCCCCTTTTTGAA
Source organism: Sphingomonas sp. UYAg733 (assembly GCF_054057355.1). NCBI lineage: Bacteria > Pseudomonadati > Pseudomonadota > Alphaproteobacteria > Sphingomonadales > Sphingomonadaceae > Sphingomonas > Sphingomonas sp. UYAg733. Next base: position 7,764 of record NZ_JBSRZE010000028.1, read on the forward strand.
GGCTTCCAGCGTCTCCTTGTCCTGGGCATGATGGCGAGGCCGTGCTGAAAGCCGCGCATAGCCCAGCTTCCTCAACTCGCGGCTGACCGTCGTGTGATCCAGCGACACTGCAAACTCGTCCAAAATCCATTGAACCAGGTCGACCAGCCGCCAGCGGACGACCCCATGCACCTCCGGATCGGGGCCACTGTCCACGATCGCCGCCAGGGCCCTGCGCTGCGCGTCATCGAGCTTGGATGGGTTTCCCGGCGCCTTGCCATCGAGCAGCCCATCGGGGCCGCGCTCGTTGAAGCGGACACCCCAGTCGCGCAACGATTTGCAGCCCCACAGCGCCAAGCCTGGCCGCATCGCTCCGGCTGCCGCCCTCGTAAGTCTCCGCCAGGGCCAACAGTCGCCGACTCTGGTTCGCGCTCCTCGATCCACGCGCCAGCTGTCGTAACGTCGCTGCGTCAAAATCACCCCGCAATCCAATCGCCGATCCCATGACAATGTCCTCCTTGAGCACATCGCCAGAGTTTCGCGCCGTTCGTTTGCACGGCGGGGTAAAAACCCTGAGTCGGCAAGCTTATAAGCTTGTTCCCGAGGCTTCGCGTTGGTGATCTGGATGCGATTCAGTGCCATGACGGCGCCAGCTCCAAAGGGCTCGCCGCCACCATCAAATTGATGGTGCTGCCGATGGATTCTGGTGGCTGAGCCCAGATTCCGCTCGGCGATTTCCGCTGGGTAAGTACTGGAAAACCAGCCGCTTGCTGGACGTTTCCGGACCTCGCCGGAAACGCCCCTGGTGCCAGAAGAGGACTCCTATCGGGAACCCAAGCGGCTGATTTCCCGCGCAGATCGCCAGTGGGAAATCACCGGAACCATCAATAGCACCATCGCATCTTTTGGAAAAGGCTGGATCGTGGTGGATTCGGCCGAGTTCGTCGGAGCGGGAGGGATCTTTTAGGTACAACAAGCAGTTTAAAATGCTCCAGAAAAATAGTTTGGCGCTTACAGTCCCACACTGAACCACACAGTGTCACGTCCATCCTTGCCAAGGTTGGGGTCGAGGGTTTGAATCCCTTCGCCCGCTCCAGTTTCCTTAGGGAAATTAGTAGGTTAGCCCGATCGAGATGGGTAAGCTTCCAGCCCTTCGCCCCTGCGGGTCCACCGCGGGGCCACCGGTAGTCCTAGCTAAGCAAGGCTTAGGTCATGTGGATGGTCTTGACGACCATGCGCCGGCGACACCTGAGTCGCTGCCAAGCTGCTCGCACATGATATTATCCCGGTTGTCGTCGGCGTAGACAGCAAGACAGGCCTGCTCTGCTATGCGATACGCTTTGATAGTCGACAGGACGGGGTGTGTCACATGTCCTTCAGTGCCGTCGAGGAATTCGCCAATAGTTCCGGGGTGATCATGGCGCCATCCGTGACGAGGCGCCGCCCCTGCACGTAGTCGCGTGTCGCATTGACGCAGTCGAACGCGATGACCTTGCCAGCGCGCAGATAGCATACGCTGAAGCTGCGCGTGCTCGGATCGCCCCGAACGACCGTCGCGTCATGACCGGAGGAAAGCCCGACGGTCTGCAGCTTCAGGTCGTACTGGTTCGACCAGAACCACGGAATCGAATGGTATACGGCGTCTTCCCCCATGATGACTTTGGCCACGACCTGCGCCTGGTCGTTCGCGTTCTGCACGGATTCGACCCTTATCGCCGCTCCTTGCGCGAAAGTGTTCTCGTGAAGTGCGCAATCTCCAATCGCGTAGACATTGTCGAGACTTGTCCTGCAATGCCCGTCGACGGCGATGCCGTTGCCGCCGGCGGCGCCCGCTTCCAGCAACGGGCCGACAGCTGGCAGGATACCGATGCCGACGACGACCATCTCGGCGGGCAGGACCTCGCCATCGTCCAGCAGGACGCCTGTCACGTGGCCCCCGTCGCCTACGATACACTGGACTCTCGTGTTCAACCTGATGTCGACGCCGCGTCTGCGATGCTCGGACTCGTAGAAACGCGACAGCGGCTCGCCGGCGACGCGCGCAAGTACGCGGTCGAGAGCTTCCAGTACGGTGACCTGCTTTCCCAGCTTAGTGAGAACGGCTGCAGCTTCGAGACCGACATAGCCTCCGCCGACCACGACGGCGCGGCGCACGCCATCCAGCTCGGCGACCATCCGGTCCACGTCCGAGCGCTGACGGACGGTATGGACGCCGTCAAGATCATGTCCCGAACACGCTAACGTGCGCGGACTGCCGCCAGCAGCCCAGACCAGATTGTCGTAGCCGAAGGTGCCCCGGTTGTCCGTGGTGACGACGTAGTCTTCCGGGTCGACTATAGTGGCGCGCGACCCGAGCAGCATCGCGATCCCACGACCCTCCCAGAAGGTTGCCGGCCGTATGAGGATACGCTCGAAGCTCTTTTCGCCCGAGAGATATTCCTTCGAGAGCGGCGGGCGTTCGTACGGCAGATCGGGTTCGTCTCCGATGATCGCGATGCTGCCGGCGAAATTACCCTGACGCAGCGCGACCGCGACTTGCGCACCGGCATGTCCTGACCCGACGATCAGAACGTCGTAGTGTTCCATATTCGTATTCCCATACATCGCACTCAGGCGAACCGATCCGGTCCTAGTCCTCCGGCGCGATTGTGACCCGCATGCCGTCAAGCGCGGGCGTGAAGCGGATCTGGCAGGACAGGCGCGATTCAGTTGTCCGGTGGCCCGAACTCTCGAGCAGATCGTCCTCGTCGGCGCCGACCGGCTGTGCCGCGATCACCGTGCCATTGGCGACGTAGACGTGGCAGGTGGCGCAGGAACAGCATCCGCCGCATAGCGCCAGCAGCTCGTCGACTCCGCCATCGCGGATGATTTCCATCACGGAATGACCAACCTCGGCCGTCAGCTCCAGTTCTTGGCCGGTGCGCGTGCACACGACGATCTTGGACATGCCTATTTACCTTTCCAAATGGACCATCCGCATCCTAGGCTAGCCCAGCCGAGCGGGTTCGCCATCGGGTACTGGAGCGGACGAGGATGCGGAGGGGCATCGACGCGGAGCCGACGGCTCATGGAGTGTCCGACCACCGCGACGCCCACCCTCATGCCCGGCTGCTGACCGCGCCGCGAGGTGCGCCGGCCTCCGGGATCGCATCGGAAGTCTGCGGCCAGCCTGCCGCCCGGCCGAGTACGCCGCGCGTCCAGGCATGTCCGCGCCACGCGACATACTGGTCCGGCCGTATGAGGGTGAGCAAGGCTGGATAGAGCAGACCAGCCTCGGCTTCCGTGAGGAAGACGACCGTGAGCGCGAGGTTGAAATGGCGCGCGTCGCCCTTGGCGCGTTCGACCGCGAGCGACGGAGCGTCGAGCCGGCAGATCAAGGTGAACTCCGGCCCGAAGGCGTCGTAAAGCGAGCTCCCGTCCGCACGCCACACATGGGGCGCCAGGCAGCCGGGCTCGCTGGATGGCACGTAACGCGGCGCGGTTTTTCCGTCGAAAGGCGGCGAGCTCGCGCCTTCGGGAAGGAGCGGGGACTCGCGGTAGCATCCTCCCAGGACGGTGCCGAGCGTGTGGAATTCCCGCGTCTTGGTCGCGACGATCCGTTCCGCCAAGGCGGAAAGAGCATGCTCGCCTTCTGGGGTGTCGCTATCGATATCGTCCGAAAGCAGGTCATTCGAGAGGACCGTGTGGTTGACCTCCGCCTCCGCAATGACCTCCTCGTGGATCGCGCGTCGTTCGACCTCGTAGCTATCCAGCAGCAGCGATCCTCCCCAGCCTCGCAGCGTCCCTGCGAGCTTCCACCCCAGATCGACGCCATCGGCGACGCCCATGTTCATGCCGAAGCCGCCAAACGGCGGGTGCAGATGGCAAGCGTCGCCGACAAGCAGGATGCGACGGTCGCGATACCGGTCGGCGATCAGGCTGCTCGCGACCCATTCGTCGCTGCTAAGGGTCTCATATGGGAGATCTATGCCGGTCGCGTCACGAATCAGTTCTGCCGCCGATTCCTGAGAGAGCTTGAACCCATCGGGTAGCCGCGTCGGCATGAAAAACCACACGTCGTCCTTGTCCATCGGACCGATCAGACTCGGTGCGACGCGGTTCAGCTGCCAATACATGCTGCCGGGGCCGTGCTCGTGCGCTTCCGCCAAGCCGGGCGCGCGGAACACGATGTTGTAGTTTCGAGACAGACCGTAGGTGCCGGACATCTTGGCACCGATTAGGTCCCGGATCAGGCTCCTGGCGCCGTCCGCTCCGACAAGATACTCCGATCGTATCACGAACGTCCGCTGGTCGATTCGGTCTTCGAGCGTGACCTCTACGCCATCGTCGTCCTGCAGCGCGCTCACGAACTCTGTGTTGAAGCGCATCGTGACGCCGGGCAAGCTAACCGCGTGTTCCCGCAGCACCTGTTCGAGCTTGTACTGCGGAACCCATTGGCCATGCTCGGGATAGAGATCGTTCCGCTGCGGGTTACAGTTCGAGGCATCGCTGATGACGGTGATCGAGCGTCCACCGAGCCGCGTGACGAAATGGATGTTCGACGGATACTCGACGCCGAACGGGGACACCTCGGCGAGCTTGTCGGCGATGCCCCAGCGCCGGAGGTGGGTGCGCGTGCGCACGTTGGTGGTCTTGGCGCGCGGGGCATACCCCACCCGGTCGTTCCGTTCGGCGATTATGCAGGTCACGCCGCGCGAACCGAGTTCGATCGCGAGCGCCAGACCGCTCGGGCCCGCTCCCACGATGAGAACCTGCGGGTTTCTCGACGCGTCAAAAGGATCCCCAGAATCGCCCATTTTAGCGCACCGCTCCCAGCATTGGAGCGGCACCTGGGAAGGGCGCTCCTGCGTTCCGGCATCTGAATCGTGCCGCCGACGGTAGTAAGATGGCCGCAGGGATAAGGAATGATGGCGATTTGTGCGAAGTGCTACCGTTACGCTATCACCTTCGCGATGGCCGGCGCGTCGGCATCCGATCGGTTCAAGGCCGCGCGCCGGAACAGATCTGCGAGATGTTCCGCAGCCGGAGTGAGTGGCAGCGACGAGCGCGTCACGATGAAGATGGGGGGTGCCACCAGCTGCTCCCGGACCTCGATCTGCTGCAGCAATCCGGTAGACTGGGTCAGGCGCACCCATTGCTGCGGGAACATCGCCAGCAGGTCCGAGGACGATGCGGCGGCGAGCATGCTCAAGGCGGTGTGCGCACGCACCGCGATCTTGGGTTCAGGCAGTCCATGACTGAGGAACAGCGGGGTTAGCTCGGCCTCGTGGTCCGCGGTAACGGTGGTCGATACCCAAGCGGCGCCCGTCAGCTCGCCAAGTGATCGCGCCTTGAGCAGCGGATGGCCCGGACGTGCCATCACAACCCTGCTGTTCTCGAACAGCTTCTCGTTCTTGAACTCGCCGGAACGATTGACCTCGTTCGCCATGGTGTCCTCGCAGACCGCGCCCACGTAGAAATCCATCGCCCCTTCTCGGATGGCGGTGGCCATCATCGGGAAGAGGCCCTCCCGGATCTCGAGCAGTACGTCGGGATAGCGCTTGTGGAAGGATTGCATCACCCGCGGCAGGAGCGCGATGTGCGACGCCGTCGATAGTCCGACCGCGACGGTGCCGGTGGTCTGTCCACACATTTGCCTCACCTCCTCGCACGCCCGGTCGAGGTCGCGCTGGAACGCGGAGACGCGACGACAGAAGGCCTCTCCCACTGGAGTGAGGATCATTCCCGTCGTGCTGCGTTCGAAGAAGGTGGCGCCCAATTCGTGCTCGAGCTCGCGGATGCTTCGGGTGATCGCCGGTTGCGCGAGTCCGAGGTGCCGGGCCGCCCTGCGCAAGCCGCCTTTCTCGGCGACGGTCACGAGATCTCGAAGCTGTGTCATCTTCACCGGCGTTACCTCTCAAGCATCGCTTTTAATTTTTTGCCATCATCCCTTATCGCGAACGGGGCGATATCAAAATAGCCAAGTGGCCATGCGAGCCGCTCGCCCGAATGCGTCATCTTGTCGCCGTGGGCCGAATCGAGGGGATGACCGATGCGTATCGAACTGCTTTCAGGCGTGGCGCTGATGACGTTTGCGAGCGCAGGCGTCGCGCACGCGCAGACAGTCCCGCCGACTTCGACCACGACGCAGGCGCCCTCCGCCGCATCAGGTGATCGAGGGGCGGGTCAGGTGCGTCCTTCCGAACCGACTGCGGCGGGAACCGATGCCGTGGCGCAGTCGACCGGAGATGGTCTGGCCGACATCGTGGTGACCGCACAGCGCGTCAGCGAGAACAGCCAGAAGGCAGCGGTCGCGATTAACGTCGTGGGCGGCGCAGATCTGCTGAAGGGCGGCGTCAGCACGGTCGATCAGCTAAACACCCTGGTGCCTGCGCTGACCGTGCAATCCGCCGGTTCGTTCAACTTCTTCTTCCTGCGCGGCGTCGGCAATTTCGCGGCCGGACCGAACACCGACCCGGCGGTCGCCTTCAATTACGACGGCGTCTATGTCGGCCGTCCGACCTCGGCGGCGGGTACGTTCTACGATCTGGAACGGGTCGAAGTGCTCAAGGGACCGCAGGGCACTCTCTATGGGCGAAACGCCACGGGCGGCGCGATCAACGTTCTGCCGGTCCAGCCGAAGATCGGCCAGCTCTCCGGCTTCGGCTCGGTCAGCTATGGCAACTACAACTCGATCAACGCCCAAGGCGCGGTCAACGTGCCCCTCGGCGAGGAAGGCGCATTCCGGGTCGCCGGCAATTTCGTAAAGCATGACGGCTATCTGTCGGATGGCCAGTCGGACGAGGACACGCAATCGTTGCGGGTTCAGATGAAGGCGAAACTCACGCCTGACCTGACGGTCCGCGTGTCGGGGGACTACGCCCATACCGGCGGCGCCGGGGCCGGCTACACCTACATCGACGCATATACCTACAATCCCGCGCTGACGACCCTGCCGCTTGGGCAGCGCTTCACGATCACCCCATCCAACCTCAGCCTTTCGGAGGGATCGTTTTCGCCGGCCTCGCAGGCCTTCCGGCAGACCCGGCGTGCCGGGCCCTCCGGTCGCAATCTCGACGCGCAGACCGCCTATCCGTTCCAGCACAACGACTTCTATGGCGCGAATGCCGAGATCAACTACGAGACCGGCATCGGGACACTGACCGTCGTTCCCGCTTGGCGGGCGTCAACGCTCAACAATCTGGGCGGCATTGGGTTCTCGGTGCTCACGGGCGAGAAGAGTGAACAGCATAGCGTCGAGGCGCGTCTTGGTAAGACTGGCGTCGGGATATTCGACTACAACGTCGGCTTGTTCTATTATGACGAGTACGTGAAGGAACACACGTTCGTGAACCAGTCGTCACTGGCCAATCAGCAGGACTTCACGACCGGTACCAAATCCTACGCGGCCTTCGGTCGGCTGACCGCCCATCTCGGCGACCGTCTGCGGGTGGTTGGCGGCATCCGGTATACGCAGGACAACAAGAACTTCGACGGCACCTCTTCGAGCTTGGTGCTGGTCTGCGTCGTCCCGACCGGCTGCCCGAATGCTGCGTTGTTTCAGCTCTACGGCGACTACAGGAACTTTCCGTATCCAATTCCGCCAGCAGGTGTCCGAGTCGGCCCTGGCCCGGTTCCCGGAACGATCCTGTCGCGCACCGACAACGCGGTCCACGCCATCCAGAAGATTGGAAAGCCGACCTATCGCGGCGCCGTTGAAATCGACGTCACGTCGCGTTCGCTGGCCTATGCAAGCGTAGAAACCGGCTATCGGTCGGGGGGCTTCAATCTAGCAACCGGATATGAAACCTTCAATCCGGAATACATAACGGCCTTCACGATTGGATCGAAGAACCGGTTCTTCGACAATCGCGTCCAGCTGAACATCGAAGCCTTCTACTGGAAATATCGCAACCAGCAGGTATCGCACGTCAGCCTGGATCGCGCAGGCACGCAGGGACGTTTCACGGAAAACGTCGGCAGTTCGACCATCAAGGGTGCCGAGGTGGAGGGGAAGTTTCTTCTGACGCCAAAGACTCTGCTCAATGCCGACGTCCAGTACCTCGACTCGGTTTACGAGAACTTCGTCTATCAGAATCCGGTCGGGACCTCGCCGCCCTATACGACGTGCGGTGTCGCCCTCTCGTCCAACCCGGCGTTCTATAACGTGGACTGCTCCGGCAAACCCGGTTTCAACTCGCCCAAATGGACGATCAACCTGGGCGCACAGCAGACGTTCAACGTGGGCGACTACAAGGTCGTCCTTGGCGCGGATACGCAGTACAAGTCGAGCTATTACATCTCGTTCGACTATCGCCCGTCGCAACTGATCGGCCCCGTCTGGCGTAGCAACGCGACGATAAGCTTCGGCAGCATCGACGACCGTTGGAACATATCGGGCTTCGTGCGCAACATCGAGGGCGATCGCACTCCGATGGCAGCGTCCACCCAGCCGTTCGGTCTGTTGGAGGTGGTCATCCCCACCGCGCCACGCACCTATGGAGTGCAGATTAATGGTCGTTTCTGATACCCACGAGGATCGTCGGGGTGCGCGCGAGGGGGATGTCACGGTCGCCGTCGCCAGCGGGCTGCTACGTGGACGAATTGATGATGGGATCGCTGTTTTCAAGGGTATCCCCTACGGCGGCGATGTAAGCGCCGCGCGGCGCTGGCGGCGCTCCAACCCGGTCGCGCCATGGGCCGGCGTCCGCGACGCGGTCGACTATGGTCCCCGCGCGATCCAGCCGGAATCCGCCGACATGCAGGTCACCACGGACCTCATTGAGGATCTGATGGGGCATGGCGAGCCTGCCGATGGGAAGTGGCGACGCCAGAGCGAGGAATGCCTTACGGTGAGCGTCTGGGCGCCGGCCCCGATCGAGGATCGGCGGCTACCGGTTCTGTTCTGGTGTCACGGCGGCAAATACTTCGGTGAGACGCCACCGGTGTGGTGGTTCGACGGCACCGACCTGGCGCGCAGGGAGAATGTCGTCGTCGTCTCCGTGCGACACCGTGTCGGCGCGCTTGGCTTCCTCCATCTGGCAGACCTGCCAGGCGGGTCTGCCTACGAGGGTGCCAGTAACGTTGGAATGCTCGATCTGGTCGACGCGCTGACATGGGTGCGCGACAACATCGCCGGCTTTGGCGGCGATCCGGGCAACGTCACCATCTTCGGAGAGTCGGGTGGCGGCCTGAAGGTCTCAGTGCTGCTCGGCATGCCGGCTGCCGCCGGACTGTTCCACAAGGCTATCATCCAGAGCGGCTCGCAACTCGAAGCGCAAAGCCGGAAGGACGGAGCTGCCAATACCCTGGCGCTCATGTCGGAGCTGGGATTGGAGCCCCACGACATCGATGGCCTGCTGTCTACGCCTGAGGAAGCGCTTGTCGCGGCGCAGATTAGGCTCGCTCCCGGACTCGCGACACGCGCCACCAAACCTCGATTGGAATTCGAGCCGGTGCTGGATGGAAGCGTCCTGCCGGAACAGGCACTGGGTCTGGCGGGATGTGCGATCAGCGCCACAGTGCCGTTGCTGGTCGGAACGAACGAGAACGAGACGACGTTCTTCTTCTCCGGGGTACCCGGCGTCCACGAGATGGGCGATGGACAGTTTCAAGGCATTCTGGGCGGCATGCTCGGTGCCAACGCCCAACGGATCATCGCGACGTATCGCGCGAGCCGTCCCGAGGCCTCGACGAGCGAACTGTTCTTCGCCATCACCCGGGACTTCATGTTTTGGCGCAAGGCGGTCGGAATGGCCGAGCAGCGGATCGAGGCCAGTGCGGCACCGGTCTTCATGTACCTGCTGGGCTTTGCCACCGACATTGCGGGCGGCAGCTACGGCACGCCGCACATCCTCGACCTCCCGCTGGTTTTTGCTCGGCCCGATCATCCGATCCTGGGGAGCGATCCGGCGCGCTACGCCGTGTCCCGCCAGATGTCCGGTGCCTGGGCGGCGTTCGCACGCACCGGTCATCCTCAGACGCCGATGTTGCCGCAATGGCCGGCTTACGACCTCGCGACGCGAGCGACATTGGTCTTCGCCCACGAGCCAAACGTGCAGACGGATCCTCGGCCTGAGGAAAGAGTCGCTTGGTGAAGTGGCGTAACGCTTGGTCACTGCCTGATATTCGGGCAGTCGCGGGATGACCGGCGCAGGCGCCGAGCCTATAGACGTCGCCGGCTCGCGAAGTGGTCGGCGGCGCGAGAACGATCTATCGGAGGGGCTGGAGTTTTTCATGTTGTTGCCACGATGATCAGCTTTCGGGATAGGATGGACGCTGCTCCGCTGGGCTGGCTGCAATGGGCGGTAGCGGTCATGGTCACCGCCATACTGTTCCTCGACGGTCTCGACTATCAGATCGCCGCTTTCGCGGCGCCCGCGCTGATGGCGGAATGGTCGCTGACGAAGCCGGAATTCGCGCCGCTGCTAGCCGCCGCGATGATCGGCATGGCTATCGGCACGCTGATCGGCAGCTGGGCGGGTGACCGCTACGGGCGTCGGACGGTGCTGGTGGCGAGCGTCGCCTTCTTCGGCGCGATGACGCTGGCCTGTGCCGCCGTCACCGGGCCTAAAATGTTTCTGGCGGTCCGCCTGATCGGCGGTCTGGGACTCGGATCTGCATTTCCCCTGGCGATGGCGATGATGAGCGAATGGATGCCGCGACGGGTGGCGGGCAAGGCGATCAGCATCATGACGATCGGGATACCCGCGGGCATAATCGTGGGCGCTATGGCGGCCGGGTGGCTGCTGCCGCAATTCGGCTGGCGCACCTTCTTCGCGGGTACAGGCCTGCTCACCGTGGCCGCTTCGGCCATCCTGCTGTGGAAACTGCCTGAATCCCCCGCGTACCTGATCCTCAAGGATCGCCAGGCACAGGCACATGCGCTGCTTCATGCGAACTGGGGCGCACCTGTCGGAGACGGCGTCGAAGGATTCCAGCTTGAGACGCGCGTAGCAGGCGACGGCAGGTTGATGACCGGCGACAACGCCCGGGTGAATGTCGGTCTGTGGCTGAGCGGCGTAAGCGTCAATGTGGCGACCTACGGCATCGCTGGCTGGCTGACGGTGATCCTGGTCGGGTTTCAACTGCCCCTCCAGAGCGCGGTACGCGGCCAGATGATCTATAGCTTCGCCGCAATTGGCGGAACGCTCTGCCTCGGGTGGTTCATCGCCCGCTGGGGATCTCGCGTGGTCATGCTGGCGCTTGCACTCGGCGCCTCGACCGTGGCCATTGCGATGAGCCTCGCGATCCACATGCTGCCGGTGGGCACGGACCTCTTCCGCCTGATTTTCATAGGGCTAGCCGTCGCGGGCTTCTGCATCGGCGGCGTGATGGCAGGCAACTTCGTCGTTGCGGCCCAGGCCTATCCCACGCCCATTCGAGCCCGCGGCATCGGTCTTGTCGCCGCTGTCAGCCGCATCGGAGCGATCCTGAGCAGCTTTGCGGGCGGTGCCGCGTTGGCCCTCGGGCAGGGAGGCGCGTTCTTCGCGATGGTCGCTGTGCTGGTGTTGACCGCGGCAGTGGGCGTGGAGATCATAGATAGGCATCTGCCAAGGCGGGCCCTGGTGGCAATTCCCAAACAGACAGCGGCCACGTTCAACGCATAGGTTTAAGGACATAGCGAAGTTGTCGCGCACGACTCGATCGATGAGTCGTTGGGGCATCGGTCGGCGCGGGCCGCTTCAAGGGCTCGCGATCGACCCGTCAAAGCTCGCGAAGTTCCTCTTCAGGGATAGGCAGATGGCCAACAATCCGAAGTATGAAATCACGATGGATGTGACGCGCAAACTCTTGACCATCAGGGTTTCCGGATACTGGAACCAGGCCCTTCTCGATGACTATAAGGCCGTGATCACGGCTAAGTTGGCGGAACTGGGGTCCAGTACGCCGGAACTTCGTGTTCTGGTCGATGTACGCGAACACGGTGTGCAAGCACAGCATATCGCCAACCAGATGCAGTCTTTCCTAAAGGTCATCGGCCCTCGGGTGGGCCGGGTGGCTGTCATTGTCGACAGCGCATTGCAGAAGATGCAGACGCGACGGATCAACCCCGCGGGCGGAGACGGCATCTTCGGGAGCGAGGATGATGCAACGTCATGGCTCTTGGCCGGGTGACCCGACACGCCCCTGCAGTCAGCCGGTGACCAAGGTCGGAGCCGCGACTATTGCCTGGATTCATTCCAATCCCGCCTTCAACTGCAGATACGCGAAATTGAGTTTGCCCGCCATTTGGCATCGCACCAAGTTGTTGGCTGACCCCGGGACTGCAGTCTCAAAGACGGGCCGGCCCCAGGACGAACCCGATATCGTGGCCATCGGCCCTTGCGTCACTGTGCCATCAACGGCCGCTCACATGAAGGAAATGCGATGACAGACGCGGAGAGCACACCCGGCTCCACTCAATCGGTGGAGACCGGCAACGACGTCGCCGTGGTGACGCAGGTCGTGCTTGCGGAGCGTCAGTGCCGCGATCGGGGCTGGTGGGACCAGATGGCTGCGCAATATTGGCCCGACTCCAACGTTCGACTAAGCTGGTACACTGGCGACGGCGCGGGCTTCGTGGCCGGCTCTCAGGCGATGGCTGCCAGTGGTGAGGTGTCGTATCACCGCGTGTTTGCCCCCGTCGTGCATCTACGGGGAGACAGGGCCCTGGTCGAGGTGCCGGTCGCGTTGCGTCTTGAGGTTCAGGTCGACGAAGTATCCGGTGACCTCGTCTCGTATATGCGGCTTCCTTACCGCCTCGAGCGCCGCGGCGGAATCTGGCGCATAGTGTCGCTCGATGCGATCTACGAATATACGACGCTGACGCCATTGGTCCCGGGTCAGGTCATCAACATACCCGTTGGCGAACTGGCGCCGTACCGGTCCAGCTATGCGATCCTCGCGTGGAATGCTGCGCGTTTGGGGAACAGCCTAAAAGACGACGATTTCGGTGACGATCGTCCGGAGGAAATCGCCGCGCTTTATGCTAGCGCCTCGGTTTGGTTGCATGCGGCGTCATCCACACCGGTTTAGGCGACGCAAGCGGGACCGGTTTTGACCGACAAACGTATCGCCGGTAGCATTCTTACCGACGTCAGATAGTCGGTCACTTCCGGCAACCTCTCTCCTCCCCAAAATTTGTCGCCACAGAGGTTTTCGATACGCAGAAGCTGTATCGCCCAAAACAGGTCCGCCATCGTCACCCGATCTCCAAGAAGCCAGGGCGACGACCTCGCAGCGAGTTTTCCCCGCAATCGTTCAAGCGCCGTCCTGACCGAGCTATAAGAGGTGGCTCGGTTTGTTTGAACAGACCCGCGTGCTCGTTAAGTGGAGCGTCTGCCGGTTCATGCCGCTGCGAGAAGCGGTTGGTTGAAGT
>NZ_JBSRZE010000029.1:0-7051 GCF_054057355.1 Sphingomonas sp. UYAg733
AGAACCACGACCGTTCGTCTGGAAGGCCGATCCCGATCACATTATCGCAGCTGTCAGGCGCGGGCACCAAACGTTGGAATCAATCCACTAGGAGACTGAGAACATCGACAGCGATTCGTATAGGCAGCGGCCGGGTGCTGGGCGTGGTGGGGCAGCGGGGAGGCTCGAGGCATTCGCCACGATCCTGGCAATGCACCGTATTGTGGCAGGCAAGTTCGTTCTTGTTTCAGCGGCCGACAGGGTTCGAACGCCGCTCTTTGCGGACCGAGCCTCGAAAGTCCGGACCGGCAGGTTGATCCCAATAACCGACTATAGCTTCAAGGGCCGCGGCGTGCCGGCCGTGCGGGCGGACCTACAACGCCGGGAAGGGCCTCAAGGGATGGTCCACCAATCACACGCCGTTGACTGCCATAAGCGGCCGGTTACCCATGGACCGCAAACTTCGCCATCAGCCCGAGTTGCCGCTTCGCGCCTGCCAGCGCCAACTTCCCTAAGAGGTATCCTTCGGTGCGATGCCTTTCCGCCAGTCCGCTCCACACCGGCACAGATGAGCGGGTCGCTGGACTGCTAAAAGGACGCGTCCCGTGAGTAGCATTATCCTGACCAGGCGGCTTCCAATGGACCCCGAAACAAGCGATGGCGGAGAAACCTAGGTCACGCGGTCAATACTTGTGACGAAGCGAGCAAAGATCCCAGCCAAGGCTTGAAACAAATGCGGAAGACTATCGAGTTAAGACAACGAGAAGCAGAACATCTCTATAATCGACAACACAGCAACCGCAGTTCGCGAATACAAGATCAGGGTGATCACCTCTCTGTTCGACGTCGTCCCCTTTACAGTCGCTAGAAAGCGGCACGACGGTATGCCTGACAGCAATAACAACTGTGGTTGAAATTTTCGGAATCTCGAAGACTAAGGTCGGCCGGATGAATTGAAGTGTAAGCAGCATACTACTCTCTAACTTAAGGAAAACGACATGGCACGGAAACACGGACTTCTGCTTGTCACTGGCGGCGCAGTGTTGATCGGCTGCGCTGCGATCGCGACAGCGCAGGAAACTACCATCTATAGCTATGATGCCCTTGGTCGACTGACAGGGTCCGTGCTAAGCGGGGGGCCAAATTCGATCCGGCAAACAGGAACCTGTTTTGATCGCGCGGGTAATCGCGTCCGGTATGACGTAACCACGACGACGCCCGTCCCTTGTCCAACACCGACGCCAACATCAGGATGAAAGTTAGCGCATGGCGAGAGTTCGAACGAGGCATATTGGCGTAGTATGACTATGATCAACTAGCTATTGGATCATCAGCCTCACTTACTATCAAGATCTGGCGAGTTTAAAAATGATGCATCATCTATTTAGCCAAAATAATACTCCACTCTCAGGTGGTCCACCCGGTTTGAACATGAATTACAACTTGATGGAAAGGCCGTATCAAACGATCAAACCACCGACAGATCTGAGAGGAAGGCGCATGTTTAACCACCTGCGTGGCGAGCATCCCGAGCTGAAAAACCCAACTTACTATTTCGTAGTCTTGACTTTAGCCATGCTCTTAACTGGACCTGCTCGTGGTCAAGTTACGCAACCAAGAATCGTGCAGAAGGTCGTCGATGATTTTATGGTTGAGCGGAAAACAGGACGGTTTTCGCTTTCTGCGACGGATCAAATCAGGATTGGCGGAGCGGACGAAGTTGCGTTGTCTGTTTCTTATGGCCCGGTAGACGGCAGCGATTTCCAGCAAAACGGCATTCCCCGGCTATCTTATAATCAAATCAGGAAGGAGGGAAGTCTTAACTATTATGACTATTACACCGTCGAGTACAACGGCATAGGGGATACCTTTCGAAAGGATACTGGGACTACCGCTCCGCTGACTAGTCAGTATTCCACTGGCTCCACGCTAGTCAGTTCGGGCGGGCATTATTTATTTACTGATAAGTTCGGTATTCAAATAGATTTCGGGACTGATACAAATGTTACTTATCCAGACGGACGGCAAGTTCGTTTCGTCGGACTTTCCACTTCCATGTCATTTGAGGATAAGGACAGAACTAAACGGTCAATAGTTAATAACTTCGGTTATATGTTAAAATTTATTAATTCTGGGCTTCACCTAGATATTCAAGCTATTAACCTATCCAAGAATTACTGCGATTTAACGAGTGCAATATCCTGTGCTGGCCTTCTACAAACGCGTAAAGCCTCGGTGGATTCCTTAGGTGGCATCCGAATAGTGAGCGATGCTGACGGCGGCGTGACCAAGTATACGTTTCAGCAGATGTATGCCTTTGATTACGAGCGCATCTGTATTACATTGCAAAACGGTTCTCAGTGCCCCGACCCGCCTTCGTGGTATCGCTGGTATCCGACGTCAGTAGCTTTGCCCGACTCTAGTGCGCCTGTATATTCGATAACATATGAAAAGAAAGGAGACGTTCACGACGACATCTTTGTTAAGTCTGTCCAGAAGGGCGATATTCTGGCCTCGTATTTTACAGTAAAAAATAAATATGGATCGTGGGGATCGAACCCGTATAATCTCGCATTTTATCTTACTACATGGGTAACAATAAGCGGTCAGCAAAATAACTATACCAGAGCGGTCCGACCCATACCGGAGTGGGGTTCTGCAAGACGAGCTCTTATGTATTCTGGGGACGGATTGGGGCGGGAGACGACGTTTAGCAGAAACCAGCTACAGGAGGTTTCCGGAACTACTTATCCGGAAGGCAACGGCGAGATGCTACAGTACGACAGTCGTTACAATGTAATAGCTCGCGTGGTTTCGGCTAAGCCAGCAAGCGGTTTGCCGCAACAGGTAACGCAATATACCTACCCGCCCTCGTGTTCTGCGAGCACTCAGGCGTATTGCAATAAGCCAATGACAATGGTCGATCCAAAAGGCGGAACGTCGAATTATTCGTATAACTTAAGAGGGCAAATTTTGGAGGAGATTGCTCCGGCTCCGTCAGTCGGCGCTCCGCGGCTTAAAAAGGTATACACTTACGAACTGCGCACGGCTTTCGTGCTGGATGCCTCTGCAAATCTTGTCCCTGCAGGCCCGCCTATCTCGCTGCCGGTTAAGATCGTCACGTGTGATACTACGTCTGCGTGCGCGGGCGGAGGTACGGATACTGTCGCCCAATATGATTATGGTCCTCCAACGGGAGTCAATAATCTCAATTTAAGAGGCGTTTCAGTCACAGCGTTGGATGCCTCCGGGATAGCTCGGACACACCTGACTTGTTATAGCTATAACTATTTCGGCGAGAAGATTTCTGAAACCCGGCCAAATGCTGGCCTGGCAGCCTGCATGTAGGGGGGAGATTCCATGAAAAGCACTACGATCCGCAGGCTCATCGGAGCCTCCCATTTTGCGCTTTTGTTGAGTGGGCCGATAGCGCGTGCACAAGCCTCGGATTCTCCCTATACCACGGGGTATCGTTACGACAGTCGGGGTCGTGCCACGGGCGTTATAAGCCCGGATGCGGATGGATCCGGCTTGTTACGTTTTGCAGCAATCCGTAATAGCTATGATGGGCGAGGTAATGTCATCAAAGTGGAAAAGGGCGAGTTGGCGAATTGGCAGTCCGATAGTATAGCGCCTGCCAGCTGGGCGGAATTTTCGGTCTTTCAAAAGGTAGAAACGACCTATGACGCCCTCAGTCGCAAGACGACAGAAAGGACAATGAAAGATAGCGCGGTGTATTCCGTATCTCAGTTCAGTTATGACAGCTTTGGGCGGCTGGAATGTACTGCAGTTCGGATGAACACTGCGGCATTTGGATCACTGCCATCGTCAGCGTGCGTGTTGGGCGCCGAAGGCGCGCAGGGAGCGGACCGGATCACGAAAAATGTTTACGACGCTGCAGGCCAAATTCTTAAATTGCAAAAAGCGTACGGCACAAGTCTGCAGCAGGATTATGCCACATATGCGTATACGCCAAATGGCAAGCAGATGAGCGTTATAGACGCCAATGGAAACAAAGCTGCGATGGCCTGGGACGGATTTGACCGACAAATCCGATGGAATTTTCCAAATAAAATGGTGGTCGGCGCGGAAAGCGCGACCGATTATGAAGCCTATACTTATGACTCGAACGGAAATCGCCTTACATTTCGTAAGCGAGACGGGCAGGTTATTGGTTATATCTATAATGCTCTTAATCGAATGATACTGAAGGACATTCCCGGTGGGACAGCCGCTGATGTCTATTACGCCTACGATCCACGCGGCTTGCAAACCTATGCGCGGTTCGGGTCACCGACGGGCGAAGGACTGACCAATATCTATGACGGCTTTGGCCAGTTGGCTTCTGTCACCTCGAGCCAAGGCGGGACGTTGCGGACTCTTACCTATCAGTACAATAGGGACGGCAACCGAACGCGCGTCACGCATCCAGACGGCGTCTATTTCAATTATGGCTATGACGGCCTTGACCGGATGAATTTTGCAAGCTGGTACACGCCGGCAAGTGGAGCGGTGCCGTTCCTGAACATAGTCTATGATACTCAGGGGCGCCGCGCGAAAACCGGGCGGGCAAGCAGCTCAACCACCTACAGCTACGATCCAATCTCGCGGTTGGAATCAGAGGCGCAGGCGTTCAGCTCGGGCACATCGAACACGACCTCGGGCTACGGCTATAATCCGGCGAACCAGATCGTCAGCAAGACACGGTCGAACAATGCCTATGCGTTCAGTGGCTATACCGACGTCAGCCGGAGTTACGCGGTCAATGGACTCAACCAATACACGTCAGGTGGCCCGGCGACGTTCACCTATGACGCGAACGGCAACCTGACTTCGGACGGTGCCGGCAATGTATTTGGCTATGATGTCGAAAATCGGCTGATCACAAAGAGTGGCGGAGTTACGCTGACTTACGATCCGCTTGGTCGGTTGTATCGGGTAGCCGGCGGGGGGGCGGACACGCGATTCCTCTACGATGGCGATGCGCTGGTTGCGGAGTATAATTCCGCTGGCGCGATGCTGATGCGCTATGCTCATGGCGCTGGCCCAGACGAACCGATCCTGGCCGACGCTGGCGCTGCTCTAAGCTGCTCGCAAACGCGGGTGTTGCACCCGGATGCCCAAGGCTCGATCGTGGCGCAGGCCGACTGCGCAGGCAATCCGGTCGCAATCAACGCCTATGACGAATACGGCATCCCCAATGGCTACGGAACGCTAGCGCCGGGGCAGTTCGGCCGGTTCCAATATACTGGACAGGTCTGGCTGCAAGAGCTCGGAATGTACCACTATAAGGCGCGGATCTACTCGCCGACCTTGGGACGCTTCCTGCAGACCGATCCAGTTGGATACAAGGATCAGGTCAATTTGTACGCCTATGTCGCAAACGATCCAGTCAACAAACATGACTCGACCGGACAGGACGCGGAGGTTTCACTTCAAAAGAACGGCGTTCACGCGTTTGTCGTTCTTCGGGATGCCGATAATCACCTTCGGGTTGTGATCGTTCGCGGCGGACCCAACGGTGACTATCTTGCTAATTACCTCTCACCGGCTGCAGCTAGCGCTTCGGGCTCTTCAGCCTCAGGAGGGAGCAGCAGCAGTAGCAACAGCAGCAGCAGCACCACCGCCGCCAGCTCTGGAGTGTCTTCGGGGCTCTCGGGCGAACAGTCACAAGCGAGTAGTTCAAAGGCAAGCGGCGGAGCTGGCCTGGGACTCATCGCCGAAACGAAACCACTTAGCCAGAGTGCAGACGTCGACGCATACGGGAAATCCAACACGGTTACGCTCGGCACAGCAACGGTTAAAGGAGACTTCTCAAGCATCGTGGCTGGAGCCCGCGATTACACCAATTCTGTAAATGGCGCCAATTTAGATTATCGCCTTATTCAGCAAAACTCAAACTCCGTGGCGGGAACGGCCTATGAGCAGATTACAGGCTCCCCAAGGCCGCCTAATACGGGAACGCTACCATTGCCGGCCTACTCGGTCGACCTTTGCAGGAGAGGTGTTCAATGTCGAGAATAGTTTGGCTCGTGCCTTTAATTGTCGTAGCAGGGTGTACAGGAGGCGCTCCTGCCGTGAGGCAAAATAACTCGGAGGAAAACACGCCAACCACGTTTCCTGCTGATATTGAAAATAGGAGTTTCCACAGCGTTGGTTCATTGATCGCGGTTCTTACGAAGGCAAACATTAAATTTAATATCTCTAATCAAATCGGAGACCCGGTTGGCCATGAGGCGGCGGAGAAAGCGTGTTTTGAGGGTGGACTAACTCTAATTATTGATGATGGCGATAAACGAGTTTTGAAACGATTTTTAATAGACTGCAGCAAAGCGAAGAATATCCGCTTGGTGAGAGATTTTGGTTATAAAAACCCTTATCAGTAGTCGAACACTTTAACGGATTAATCTTTAGGGAGAGCAGCTGCACAATCGCCTCGGTTGACGATTTAAGCTCCCACCAGCGCGCTGATTGATGAATGCGAGGGCTGCGGCATGGTAGCTGCAGGAGCGCGGGATGCTGCTGGCCGATGAACTTGAAGACTATGTCGCGAACCTGGGGCTCCGTGGGCGTTTTGAACCGCGCCAGCTGTGCCAGAGGCCATCGGTCGTGAGTCAAGCTTCCATATCGATTTTGGTATGCGGCAGCACAATGTTGGTCTCGGTTTCTCGAGCGACGTCAGTCAATGAGACTTACCCAGTTATTTTAATCCATTATGGATATTTAATGGCAAAGATATCGTCCGCCATCTTTGGCGAGAAGGCGTGCATTGCGCTGAACGTCATAACACTCGATAGAGTTGACAATCCAACATCGTTGATCGGCGCTAGCGTTGCTGACATGGCTCGCTTTCTCCCAGTCATGACACTTGTGGCATAATGTACTGAGTTGAATGATCGATAAGCGCCATATTCAGCGTCACCGGTCGGTAAATCGTGGTCGGACGAGAAACTAATATTGGCATCTGAAATGTCGCATTTGGTGGAAGCACGAACCCGCTGCGCGGGAGGGCGCATGCGGCGCAGTTGAGGTGAACATACGGGCGTTGCGCGGCGGTTGAGCGCGGCGGGCG
>NZ_JBSRZE010000030.1:0-5699 GCF_054057355.1 Sphingomonas sp. UYAg733
CGGGCACGACCGGTATCGAAGCCACCAATAGCGGCACCGGCGCGACCACCGTGACCGCCAACGGCACGATCACCGGCACGGTCGCCGAGGGTATCAATGCAATTGGCAACGATGCGGTAACGGTGAGCGTCGCCGATACGGTGACCGGCGCAACACGCGGCCTGACCCTGATCGGCGGCACCGGCGGCACGGGCAACATATCGGTGACCGGCGCGGGCGGGTTCGTCGGCGGGACTGGCGATGCGGCCAACATCCTCAACAACGGTGCTGGCACTGTCGTAGTCGATATCGCGGGCGCGAGCAGTTCCACTGACGCGCGCGGCATTGTCGTTCGCGATACAGCGCTTGGCGGCGACATCAGCGTCACCACCGGGGCGGTGACCGCGCTGACCGCCGGTCAGAACGCAATCGACGTTCGCACCGCTTCGACAACTGCGGATGTCACGGTGGTTACCAATGGCGATATCCAGGCGGGCAATGCCGGCATCGTGGCGGCGGTCTTCCCCGCAGCAGCGACGGGCAATGTCGATGTGACGACCAACGGCGCGGTCAACGGGCGGTTTGGCATCGATGCCGAGAACTTCGGCTCGGGGCGAACCAATGTGACGACGATCGGCCCGGTCAATGCGACCACCGGCAACGGCATCTTCGCGCTCTCGACCGGTGGCGACGTCACCGTGAATGCGGGCGATGTCACTTCCACTGGCAACACGGCGATCATCGCACAGCAGGTCTCGGCAGTTGATGCGGGCGCGATCGATGTGACCGTGGGCAATGTCTCGGGCACGACGGGCATCTTTGCGCTCAACCTCGGCACCGGTGCGACCACCGTGACCGCCAACGGCACGGTCACCGGCACTGTCGCCGAGGGCATCAATGTGAACGGCGGCGGTGCGGTAACGGTAAACGTTGCCGACACGGTCACCGGAGCGACGACCGGCTTGCTGCTGACCGGCGGTTCGCTCGGTGCGGGCGATATCAATGTCACTGGCGCGGGCGGGTTTGTCGGTGGCACCGGCAATGCCGCGACCATCCAGAACAATGGCTCGGGCAATGTCCTGGTCGATATATCGGGTGCGAGCAGTTCGGCGGGCGGCGAAGGTATCGTCGTTCGCGACACAGCGCTTGGCGGCGACATCAACGTCACCACCGGGGCGGTGACCGCGCTGACCGCCGGTCAGAACGCAATCGACGTTCGCACCGCTTCGACGACTGCCGATGTCACGGTGGTTACCAATGGCAATATCCGGGCGGGCAATGCCGGCATCGTGGCGGCGGTCCTCCCTGCGGCAGCGACGGGTAATGTCAATGTGACCGCCAACGGCGCGGTCAACGGGCGGTTCGGGATCGATGCCGGGAACTCCGGCAGCGGCTCGACCAGCGTCACCACCATCGGCCCGGTCAATGCGACCACCGGCAACGGCATCTTTGCGCTCTCGAACGGTGGGAACATCGTTGTCACGACCGGCGATGTGACCTCGACCGGCAACACGGCGATCATCGCGCAGAATGTGCTTGGGGCGGCCAATACCGGTACGATCGACGTTACGCTGACCGCCGGACACACGGTGACCGCCAACACGCCGACCGCATTCGGCATCTTCACCGACAGCGGCCAATCCTCGGGCACCACGACCATCAATGTGAACGGCACGATCCACGCCGGCGCGGCTGGTGTTGCCAGCATCTCGACCGTCGGTAACATCACCACCAATATAAGCGCGGCCGGTGTGATCGATCCGTTGATCGGCATCGACCAGTCGACCGTTTCGGGCGCGATCACCGTGAACAATGCGGGTCTGGTCGAAGGCGACAATATCGGCGTGCGGCTAACCTCGACGGGTGTCGGCGCGGTCGGAGCGCTCACCGTCAATCAGGTCGGCAGCGGCAGGATCGCCGGCATCATCGGCGTCGATCTCGCCAGTGTCGACGCTGCCCTGGCGGTCAACAATGCCGGGTCGATCTCGGGCACGGCCGGTATCAGGATGACCGCGACCGGGACCGGCAGTGCAACCATCGTCAATGGCGGTACGCTCGCCGGCACCGCCGCCGCCGTGATGGCCACGCTGCACGGCGGCAGCTTCACGCTGACCAACACCGGCACGCTGAACGGCGCGCTCAATGTGACCGGCTCGGCTGTCGCGACCTCGACGGTGACCAACGCGGCCGGCGCGATCGCGAACTTTGGGTCGGGCGCGTCCAGTGTCTCGGGAAGCTTCGTCAATGCCGGCACGGCCAATATCGGCGCCGGTGGGACGGTCCTGTTCCTCGGCAACACCAACAATTCGAACCGGATCAACTTCGCCGGGGCCGGGACCTTCACCACCAACGGTGCGATGACCAATACCGGGATCATCAACGCGCAGAACAATCTGACCAGCAATGTCGTCACGGTCGGCGGCGCCTATACCGGTGGCGGGCAATTCTTCGCCGATTACAGCACCGTCACAGCGACGGCGGATCGCCTGAACATCGGCGGCACGGCGTCGGGCAATACCAATGTGACGTTGAACCGCGTCGGCGCGCGCAGCTTCGTCGCCGGCGGCTTCCTGCCGGTGGTGACGGTGACGCCGGGTGCAGCGGTCAACACCTTCACGTCGAACACGATCTTCCCGAATACCGGGTTCATCCTCGAAAGCTTTGGGCGCAACCCGGCGAGCAATACCCAATTCGGTCTGATCCAGCAGATCAACCCGTCCTCGGCGGCGCTGGGCAGTCTGACCTATGTCGCCGAATCCGCCTCGATGCTGCTCGACGAACCGATCAGCCCCTATGTCACGTCACGGACTGATGCCGCGTCGGGCGACAAGAAGTTCAGCCTGTGGATGCGTGGTTCCGGCGGGCACACCAGGCAGACGATCGCATCGTCGTTCACTGGCGGTGGAATTTCGGTCAACTCGGTCGACCGGATACGCACCGACCATCAGGCGATACAGCTGGGCGGCGACCTGGGCCTCTACATCAACGGCGGCTGGAAAGTTCATCTGGGTATCACTGGCGGCTGGTATGACGGCGTCGCTCACCCGTCCGCCAGCGAAAGACTTGCGGTCGATACGAGCTTTGTCGGCGGCTATGTCGCGATCAGCAACGGCGCGCTCACCATCGATGGCCAGATCCGCCGCGAATGGCGCAACTATGACGTGGTCCTGCCCACACTGTTCGGCAACACCAAGAAGGACATCGACGGCAAGGCGACCGCCGGGTCGGTCCACGCCTCCTACCGCGTCGGCGGCGGCGGCGGCGGCTTTGCCGCGACACCGTTTGTCGGCTTCAACTATGCCGACAGCCATATCGACAGTCTGTCGATCGACGCGGACAGCTTCTATGCGCCGGGCGACGACAAGACCAAGGTCGGCCAGGCCGGGTTGCGACTGTCCTATCGCGCGGGCAGCGAAGACAAGATCGTGGTCGAGCCGTTCGTCAGCGCTTCGGGATTGAAGAACTGGTCGCGCGGCAGCTCCGGCACCTTCACCTTCGGCGCGCCGGCAACTAGCTTCTCGCTCGCCTCGCGCACCTGGGACGATGCGATGCGGTATTCGGCGGGCGTCATGGGCCATGCCCGGGGCGGGCGCCTGTCGGCCTTTGTCGTGGGCAACATCGATGACGGTTCGGGCCTGCGTGCCTTCACCGTCAATGGCGGGATCCGGTTCAACTTCTGACCCGATAACCCTGTAGGAGCCCATTTGAAAGTTCGCGACAGCGCGTTTCAAGGCGGTGCCAGCCTGCTCCGGTACCGCCAAATTCGCCTGCAGCGCATTTTCAAACACACTCTAAGCGTTGGACGATCGGGTGCGAGTGTCCACCGCGCGGGATTGTGCGAACGGCACGGGCCGGGCATGGCGCGGGCATGATCCGTTATTTCACTCCGCTTCTCCTGCTCTATCCCGGCCCAGCCACGGCGCAGACGATCCAGCCCGGCACTTGGGACATCAAATCGACAGCGGTCGATCTGGTCATTCCAGGTACTGCCGGCTTCCTGCTGCGCATGATGAAGGGAAAGTCGAAGACCGAGCACAAATGCATCGCGCCGGACCAGGCAAGGACCGGGATTTCCGCTCTGCTCGTGCCCGACCCGAAATCCAGATGCCGGGTCGAAAGCTCACAGATAACCGATGGCAGGATCGCGCAGGTCATGGTCTGTCCGCAAAAGGAAGGCGGCACGTTCCGCGTCGTCCGACAGGGTCGCTATAGCGCGGCGGGCTTTACCGCGCGCATGACGATGTCCGGTCAGACGCCTAAGGGCGCGTCGCGCATCGTGGTCGACCAGACGGCAACGCGCACGGCGTCCGCTTGCCGCAGATAGGCGAGGGGCCTTAAGCAGCCCGCTCGCGTTTCGGTACCACATCGTCCTTGCGCCGCAGATAGGGCGCGACCAGATTGCGGGCGCGGAACCATTCCTGGCGTTCTTCGCTCAGCGTCTCGAAATTGCCGATCACGCGGCGGCAATCGTCGCTGCGGCACTGACAGATCATGTGCCAGTTCGATTCGCGCAGCGTGGTGGAATAATCCCAGGCGATCTCCTCGCCCGGCGCGATGCCGCAGACCGCGACCAGGAATACGCCATCGGCGGTAAAACGCAGCCCGGCATTGGGGCTGCAGCTATGGTTGATCAAATCGTCGATCCGCCCCGATGGCCCCATATAATGTTGCGGCGTGACCTGCACGAAGCGATCACTCGATCCGCGCATCAGGCTCGGCACCTTGTCGGCGCGGATGCGGCGGCCGGTGAAGCGGATGATCGTGTCGCCCTCGGCAAAACCTTCGGCGGCATAGACCGCCTTGCCGAGATGCGTCTCGCCGACCGCGAACAGGTTGGCGGCGGGGCGATTGGCGTCGAGCACATAGAAGCGGCCGTTGCGATAGCCGAGCGACCGCAGCGGATTGATCGTCGCCAGCCCGACCATGAACCAGATGCTGGCGTGGCACAGCAGTTCGACGAAGATATAGGCGTACTCGCCGACGATCTGCCCTTCCGCGCGCGTCGCGAGGAGCAAGGTGGCGAGGTCGCCGAGTGTCCATAGCCCCCAGGCTGGCGATCGTTCGCGGTTGCGGTCCTGCCACACGCTTTGCCAGGTCGGCCAGAAGCTGATCGGCACCGCGATCACCACCAGCATATGCGCCCAGAATGCGTTCTGGAACGCGAGCCACAGGATCAGCGAAGCGAGGCACGCCGCCATGCAGAAGACTTCGCTTTGCGAAGGGGCCTCCCAGCTCGACCGCCGCCACACGCCAAGCGTGATTACGATGCAGGCAACCGCCGAAACGCCGAAGATCCACGCCTGTGGTGCGCCCGGGTTGACCGCGGCATAAGTGCCCGCCTCGACCGCCGTCGCCGCGCTCCAGATCAGCCAGGACGCGCGGTTCGGCTGCACCAGCTGACGCCTGATCCCGGCCAGATAGACGCCATAGCCCGCAAGACTGCAGACGATGGCAAAGATGAACCAGGGCTCGATCGACATATTCCGGGTGACCATTATGGTTACCGCGAGGTTATAGCAGGTCGAGGAATCCGTCTATTCCAAAAGCACGGATTCCCGGCGAGTCGCCTAAGTCGCTGCAATCGATTCCGAAAATTGGCGACGATCGTGCGCTGCGCCAATCGCCGCTATAAGAGGTGGCTCGGTTTGTTTGAACAGACCCGCGTGCTCGTTAAGTGGAGCGTCTGCCGGTTCATGCCGCTGCGAGAAGCGGTTGGTTGA
>NZ_JBSRZE010000031.1:0-2542 GCF_054057355.1 Sphingomonas sp. UYAg733
TGGTGGAAGCACGAACCCGCTGCGCGGGAGGGCGCATGCGGCGCAGTTGAGGTGAACATACGGGCGTTGCGCGGCGGTTGAGCGCGGCGGGCGGCAGGCAGAGCATCACGGTTCCACCACAAGGAGCCCAGCCATGCACATCCTCGCACCCGTTGTTACTGTCAGTCCGCTACGCCAGCGTCTTATCGACGAGATGGATATGCGACGGTTCTGTCGCGAGACGCAGCGCAACTACATTCGCGATGTTGGGCGGTTCGCCACGTTCCTAGGTCGCTCGCCCGACACCGCAACGGCGGAGGACGTGCGACGCTTTCAGGTCGAGCAGTCCGACCAAGGCGTGCCGATACCGACCATGAACAGCATCGTATCGGCATTGCGGTTCTTCTTCCTGCAGACGCTCGACCGACCGGACCTTGCGCGCAAGCTGGTTCGCATGAAGCGGATCCGCAAGTTGCCCATCGTGCTGAGCCCGGACGAGGTGGCGCGACTGCTCGGCGCGACCACCTGCCTCAAGCATCAGGCGGCGCTATCGGTCGCCTACGGTGCCGGTCTGCGCGCCGCCGAGGTCTCGCACCTCAAGGTTCGCGACATCGATAGCGAGCGCATGCTGCTTCGGGTTGAGCGTGGTAAGGGCGGACAGTACCGCAACGCCATGCTCCCGGTCGGCCTGCTCGCGCTGTTACGGGAGTGGTGGAAGGTCGGGCGACAGCAAGGCGTGATGCACCCTGACGGCTGGATGTTCCCCGGCCAGCACTATCTCAAGCCGCTAAGCACGCGGCAGTTGCACCGCATCGTCGTCGAGGCAGGCATTGCGGCAGGCATCGACAAGCGTATCGGCCCTCACACGCTTCGGCACTGCTTCGCGACCCACCTGCTCGAGGACGGGATCGACGTACGGATCATCCAGGCGCTGCTTGGTCATGCGAAGCTGGACACGACCGCCTACTATACGAAGGTCGCGACCCGGACGATGCGCAACGTGACCAGTCCGCTCGACAAGCTGGCGATGCTCACCACCGCGGGAAGAGCGCCCGGCGGCTGAGGCCCCGTGCGCACTGCGCTCGAGGTTGCCGACATCTTCCGCTCAGGTGGCCCCGCGTACCGGGTCGCTCATGCCGGGCATCTGAGCCTGGACAAGCTCAAGGTCATGTCGGCGATCGAGACCTGCCGCACCGCCATAATGGGTGGTCACGTCGAGGCGTGCACCGACTGTGGGCACTGGCGGGTCGCGTATAACTCCTGCCGCAACCGGCATTGCCCGCGTTGCCAGGGCGCCGCCGCGCGCGCCTGGCTCGCCGAGCGCGAGGCCGACCTGCTGCCAGTCGGCTACTTCCATGTGGTATTCACACTGCCCGCCGAGGTTGCCGACATCGCGTATCAGAACAAGGCGGCGGTCTACGGCCTGCTGTTCCAGGCGGCATCCGAGACGATGACGATCATCGCCGCTGACCCGAAGCATCTGGGCGCGCGTATCGGCATCACCGCTGTGCTGCATACCTGGGGCTCGGCCCTGACTCACCATCCACACATCCACATGATCGTGCCGGGCGGCGGGCTGTCGTCGGACGGCACCCGCTGGGTGTCGTCGCGCCCGGCGTTCCTCCTACCGGTCAGGGTGCTGGGCAAGCTGTTCCGTCGCCTGTTCCTCACCCGGCTGATGGCGCTGCACGACGTGGGGCGGCTCGCGTTCTTCGGTAGTCTCGCTGCGCTCGCCGACCGGCGCGCGTTCCTGCGTCATCTGTTACCGGTTCGGAAGAAGCGCTGGGTGGTCTACGCCAAGCCGCCGTTCGCCGGGCCAGAGACGGTGCTCGCCTATCTGTCGCGCTACACGCATCGGGTCGCTATCTCCAACAGCCGGCTCAACCGCTTCGACGAAAGCGGCGTCACGTTCCGCTACAAGGACTATCGCCGTGGTGACGCCGATCGGCAGCAGGTCATGACGCTATCGGCCGACGATTTCATCCGCCGCTTCCTGCTCCACGTCCTGCCCAAAGGCTTCCACCGCATCCGCCATTACGGCTTGCTCGCCGGCGCAACCCGCAAGGCCCATCTCGACCACGTCCGTCAGCTGCTCGGGGTCGCGCCACCCGCCGCTGCCGATGCGCCGATCGAGCCGGATGACGTGCGACCGCCATGCCCATGTTGTGGCGGGCACATGGTCGTCATCGAGACCTTCGAACGCCAGCACCAGCCTCGCGCACCGCCCGTGTCGATGGTGCCACCCGGACTACAGGCGCTGTGACCCGGCACGGCCCGATATCGATGAACCCCGCATCGCTACTGCGTCGGGGAACGGACGAACTCGCGCGGATCGGCGTCAGCCGCGTCGCTGCGCCCGGCAAGCCTCGCCAACCTGCCCCTGAGAGCCCGTCATGCGCTCTCACATCTGGCCGGCCCGCGGCGACGGACGACCATAGAGTTGTCAGGTCAGTCACCCCTCCAACCTGCCAAAATCCCAAATCCCCATAGGTCGATGCTTGGGCCCCGCGGGTTCGGGCCTCCCAGACTTTCGTACGCCTGCCGGCATCCGAAACTCTTCAGG
>NZ_JBSRZE010000032.1:0-2509 GCF_054057355.1 Sphingomonas sp. UYAg733
TGTGTTTCGGCGTGAGATTGGGGACCACCTGACCCGGTAATCGGCACCTAAACGGGGACCACCTTCCGGGTCATCTATGTTCGCCTGCTGTGTTGGCTGGCGACGAGGTGGAGGATGACGACGGTGGAGACGATAGGACGGATCAGGCGCGCGCATTTCGTGCAGAAGTTGTCGGTGCGGGAGATCGCGCGTCGACTGCATGTGTCGCGCAAGACGGTGCGCAAGGCGATCGAGGCGGAGGAGCCCGTGTTCACGTACACGCGGGTTGCGGAGCCCAAGCCGAAGCTGGGTGGCCACGCGGCCGCGCTGGAGCAGATGTTGGCCGAGAACGAACGCAAGCCACGCCGCGAACGTCTGACGCTGATCAGGTTATATGAGGTGCTGCGCGGGCTTGGATTTGAGGGCGGCTACGATGCTGTTCGCCGCCATGCCCGTCGCTGGCAACGCGAGGAAGCGGGGCGGACGGCGACCGCGTTCGTGCCACTGAGCTTCGATCCTGGCGAAGCGTACCAGTTCGACTGGAGCCACGAAGTGATCGTGATGGCGGGCGTGACGACGACGGTGAAGGTCGCGCACGTCAGGCTTTCCCACAGCCGGATGTTCTTCGTGGCGGCCTATCCGCGCGAGACGCAGGAGATGGTGTTCGATGCGCATGCACGAGCGTTCGCCTTCTTTGGCGGTGTCTGCACGCGCGGCATCTACGATAATATGTCGACGGCGGTGGACGTGGTGTTCCTCGGCAAGGAACGCCGGTTCAACCGGCGGTTCCTGCAGATGTGCAGCCATTATCTGGTCGAGCCGACCGCCTGCACGCCGGCAGCTGGCTGGGAGAAGGGACAGGTCGAGAACCAGGTTGGCCTCGTGCGCGAGCGCTTCTTCACCCCGCGGCTGCGCTTTGCGAGCTACGAGGAGCTGAACACCTGGCTGCTCGATCGCTGCATCGAACATGCCAGCGCCCATCGTCATCCCGAGTTGCGCGAGCGGACCGTCGCCGATGTGTTCGACGACGAGAAGGCGGCGCTGATGCGGCTGCCGACGACGGCGTTCAATGGCTTCCATGCGGTGACCGCGACCGTCTCCAAAACACTGCTCGTGCGGTTCGATTACAACAAGTACTCGGTCGCGGCCCGCGCACTGGGCCGCCCGGCGGAGGTCCACGCCTATGCCGACCGGATCGTTATCCGGCAGGGTGATGATATCGTTGCAGAGCATGCGCGGCGCTACGGTCGCGATCAGACGATCTACGATCCGTGGCATTACGTACCGGTGCTGGCAAAGAAGCCGGGTGCGCTGAGGAACGGCGCGCCGTTCAAGCAACTCGCATTGCCGTCAGGACTGGAGCGTCTGCGCACCCGTTTGAAGGAGAGCAGCGATGGCGACCGCCAGATGGTCAAGATCCTCACCACCATTACCGTCGATGGTCTTGACGCCGTGGAGAACGCCGCTGCCGAAGCACTCGCGAACGGGGTGGCCAGCGCCGATGTGGTGCTCAACATCCTGGCCCGGTCCCGATCGGCGCCGGTGGAGCCCACCATTGCAACACCCGACCATCTGCGGCTTGAGATCGAGCCGATCGCCGATGCAGGCCGCTACGATCGCCTGCTGACCCCGCTTCGTGAGGCGGCGTGATGATGGAGCGCCACCAGATCCTGGAGTTGATGGGCGACCTCAAGCTCGCCGGTATGCGCCAGGCCTATGACGAGGTGATCGCCGATGCGATCAAGCGCCAGTATCCCGTTCAGCATGTCGTCGGCGATCTGTTGCGGGCGGAGATCGCCGACAAGCATGCCCGCTCGATCAAGTATCAGATGACGATCGCCAAGCTGCCGCTTGCAAAGGAGGTCGCCGAGTTCGAGTTCGCCGGCACGCCGATCAACGAAGCGCTGGTTCGCGATCTCGCCACCGGGGCGTTCCTCGCCAACCAGCGCAATGTCGTGCTGGTGGGCGGTACGGGCTCGGGCAAGACGCATCTGAGTATCGCCATCGCGCGCAGTTGCATCCGCACCGGTGCCCGCGTTCGCTTCCACAATACCACCGATCTGGTGAACCGGCTCGAGATGGAGGTCCTTCAGGGCCGCACCGGCAAGCTTGCCGAGCATCTGTCGCGGCTGGACCTCCTGATCCTCGACGAACTTGGCTATCTGCCGTTCGCACGCGCTGGCGGGCAGCTGCTGTTCCACCTCATCAGCCGACTTTACGAACACACCTCGGTCATCGTCACCACCAACCTGGCGTTCGGCGAATGGCCGACCGTGTTCGGCGATGCGAAAATGACGACCGCGCTGCTCGATCGACTTACCCATCACTGCGACATCGTCGAGACAGGCAACGAGAGCTGGCGGTTCAAGAACCGAAGCTGAGCGCCGTCGCTGCCGCTGCCAAAGAGGATGTCGTTCTGGGGGATGTCGGCTCCGGGCTACGCCCTACGCCGACATCCCCCAGAACGACGGCACGTGAGTGGTCTCCTTTTACATGCCGATCCCGGTCCCCGTTGCCGCGCCGATTGACA
>NZ_JBSRZE010000033.1:0-2130 GCF_054057355.1 Sphingomonas sp. UYAg733
TCAAGAACCACGACCGTTCGTCTGGAAGGCCGATCCCGATCACATTATCGCAGCTGTCAGGCGCGGGCACCAAACGTTGGAATCAATCCACTAGAGGCTACCTCGGCGCCTAGCGCGCCTCCCGTTCAACGCGTTGTAGCGTGCCGCACTTCTTCCCCATGCTCAACTGCTTGCAGCACCTGATGCGCTTGCGGTCGAAAGTGCAGCCTTTGCTGCTCGCGTTCGCGTGCCAGTCTGAACGAGGCGGAAAGCTGGTTAGGGCTTGCCGAGAGCGCACTTGCCAAGCAAATTGAAGTATGATCGTTACAGTTGCATTCGATGTAAAAAATCACGTGGAAGTGATGGAAGGCTGGCCCATTAAAACGGGCGAAATGACGTTTTTTCTAGAGCGCGAGGCCAATGTGTTGAAGCGGGTTTGCCTCGCATTCTCCGGCGTAGACATGGCGCATGCGCCCAATGTCCAGCCAGCCAGCTCCGAAGCCGCGCACCCTCACATCACGATCAACGGCGGAGGCTATGTGGTATTGGCCCGGAGAAATATCATGAACTGGCAGGCCGTGGTGAGCGGCATACAAATTGTTGATTTAGACTATGACAATTATGAACTTCGATTCCACGGCGAAAATGTAGACGAAGACGCTAAAATTCATATAAAATCGTTTCGATCGAACTACGATCTCTCCCTCAATCACGAATGCGATTTTGAGCAGATCGGAAGGGCCTTTTGTGTAGGCAAAATTTCCGATGATAGAATCGAATCAACCTCTCATTTTCGCGAAGGTCTATAGCGTACAGCGCCGGTAGGTACGTTGACTCGTATAACAACATGTACCTCTTTCTCGAGACACGATTTTGTAATGGAAAGACAGGAAACGAGAAGCAGGCAGATCTTTTGTCGGACCAAGTCGAGCTCTGCGAATTCGTGGAACAGAATGCTGCGGTGTTCGCGCAGCGGAGGGTTCGGTCTCACGAACGGGCATTCGATCTTTTCAAGCCCGGCGATACAACGCGCGACAAAATAAGAACTCTGGTGCTTTTAAGAGGAAAGCTGCGCCATCACTCACTCAAAAGCCCGCGGCGATGGGATCCGAACAAGCAGAATGAATATGAAAGCGCCGCACGGTTCTTGAGCGCCGTGGTCGGTGACATCGTGATCAAAGAATCCCTCAGTGACATTTATGGAACCACTGCGCTCAAAACTTTCAGAGAAATCTCGGTTAGCACCGGATATGAGACGAAAATTAAAGTAGAGACCTATCGACTTAACAAGGAGCGGACACTTGTTTTGAATATGAGCTACCCAACAACCGTTGTTTCCAGCAAATTATGCCTGACGACGGTTAGGAACGCCATTCAATCTTGTGAGAAGGAAGGTCAACTTGCAGATACGGTGAGATTGGCGGCGACGACTAGCCGGGCTAATCTTGAACTGTTCTCCTTGGATTTTGACGTCTGGGCGTACACGCAAGAACGTGCAATTGAGACGGAAAAGCCTATTGCCTCGGTCCGATGTACCTTCGAGCATTTTCAGGCCGGCCTCATCGTAAGCCATGAATTTTCGATGCCCGTTAGAGGAAGCAAACTTACGATCTTGGATGTATGGAAAATGTTGCAGCGCACTTTTGACCATGTCGAGCACAGAGACCCGACGACACGCATTATGAGCCTGAAGCTGTTCGTGCGTGATGGTACAAAAGCGATTGCTGCATATCGCGTTGGTCCCCAAGTGAAGAATTGACCTAACCCCGGATGCCACAAAGAGCGCCGCTTTCGATCCCGGCGATAGTGAATTCAATTGCCGGGGGCCGACAGCGAGCGACCCTCGTGCTCCTGTCGAGTTAGATGCACTGCCACCGCAACTCGCACGCGATAACTGCCACTGGACCCGGCGACCGCAGTTGCAGCGGCGTTGTGAGGGTCCGCTTTCGAGACCGCTGCAGTTTACGACGAATGACCGAGATTGGGACGCGTAGCTACCGGCCACCTGAGCCTGAACGAAGGGCCGCTTATGTCGGCTGGCACTCCAAAGCGGCCATTCCGCTTTCCTGAAGAGTTTCGGATGCCGGCAGGCGTACGAAAGTCTGGGAGGCCCGAACCCGCGGGGCCCAAGCATCGACCTATGGGGATTTG
>NZ_JBSRZE010000034.1:0-1353 GCF_054057355.1 Sphingomonas sp. UYAg733
GATTGGCATGGAACGGCTTGGAGTTGGCGATCCGCGCGTTGAGGCGCGCGGGGTCCATTTGTTTGAGCGGATAGTGGAGACGGGCTCGGTTGTGCTGCGCACGGTGGGTGGGACGCGAGCGGGAGAGGTCGCGGCGCAACGTTGGCTTTCGTCGCCGCGCGTCACGACGGCGTCGATTTTGGAGGGGTCGAGTGTTCGCACGCGATCAGCGTGCGCGGGACGCCGGGTTGTTGCGGCGCAGGATACCACGGAGATCAACTTCTCGCGGTATGCGGGGCGCCGGGGTCTTGGGCCAGGCGGGAATGGGAAGACCCCAGGTTTCTTCCTGCACTGCGTGGTTGCGATCGATGCGGATGAGGAGGCGGTGCTGGGGCTTGTGGACGCGCGGATCTGGACCCGCGACGTCGCGCCAGTGAAGCCCCGGGCGAACCGACCGATCGAGGAGAAGGAGAGCATTCGCTGGATCGAGGGAGCGCAAATGGCCTCGCAGCGGCTGTCGGACGCGGCTCAGCTGGTGGTGGTCGGTGATCAGGAAGCGGATATCTGGGCCTGCTTTGCCCGTCGTCCGGCGGGTACCGAGTTGCTGATCCGTGCGCGCCATGATCGGCCTCTGGTCGCTGGCTCCTTGTTCACCGCCCCCGCATCATGGCCGGACCTGGTTACCCGGGAGATCGTGATCGCCCCGCGCAAGATTGGTGAGAAGCCGCGCAAGGCGACCGTGGCAATACGATCCGGCCGCGTGCGGGTCATTCGCCCGGCAACAGCCCCTGCAAACGACATGGCCGAGCTGGAGCTCGGGCTGGTCGAAGTGCGCGAAGTCGGCGATCCGGCACCAGGCCGCGAACCTCTGCTCTGGCGCTTGCTGACGACCTTGCCGGTCGAAGGCCAGGACGCGGCCAGCGAGGCCGTCCGGCTCTATCGGCTGCGCTGGCGCATCGAGGAGGTGTTTCGGGCCCTCAAGAGCGATGGATTGAAGCTCGAAGACAGCCAGGTGCAGGAAGCCGAGCACCTGTTTCGCCTCTCCGCCCTTGCGCTCGCCGCCGCGGTACGCAGCCTGCAACTCGTCGGCGCCCGCGATGGCAGCCCTCGCCCCATGAGTGATGTCCTTGATCAAGAGTGCCTCAACGCCGTCGCCATCATCGGTAAAACCCGCGAAGGCGCCACCGAGCGACAGAAAAACCCCCATCCCCAAGGCTCCCTCGCCTGGCTATCCTGGATCGTCGCAAGATATGGCGGATGGAACTGCTACGGAAAACCGCCAGGACCCAAAACCATGGCACAAGGATGGAGGCAATTCGCCGCCGTCCTCTCAGGCTTCCTCATCGCTCACCAACTTCCGTGAATCCCGTAGCC
>NZ_JBSRZE010000035.1:0-1157 GCF_054057355.1 Sphingomonas sp. UYAg733
CCCCTTGTATCTAGACGAGCACGGCTCGTTTCTGCTGGAAGCGACTGAGCGCCGGGGTGGGTGGCCACCCACCCCGGCGCGGCGGCGATGTCGCCCGTTACCCCTCAGGTGCCCACCGTGGTGGAGCTTGGGATCATCGCCGTTGTCACGCACGACCGAACAGTCGGTTGATTTGCAATCGCACAGACAAGGCAGGTTACCGTGATGCGCATCATTTGTGGAGTGGATGTTTCGAAGGTCTGGCTCGATAGCTGGGCGACCGGGCGCTATCAGCGTTTCGCCAACACGGCGCAAGGAGTCGAACAACTGCTGGCCTTCTGCCGGGAGCAGAACGTCGAGCTGGTCGTGATGGAAGCCTCGGGAGGCGTCGAGCAGGCCGCCTTTCTGGCGCTCTGGAAGCAGGGACAGCCCTGCGCCATCGCCAACCCCCGGGCGGTTCGCAGCTTCGCCGATGCGATGGGGTATCTGGAGAAGACCGATCGGATCGATGCCGAGATGATCGCCGGCTATGCCGGCGCCAGCAAGCTGGTAGCAACGCCCCCGCCGTCCGAAGATCAGCGCCGGTTGACCGCGCTTGCTGCCAGATTGCGGCAGGTTACCGCCGATCTTTCGATCCAGAAGCAACGGCTCCACAGCACCGGCGAGCCGACTGCGTTGGCCAGCCTCAAGGAGGCGATCACCTTCTTCAATCGCCAGGCCAAGGCGCTGGCGGCAGAAATCGCAACCCTGGTCACCGCTGATCCGCTCTGGGCCGAGCTGGACAAGACCATCCGTTCGATCAAAGGCCTTGCCGATCGAACCGTCGCCGTCCTGCTCGCCGATCTGCCCGAACTCGGCACCATCTCGAACAAGGCCATCGCCAAGCTCGTCGGCCTTGCTCCCCTCGCCAACGATAGCGGCAAGCGTAATGGCCGGCGCTCCATCCGCGGTGGCAGGGCTTCGGTTCGATCGATCCTCTTCCTCGTCGCCGATGTCGCCAGAAAATACGACGATGACCTCGCCGCTTTCCGCGAGAGGCTCCTCGCGCAAGGCAAGGAAAAGATGGTCGTACGCATCGCTCTGGCCCGCAAACTCCTCGTCAGGCTCAACGCAAAGGCACGCGAAACGCGCGCGCACCTCGCGCATGCAGTTTGACAATCCAGATAGTCGCTCCACCA